>CAWJDG010000022.1:0-62250 GCA_963841365.1 uncultured Acidobacteriaceae bacterium
CTCCTTTGAACCAACTTTGGGCGCACCCTCGACCCGGACAACAATGCAATCCGGCCCCAGCTCGCGACGGACAAACCCTAACACCGCAACCAGTGCAATTGCAGCCGCAGCAAATGCGAACGCGTGGGGCCACCATTGCGAAAATCGGCGGCTGGGCTGAGTTGAAGCTCGTCCAGCGGTCGAGGATTGCCCAGCACCCCGAGAACGTTCTCCAGCCGCTCCACCGCGGGATCAGGCTGGCCGGACTTGTCCCACAAGTAATCTCCGCTCACCGGGGAACCTCTCCGTCAAGTTTCTGTCGAAGCAGCTTCATTCCGCGATGTAGGTTCACGCGTACGGAATCGGGGGTCAAACCTGTTAGGAACGCAATCTCGGGACCGGTCATGCCTTCTACGAGGCGCAGAACCAGAGTCTCCGGTAAGCCTCTGGTAAGTTTCGGATGACTCGAAGAATAGAGAGCGCCTCCATGAGAGCGGAGCCATTCCTCGAAGATTCCACGCTCAGTTCGGCCATTTCGCGCGATTGACGATGAAAATCTGTGGCGTGGTGGCGGGCAATCACCGCTATCCAGGGACCAAAGGCCTCTGGATCACGAAGGGTTTTCAAACGCCGCATTGCCTGGAGGAAGACATCGTGCGTCAGGTCATCAACCTCGCTTCTTGGAACTCGCGCCAGAAGAATTCCGCGCACCATGCGGGCGTATAGTTCGTACAGTTCCCCGAACGCGGCCCGGTCACCGCTTCGCGCCGCAGAAACCAGCGAATACTGGTCGTTTGTCGCCTTCACGGTCGGCGTATTTGAGGCATACATGCTTATGCTACAATCCAACGGCACACATCTCCTTCGTTTAAGGACGAAGGAGCGGGCCGTGGCGTTAACGGCACATCCACTCCCCAGTGCATGAGCTAGAATAGGCCGAAGCGCAAAATCAGGCAAGACAAAAGTCACTGCCAAACCAGGGAGCGCACAAGGGAAGCACTGGACTAAATGACCGCATTTACGAATCCGGGCTAGAAATTGAAGGCCAGCGGGGCGGCTGGGGGGCCTCTGCGCTTGGTGCGCGCTTGGAGTAGCCGTCTTGGTGGGGGGTGAGACCCAGCTCCACACTCGGCTTGCGGGGAAGCCGAGTCGTTGACCATCCCGGTCAAGGATGGAAAGGCGGCGGGATTCGATGACCTTTGGGTACACTGTTCTGGGACCTGGGGGGCCAGGACTGGCAAATTCTGACTATGCTATCTTGTCGTAGTGGGGATTCGCAGCAGCCGCAGGTCCTCTCCCCTCTGGGTGGAGTCCGCGCCTTCCCGAGCGAGGTAGCCCGAGCTGCTTCCCAGGAAGAGTCTTCAGCTCCTCAGCGCGAGAGGAGTAGAGTGCCTTAAGGCGCTCGCGGGCCCCCGCGATTTCAGAAGGGTTTTTGGCCTGTCGCTTTACCGGTAAAGTCGGAGCCTGATTCCAGTTTCCCCGATCGCGCGTACAGCCAGGTTCTTCGCTGCTTCGCCACTCGCCATCACGGTTCCCATTGACCGGAAGTGCAAACGCTAAGGAAATCTCGAACTTTGCCTTGCATTCTTTGCTGGCTGCATTCTGCACCTCGCCTTTTTTCCCGCGAATCGGCCGGCTAGCCGCCCTGGAACCGTCAATTGACTTGGGACAGTGCTGTTGATTCCAAATTTCTGGTTCGACTTCAAGGAGGTCCGTTCCATGCATGCTTTCGATTTATCCGCGCACAGGGCCAGGATCACTTGCATCAGGAGGGCCTGGATTGCATTGGCAGTGTTGCTGGCCTTGATGGCACTGCCGGCCTTCGCCCAAACCGATACCGGCGCGATCGTCGGCATGGTGCAGGACCACACCAACGCCCGTGTTCCAGGCGCGACCGTCGACGTGACCGACACCGCGACCGGCGTCACACGAACCTACACCACCAACGGCGAGGGTGACTATGAGGCTCTGCAACTCATTCCCGGCGTTTACAGCGTAACGGTAAAACACGGAGGCTTCACCACCGCTATTCGCAAAAACGTCACCGTGAACGTGCAGGGTCGCGTGCAAGTCGATTTCGACCTGAGTGTATCTGGTGGACAACAGGAAGTTGTCGTCAGCGAGGCAACGGCTGAGTTGCAGACACAATCGGCTGAAGTGAGCGGCGTCATGCCATCTCAGGAATTGAATGATCTGCCGCTGAATGGCCGCGATTACGACAATCTCGTCCTTACGCAGCCTGGCATCTTTCGTGATACCTCTGTCGCCAATCCGGCCGAGGGCCGCTTCAGCTCCAACGGAAATCTCGAGCTGCAGAATTACTTCCAATTGGACGGCATTGATAACAACTCGAAATCGGAAAACCTGCAGGAGCAGTCCACTCAGTCGGTGATTCCGCCGCCCGACGCACTCCAGGAATTTGTGCTGCAGACCCGCACCTACTCCGCGGAGTTCGGTACATCAGCAGGCGCGGTGGTTAACGTGTCAACGAAATCGGGCACTAATCAGTTTCATGGCGACGCCTGGGACTACATCCAGAATGGAGCCTTGAACGCCAACGCCTATTTCAACAATTACAACGGCATTCCCCGCGGCCAGTACGATCAAAACCAGTTTGGCGGTACGTTCGGCGGACCCATCAAGCGCGACAAGACCTTCTTCTTTGTCTCCTACGAGAACCTGATCAGCCATACACAGCAAACAGAAACCTCCACTGTGCCCACCGCGGCGATGGTCGGCGGCGACTTCAGTGCTGCCACAAACGGCAGCTATATGAGCAAGTTCACGATGAGCCCCACTGTGCCTGGCCAGGCGGGCTGCATTACGAACAATGTCATCAAGTCGTCGTGCTTCGACTCTGTTGGGCAAGCGATCATGAAGCTCTACCCCGCACCGAACATCGCGCCCACTACCACCTTTACCGGGGCAGCCAATTACGCCTATGTCGGCGAGGTTCCCAACAACACCCGCACTCTCGATGTGCGCATCGACAACACATTGAACAAAACTAACCAGATCTTCGGCCGGTACGCTTTCGATTGGGCGAATTACTCGAGCCCTCCGACCTGGACTGCCAACGCTGTAGCCGGCAACGGCGCCAACTTCCCCACAGCCTACATCCTCCACGATCAGTCGGTGGCGCTTGGATGGACAGATACGCTCTCCAAAAACAAAGTGAACACCGTACATTTCGGCTACCTGCGCACCTTCGCCCACAGCGATCCTGTCGGAGTACCCGTCGGAAAATCCCAGGCAGCTACCCTTATTGGCTTGCAGGGCGTTCCGCAAACTCCGTGGAGCTTCGGCATACCGCCCTTCGAGGAAAGCGGTTTCACGGCTATCGGCGGATCCTACTACCGTCCGCAGTACCAGGTCGCTCAAACCTACCAGATCCTCGAGGCGTTCTACTGGATCAAAGGTACGCACAGCCTGCAATTCGGCTATGAATACCATCAGGACGCCCTGAACTTCTTTGATATCGAAGCGCCTCAGGGTATCGTGTATGACTCCGGCATCTACACGAACTCCAACGGATTCGGTGGCGGCGACCTGCTTCTCGGCGATGTCTCGCAGTTGATCCTGACACAGCCAGATGAGGTGAACAACTACATCCGCGGCAACTCCTTCTACGCGCAGGATACCTGGCGCGCCAACAGCAAACTCACGCTGAATTACGGACTCCGCTACGAACTCTACCCTCCCTTCTGGCTCAATCGCGAAAACCGGACTGCGAACTTCTCCTGCGGTTCGCAGCCATATCCGCAGTGCATTTCCTCCGGGCCGCCGGCAAATGGCGGCACGATTGTCAAAGCCGTTTCTGGAAACGGCTGGTCGGGCGACACGCAGATGCAGACTGACCACCTCGGTTTTGCTCCGCGAATCGGCGCAGCCTATCACATCACTAATCCCCTCGTGGTTCGCGCCGGTTACGGCGTCTTCCACCAGTTCATCAATCGCATCGGCTCCGAATCCATGATGCAGTTAAATCCGCCCTTCGTCGGTCAGTGGCAGGTCGCCCAGAGCCCGGGCAGCACCATTCCTGTCTTCCAGATGGATACTGCCACTGGCATGAACTCCGGACAATATGAAAGTGCCACGAGCCTTGCGGACTTGCTAACGCCCGGGCCCGCGGTCACATGTGTGACAGGCACCTTGGTGAACGGTACTTGTGTGAACGGAGTCGCCGGGGGACTGCCGACACAACATGTGCGCGTGCAAGGTGTGAACAACCGTACAAGCTATATCGAGCAAACCAGCTTCGGTCTGCAGTACCAGGTGAGCGGCAACACGATTGTCAGCGCCAACTATATCGGCAACTGGGGCCGCAAAATGAACAGGGTGCAAAATGCGAACCAAGGTTTCATCAAGAGCTGTCCCACGTGCGCTACCGTCACACCGAACGCGGTCATCTATTTCCCGCTGACCAGCTTCAATTCAGGAAACACAATTGATGCCAACGACTCCTCCAACGGCGCCGGCCAACACGCATTCGTTGAATTAGCCACGAACGACGGTAATACCGATTACGATGCCCTGGAGCTAAACCTGCAACGGCAGATGAGCCATCGGCTGATGTACAACCTCAGCTACACTTGGTCGCATAATTTGGCCGATTTTGTCGACAACCTTACCGGCGGCGATACTCCCCAGGATGCCCATAATTACGCCCATGAAATGAGCAACTCCGCCCAGGACGTCCGTCACCGCTTTACCGGCAGTGGGACCTATACCCTTCCCATTGGGCAAGGCGGTATTGTCATGAACAACAACAGCCTCGCATCGCGTTTGATCGGCAACTGGAAAGCGAACGCGATCGTCACCCTGCAGACCGGCGAGCCCCTTAGTGTCACTGCGACCAATGTGAGTGATACCGGCGGCAACTCCGCCTTCTATGCCAACTGCAATGGCAATCCCTTCACCGGAGCGTCGAAGAGTCCGGGCGCCTTCGTGGGAGTGCACGCAACGGGTTTCTTCATCAACCCGGCGGCGTTCTCCGCGCCCACGCTGGGAACCTACGGTACTTGCCGCCCGAGAATCTATCACGGCCCCGGCCTCGAGGATGAGGACCTAAGTCTCTTCAAGTCTTTCCCTGTCACAGAGGCAGACAGTATTGAAATGCGGTTTGAATTCTTTGATGCCTTCAATCACCCCAGCTTCGGCAATCCGTCAACAAACATCTCTACCTCCGGCGCAAACTTCGGCAAGTCCACAAGCACGACTTCCGGACCGCGCATAATGCAAATAGCCATCAAGTTCTACTTCTAGGTTCACACTTCCCATGCGCCGTCGTGCCCGCTAGTGCGCGACGGCGCAGAGAAACATTCACGATCGAAAATCGGCTACCGCACAATAAACTGTGGCCGGCGCCATGGTTGGCTGCCCGCGCGGTCGCGCTTTGAAACAGTGGAAAATCCAGGGCGTCGGGTTCGGATTTGCTGATTATGGGTCTGCGAAATTGATGATTGAGGTGCATGCAATGAGGAGAACGATTTTGAGCACGCTCGCGCCGAAGTGCGCTTTTGCCGCACTTGTGTTGGCCACATGTACGCCTTGCGTGAAAGGTCAGTACCCGTGCCGGAACCAGGGAAGTGAGCGGGTTGATGCTGAGTCAATCCCCGAGAATCGCGGAGCTGCGGGACTAGCTGTCGCATTGCAACAACTCCACACCAGGGCCAGCATGCTCATGATTGTGGCGCACCCTGACGACGAAGACGGCGCAACGCTGGCTTATGAGGCGCGCACAGTCGGCGCGAGCGTTGGCCTGCTTACCCTCAACCGCGGTGAAGGCGGCGCAAACGAAATGTCATCCGACTTTTGGGATGCGCTCGGCTTGGTGCGCACCGAGGAGTTGCTTCAGGCAGACCGCTATTACTGCGCGACGGAATTCTTCACCACGGCGGCTGACTACGGCTTCTCAAAGACCCTCGACGAAGCCCTGCAAAAGTGGGGTGGCGATGGCCATGTCTTTTCTGATGTCGTGCGCGTCGTGCGCATGACCCGGCCTCTCATTATCACCTCCGTCTTTGTCGGCGGCCCTTCAGATGGTCACGGCAACCATCAGGCCGCCGGCCGCTGGGCGCAGAAAGTATTTGCCGCCGCCGGCGATCCAAACGTGTTTCCTGAGCAGATCAAGGAGGGCTTGCGTCCCTGGAACCCATACAAGGAATATGCGCGCGCGCCCTTTTTCCGCAGGGTCGATGGAGTGCAGAACTACATCAGTGAGAAGTTCGAACCAGGTCCAGTCAGCGTCAACGTGGAGATTCCTACCGGAACCTACAGCCCCGCCAACGGACTCAGCGATCAGCAAATCTCTCGCACCGGACTCGGATTCCAAAAGTCGCAGAATGGTGGCGGCAACATTCCCGAAGCAGGTCCTGAAGATTCTCCTTACCATCGTTTCGGATCGAGAATCCCCGCTGCCGACCATGAGAAAACATTCTTCGACGGTATCGATATCTCGCTTCAGGGAATTGCCACCCTGGCCGGAAATCAAGAGCATGCCTTTCTCAGCGAAGGCCTGAACAAGATCAACGATTCTGTCGACGAGGCTCTTCATCGCTACTCCGCCAGCGATCCGAGTTCCATAGCACCCGATCTCGCCGACGGCCTGACGGCAACCGATAAGCTTATCGATCAGGTAAAGTCCAGTTCTCTTTCCGACGAAGCGAAATACGACATCCTGCACGAGCTCAACGTCAAGCACAGCCAATTCAACGACGCCCTGGCCCTTGCGCTCGGATTGTCGGTCAGCGCCAACGTGACTCAGGAGCATCCGCCCACCGGTCCCTTCGCTCGCTTTATGGGCAGCCAACCGACCTTCCAAATGGCGATTCCCGGCCAGCATTTTCCGGTGCTCGTTCACGTTGCTGACTCTGGCACACTTCCTGTCAATCTCGACAACATCTCACTGCAGCTTGACGGCGCAAGCAGTTCGGGGATTCACGCCGAAGGCGAAACCTCTGGCCCGCTGGCTGCCAACAACATCATGAACGCGCGCTTCGGTGTCGATCTTCCTGATGACGTCGCGTATACACGTCCCTATTTTGACCGGCCCAGCATCGACCAGGCGTACTACGATCTTCGCAACCCCAAATACCGCAACCTGCCCTTGGCTCCTTATCCTCTTCAGGCACAGGTGACAGCCTCATATAAAGGCGTCCAGATCAATCTCTCCCAAGATGTCCAAACCATCGAGCGCGGGGCTGGCCTTGGCACTGTCTATCATCCGATGCCGATCGGACCTGCCATCTCTCTCACCATGGTTGAAGTTGCAGGCGTTATTCCTCTCGACATGCCGTCCATTCCGGTCAGCGTCAAAATCCACAGCAACGTCAAAGGACCGGCTCAGGGCAGCGTGCATCTCGAAATACCCCCAGGCTGGAGATCCGAGCCCGAACGCGCGCCTTTCTCTTTTGCTCAGGATGGTCAGGAGCAGATCGTAAGCTTCAACGTCTTTCCCGCGAAGATTCAGGAAAAGGCCTATCAACTCAAAGCTGTCGCCGATTACGACAATCACGAATACAAGGAAGGCTATGTTCAGATCGGCTATCCCGGCCTGCGGCCTTACTTCGATTACAGCGACGCCAATTATCAGCTCAGCGGCGCAAACATCAAAGTAGCCTCCAATCTGCAGATCGGCTATATCGAAGGCAGCGGCGACGATATCCCAGCCTCACTTGTGGACCTGGGGATTCACGTGCATTTCCTTACCGCCAATGATCTGGCCAGCGGCGATCTTCAGAAATACGACGAAATCCTCATCGGTGTCCGCGCCTACGCGGTTCGCGACGATCTGCGCACCTACAATGAGCGTTTGCTGCAATACGTCAAGAACGGCGGCGCCGTGGTCGTCCAGTATCAGACTCCGGAATTCGACCACAACTTCGGTCCGTATCCTTACAGCATGACCTCAAATCCTGAGGAAGTGACCGATGAGCACTCTGTCGTCGCCATCCTCGATCCCAACAGCCCGGCCATGAAATGGCCGAATGTCATTACCCAAAAAGACTTCGACGGCTGGATCGAAGAGCGGGGCTCCAAGTTCCTCAAAAGCTGGGATCCGCAATACGAACCGCTTCTTGAAACGCACGATCCAAGCCAGGAGCCACAAAAAGGAGGCATGGTCATCGCGCATTATGGCTCTGGTGTCTACATGTACACGGCCTATGCCTTTTACAGGCAGCTTCCGCTGGGCGTTCCGGGGGCCTTCCGGGTCTTTGCCAATCTGATCAGCCTCGGAAAAAACCCGCTCATGAATACAAAAGCGGCGAAATAAATCGCGCCCCAACGCGGCTGCTGCGATGTTGAACACTTTAAGTTCCAGGCGGGTCCTACATGATCGGTACAGAAGCCCAAAGCCGGCAGCAGTTGGAGCGTGGCCTCGGACCGTTGGGCGCGCTCTCGGCAAATGTACTGAATATGGTGGGCGTTGGCCCATTCCTCACAATTCCCCTGGCAATTTCCGCGATGGGCGGGCCGCAGGCAATGATCGGATGGGTGCTTGGGGCGCTGTTATGCCTGTGCGACGGAATGGTGTGGGCGGAGCTCGGATCGGAAATGCCCAGCTCGGGCGGTTCTTATTACTACCTTCTCGAAGCGTTTGGCCCCAACAGCCTGGGTCGACTCATGAGTTTTTTGCTTCTCTGGCAAACGTTGCTGGTCGGGCCCATTTCCATCGCCTCAGGTGCCGTAGGATTCTCTGATTACATGAGCTTCATCGATCCTCAACTGACCCACAATAAGCTGGTCGCTGTAGCCATCGGCGTGTGCCTGTTCAACGCGTTCTTGCTCTATCGTAACATTCGTTCCATTGATCGCATCACCGTGGCAATGACTTCCATCGTCATTGTCACCTGCCTCTGGGTCATTGTCAGCGGCACATTGCATTTTCGCGCGTCCCTGGCGTTCGACTTTCCCGCCGGCGCGTTTCACATGTCGCCCGCATTCTGGACCGGCCTGGGCGCAACAACCCTGATCGCCGTCTATGATTACGGCGGCTACAACAACGTTTGCCTGCTCGGTGGCGAGATTGAGGAACCGCGCAGGAACATTCCTCGCGCTATCATCTTCTCCATTCTTCTCGTTGCGCTGCTCTATTTATTGATGAACTTGTCCATCATCGGATCACTGAACTGGCACGTCGCGCGATACTCTCACGCCATCGCCGCCGACTTCATGCAGGCGGTTTATGGTCACTGGGCCGGGCTGCTCGTCTCTTTCCTTGTGCTCGCCGTCAGTTTTGGCGCCGTATTCGCCAATATGCTCGGATACTCGCGAATTCCCTGGGCAGCTGCGGCGGAGGGCCGCTTCTTTGCACCATTTGCGCGTCTGCATAAGACCGGCGGCTTCCCGACCGTCTCGCTTCTCTTCATGGGCGTGTTCTCAGCCGTTGCATGTCTCTTGTCGCTTGAGCAGCTCATCAAAGTTCTTATCGTCGTGCAAGCCATCTTTCAATTTGCCGCACAGTGCATCGCGGTTGAGTTGGTGCGCCGCCGCAATCCTCTGGAAAATGACGTCTACCGCATGCCTCTTTATCCGATCCCGGCAGTCATTGCGCTCCTCGGCTGGTTCTACGTTGCGGGAAGCAGCGGCGTGCGCTATTTGGCCATCGGCATTGGAATGGTTGCTGTCGGAAGTGGTATCTACTTTCTCAAAGCGAAGCGTGAACGGGAGTGGCCATTCGCGGCTCTATGAAGACATACGACATAGCGGTCGTTGGCGAGATCTACGTCGACCATGTCCTGACCGGGTTTGCGAAATGGCCAGAACCTGGCGAAGAAGTCTTCACCAACGAATATACCGAGGAGGTGGGTGGCGGTGCAGCGATTACCGCCTGCGCTCTGGCGCGATTGGGCCGCTCCGTAAGCCTGATCGGCGTCGCCGGAGAGAGGGAGCTGCCGTGGATTGAACAGCGGCTCTCCGGTTTTGGTGTATCGGGCACCGAGTTGCGCCGCGGCAGAGGACGCACGGGGATCACCATCAGCGTATCGAGTAAGGAAGATCGTTCGTTTTTCACATACATCGGTGAAAATGCGAGACTCGAGGAACAATTGGCAGGCGATTCCATCGCCGAGCATCTCGCTGAAGCTCGCCACGTTCACTTTGCCATGCCCATTTCTGCGGGCATGGCTGTACACTTGCTCGGCAAGCTGAAGTCATCGGGCTGCACAACATCACTTGATGTCGGACATCAGGCTGCGTGGCTCAACGATGTCGCCAACCTCCGTACCTGTTCCATGGCCAACTACTTCTTGCCCAACGAGCGCGAAGCCAGAATGATCTGCGCCGGGGACGTGACAGCGTATCTGGACTTTACCTGCCGCCAGAACTGGCCCAGCGGCGTGGTCAAGATCGGGGCGGCCGGCGCCGTGATGCGCGGGGAAAATGGTCCCGTGCGGGTGCATTCTCCCGTCGTCGATACATTGGATACTACCGGCGCCGGTGATGCATTCAACGCCGGCTTCATCGATGGCCTGCTTGACGGCGCGGACGGAGAAGAATGCATGCGCCGCGGTTGCGTCTGCGGTGGCCTCTCAACACGCGTGACCGGCGCATTGCGTGGGCTTCCCGCGCGCGACGAGCTCAAGCGATGTTACGAGGAGAGCTATGGGTAAGGTCGCCTGCATCGGCGGCGGCGGCGTCCGCACCCCGCTTGTCGTCTTCGGCATTAACGAGTGCGCGCGCTCGCTCGGCGTCGACGAAATCGTCCTCTACGACCCCGATCTGGAACGCGCACAGATGATGGTCGCCCTTGGCCGCGCCGTCATCGAGCGCGAAGGCGGCTCCATCCGCGTGCGCGGAACCGCATCCGTTGAAGATGCCGTTGAAGGCGCGGACTTCGTTCTCAGCAGCATTCGCGTCGGCGGAATCGCCGCGCGCACCAGTGACGAACGAACCGCCATCGCTCACAGTTATCCTGGACAGGAAACCACCGGTCCGGCGGGAATGGCCATGGCCCTGCGAACCGTCCCGGTCGCCGTGCAGCAGGCCGGCGTGGTCCGCCGTCTCGCACCCCAAGCCTGGCTCATCAACTTCACCAATCCCGCCGGCCTCATCACGCAGGCAATTCTCCATCACACCGGTGTGCGCGCCGTCGGCATCTGTGACACTCCCTCAGAGATGGTGCACCGCATCACCCTCGCCCTCAACGCTGCTCCATCTGAGGTCCGTTGCGAATACATCGGACTTAATCATCTCGGCTGGGTGCGCAAAATCGAACTTCACGGCAAGGATGTCACCGGCCAGGTGCTGGCCGACGACCGCATCCTCGATCAGCTTCATAGCGGGCCGCTCTTTGATCATGAGCTCATCCGTAGTCTCCGCCTGATTCCCACTGAGTACCTCTACTTCTATTACTCGCGCCGGCAAGCGTTGGCGAACCAGAAATCGCACGGCGCCACGCGGGGCACCGAAATCGGAAAGCTCAACGATCAACTCTTCCGCCGCCTCGGTCCCCTCATCGCAGCCGGGGATGGCCAAGGCGCCCTCGCCGCTTACATTGAGTACCTCAACACGCGTTCCGGAACCTATATGATGCTGGAGTCAACCGGCAAAAACGGATTGCGAAAAGATGTCGTGCAGGACGAAGATCCCTTCCGCGCCGCAAGCGGCTATCACCGCATTGCTCTCGACGTAATGCGCGCGTTGCGCGGCACGACCAGCGCTCGCGTTATTGTGAACGTAAGGAATCAGGGCTCCATCGCTGAAATCGGCGCAAACGATGTGGTTGAAGTGCCCTGCAGCATTGGTAACGACGTCATTACGCCTGAGCCCTGCGGTGCATTGCCCGCCGCCGTGCGCGGTCTCGTGCTCGCCGTAAAAGAATACGAGCGCGCCAGCATTGAAGCTGGCATGACAGGATCGCTCCAAACCGCACGAAAAGCTATGCTGCTCTATCCGGCGATCGGCGAGTGGGAGCCGAGCGAACCCCTACTGCGTGATTTCGGCTTCGGTAAGTGAGGAGATGACGGTGCGCAGCGCGCGTGGTCGCGGATGGCGTCGTATCGCGAACTAGTACATCAAACAATGAGCAGGATGGCTTGTCGATATCATCGAAATCACAACGTGATTGGAATGGATGGAGTTTTGGCAAGGGACAGGTGGGCTTGCAGTTAAGCGGCTCAAATTCCGCGTCGGGAGAGGATCATGTATTCATATATTTTGATGTGTCATCCGCACACTGCCACACGGCCCGGCAATACCATCAACAACAGCCAGATCGTCCCACCGGACAGAACTCCTGCCCTTGCCGGGAACGGTGTGATGCACCCTGATTGGGACTGTCGCGGAGGCTCTTCGTGTACTAGTGCGCAGCGTTTCTAACCGCGATCTATTGTGGTGCATTCTAACCACCTCAATCTAATGTGGTGGTTGCGGTGCACAGCGCAATCAGGGTTCGAGAGTCTCTCGGCCGCAATCTATTGGGGCCACCATAAGGCTCACCGCAATCTAATGCGGTCAGAGAGATTAGCTGGCGTACGGATCTGTACCGGATCAACTGTTTTCGAGCCGCGCAAGGTGCGCGGCGGCTGAGCGAAGCCCCGGAATGAGTGCAATTCCGATCTCGATTCGGCGAAATAGTTAATTCGGTCGTGTTTGACGATACTACGGGGGTCAAATCACCGCCGAAGTGTGCCATAAGTGTCTACCGAAGGTAGGGAAAATGCGTTCCCCTACCTTGGACATACAGATTTCCAGACCCCACCCCGAAAGCCCCGGGGAGAGATTCTGCAGGCCCAGTTCCCAAGATGGGAAACACAGCTCCGGCGCGCCAGAGAAGAGAGGCAAAGATCATTAATAGAAGGGCTCGACCGACGACCTGCGACCTTTACCCAGTGCAGCGCCCGCGGTTTAAGCCGGCCCGAAGTGCAATCTTCTTACAAAGCTCAAGCATGTGTTTATCCGGTTCGTTCCCACCATACCTAGGCCGCGTCGGGTGAGCCGGGGTAGGGAAGATCAGTAGCGACTTGCTCCTTTTTTGACGTGCTGCAAGGAACGCAATCAATTTGCGCGGGACGGGAACGCCCGCTCTTCATAGGACTTCGGTATGAAATTCAGGTCGCTTTTGGGAGAGACAGATACGGTGCCGTCCTTGTAGTTAATGTCGGGCCAGGTGAGTGTCATAATCTCCTGGAACCTGAACCCTGTGAACAGGAACAGCTGGAATAGCAACCGTTCGTCATCGCTACATGCCGCAAAGAATTTCTCGAGCGCTTCAGGCTGGTAGATCTCGATCTTCTTCTCAATGGTTTTCGGCCAATCGCCCTTGCGAAGTTCGATCCTCGCGCCCGCTCTCCGCATGGCAATGAGCGTCACGATGACACGCCGGTTAATGGTCTTCTGGTTAGAGCCCTCTTCCCGCCCCACGGCAAACAAACCCATCACGTCATCCCGTGTCAAACGTGAGACGTAACGCTTGGAACAGAGATTACGAAACCAGCGCAAATCGCCACGGTAGGCAACGAGAGTTGCTGCTCCCTTGGTAGCCTTCACTTCAGTGAGGAATTTCTCGATGGCGTCATCGATAGTACGGTTGCCAAGTTCACTCTGAGCCGGCTCATACTGTTCAAGTTCTCCGGCGAGAAACTTGTTCTTGCGGGTCCAGGCTTCCTTGGCTTCGCGGGAACCGACTCCGGCGATCTCGCGGATGCGCTTGCCAGTGTCCGGATCGTACCAATCGAGATAAAACTTGGCGCCCGGGTCTGCCAGTTCACCTGCTTGCCGGCGATGACGATCCTCTTTGGGTTTGGCGTGCCATCCTCGTAACGTGCTACGGCAAAGAATTGCCACCGTCCAGCGTTCTTGCGATACTGTGTCAAGCGAGCTTTTCTGGTCGCCTTGCTGTCATTCTTACTGTCGATTTGCTTCACGTTCATCGTTCCTCGAGTTGCTGAGCGCTGACTCTTTGAGCACAGATTACGGGCTGAGAATGAGCTAAAGAGTTGGCTATATTGCAGCTTAGTCGACAGTAAACGAGAATCAATAACCTAAGTTATTGATTCTAATGGGCGGGAGTAGTTCAGTGGCAGAACGTCAGCTTCCCAAGCTGAATGTCGCCGGTTCGATCCCGGTCTCCCGCTCCATTCCTTTCCGCCGCACCGCAATGTTCCTTTGCGCCTACAAAACCTCCTGCACCTTCATCACCAAGCAAGTGATCGTATTCTCCCCAGCCAGAATCATCTGATGAGGTGTGCCCGACGGCACGTGCGCCAAATCTCCCGCCCGCAACGTCTGCCGCGCGCCACCCTCGATTGCGATCCCGCGCGTCTCTCCCGCCTCAACTAGCCGCGCCCCTTTCACAACGCCGCCTGTCACGAGCGTGGCCGTGCCGGCAAGCACGCAAAAAAGGTCGGCGAATCGCTCATGCACCTCCGCTTCACCGCTGCGGTTGCGAAACGAAAGCATCGCGCAGTGCTGCGGATACTCCTTCAGCATCTCTGACGCTGAGCCATCCCCAAGCTTAGCCATCTTGCGCAGATAGGCCGCCCGTTCCAGCAGTACCGCCGGCGCCCAATGATCGACGGGGCCCTTGCTTATCCGAGGATTCGGCGCGATCTCCTCAAGCGCAACGTCCTTCAAAATCTCTTTCGCTATCCTGTTCATCTCTTCTCCTTTCCCTTCTCCTCGCGTGAGCCTCAGCCAAGCCCGCCCTTCACAGCCCCGCCAGTTTGCGTGCTCGCTTGAAAACTTTAAGCAGCATTGCCCGTGTCAGTTTTCCTGTGTTCGTGTTCTGCAGTGAAGGATGATAGCTCGCAATCACCATCAGTCCGCCAGGCAATTTGTATTCGGCGCCGTGGGCAAAGACAAATCCTGCACGCTTGTGCGTCATCCCCATCCGGGCCTCGTGTGCCAGCAGCCCATCAAAAGCGATTCGCCCCAGGCAAACCACAACGCGCAAATCCGCAAGTAATCTCATCTCTAGGTCGAGCCATCGAGCGCAATTCCGCAACTCTTCGGTCGTCGGCTTGTTTCCCGGCGGAGCGCAGCGTGCAACGGAGGTGATCCACAACCCACTCAGTTTCATGCCATCTTCGAGCGATGTTGCCGTGGGCTGCGACGCAAAGCCTGCGTCGTGCAACACGGGATACAGAAAATTGCCTGATCCATCACCCGTGAACGGCCGCCCCGTGCGATTCGATCCATGAGCCCCGGGCGCCAGCCCCAGTGCCAGCACGCGCGCCGTTGGATCGCCGAAAGACGGCACGGGACGACCCCAATACTCGCATTCGACATAAGCCCTCCGTCGCACTCGCGCCACTTCGGAGCAATGCGCGCGCAGCCGCGGGCAAAGCTCGCAAGCAACAATGCGTGCATTCAACGACGCAAGCGTTCTGGCTTCAACCATGAAGAGATTTTACGGCGCGGCCTGACAGCCTGTGGCAAACTTGGTGCGGAGGAATTGGCAATGAAATCCGCAAAGCTTTTGCTTCTCGCCGGTGATTTTGTTGAGGACTACGAGATTATGGTTCCATTTCAGGCTCTCCAGATGGTCGGCCACACCGTCCACGCCGTCTGCCCCGGCAAGACAAAGGGCGAAATCGTCCGCACTGCAATCCACGACTTCGAAGGCGATCAAACCTACACTGAGAAACGCGGGCACAACTTCACGCTCAACGCCAGCTTCGACGAAATCGACCCCGCGCAATACGACGGCCTCATCATTCCTGGCGGCCGCGCACCTGAGTATCTGCGGCTCAACCCCAAAGTCCTCGACGTCGTCCGTCACTTTGCCAAAGCCAACAAGCCCATCGCCGCGCTGTGCCACGGTCCGCAGCTGCTCGCCGCTGCGGGAGTGATCAAGAGCCGTAAACTCAATGCCTATCCCGCCTGCGCTCCGGATGTCGAACAGGCAGGCGGCACTTACGTCTCTGTCGAGTTCTCCGAGGCGGTCGTCGATGGCAATCTAGTCACTGGCCCGGCGTGGCCCGCGCACCCGGCATGGTTGGCTTGCTTCCTTGAGGTGCTTGAGGCGCGGGTGGCTGCCTGAGCGCGGATCTCAATTCGCCCATCTCGACACCGCGCTGGCGCGAACTCGGTAAGTCGGCCGATTTCCTGGCAGGCGCTAATCCTATGCCATACTGAATCTATCTTCGCGTTCCCCTGGGACCGGATCCCTCGCATGCCCACCCAACCCAACCCGGAGTTCCTGCGCCGTGCCATTGCGTTGGCCACGCAAAATGTGGCCGCCGGCAAAGGCGGGCCGTTTGCGGCAGTCATCGTACGCGACAGCAAAATCCTCGGCGAAGGCGTCAACTCGGTAACCACAACCAACGATCCCACAGCGCATGCTGAGGTCAACGCGATTCGCGCCGCCGCTAAAGCGCAGGGAACTTTCGCCCTCGCCGGCTGCGAACTCTACACTAGTTGCGAGCCTTGTCCCATGTGCCTCGCTGCGGCTTATTGGGCGCGACTCGATGCCGTCTACTACGGCGCCAGCGCCTCCGATGCAGCCCGAGCCGGATTCGATGACGCCTTCCTCTACGCAGAACTTCGCAAAGACTCGAACCAGCGTAAACTCCGCTCAATGCAATTGCTCGGTGACGAAGCGTGGGCCAGCTTCGCCGCATGGATCGCCTCGCCGAATAAAATCGAATACTGAGTTGGTTCCGACCAAATACGCTGGCACACATTCCTTGACCCCGCCCCGCTGCCTTGCGTATGCTGACCACCGTTTACACCTGATGTAGAGCGACAGCTGATCGCCTCAGGGAGAGCCCGCATGAGTACCTTTGCCACGGCCGCAACTCCCGCTCCACCGCTTGATTCCAAGCCCCTGCTCGTTCGCCGTGCCGCTGTTCTCGGCGCCGGAACCATGGGCTCTCGCATCGCCGCGCATCTCGCCAACGCTGGAATCCCCACGCTCCTCCTCGACCTCTCGCCAAAGCCGGGAAGCAGTGACCGCTCGTTAGCGCATGCCGCCCTTGCCGGTCTCGCAAAATCCAGGCCCGCCGCGCTTTTTGACTCATCGCTCATCGGGCTCATCAGTCCCGGCAACTTCGACGATGACCTGCCCAAGCTTGCCCAGTGCGACTGGGTTGTCGAAGCCGTCGCCGAAAATCTCGAAATTAAAACTGCGCTCCTCACTCGCGTTCTTCCGCATCTCGCGCCGCACGCGCTCCTCACCACCAACACTTCCGGCTTGCCCATTGCCCGCATCGCCGCTGCCATTCCTGAGCTCGCCAGCCGTTTCTTCGGCACACACTTCTTCAACCCGCCGCGCTACATGCGCCTCCTTGAAGTCATCCCCACTCCCCAAACCAATCCCGCCGCGGTCGCCGCTTTTACCGCCTTCGCCGATCGCTTTCTCGGCAAACAAGTCGTATTCGCTCACGACACGCCCAACTTCATCGCCAACCGCATTGGCATTGCGGTCATGTTCAATGCCGCCAATCTGATGCTCGAGCAGGGACTTTCCATCGAAGACGTGGACGCGCTCACCGGGCCCGCTATTGGCTGGCCGCGCACTGGAACCTTTCGCCTCGCCGATCTGGTTGGCATCGACATCCTCGCCCATGTCGCCGCCAACTTCCCGCAGGGCGTCACCGGCGGCAGATTCTCTTCCATCCTCGATGAAATGTTGAAGCGCGGCTGGCTCGGCGACAAAACCGGGGTCCCCGGCGACGGACCCATGTCGCCGCGGTGGAAATCAGGCCAGGGCTTCTACAAGAAAATTCGCAGCGCCAGTGGAAAAGACGAACGCCTCGTCCTCGATCCGGCGACCTTCGAATATCGTCCCGCGGCAAAGCCCGCCCTGCCTTCGCTTGAGATGGCCAAAAACGACGCCTCCACTCCCGAGCGCCTGCGCATGTTCCTTGCTAACAACCCTGCCAAAGACAAGGCCGCGGCCTTCCTCTGGCCCTTCCTCTCCAATTTATGGAACTTCGCCGCCGATCGCATCGGCGAAGTCTCCGACGATGCACCTTCCATCGACGCAGCTATGCGTGCCGGCTTTAACTGGGAACTCGGCCCCTTTGAAATGTGGGATGCCGCCGGCGTCCCCGAAACCGTCGCCCGCATGAAAGCGATTCAACTGCCAGTAAGCGATCGGGTCCTGTCGCTGCTCGCCGCATCGCGCTCCAGTTGGTACTCGTCGGATCACCAGCAGTGCTATCAGCCAGCCACACGCGAGTCCATTCCCGTTCCTTCCGTTCACGGTCACGCCCGTGTCGCCGATTTCCGCCGCACGCATAAGGTCGTCCGCACCAACCCCGGTGCCTCACTCGTCGATATAGGCGACGGGATCGCCTGCATCGAGTTGCACTCGCTCAAGAACGCCATCGGCGGCGACGTCCTATCGCTGATCTCTGCCGTCCTCAATTCCTCATCCGACGCAGTCCGCGATTTTGCCGGCTTTGTTATTTGCGGCGACCGCGACAACTTCTCCGTCGGCGCCAATCTCATGCAGCTCTTGCTTGCCGCACAGGAAGGCGAGTGGGACGAGTTGGCTCAGGTCATCCATGGCTTCCAACAGATGACCGCGGCCGTCAAATTCTGCCCGCGCCCGGTCATCGCTGCGCCTTTCGGCCTCACCCTCGGTGGCGGTGCCGAGATTTGCCTGCACGCAGTGCGCCGCCAGCCCCACGCTGAAACCTACATGGGACTCGTCGAAGCCGGTGTCGGACTCATCCCCGCCGGCGGCGGGACGAAAGAGATGTTCCTCCGTGCCTTCGACTCGGCCATCGCGCTCGCGCCACCCGATCCAAAAGATCCTCCATCCCGATTCGCTCAATCTGCCGAGTTCGCCACGGCCATCAAGCGCTCGCTCGAAACCATAGCCATGGCCAAAGTTGCTACCTCCGCCGCTGAAGCGCGTTCCCTCGGCCTGCTCTCGCCCTCCGACCGCATCACCATGAACCGCGAGCGCCTCCTTCTCGATGCCAAAGCCCAGGCCGCTGTGCTGGCTGAGGCTGGTTACACCGCCCCGCAGCCCCGCACCCAGGTTCCTGTTCCCGGCATGGCCGCGATTGCCGCCCTCGAAACCGGCATCTATCTCATGGGCGAAGCCGGCTACGCCTCCGAGCACGACCAGAAGGTTGCCCGCTGGGTGGCGTACATCCTCGCCGGCGGCCGCGTCACGCCCGGCTCGCTCGTCAGCGAGCAATACCTGCTTGATCTCGAGCGCGAGGCCTTCCTCTCGCTCTGCGGCGAGCGCAACACGCAGGAGCGCATCGCTTTCACCCTCAAGACCGGCAAGCCGCTGCGCAACTAGCGCTCCTCCTCTTCACAGGGTCAACGCGAAATCAATGAGTTGTCATCCTGGGCGAGTCCGCCACGGCGGAGGAGTCGAAGGATCTGCGGTTGCTTTTCACGCTGTCTCTTTCACACTGGACAGCGAACATCGAAGAGATATAATTCCCGCCGATGCAGGAACCCATCCAAGGCCCGCTCCTGATTCACACCAGCCGCGGCGCAACCATTGCTCTCTGCGTTGGGGTTCTCATTGCATTGAGGAATCTCCGTTATCTCTTCGAACTTTATGTTCCTGGGCACACAAGTTGGCTCACCCGCTTCAGATTTCCGCCGACCCTTTTCGATATCATTCTTCATCTTTGGCGCGCCATTCTCTGCGCTGCCGTACTCATCTTTATCTTGCGCCACACGCGAAGGGGCGAGCGCATATACCTGGCGATCTTCGTTGGCATTGTCATTCTCGCGCCGCTGAGTGACATTCCTTCACTCGCGTCAGTGCACCTGTACGCTTGGATCGCGGCCGTCCTCGAGCTGGCCCTCATCCCCAGCGCCGTATGGATGTACCGGACTCTGCCTCCGCACCGCGCCCCATCACAAACACGCTGAACAACAAGGCGCTAGAATGCTCCTGAGTCTCGCCCATGTTCTCTGCCGGCCTCAAGACGCGAACTGCTTTCTTCTTTCTCTTCGCCGCCCTTGCCATCCCTGCGCAACAGTCCGATTGGGGAACCCTCAACACCTCCGGCAAAATCATCCTCGACGGTCATCCTACGTCCTACATCATCCGCCATCTTCCCGTTAGCTCATTTCCCCAGATCCCGCCCTCAATCCAGGATCGCCTCACCCACCGCGGCTGCCTCATTCCGCAAACTTACGAGGCGCACCAGCCGGAAAATGTCGTTCACGCCAGCCTCGAACACCATGGCTCGTCCGACTGGGCCGTCCTCTGTTCCGTCGATGGATCGTCTCGCTGCTGGTCTTTTTTCGAGCAGCCCGGCGACCCCATGGTGCTGGCCTCCGCTCCCGAAACCGAGCGCCTTCAGTCCCATGGCTCAAACAAAATCCTCGGCTTCAACTGGGGTATCGATCCGGCATCACCCGACCAGATTCACGAGGTGCAAATGGACATGCCCCATCCGCCCGCACGCACTGACCACGATGCACTTGCCGACTCCAGGATCGACGGGCGCACCATCTACCACTTTTACTCCATAACGCCTGGACGCTCCTCGATACGCAGGACTAGCATCGCGTCCAGAGTCAGCGCCGGAACAACTTGACCTCTGCCCGTGTCGCCATCTAACAATGAGCCAGCAGACCACTGCCTCCTGTTCGATGTCTTCTGTCCTCTGTTCGTTGCTTTTGGAGCCACTCATGTCCGAAGCCGTCCTCGTCGCCGCCGTCCGCACTCCCGTGGGCCGCGCCCCCAAAGGCGCGCTCTCCACTACCCGCCCCGACGACCTCGCTGCAACCGCCATTGGCGGAGCCCTGGACAGAGTTCCAGCCCTCGACAAATCTGCTATTGATGACGTCATCCTGGGCTGCGCCCAGCCCGAAGGCGAGCAGGGTTTTAACATTGCCCGCATGGCCGCTCTGCGCGCCGGCCTGCCGGTCGAGATTCCCGGCGCCACCGTCAATCGCCTCTGCGCGTCGGGCCTCGAGGCCATCGCCATGGCCGATCAGCGCATCCGCTCCGGCCGCGCGCAGCGTCGTCATCGCCGGCGGGGCCGAATCCATGAGCCTGATTCCCATGGGCGGCAACAAGCCCAGCCCCAATCCCTGGCTCGCCGCCAACTATCCCGCCTCTCTGCTCACCATGGGACTCACTGCAGAGCGCGTCGCCCGCCACTACGCCGTCTCCCGCGAAGACCAGGACGAATACGCCCTCCGTAGCCACCAGAAGGCTCTCGCGGCGCAAGCCGCCGGCCGCTTCACTGAAGAGCTCGTCCCCGTGACGGTTGCCTCTGCCGTTCCGGGAGTATCAGCAGGCACACCGCAAGTCCAGGAAAAAATCTTCTCCGCCGACGAAGGCCCTCGCGCTGACACCTCCGCCGAAGCTCTCTCTCAACTCAAGCCCGTCTTTCACGCGCAGGGCACCGTCACCGCCGGCAACTCGTCGCAAACCTCCGACGGCGGCGCCGCCGTCGTCCTCATGGAAGACGTTCTCGCCCGCGAGCTCGGCATTCGTCCTCTCGCTCGCCTCGTCTCCTATGCCGTAACAGGCTGTTTGCCTGAAGAGATGGGCATCGGCCCCATCACCGCCATACCCAAGGCGCTCGCATTTGCCGGCCTCAGGCTCAGCGACATCGCGCTCATCGAGCTCAATGAAGCCTTCGCCGCACAGGTTTTGGCCATCGTCCGCACGCTTGGTCTCGATCCTGCCCGCGTCAACGTCAACGGAGGCGCCATCGCTCTCGGCCATCCGCTTGGATGCACTGGCGCTAAACTCACTGCAACACTTCTCCGGGAGATGAAAGCGCGGAGCGCCCGCTACGGTATGGTCACCATGTGCGTAGGCGGCGGCATGGGCGCTGCAGGCATCTTCGAGCTGCTCACCTGAACCGCGTCCAGTCTCTCTGATCCCTGACCCCTGATCCCTTACGCCTAGTTTTTGAAGAACTCCCCATGCCCCCCGTTCGCCCACGGATCGTAGTGTTCCGCAAAATTCGCACGCTCTTCCACGCTGGGATGGCTGTAGAGCCAGAACTCAATGATCGGGCTGGGATTGGGATCTTCAAGCCATGCATCGCCGAGCGCGTTGAATGCCGCCACGGCCGTCTTTTGCGGATCGGAAACAATCCCGTGAATCGCCTCCTGCCCGTAGACGTCGGCTTGGTGCTCGAAGTGTCGGCTAAAGGCATTGCTCGCCGGCTCCAGCAGGAAGCTCGCAATGGAAATCGCGAAGAGTAGCACCACAAATCCTGTCCGCGACGACAAGTCAGTCGCGCCCCAGCGTTCCCCTGCGCGCCGCACCATCCAAGCAGCAAACCCCGCGCACGCCCAATACACAAAAAACAGGCCGACTGCATAACCGGCGATTAGCTTCCAGATGTGATGCAGCACGTAGTGCCCGCTTTCGTGCCCAAAGACGAACAGCACTTCGTCGTCGGGAATGCGGCCCGCCGTCGTATCCCACACCACAATTCGTTTTGTCGCCCCAATCCCGCTCACGTAAGCATTCAATCCATTCGTCTTCACGCTCGCCATCATCAGAAACATCCGGTCCTGCGGAATGTTGGTCCCGGTACGCTCCACCACCTTCTCCAGTTCGGCCACCAACGCAGCGTGATTCTTCTGGAGCGGTTCGAACTTGTAGAACATCGGTTCCAGCAGCGGTGATACAAAGATCGCGAACACCAGGATCGGCAGCGTAACAAGCCAAATGCCAAACCAGTAGCGCCGTGGCCAGCGCCGCACAATCCGGTTGAACAGCATCAGCACCAGCGTGCCGAACACTATCACCAGCGCCAGGGCCTTCGTCTGGTCCCAAAACCAGCCTCCCCATCCCTGTACACTGATGCCATAGGCGCGCTCGTAGTGGTGTCCAATCCAGTCCAGCGGCAGCCCGGCTAGCTCCCCGATGATGAAGTACGCGATGAAGAAAACGGCTCCCTGAATCCATCGCCGCTGCGAAATCCCCTCCGCCCATCGCTCCAGCCCCGCCCAACCGCGCGCAGCAAGCAGCAGCCACACGAACACAATGGCCCAGATTGATCCGGCAATGTTCAAAATGTTGCGGATGCGGCTGAGCTTGATCGCCTTGGCCAGCTTGTCCGGTGACAGAGTGTAAGCCTGCGCGGAATTTGAGGCCGTAGCTGGTGCACTCGCAGCCGTAGCCGGAGCAGACGGCGTCGATGCGGCCTGCGCGGCCAGCGGCTGGGGAATCATGCCCGCCAGAAACGCAACCAGGCAAGCCAAAACCAGCACGGAACGCCAAAATGTCATATCATCTCCTATATTTCAATAAACCTGCGACAATCAGACACACAGATGCTTTTACTCGAACTCCCACCACTTACGCCAGACAATTCTATGCGCCGGACGTCGCCCCGCCGCACCTTAAGCCGCTCGGTCCTTACGGCCGCAGGAACCTTGGTTGCTTTGCTTCCCATCCCGGCGGTGGCCAGCGCACAGCCATCGACACCCGTCCTCCTCGACGCCATGACCACCGAGCTGCATCGCGCCTTTACGTCGCTCGGCAAGTCCGCCGCATCGGATGGCGACAAGCAGTTGCCGCCCTACTTCCTCAGCTACTCCGTCAGTGAGGCGAGTTACGTCACCATTCGCGCCCAGTACGGCGCTCTGGTTGACAGCTCGGCAGGCCGCACTCGCGTAGCCGACGTGCAGGTCCGGGTCGGTTCATCCTCGCTCGACAATACCCATGGCACGCATCGTGGGTCCGCCGTCAACAGTCTGCAACTGCCTCTTGGAGACGACCGCGAAGCCCTTGCGCGTTCGCTTTGGCTGGCCACCAATACTGGCTACGGCAACGCGCTTGACAGCTACTTGCGCGTCAAGACCGAGGCCCAGGTGCGCGCCAAGGAAGAAGACACCTCGCCCGATTTCAGCCAGCAAGCGCCGCAAACCTACGTCGGCGCAGTGGCCCCACCCGTCGCTGTCGACCGCGCTGCATGGGAGCAGCGGGTGAGAGAACTGTCGAAAATCTTCCGCGACTACCCTGACGTCTACCAGAACATGGTGATGCTGACGGTTCAAAACGAGACAGATTATTTTGCTTCGTCCGAAGGCTCGCAAATTGTCACGCCGCACCTCCAGGCGCGCCTGGTAGCCGTCGCTGTCACGCGCGCTGAAGATGGCATGGATCTCTTCCGCGAGCAGACCTTCGAGGCCGAAACCGCCGCCGGCCTTCCCAGCCAGGCAACTCTTGAAGCAGCCATGCGCGAATTGGGCAATAGCCTTGAATCTCTGCGCAAAGCTCCGGTCACGGAGCCTTTTGACGGACCAGCCATTCTCTCCGGCCGCGCCGCCGCGGTCTTCTTTCACGAAGTGCTCGGCCATCGGCTTGAGGGCCAGCGCCAGCGCGGCGAGGAGGAAGGGCAAACCTTTACCAAGGACGTCGGCAAAGACATCCTGCCCGACTTTCTGTCTGTCGCTGACGATCCCACCATGACTACATTCGGCAAAACCTGGCTGAGCGGCAGCTATCAGTACGATGACGAAGGCCAGAAAGCAGAGCGCGTCGATCTCATCCAGGACGGCGTTTTGAAAACCTTCCTCATGTCGCGCCTGCCCATCGCCAGCTTCGACGCGTCCAACGGCCACGGTCGCGCTGAAACCGGCCACGTGCCCACTGGCCGCCAGGGCAACCTGATCGTGACTTCCACCAAGACAGTTCCAGACGGAAAACTCCGCGAGCAACTCATTGAAGAAGCCAAAACGCAGGGCAAGCCCTACGGTCTCTACTTTGAAGACATCTCCTCCGGCTTCGCCGTCACGCAGCGCAGTTCGCCGCAGGCTTTTCAGGTGATTCCGCTCGTTGTCTGGCGCGTCTATGTCGATGGTCGTCCCGACGAGCTCGTCCGCGGCGTCAGCATTGTCGGAACTCCTCTAGCCGCAATGAAGAGCATCGTCGCTACCGGCGATCAAAGCGAGGTTTTCAACGGCGAGTGCGGAGCAGAATCCGGCACCATCCCCGTCAGCGCCGTCGCTCCTGCCATGCTTCTCAGCACCATTGAAACTCAGCGCCAGCCGCAAGGCACCGCGCGCCCGCCCATTCTGCCCATCCCTGGCACGGATTCATCAGCGCCCGCTGCCAAGGAGGCCCAATGAATCCGAACGGTTCAATCACTCTGAACTCCTTGGGGTGCCCCATTCTAAAGTTCGGAGTGAAGCGGAGAGCTTTAGGGTGGGGAATGCGTTCGCATCTCGCGCGATTCCTCGCATCCACCGCGGCCTTGGCCGGCCTCCTCCTCACCGCAAACATCGCGCCTGCACAAACCCGCGCCGACGCCGAAAAAGATCCAGTCCTCAAGGCCATGCTCACCGAGCTCGATCGCAGCCTGAGCCAACTTCAGCTAAAAGGCTTCGCCAAGCCGTTCTTCATCCAGTACCGCGTTGAAGAAGTTGACGACTTCTCCACAACGGCGGAGTTCGGTTCCAGCCAGGGCGCGCAGCACGCACACCAGCGTGTCGCCCGCGTCACTGTTCGCGTAGGCGATTACAAAACCGACAGCTCAGGCGGCCGCGGCGACGGTTCACTTGAGCTGGCCGCTCTCGACAACGACCCCATCGCCCTCCGCTCCGCGCTGTGGAACGCAACCGATCAGGCCTACAAAAACGCGCTCTCAGCCTATGCGCAAAAGCAGGCGGCATTGAAACAAGTGCAAACGCCGCCGCAAGCCGATGACTTCAGCCGGGAGAAACCTGTCATCTCGCTTGCCGATCCCATCGCGCTTCATCTGGATGAAAACGCCTGGGTCCAGCGCGTCGCGCACTACAGCGGCCTCTTCCGCACCGACCCCGCCGTCGCTCGCAATCAGCGCGACATCGAATACTCCACTGCCAGCTTTCGCGCCCGTGCCAGCACCACCTGGCTCGTCACCAGCGAGGGAACAATCGTTCGAAAATCCGCGGCCGAGTATCAGGAATCATTTGCTGCCGGCGCGCAGGCTCCCGATGGCATGCGCCTCGACCGCTCCTATGGCTCATCAGGCACTTCGCCCGCAGACCTCGACTCCGAATCCGATTTCAACAAACATGCAGCAGATGAGATTGCCTCGCTTGCCGACCTGCGCAAGGCGCCGCTCGTTGAGGAGGAGTATCACGGCCCATTGCTCTTCTCGGCCGATGCAGCGACCGATACCCTGCGCGCTCTGCTTGCCGCTGCAGTCACAGCCACGCGCCCGGGCCTCGGCACTGAGGCGCGCACGAACGGCGCATTCGCCTCGAGCTATCACGCTCGCGTCTTGCCCGATTTCATGAGTGTCGTTGATGATCCCAGCTTGAGGACCTTCGACGGCAAAGGTCTCCTCGGCGCGTACGATGTCGATGATGAAGGCGTTCCCGCGCAGGCCGTCAAGCTCGTCGACGCCGGCCGCCTCGACAGCTACCTCATCGGCCGCCAACCTGTGCGCGATTTCTCGCAATCGAACGGCCACGGCCGTGCCGGCATCACCGGACCCGCCCGCCCCATGATCAGCGTCCTTAAAATCACTGCGGAAAATGGCCTCACCACCGAAGAGCTCAATCAAAAGCTCCATGCCATCGCCAAAGATCGCGGCCTGTCGAGCGTCTATTTCGTTCAAACCATGGGCGGCGAAATGACGCCGCGCCTGCTCTACCGCATCAGCTCCGATGGCAAACGCGAGTTGGTTCGCGGCGCTGTGCTGGGCGATATTGACGACCGCGCCCTTCGCTCCAGTGTCGAGGCCGCGGGTAAAGACCTCTGGCTCGCCAATTATTTCGGAGATCCTCCGGCCACGGTCATTGCTCCCGCGCTGCTCTTTGACGATGCCACCGTGCGACGCGCCAACCAGAAAAACGAAAAGCTGCCCTTCTACCCACCACCCGACTAGTCCCTACGTCCCTATTCCCCAGTCTTTGCTTTCCTCTTCCACGCTCCCACAATCGCTCCCATCAGCACCATCCCAATCAACCAGAACCCGGTGTTGATGGCGAAAAGCGCATAGGTGCGCACTTCGAAGACGTACTCCGTAGCCCAGGTGGTGAGCACGAAGCCCAGCCAAAGCACCGCAGCCACACGCATGCCGCGCCATGCCGTCTGCGGCCCGGTCAACTGGGTAACGCAGGAGATCGCCGTCGCAATCAGTGCCGCGCAAATCAGCGCTGTCCCGTATTGCAGGTTCGGATTGACTCCCGAGCTCATCAGCCAAGCTTTGCTGCGCCCAATGCCGTCAAGCCACGCCTGCATAAAAAACGAGTACCACGCTGCTTCGAACAGGAAACACGCCACCGCGGCAACCGCGATGGCCCAATAGTTTTGCCTTACGCGCTTCGTTTCCATCCGTATTCCGTCCTCCGTACATTGCATTTCGAGTGCGCGAATCCCCCCGCCGGCGCAGGGCCCAGAAAGAATCATCGGCTCGCTTCAGGTTGGTTTGCGCGGAATTGTAGATCATTCGGGCCGGCGTTGTCGCCCTTGGACCCGGTCCCTCACTGTTTTTCAGTATCGATCCCGTCCGAAGCAACTTGGTTGCCAACTTTCCCGCACCCCAACCGCCCATTTCCGCATCCATCACTCCAGAAGGCATTGCTGCGCATGTGAAAATTGGGTTTATCGAGTTCCCCGTGCCTTGCGTTCCGGGTGCCCCGTTGGTCATCATCGTCCCGCGCCGGAGTTACCCACAGAGCAACCGGGTCAAATCCACAAATTACAATCCGAACGGAGGAGATCTTCCCTATGGCATACGAATTACCACCGCTTCCTTACGACTACAACGCGCTCGAACCTTTCATCGACGCTGAAACCATGCATCTTCACCACGACAAGCACCACCAGGCGTACATCAATAATGTGAACGCCGCCATTGCCAGTCATCCCAACCTGGCCGCCAAATCCGTCGACGACCTCATCAGCGATCTAAACGCGGTCCCTGAAGATATCCGAGGCACGGTCCGCAACAACGGCGGAGGCCACTCCAACCACACCATGTTCTGGAACATCATGGGCAAGGCAAACTCGTCTGGCATCGGCGGTCACCCCTCTGGCGACATCGCCAAGCAGATCTCGGCCGACTTCGGCGACTTCGACGCTTTCAAGAAGACGTTCAATGAAACGACGGCCAAGCAGTTCGGTTCCGGCTGGGGATGGCTCGTCTTCACAGGCGGCAAGCTCAAAGTCATCACCACCGCCAATCAGGACTCGCCGCTCTCGCAGGGCCTCTATCCCGTCCTCGGCAATGACGTCTGGGAGCACGCCTACTACCTCAAATATCAGAACCGACGCCCCGACTACCTCGCTGCCTGGTGGAACGTCGTCAACTGGGCTGAAGTCAACAAGCGCTTCGCCAAAGCGAAAGGCTAGCTTTTAGCCACTAGCTCCCAGCTTCTTCGCGCCGATCGGAAACTTATCCTCGACACGAAGAAGCTGCGATCGTTTTTCATCGAAAGTTGACAAATGTGCCCATCTCACCATGGGCTCACAGCTAGAAGCTAATAGCTAAAGGCTGCTTCTCCGAGGTGAAATCAACCATGGCAACCATGCAAATGACAGTTCGCCCCGAGGATCTTTCCCAGGTACCCAGGGGCGGCGAACGCATTCCCGACCCTGGCATTCTCGTCATCTTTGGAGCCTCGGGCGACCTCACCAAGCGCAAGCTTCTTCCAGCGCTTTTTCATCTATGGCAGGCCGGTCTTCTGCCCACCAAGTTCGCCATCGTCGGCGTGGCGCGCCGCCCCCTCGGCGATGAGTTTGCCGCTGACATGCGTGAGGGCATCCTTGACTTCGGCGGTGCAGACAAGAGCGATCCCAAGCTCGATAGCTTCGTCAGCCACATCAGCTACTTTCCCCTCAACTTTGACGACCCCAATCATTACAGCGCTCTGAAGACGGAACTCGATCGCATTGCCAAAGAGAAGGGAATCGGCGACGATCGTCTCTTCTACCTCGCCACCGCGCCCGAGTTCTTCACCGGCATCATTGAGAATCTTGGCGCACACGGCTTGGCGCAACCTGAAAAAGGTCGCGTCGCTATCGTCATTGAGAAGCCCTTTGGCCACGATCTCGACTCAGCCCGCGAGCTCAACCACCAGGTCAATGCCGTCTTCAGCGAGAGCCAGGTCTTCCGCATCGATCACTATCTCGGCAAGGAAACCGTCCAGAATCTCCTCGTCTTCCGCTTCGCCAATGGCATCTTTGAGCCGGTCTGGAACCGCAACTACATTGACCACGTGCAAATCACCGTCGCCGAAACCCTCGGCGTCGAAGGCCGTGGCCCGTTTTACGAAAAGGCCGGCGCTCTGCGCGACGTCGTCCAGAACCATATGATGGAGTTGCTCTCCCTCGTTGCCCTTGAGCCGCCGTCAAGCTTCGAAGCTGACAGTGTGCGCCGCGAAAAGTTCAAAGTCTGGCGCGCCATTCCGCCCATCCCCATCCTCCACACCGTCCGCGGTCAGTACGGTCCCGGCATCGTCGACGGCCAGCACGTCATTGGCTATCGCGACGAAGAACGCGTCAATCCCGAGTCCGGCACTGAGACCTATGCCGCTCTCCGCCTCGAGATTGAAAACTGGCGCTGGGCCGGCGTGCCCTTTTATCTCCGCGCCGGCAAGCGCATGAAGAAGCGCGCCACCGAAATCTCCATCCTCTTCAAGCAGCCGCCGCTCCTCATCTTCAACCGCATGGCGCTTTCCGGCCCATGCAGCGAGATTCAGCCCAACCTCCTCACCATCCGCATCCAGCCCGACGAGGGCATCGCCCTGCGCTTTGGCGCGAAGGTGCCCACTACACCCGAGATGACCGTCTGCCCCGTCAATATGGATTTCGACTATGAGAATGCCTTCGGCAAGTCCAGCGCCAACGGCTATGAGCGCCTCCTCCTCGATGCCATGCTCGGCGACCAGACCCTCTTCGCCCACCGCGACGGCGTTGAGACCACCTGGGCCCTTTACACGCCCATCCTGCAAGCCTGGGCCGCAAAAAAGCCTGAGGTCTTCCCCAACTACTTCGCCGGCTCCTGGGGCCCCGAGTGCTCCGACCACCTGCTCGAAAGCGACCACCACGCCTGGCGCAACGACCTCGGCCGCAAAGTATAGATATGGGAAGCGATCTGGGTGCCCCAGGTCTCCATTTTTAGACCTGGGATACCACGATGCTTAAGAAAAACTTCCGCGCTCTGGCTCCAACTCCAAAGGTCCGGAGTGCACCACCCTCGCGGCGTTCTTGTTTTTGCCGCTAGGGTGGGTTCAGAGGCTCAAGCCAAAACGAGATTCCATGCTCACGCAAATCGAAAAAGCCCGTATCTTTCGCGCCCTCCACGAGCGCGATGGTGCCTTTGTCATTCCCAACCCATGGGACGTCGGCTCAGCGCGCCTTCTCGCGCACCTGGGCTTCGAAGCAATGGCTACCACCAGCGCCGGCTTTGCTTTCTCGGCCGGCAAGCCTGACGGTCAGGTCGGCCGCGACGCCATGTTGGAGCACGTAGCCGGCGTCGCCGCTGCCGTCGATCTGCCCGTCAGCGGCGATCTCGAAAACGGCTACGGCGATTCCCCCGAGGACGCCGCGCAAACCATCTTGCTTGCCGCCGCTGCCGGATTGGTCGGCGGCTCCATCGAAGACGCAACCCGCCGTCCCGAAGATCCTATCTACGAAATCGGTGTCGCCGCCGAGCGCATTGCGGCAGCCGCTGAGGCAGCGCGCGCCCTCACCTTCCCCTTTACGCTCACCGCTCGCGCCGAGAACTTTATCACAGGTCGTCCCGATCTCGACGACACCATCCGCAGGCTCCAGGCCTATCAGGAAGCGGGTGCCGACATTCTCTACGCGCCTGGCCTCACCCGCCGCGAAGACATCGAGTCCGTCATCCGTTCCGTCGACCGCCCAGTCAACGTGCTCGCCGGCCTCGGCGATCCTCCGCTCGACCTGACAACGCTCTCTCAACTCGGCGTTAAACGCATCAGCGTCGGCAGTGCTCTATCCCGCGCAGCCCTCGGCGCATTCCTCCGTGCAGCTCATGAAATGCGCGATCACGGCACATTCACCTTCACCAAAGACGCTGCCAGCAGTCGCGACCTGAACCAGATCTTCGCCCGATCTGCTTAAACCGCCAGCTGAGCAGGCGCTCCCGTCCACAAATTGGTGACACCTCAGGAGAAGTTTTCAACTTGCCCAGTCAAACCACATCATGTCGCCATCATAGAAACTGGCGCATGGATATTCCGCGCCATCTTCGAGCCGCCTGACGCGAAGCCTTACCTCCTCGCGCATCATCTCCCACGGTTTCCTTTCGGTTAGCCCTGCGATGCTGACATAAGCCACAAAACGCGAGTCGGGCGACCACGATAGCCCGGTCTCGGCTTCGGTTGCGAACAGCAGCTTCTTCTCGCCGGTGGAAGTGAGAATGCGGTAATAGGCACAGCCTCGCAAAGACGGCGGACAGAAAAGGTACGCAATCCACTTCCCATCAGGCGACCAGGTCCCAAAACCTCCGCTGGCAATCTCTTTCGATGTCTTTGTCTGCCTGTCAAAGAGACGCAGGCTGCGAATTCCCCGAGGCTTGTTGACCGTATAGACAATCTGCTTGTCGTCGGGCGACCAGCACTGGGGAGCGACAAAGGCGTTTAGATCGCTGTCGACTACCTCAGTCTGCCCGGTGTTGAGATCGAAAATCAGCAATTTGTCATTGGACCAACCCTGCTCTTGCCGGCGGTCGTCCATCGTTGTTACCAGCTTCGACATATCGTGGGACCAGCAGATAGACGAGCCTTGATTCACCAAGCCCTGGTAGTCCTTCAGACCGCTTCCGTCGGTTCGCACGGTAGCCAGAACAAAGCCGCTGGGGCACTCTTGCGCATTTGGGGTAGGGTGCGTAAAGCCCGGGGGCAGGCAATGGGAAAACGCAATCCTTGTCCCATCGGGCGAAACCGTGCCCCTTTCCACGGATCCTTGATCAAGGAACGGTTTGGACGGCCTCATCGCGCGGTCCGCAAACGAAATCGTGTAGACCTTGTTGTCAAACACCTCGACTGAAACCAGCCGGTAACCGCGCTCGCGCTGGAGCCGAACGAGTTCCGACCGAACGGTGCTTCTGCGCCAAAGGATGAAAGGGACAAGCAGAAGAAGAGCGGTGCATACCGTTAGTGCCAAACCCCTTTGCGAGCAAACGAACCGAAATGAATTGCGTAAGAATCCGGGCATTCGAGCGCCCCATGAGCTGAAGTTTTGGGATAGGCACCCTATTCTATCCTCTTTCAGAATGCATTCGAGAAAGCAAATCGGCCTAACCCGCCAGCTCCGCCAACCCCGCCAACCCCGCTAACCCCGCTGCCCTCTATCCATCGCCTCATTCGCCAACCGGTCCGCCTCCTTGTTCCCGCCACGCAGCGTATGCCGCATCTCAAAGTCTTCAAGGCGCGCCGCACGTTGCTGCGCTTCCTCCCACAGTGGCTTCAGTCCCGGAGCTTTCACTTTGTAGCGCCCCTTCATCTGCCGTACCATCAGTTCGCTGTCCGATACCACGCACAACCGCTTGGCGCCATGCTTCAGAACCCAATCCAGCACGGCCAGCAGCCCCTTGTACTCTGCATAGTTATTGGTTTGCCGCCCCAGGTACTCGCTCAGCCGGGCCACCACCAGCCCCTCTGGGTCCTCAATCACCGCCCCGTAACCCGCCGGGCCCGGGTTGCCCCGCGCCCCACCGTCGCAGTGCGCCGTATACCACCCATCCGAAACCCGATGTTTTCCCTCGTCCTCTAAGCCATCAAACAGATTTCCAGTCATCGTTTCCTCAGTTTACGGCCGCCCGCTCTAAGCCGCGCTTCCCACGCAGGTTCCAGTCCTTACCGACTTGCTCCGCACGTTCCCATATCCCTACCTCCCTATGGCCCCAGGGCACTACGTCCCCCGTTCCTAGCCTCTTTGGTGACCAAACCCATCATTCCACGTCTATTGGGATGCGCACAGGCTTCATCTTCCGCGAGCGGAGTGGCGATGGCTACGGATGCGATCGGTGTTTCCATGACCCCACCTATGACTCTTGCCCAGGCGGCTTCCACTTTGGCATGGCCAGCCGGTGGAAGGGTACAATCCACTCCAGGCGTGGCTGCGACAAGAGCAATGGGCGGAGCGAGGCGCGAGGACGCGAGCCGGAGTCAGGAGCGCGTACAGAGCCGTGCCCATGAAATGGATCTGATCCGCGAGGCTCAGGCCGGTTCCCGCGTCGCCTTTGACGCGCTCGTGCGCCAGTATGAGCACCAGGTTCTGCGTCTCGCCCTGCACCTCACCGGCTCAGAGCAGGACGCTGAAGACATTTACCAGGAAGCATTCCTCAAAGCCTATCGCTACATCGGCAACTTCCGCTTCGAGTGCTCGTTTTATACCTGGATTTATCGCATCGTAACCAACCTCTGTCTCGACCAGTTGCGCCGCCGCAAGACTCGCCGCGAGGACCACGCTGTGGTGGTTGATCGCACCGGAGACGAGATCGACGTCCTGGCATCCGTTTCCGACAATCGGTCGTTCTCCAACCCCGCTCGCGAGCTCGACCGCAAAATGCTGGGCGAAAAGATCCAGGCGGCCCTTACCAAGCTGACGCCGCGTGAGCGGATGGTCTTCGAACTCAAGCACTACCAGGGATTGCGCCTGCGCACCATTGGCGAAATGTTGAACACCACGGAAGAGACCGCCAAAAACACCCTCTTCCGCGCAACGAAGAAGTTGCGTTTGCAGTTGGCGGAGTTGAAGTAACGAAGAATACCAAAGGCACGTTAGAGCTGAACGCTGAAAGCGAAGAGCTGAAAGTAAATTAGAGCTGAATTTTTGGGGCTGGAAGGACGTAACTATGAATTGCGAACTAGCACATGAACGAATGGTCACGGCGGCGTATGGTGAGCTCCCTGACGAGTTGGTCCATGAACTCGAGCGACACTTGTTCGGCTGCCCGCACTGCCAAAGCGAGCAGGAACAGGTGGTGGCTCTCAAGGTTCTCGCCAATGCTCATCCCGTCGTCGAGCCGCCACCGAATCTCATAGCCCGCGCGCATCTTCGTCTTGACGAAGCGTTGGACGCGCTCCCGCCCAAGCGCTGGTATGAGCGTATGGGCGAGCGAATCCTCAATAACTTTGCCAGCCTCCAGGCCGCTCCGGTTGCGGCCTTGCTTCTGCTCGTCGCTGGAGCCGGTGCGGGCCTTCTCGGCGGCTTCCAGTATGCGCAGAGCCGTGCTGCCCACGCTGCGGCTACGCAAGCAGCGGCGTCAACCGCACTCAAAGCGCCATCCGCCGCGGTGCCGCCGCAATTGGCTAATGTGGCCGGCATCTCCGCCATCGTGCGCCAGCCCAACAGCGAGATCGTCGACGTCAGCTACAACCAGGTCGTCCCGCGACAGATCGAGGGCTCGCTCGACGACCCCGCCATCAGGCAGTTGCTCATGCTTGCCACTGCAGATGCCGCCTCGCCTGGCATTCGCGATGATTCTGTCGCGCTGCTGGCGGCCGAGTGCCGCGCTGGCCACAGTTGCCAGCCCACCGGCATCCGCGAAGCGCTTATGGTGGCCTTGCGGCGCGACCGAAGCTCCAAGGTCCGCGAAAAGGCGCTCGAGGGCCTGCAGCCCTACGTGGCCGACGATGTGCGCGTTCGCGACGCCGTTCTTGAAGCGGTGCTAAACGACAGCGACCCCGCCGTCCGCACCGCTGCCATCGGCTTGCTCGAGCCTGTCGACGCCGATACCAGCGTCCGCCAGGTTCTCTATTCGGTTTCCAATTCTGACGATAGTCCTCAGATCAGAAATGTTTCTCGGCAGGTTTTGAGCCGGGTGTCCGAAATTCAGTAACTTTGCATACCCTTCCGGTCATCGCGCCGTCATACAAGAGCGCAGACCGGATAAAGATGAACCGGGGAGAAGAAGCAATGAAATTCCTTTTGAGGCCGTACCGTAAATTAGAATCGCATCTCATCTTTGCCGCGCTCGCTGTGACCGCAACCTTACTCGTTGTGGCCCCGCCTGCGGCCCATGGCCAGGCCCAAGGATTGGCGCCTTTCTTCGAAGACACCAGTCCGCTGCTCGCACACACCGGCACGCCAGGCTACCTCGGCGTCGATGTCTCTGATGTTGACGTGGATAGAGCGCAGGCACTCAAGCTCAAGGAAGTGCGCGGCGCCGTCATCACGCTCATCGACCACGACGCGCCTGCCGGCCAAATTGGCCTGAAAGTCAATGACGTTGTCCTCGCCATTGACGGCCAGACCATTGAAAGCGCCGAGGCGCTGCGCCGCATCTTGCGCGAGATTCCTCCGGGCCGTAAAGTCAGCCTCGAAATCAGCCGCGACGGCAACATCCAAACTCTCGCCGTGCAGTTGGTTGACCGCAAAGAAATGGAAAAGGCCATCTGGAGCAAGATCGGCGTCGATGCCGACGGCATCTCGCCCCTTCCGCCGTCGGGCTTGGGAATCCTTCCGGGCAGCGGTGGCGCCCCCGTCTCCGGCGGCTTCCATATGTCGCTCTTTACCGGTACTTTGAATGTCGGCGCGCTCGTGGAGCCCCTTACCTCGCAAATGTCTGAGTACCTCGGCGTTTCGGGCGGTCTCATGGTCAAGCAGGTCGCCAAAAAGAGCGAAGCAGCCGCAGCGGGCCTCAAGGCCTTCGACGTGATTCTCAAAGTTGGCCCCGATTCCATCGCCACCTCGGCCGATTGGGATCGCTCCCTCCGCTCCAACGTTGGCAAGCCCGTGCAGGTCACCATCCTTCGCGACAAGAAACAGCAGCAACTCACCCTGCAGGTCGACTCGAAGCATCGCGGCGCGGTTGAATATGAGAATATTTTCGCGTCCGGCAACGATGCTCTCATGGCCGAAGATTCTCCGCTCTTCGATCTCGATGTGGCAAACGCGCTCTCCGCTCAGGCCGACGCACTGCGCGCACAAATGGGCGATATGCCCCTCCAGGTCAGCCCCGAACAGGTTGACCAACTCCGTCGGCAGGCCGAAAAGCTCGCTGAAAGCATGCAAAACCTCAAAACGGATCCGCAGCAAATGGACCAGCTCCGCCAGCAAATGGAAGTGTTCCGCAAGAGCTTCAACCAGGATCAAATGAAGCAGCTCCGGCAGCAGATGGAAAAGTTCCGCCAGCAAATGCAGCAGTGGCAGCAGAAGGGCAGCGGCCACTTTGTCTAAGGTCCCGTCAATCTTTCGCACTCAACAGGGCGCTGGCACAACACGAGTCAGCGCCCTTTGTTTATTCCTCCCAATAGCTGTCCCTACCGCCTCGAAAGCGCCAAACTGTCCTCATCGCACTCGCAGAAACTAAACTATCTTTATGGAAGTTCTCTACGGTCTGCACCCGGTCGAGGAAGCCCTCAAGGCCGGCCGGCGCCGCTTCGATCACGTCGTGATCGCTCGCGAGCGCCACGACGCCCGTCTCGACCGTCTCGTCGCACAATGCCGCCAGGCTGGCGTCCGTGTTCGCGAGGAGGCGCGCGAGCAGCTCACCCTCACCGCCAAAACTCCCGCCCACCAGGGAGTCGTCGCGTTAGTCCACCCTCAGGAATTCCTCTCCATCGAAGACCTCTTCGCGCCCGATCCTGCTGATTCCGCGGCTGCGCGCCTCGTCCTCGCCCTCGATGGCGTTGAAGATCCACAAAATCTCGGCGCTCTCCTTCGCGTCGCCGATGGCGCCGGTGTTGACGGCGTCATCCTCACCGAGCGCCGATCTGCTCCACTCAGCGCCGCAGCCGTCAAAGCCAGCGCCGGTGCCGCCGAGCACCTCCGCATCGCCCGCGTCGTCAATCTCGTCCGCGCTCTTGAGGACCTCAAGCGCAACAATCTTTGGATTGTCGGTCTCGACGAAAGTGGCCACACCGACTACGACCAGTTCGATTTCACCGGCAATCTAGTCGTCGTCCTCGGCCGCGAGGGAGCCGGCCTGCACCATCTCGTGCGCAGCACCTGCGATCACATCCTTCGCATTCCCATGGCCGGTGGCGTCACCTCGCTCAACGTCTCCGCCGCTGGAGCCGTCGTCCTTTTTGAGGCCGCTCGTCAACGCCACGCTGCTGCTGCCCGATCTACCACGTCACCCGTCCAAAATGCTGCCAAACGCAGTGGTTTCGTCGGTGCGCCGGCGAAAGCGTGGGAGGGCCAGACTTCCAGGTCCAGGAAACAGAAAGGCCTCGGTTCATGAATTGCGCAATGGCCCCGATCGCCCGGGCATCACGTCTTTTTACTGCAATTGCAATCTTCATCGCGGCAATCTCCGCCGCATCGCAATCTCCTCCCGCGCTCGCATCCCCGCAGGATCAGCAGCCCCACGGTCAGGTCATCTTCTCCCGTTCCACCGACCAGAACGGCCAAACCACGACTACTGCTCCCGGCTCGCCGCTATCCGCCGGCCAACCTGTTGCCGCGCCCAAGGCCACCGATGCCGAGCGCCGTGCCGTCACCTTCACCGCCTTCGATATGGACGTGCATCTCCGCTCCGCCGAGCATTTCATTGCCGTCCGCGCTCAGCTCACGATACGCAACGACGGCAAGACCCCGCTCGCCCACATCCCACTGCAAATCTCCTCTTCGCTCAACTGGGAGCGCATCCGCGTTGGCGCGCGCGACGTCGCCTTCACCGTGGCCACGCTCAACTCCGACGTTGACCATACCGGCCAGTTGCACGAGGCTGCTATCCCGCTCTCCGCGCCCCTCGCTGCCGGCGCAACTCTCCAACTCGACGTCACCTACTCCGGCGCCATCGCCCAATCTGCGCAGCGGCTCCTCGCCATCGGCACACCATCTGATGTCGCCCTCAGCTCGGATTGGGACGCGATCGGCGTCGACTTCACCGGACTGCGCGGCTTCGGCAACGTCGTCTGGTATCCCGTCTCCAGCGTTCCCGTCCTCCTCGGCGACGGCGCGCGCGTCTTTGACGAAATGGGTGAGCACAAGCTGCGCCTGGCTGGCGCGCACTTCACTCTGCGCCTCAGCGATGAATTTCCCCACAGCCAGCCGCCCACAGTCGCACTCATCAACGGCCAGCCCGCGCCGCTCTCCGTTACTGACTCAACAACTGCCGAAGTCGCAGGCATTGCCACGGCTACCCTCGACAACGCAATCCTCGGATTTGAGGCCCCCAGCCTCTTCGTCGCCATCCGCACGTCTCAGCAGGCCACCAACACGACATTGTGGACCCTCCCCGCCAACCAAGCCGCCGTGCCCGCATGGGTCTCTGCCGCCGCCGCAGTTACGCCGTTTCTCCAAGGCTGGCTGGGCCAGAAGCCACGCTCCCAGCTCACCATCCTCGATCTCCCCGACCTTCAGGACGCACCCTTTGAAACCAGCTCAATGCTCGCGACCGCCATTCGCGAGGCCACACCCGATCAGCTTACGGGCGTCTTTGCCCACGCACTTACCCACGCCTGGATGAATTCTCCCCGCGCATATCTCAGTGAAGGCGTCGCCCACTTCATGGGGACGCTCTGGCTTCAAAAACAGTCCGGCCGCCAAAAGGCGCTCGAGGCCCTCGGCTCCGGCCGCATGGCCCTCGCGCTCGCGGAGCCGCCCAGTCCCGGCGTAAGCCCCGGCCAGCCGCTCGCACAGGCCACCTCGCCCGTCTACTATCGCACCAAAGCCACTTACGTCTTCTGGATGCTCTGCGATCTCATCGGCGACCCTGCGCTCTCTGCCGCTCTGCGTTCCTATGATCCCGCCGCCGATGCCGCACGAGGCTTGGGCGCAGACGCCGGTCATGGCACCTTTGAGAAACTGCTTGAGCATGCCCTGGCCGCGCAGCGGGGCGGCGGCACCTCTTCGTCGCAGGGGTTGCAGACCGGGGCTCCGGGCGACAGTTCTTCGTCGGTGGGGTGGAAGGCCGGCCTCCACAGCGATCTCTCTTGGTTCTTTTCCGATTGGGTCAACAGCGACAAAGGCCTGCCCGACATCTCCATTGACAGCGTCTATCCCACCCCGGCCGCGGGGCCCCCGCCGCCCATGCCTCATTTGTCCAAATCCTCGTCGTCTGTGCAGCCCGCGCCAACCCCGTCTGAAGCCGCTTCAGGTCCCGACGCCAATACGTGGATCGTCGCCGTCAACCTCTCCAACTCCGGCTACGCCGCCGCCGAAATCCCCGTCACAGTGAGCAACGGCGATACGTCCGTCACCCAGCGCGTCCTTGTTCCTGCCCGCGGCAAAGCCACCCAGCGCATCCTCATCCAGGGCAGGCCTACCCAAGTCCAGGCCAACGACGGCACCATTCCCGAAACCGAAGCCAGCATCCACATCAAAACCCTTACCGACGCCCCAGGCAGCTCGTCCTCCTCCTCGAGCCAGCCCACTGGCGTCGAGCAGTAAGTTGCTACGGCGTGATCCGCATCAAGGTCGGCTTGCGGAAGACGGGCGACTCGCCAATCACGAAGTAGCCCGGTGTGAAGCCATGGCTCAGGACGAGCCCTGGCGCTAAAACATCTTTAGGCAGATCGAAGACCTGTACGCTCTCGACGCTCTCGCCCGGTTCCAGGCGCGCATCAAGCGGAGCGCTGGCCCCATAGGCCGCCTCCCAGCCGCTCTGCCCTTCAGACGAAACCTCATAGCTCTTCCCCGCAGTCCACAGCATTGCGCGCAAGCCGCCTTCACGCTGCGTCCGGCCTCTGGAATGGCTGCCCACTCGAATCGTAACCACAAAAAAGATGCCGTGAGCTTTTACAGCCTGGCCGGGAAGGCCGAGTTCCGCTGCCGTTTCAGCATGAACTACTGCGAAGCACATCTCATCGAAGCAGCGATCCTGCCCCATCGGAATAATGCGCTGCGGCGTCGTCCCGGAAACCATCGCTACGACCGCAAGGTAGACGGCCCAGCTCACACCCAGCGTCAACAAAATCCGCTTCCCGCTTTGCCGCGCACCGCGCATCAACAAGACGACAGCGACGAAGAGCGCAATCACCGTGGCCAGCAGGAACGCGAGGAAAAGCAATTCGAAAAGCATCACAGCGTACCTCGCGTGCGGAAATTCCCTAGTCCCTAGTCCCTATTCCCTGTCCTCTCGCTCCCTTGTTCCCTAGTTCCCTGTCTTTACGCCTTCAGCCGGAATCCGTCTGGATCCTTGCCGCGCATCTTCCGCCACCACACCTGCACCGTCGGAATGTTCAGTGTGACTGAAAAAATCTGGCGCAGCTTCCCCGGTGGACAGGTGAGCGCCTTCATCCCATGCCATGAGTGCGGCGTGCGCTGGAACAGCAGGCTTCCGTTACCCGCCGGCCCATGTCCCGCGGCCACCCTCAGCTCGTCAAACGTCGGCCCCGAATGCGTCGCAATGGGCCGGTCAGCCGCCAGAATCAGCGTCTCGCCGCCCCACGCCTGGTCCCAATCCTTTTCATCGTTGAAGTGGAAGATGTGCGTCGCCCGCTTGCGCGCCGCGTCGCAGTGCGGCGACACCGAGCACCCTTCCCACGCGTAGTGCCACGAGAACGTAGGAATGTACGTGCGCGGCCCCAGCAGACGTCTCAGGAACCGCTGATAGTAATCGCCCCGCAGCTCGTCCAGAAACTCCTGCCACGCCGCCGGCAGCTCCAGCCCCGCCTTGTAGTGCAGCATGTAGCGGTTGTGTGGCATTTGCCCATGCCCGCGCTTCATCCCCTCATGTTTATCGAACCGCTCCACGCCCGGCAGAGTCTCGCGCAGCAGTGCAAAACCCTCCGGCGTCAGCGAATCATCAATGTGAGCGTAGGGATACGGCAGAGCTTGCTGAAACTTCTCCGCGGAGAGACTTTCTAAAACTTCGCGGTTCAGATATCGCATCAGGATCGACCCCTTATCGAAATTCTGTGAAACCACTCTATTTTACTTGTGCCTTTCCCAGCTCTCAGTTTCCGCACACAACATCGCTACCTCCACCAACCCCGCTGGTCTCTCTGACCACTGACCACCGATCACTGACCACTGGGCGCCTTTCGCGCCCTCACTTTGAACCAGATCGGTGTCCCCTTGAACCCGAACGCCTCGCGAATCTGGTTCTCCAAAAATCGCTCAAAAGCAAAGTGCAGCTTTATATCGCGATCGGTAAAGAGCACAAATGTCGGCGGCGCCACGGCCGCCTGCGTCATATAAAAAATCCGTACCCGCTTCGCCATCGGCACCGGCGCGCGCTGGAAATCGATCTTTTCGAGGAAGCGATTCATCTGGCCCGTCGACACGCGCTTGCGCCGCTCCTTGGCCACGCTCACCACCTCCCGCAGCACCCGCGCCATGCCTTTTCTCTCTGGCCCGATCGCTTCCAGCGCCGAAAGAAAAATCACTGGCGCGTAATCCAGATATTTGAGCGTCCGGCGTAGCTGCTTCTCAAAGATCGCCCGGTCGGCAGGCGGCTTTCCGTCTGTTCGCCCCGTTGTCACCGCGTCCCATTTGTTCACCACGATCAGCACGCTGCGCCCGCTCTCGTGCGCGTACCCTCCAATCGTGGCGTCGCTTGCCGTTACGCCTTCCGTGGCGTCGATAATCAGCAGCGCCACGTCTGCCGCCTCCAGGTGCCGCCGCGCCATCACCACGCTCAGCTTCTCTGCCATCAGCTTCGTCTTGCCCTTGCGCCGGATGCCCGCCGTGTCCACAAACCTGAGCATTTTGCCTTCGAACTCCACTACTTCGTCCACTGCATCGCGCGTCGTCCCGGCAATTGGAGACACAATCGCTCTCGTTGTTCCCGTCAGCGCGTTCAGCAGCGTGCTCTTGCCCACATTCGGCCGTCCGATGATCGCCACCGAAATCTCGTGCTGCTCAAACTCCCCATGCGTCCGAATTAGCTTCTCGTCTTTCCCTTCGCTCGAATCTTCCCCGCCCTCGTCGATGGGGTGCCCCATTCTAGCCGCGTCTCTGTTTTTGCGGCTAGGGTGGGGTTCCTCGCCGACTTGCTGACTTGCTGACTCGCTGACTTGCTTTCCCTGCGGAATTGCCTCCGCAATCGCATCCAGCAGTTCGCCCACGCCCTGCCCGTGCTCCGAACTCACCGGATACAAATCGCGAATTCCCAGTCGGCGGAAATTTTCTGCCTCCGCCGCCAGCGACGCGGTTTCCACCTTGTTCACAGACAGAAATAACGGCTTTCCCCCGCGCTGCAGCAACCGCGCCAAATCGTAGTCCGGCCGCGCCAGCTCCGTGCGTGCATCCACCACCATTACCAGCGCGTCCGCCTCTTCCAGTGCCACTTTCGCCTGCGCAAAAATCTCCGTCGCCATCTGCTCCGGATCGTCCGGCACAATGCCACCCATATCCACTACCCGGTAGTGCCGTCCTGCCCATTCGTACTCGCCATAGATGCGGTCGCGCGTAATTCCTGGCTCGTCGCCCACAATCGACCGCCGGCTCCCTGTCAGCCGGTTAAACAGCGTGCTCTTGCCCACGTTGGGCCGCCCCACAATCGCCACCAGGGGCAGCGCCGTCGCGCCCTCACTGGCTCGGACAACCGATCTTCGATACGTCGGCAAAATCGTTCTCCAATCAGCTCGCTCCCGCATGTGGCGGCAGAGCCATTGCACAAATCTTTAATCGGGCCTCAATCTCGCCCTTGAGCCCTTTTGACCATCCTCCTCCATCTTATGTGCGGCCCCTGTCCTTCCCCTCCGCCGCAGCCCGATTTTTCCCTTCACCAGCGCCAGCGGACGCGTATACACTACTGTGAATTCCCCATCAACGAGGCGCGCCAATGCCGAAATTTGTGATTGAACGCGAGATTCCCGGAGCTGGCTCACTCTCCACCGAGCAGCTCCGTGCCATAGCGCAAACGTCTTGCAACGTCTTGCGCAGCCTGGGGCCCTCCATCCAGTGGGTGCATAGTTACGTCACGGCCAACAAGATCTATTGCATCTACACTGCGCCGAATGAAGCCCTCGTCCGGGAGCATGCGGCACTGGGCGGGTTTCCCGCCAACAGTGTGGCGCAGATTGTGACCATGATCGATCCCACAACCGCCGAAGCCTAGTGGACGGACACATCTGGCCTATAGCGGTTTTCCAGTGGATTTAGACCAAGGCGCCATCGCGGATTGGGAAATGGCGCATCCGAGGGGTACTGGCCAAAAGTCAACGCGACCATCCGGGGTCCCCAACGACAGGTTTTTCGTCGGTGGCGTGGGAGCATCAGGGAGCGGTGACCTCGCTTGGCCTTGCGGGGACACAGTGTTTCCTAATCCGCCGTAAATCCAAACGCATCTCACACCAGGGTGTCGGTACACCCTAACAGCCTGCGGAAAGCCTGGCTCTCCTTGAGATCGGCCGTCTCATCCAGTCTAAAACCATGCCCTTTTTAAAACCGGACTTGCGCCACAGACTTTTAGGCCCGCTGGAGGAAGTTAATACCTCAGCACAATCCCTCCCGAAGCGCGGATCACGTCCTGGCTCTGAGACTGCTGAGCTTGCCCTTGAGATTTCACCCAATATTCGATCCAGTCAGCCTGGCCGCGAATCGCAAGCCTGGAGCCCACCGGCATATCCACACCTCCGCCCGCCGAAACGCCGATATGCTCCGATATCGAGGCTGGGCCCGGTATGGTAGGCGGAGAAGAAGGAAACCTCGAATTTCCGACAATCGATTCATCACCCCGCCTCGGTGCGGTCAGCAGGTTGATTGTCGTTGCCGAGACTCTGTTCAATACTGCGCCGGCCATGCACCGTGCGAAGGGCCGAATGCGCCAGCGAGCGGTCACAACCGAAGGTCCGCCCATGATGGGAAAGAGTTGGTTTCCTACTCCCAGCTTGCTGTAGTAGTACCCCGAGGCATCGATGGTTCCACCGATCCATGGGTGCGATCTATAGGGATATTCAGAAAGAGAGCCATCCCACCCGTAAGCGTTCTGAGACGCGGAGGTCTCCCAGGAGCCTCCCATAAACAGATCCCATGTCGCCGGCGTTTCTAATTTTCGACCTTTAACTGCCGGTTGCACCTGCCCAGAGGATATTTGGCTGGACAATAATGAATACGCAACGAGAAAAAGGCAATAAATAACGGAAGGCCTCACTTCTTACCCTCCTGGGTTTCCCGAGAAACGACAGACTAGCAGGGGCAATCGAAGCGAACAAGAGCAGAGGCGCAGATTGAACCTCTCTTGCCATTGGAAAGCAAGCCCTGACGTTTTCTTCTGGATTGAAGAACGCAAGATTTTCAGTCATAGGATAGTATTGACGCGATTCTGCGCCAATCCCACCTTAGTCCACTTTACAAAGTTAATCGCGTAAAATCTGCTCGCAACCGGAGAACGGCCTCAACGCTCATCTTCCTCTACAATCGAGCCGAAAGCAATGGAACACCGATGATCTCTGGCGCGCATCTTGTTCTCTACACCAGGGATGCCGAGGTGGACTGTGCATTTTTCCGTGACGCTCTTCGCTTCCCCTCCGTCGACGCGGGCCACGGATGGCTGATCTTCGCCCTGCCGCCGGCTGAAGTCGCCTTCCACACCGCCGACCGGAATGGTCCCCACGAGCTCTACCTGATGTGCGACGACCTCAAGACCGAGGTAGAGATGCTTGCCCAGAAACGCGTCACCTGCTCTCCGGTTGAGAGTGAACGGTGGGGTTCGATCACCAGGATCGCGCTCCCCGGCGGTGGCAAAGTGGGCCTTCACCAGCCGAATCATCCCACCGCGCTGAACACGCGCTAGCGCCGCTCCCGCTTTCCCCGTTTTATTGCCTGCTGGTTCCCTCGTTCTCTCGTTCACTCGCTCCCTGCCTTACTCACTATCATGGAGAGAGCACCCGGTCCTCATGCCCTCCTCCGCCTCCTCAACACGGGACCTTCCCACACTCCACGAGTTCTTCGCGCCCGGCGGCGTCCTCGCGCGCTCCCCGCTCCCCTACGAGTACCGCCCCGGCCAATACGAAATGGCCAAAGCCGTCGAGCGCTCTCTCTCTGAGCGTCGTCATCTCATCGTTGAAGCCGGCACCGGCACGGGTAAAACCCTCGCTTACCTGCTGCCCGCTCTGCGCACCGGCCAGCGCGTCATTGTCTCCACCGGGACCAAGGCTCTCCAGGATCAGCTCTACTTCCGCGACGTCCCTTTCCTTGAAACTCTCATCGGCGAGCTCCACGTCTGCTACATGAAAGGCCGCGCCAACTACCTCTGCCGCCACAAGCTCTTTGCCCTCCGTGATCAACCCATCCTCTCGGGCCTCGACGAGATCGATGAATATCGCCAGATCGCAGAATGGGAAAAAATCACTGAGACCGGCGACCGCGCAGAACTCTCCGCCCTGCCTGAATCCAGCGCCCTCTGGCACAAGCTCGATGCTCGCTCAGATGCCTGCCTCGGCTCGACCTGCCCCGACTATCGCCGTTGCTTCATCACGGAGATGCGCCGGCGCGCTCTCGAGGCAGACCTCATCATCGTCAATCACCACCTCTTCTTTGCCGACACCGCCGTTCGCCTCGCTGCAGGCGGCGCGCCCGACGCCGGGGTTCTCCCCGAATCCGCTGCCGTCATCTTCGACGAGGCACACGAGCTCGAAGAAGTGGCCTCGCAATACTTCGGCCGCTCGGTCTCGAACCTTCGCTTTGAAGATCTCGTGCGCGACACCGACATTTTGATGCGCGGAAAACAGGATGCCGCCAACATCCCCGCGCTCGCCCAGCAGCTCCGCGAACGCGCCCGCCTCTTCTTCGCCGCGCTCCCCCATGACGGCGATGGCCGCCATCCCTTCAGCAACCGCGAAGAATTCCTTGAGTCTTCTGGCGATCTCTATCTTGCCGTGCGCGCCACTCTCAAGCTCATCGAATCCGAAATGGAGCGTCTCTCCGAAGTCGAGGAATCCTCCGGACTCAGGAACCGCGCCGCCTCTCTTCGCACCGATCTCGAGTTCATGCTTGAGTCCACCGCCTCCAACATGGTCTTCTGGCTCGAGCGCCGAGCCGCGTTCCAGACCGCGGGCGGAGGCGCCGCTTCAGCCCCTGCGGGACGGCGCTCAACGATGACCTATCTCCAGGCCACGCCCATCGACGTCTCCGAGCTGCTGCGTGACCTCGTTTTCGATCAAATCCCCACCGTCGTTCTCACCTCGGCCACGCTCACCGTCCAGGGCGGCTTTGAGCACCTTCGCCGCCGTCTCGGCCTCACTGAAGCTCGCGAGCTCGTCGTCCTCTCCCACTTCCGCTATGACCGGCAGGCCCTTCTCTATCTCCCACCGAACATCCCCGACCCACGCGATCCTGAATTTCCCGAGGCCGCCGCTCGCTGCATCGAGCGCGTTCTCACCATCACCCGCGGCCGCGCCTTCTGTCTCTTCACCAGCTACAGCCAGATGCGCGCTCTCTACGAGCGCCTCCTACCCGTCCTCGACTTCCCCATCCTTCTTCACGGCACGGCCCCGCGCAAAGCCTTGCTTGAGGAATTCCGCTCCACGCCCAACGCTGTCCTCTTCGGTACTTCAAGTTTTTGGCAGGGCGTCGACGTCCAGGGCGAAGCCCTTAGCTGCGTCATCATCGATCGCCTGCCCTTCGCCGTCCCCAGCGATCCCGTCGTCCAGGCCCGCATGAAAGCCATCGAAGAATCAGGCGGCCGTCCCTTCTTCGACTACCAGGTTCCCGAAGCCGTGCTTACCCTCAAGCAGGGTTTCGGCCGCCTCATCCGTTCGCTTGAAGACCGCGGCGTCCTCGTCCTCCTCGACCCCCGCATCACCCGCCAGCGCTACGGCCAGATCTTCCTCCAGAGCCTGCCGCCCTACCGCATGACCCAGACCATCACCGACGTCGAATCCTTCTTCGCTTCCTGATCCCAGATCCCTGACCCCAGTCTCGATCTGTCATCCTTAGCGGAGCGCGTTCGGGGCCCCATGATCGTCACTCGATCATGGGGTAGCACCGCAGGCGCTGGGGGGAGTCAAAGGATCTGCTTTTGTCCTCTCCGCATCCGCGTGCCCCGATCTCATTGCGCAAACTCATTGCGCAAAGCGTGGCCTAACAGATCCTTGGCCACTGACGACAGTCGTTTTCCCCGTTCGTCCCGCACGAACTCCGCTATCTCCGCTAACCCCCCTAGCATTGCTAACTCCGTTGCTCCACCTCAGTACCCCGCAGCCTTCCCATTGTGGCCGCGATGGTCCTGTCCACCCAGCAGTTCGCCCGTCTTTGGATCCACGGCGATGCACTCGCCGTCGGCCCAGTGGCCATGGCTAACAGCCACCGTGTAGCCCATCGCACGTAGCGCGGTGACGGTCTCATCGCTGAATCCCGGCTCGAGGTAAAGCTTGTCCGGCAGGTACTGGTGATGAAACCGGGGGGCGTCCACCGCCTGCTGAATATTCAACCCGCCCTCAGCCGCCGACAGAAAAATATTCCCCACAGTCGTAATGATCCGTCCACCACCGGGCGAACCAAGTACGTTGCGCAATTTTCCGTTTTCCAGCACGATGGTAGGCGTCATCGAGCTCAGCGGCCGTTTGCCCGGCGCAATCGCATTCGCAGGCCCTTGAATCAGTCCAAACATGTTGGGCACTCCCGCCTTCGCGGCAAAATCGTCCATCTCATCGTTGAGCAGGAAGCCCAGTGAGCCTGAAGTCACGTGCGATCCAAAGCTGTCATTCAGTGTCGTGGTCACCGCCACTGCGTTGCCCTCGCTGTCCACGACCGAATAGTGCGTCGTATCGGCCGATTCCTCGCGACGCTGGCCGGCCGTGGTTGCGGCAGGCGGCACAAAGCCTTGCGGCCGCGCAAGTGCAGTGCTCGGCGTCGCTTTCCCCGGCACCATGCTCTGCTGCCAGGCCGCGCCGTACGCCTTCGCGGTGAGCTCGGCCACCGGAATGCGGTTGTAGTCCGGGTCTCCCAGGTAATCAGCGCGATCCATGTACGCTCGCCGCCACGCTTCCGTCACAATTTGAATCCACGCGGCGCTGCGGTCACCCAGCTTCGCCAGGTCGTAGCCTTCCAGGATATTGAGCGCCTCAACCAGAACCACTCCGCCCGACGACGGCGGCGGCGCGCTGATCACTGTGTAGTTGTGAAAGCGAGCCACAATGGGCGCGCGCTCCACCACGCTGTATTTCTCCAGATCGCCCAACGTGATCAGGGCGCCCCCCTTGCGCAAGTCCGCCACGAGCTGCTGCGCCATTTTGCCGCGGTAGAAACCCTCGGGATCGCGGGCGATGCGTTCCAGCGTATCGGCCAGCACCGGCTGCCTGAATACTTCGCCGGCTTTGTAGTAGTCGCCATCGCGCTGGAAGATGTGCCGCGAATCGGCAAACTTCGCCAACCCCTCATCGGTCATCGCGTGCGCTTCTTCAGCGGTCAGCGCAAAACCGTCGCGCGCCAGCGCAATCGCCGGCGCCATCACGCGCTTCAGTCCCAGCTTCCCATACTTGCGCTCCGCATAGGCAAGTCCCGCCACAGAGCCCGGCGTCGCAATCGAGCGGTAGCCCAGCACGCTCGCGTCCGGAATCACGTTGCCCTGCGCATCCAGGTACATGTTTTCCGTGGCTGCCAGAGGAGCCTTCTCTCGATAATCGATAAAAATTGCCTTGCCCGCGCGGTCGCGGATAAGCATGAATCCGCCGCCGCCCAGGTTGCCCGCCGCAGAGTGCACCACCGCCAGCGCGAACCCCGTCGCTACCGCCGCATCCACCGCATTCCCGCCCGCTTTCAAAACCTCCACGCCGGCATCGGCCGCCAGGTGGTGTACGCTCACCACCATCCCATGCCGTGCGCGCACCGGCTGCTCGCCGCGAAACTCAAGCGCTGTGCCTTTGGCCTCTTGAGCCGGCAGTAACCCTGCGCACGAGGCCGCCACCAAAAGGATCGCGCAGCCGGCGCAGGTCCTCAGACGCTGCAATCGTTTTCTTCGCATCATCGTACGGCTAGAATAGCGAAGAACCCTTGTCCCTCGGTCCCTTGTTCTCTTGGTCCCTGTCTTACCTCACCAGCGGACTCTCCCACACGCGAAAAAGCAACTCCTTGAGCTGAGTGAAGTCCTTCGGCCCAAGCTCGGCGCGCCATTCACGTTCGATATCGCTGAGCACTTCGATAGCCTTTGCGTACGCTGCGTGTCCTCGCTTCGTAAAGCGGACGATGCGTGCGCGGCCTTCGTTTGGCGCATCGGAGCGAACCAGGTAACCGAGATCTTCGAGACTGCCGAGCAGGCGGTTCATCGCCTGCTTGCTCATCCCCGCGCGCTCGGCCAGAACGCCAGGGCGAACCCCGTCGGGGCCGGGAAAGCGGAAGAGCGCCATGTGCGGCAGAATGAGCTCCTTAAAGCCCGCCGCGTTGAGTTCATGGATGATGCGACGGTGAATGGCCTCGGACGGAACGCGCAGCAGCGCGCCGATCAGCATATCTTTGGTCTTGATCGGTGAATTTTCTTGCGAAAGAAATCATTGACACTCCAAGTAAACTGTGTTTACTATACATCTCAGAGTAAACATAGTTTACCAAAAAGGAGAAGCAAAATGATACCCCAAACCATCGACCTGCTCGTCGATCCCCGACGAAACCGCAGAGCAAGATTCACAGCTAACCATGCTTCAAGCCTCCAAGATCCGCGCCAAGGAGCCAAAACCCCGTCCCGGCAAAATCAGATCAAGCACGTTCCTGCGGGAACCGGTCACGGCCTACTGGGGTCCCGGCGAGCTGATGACGTTTCTCATCACCGGCGAGGAGACGGGCGGCGCGCTCTTCATGGCGGAGATTTCTGTCGCGCCGGGCGGAGGCACACCGCCGCATATCCACCGCCGCGAGGACGAAGCGTTCCGCCTGCTCGAAGGCACGCTGACGATCCAGGTGGGCGGGGATACAATCACTGCATCGGCTGGAGATTTTGCTTTTCTTCCCCGTGGAATCGCTCATTCGTTCAAAAACACCGGCGACGGCTATGCGAAGGCGCTGGTCTTAATCACTCCGGCGGGCCTTGAGGGCTTTTTTGAGGAGGTGTTCGAGCCTGCTGCGGATCGTTCTGCGGCGCCGCCGGCTGCTAGTAAGGAGTTGATTGGCCGGGCGCTTGCCGCCGGTCCCAGGTACGGACTGGAGCTTCTTCCCCCGGCATAACGGGTTCCATCGGAATCCACAAAACGAACCATAAACGAAGCGATCTGGGAAAGGGAGGTCTCCATGTCACTGCAATCGATCGATCTAAGCGTCAATCCCGCTGAGGAAACAATTCGCCTCGGTCCGCTTTCGGTGCGTTTTCTCGTCACCGGTGAGAACTCGTCTGGCACGGTCGCGATCTTCGAGGTCGTTATCCCCGCCGGACAGCGCCTGATGGCTCCGGCGCACAGCCACGACCACTACGAGGAGACGATCTACGGCATCGAAGGCGTGTTGACGTGGACTGTGGACGGCAAGCTGATCGACGTGGGGCCGGGGCAGGCGCTCTGCATTCCGCGGGGCGCGGTGCATCGGTTCGACAACAACGGCGCGCAGGATGCAAAAGTGCTGTGCACCGTGACGCCGGGAGTCCTGGGCCCGCAATACTTCCGCGAATCGGCCGAGGCGGTGAAAGCATCGGCCGGCGGCCCGCCGGACAAGGTGAAGATGATCGAGATCATGCGGCGGCACGGGCTGACGCCGGCGCCGTCTCCACCCCATGTGTAACGTGTTGCCGCCGGGTGCCCAATTCTACCCGGGCTTTTTGCGGCAAGAGCGGGAAACGCGACACGCATGCCAATCATCGGCTCCATCAAGTAAGCTGGGACGCAGCGTGCTTCCCCAGGCCCAAATCGACGAATTGCGTGCCGCCGTCGGCTCCGCCGCCCTCATCACTGCCGACAGCCAGTTGCAGACCTACGAGTGCGACGGCCTCACCAATTTTCGCGTCCTGCCCGGCGCGGTTGTGCTGCCACAATCCACTCCAGAAGTCCAGGCGGTCGTCCGCGTGTGTGCGCGCCACAAAATCCCCTTCGTCAGCCGCGGAGCTGGCACCGGCCTTAGCGGTGGTGCGCTGCCCGCTGCCGGCGGCGTTGTCATAAGTTTGGCGCGCATGAATCGAATTCTCCAAGTCGACATTCCCAACCGATATGTTGTCGTTGAACCGGGAGTGATCAACGCACAGGTCACCGAGCGCGTTGCAGCCGAGGGCTACTTCTACGCCCCGGATCCCTCGTCGCAATCCGTTTGCACCATCGGCGGCAATATTGCTGAAAACTCGGGCGGCGCTCACTGCCTCAAGTACGGCTTCACGGTCACGCATACGCTCGCGCTTGAAGTCGTCTTGCCGAATGGCGAACTGGCCCACTTCGGATCGCCCGCTCTGGACGCGCCTGGCTATGATCTCGCTGGCGTCTTCGTCGGATCCGAAGGCACGCTCGGCGTGGCCACCAAAATTACACTGCGCATCGTGCGCCGCCCTGAGGAGGTGCAAACCCTGCTCGCAGCTTTCCCCACGCCATCGGCTGCGGGCCAAACGGTCAGCGACATCATCGCTGCGGGCATGCTGCCCTCTGCGCTCGAAATCATGGACACGCTCGCCATCGAAGCTGCCGAAGCTGCTGTGCACGCCCACTACCCCATGTGCGGCGGTCTGCTCCTTGTCGAGCTCGACGGCGCCTGCGACGAAGTCGAAGTCCTCATGCGTGAGGTGCGCGCCATCGCCACTCACAATGGCGCATCGGAGATTCGCGTGGCGCAGTCCAATGCCGAGCGCGCTCTCATCTGGAAGGGACGCAAAGCAGCCTTCGCCGCCATGGGCCGCATCTCCCCCAACTACATCGTGCAGGACGGAGTGATTCCGCGAACCGCTTTGCCCCGCGTCCTTGCTGAAATCGAGCGCATGTCATCTGCCGTCCATCTGCGCGTGGCCAACGTCTTTCATGCGGGTGATGGCAACCTGCATCCGCTCGTCCTTTACGACCGCTCGATCCCCGGTCAGGAAGAGATTGCGCTCGACCTCTCTTATCGCATTCTCAATCTCTGTGTTGACTGCGGCGGATCCATCACGGGCGAGCACGGCGTCGGCAAAGAAAAACAGCAGGCCCTCGGCTACATGTTTCAAGAGCCGGATCTCGCAACCATGCAACTCGTCCGCTGCGCATTCGATCCCGAAAATCTGTCGAATCCCGACAAGGTCTTTCCCCGGCCGCGGCTCTGTGCCGAAAAGCCCGGCCCCTATACGCCGCACCCGCTTGAAACATCCGGCGTCGCGGAGATCTTCTGATGATGACGACGGCCACGATTACACGGGAAGAAGCGCTCGCGCGCCTCGCCGCCGTCGTGGGTCCGTCGGATACTCAACTCACTGACGATGCCATTCGCGTGGCGCCCGGAAGCGCCGCGCAGATCGCGGACGTTCTCCGTTTTGCCAATGAGCGTGGCCTTTCCGTCTCACCGACCGGCGGCGGGACGAAACTCGACTGGGGCAATCCCGTTGCGCCGGAGATTTTCCTGAGCCTCGCGCGTATGAACGCTGTACGCGAACACGCATGGCAGGACCTGACGTGCACGGTTGAGGCAGGCTGCACGTGGGCCGCGATGCAGGCCGCGCTCGCACGCCACGGCCAGATGGTCGCCCTTGACCCCTTGTGGCCGGAGCGCGCAACTGTTGGCGGTGTGGTGTCCGTCAACGATAGCGGCGCCTTGCGATTGCGATACGGCGGCCTGCGTGATCTCATCATCGGCTTGACGATTGTTCTCGCCGACGGCACAGTCGCGAAATCCGGCGGCAAAGTCGTAAAGAACGTTGCCGGCTACGACCTGCATAAGCTACTCACTGGCAGCTACGGCACGCTCGGCGTCATCACCGAGGTCAACTTCCGGCTGCATCCGGTGGAGCAGCACACCCAGAATTGGACCATTTCGGGCGATCGAGATGCACTTGCCGACCTGATGATGCGCGTTCTCGCCTCGACGTTGCAGGTGAGTGGAATGCAGATTCGCGGCCTTCATCGCGAGTCGTCCGATCGCCTCGACATACGATTCGCCGGACGTCCTGAGTGCCTTGCGCGTCATGAGGAACAGCTCCGAACCATGGCCGGCCACTTGGAAATGAATCTCGCCGGCGAAGATATCTGGGGGGCGCGCGAAGATCTCGTCGATGTAGCGGGTTCGCGGGACGCCCTCGTGTTCAAGGCAACCATGCTTCCCAGCGAAATCGCCGTTGCGCAGAAGAGGCTCGCCGCGTGGCAGGGAGAAACGATCTGTGTGACTCAGGCTACCGGCATCATGACAGCCGCGGTCCTCGACAGGTACCTGGGCTGCGAATTCCTCATCGACTCTTTGCGGGAGGAACGTCTCTCGGGCGAAGCGTCCGTCGTCGTTCTCCGCATGCCGCAGGCGTGGCAACCCCAGCCTGACATCTGGGGCTGCCAGTCCGATGCGCTCCCATTGATGCGCGAAATCAAGCGCCGCTTCGACCCGAACCGCGTACTCAACCCGGGCCGCTTCGTGGGAGGCATCTGACGCCGATGGCCAAGGCTCCCGCAGCGACCCACGAATCCTCCCACGCGGCTCCATCCGCTACACCCGCGCAACCCTCCAGTTTCGACACGAATCACCCGCCCCAGCGCGAGCTCATTGACGACTGTGTGCATTGCGGTTTTTGCCTGCCGGCGTGCCCCACCTATGTCCTTTGGGGCGAAGAGATGGACTCGCCGCGCGGTCGGATTTACATGATCAAAAAAGCGGCCGAGGGGCAGGCCCCGCTCGATCGCCGCTTTCAACTCCATATGGATAATTGCCTCGGCTGCATGGCCTGCATGACGGCCTGCCCCTCAGGCGTCGACTACAGCAAAATCATCGAACCAACGCGCGCGCAAATCGAGCGCAACATTCCGCGCGGCCTCAGCCAGCGTATTTTCCGCAAACTCATCTTCGCCACCTTCCCGCATCCGGGCCGTCTCCGGCTCCTCGCCGGTCCCATGCGCCTCTATCAAAGGAGCGGCCTTCGCACGCTGGTTCGCGTCACGGGAATCACTAGGCTCATGCCAAAGCGTCTCGCCGCGATGGAAGCTCTTCTGCCCGCGGTCCCGTCTCGGCGCTCACGTCAGTTGCCGGCCGCGGTGGTTCCCGCTACAACTCCGCGCCGGCGCGTGGGTATGCTTACCGGCTGTGTCCAGCAAGTTTTCTTCCCGCACGTCAACGCGGCAACGGCGCGTGTGCTGGCCGCCGAGGGTTGCCATGTCATCATCCCTCAGGACCAGCCTTGTTGCGGCGCACTCATGCTTCATTCAGGGCTCGAAACCCAAGCCGCCGCACTCGCGAAGAAAATGATTGCGGCATTCGAAGCTGCCCAGGTCGACGCCATCGTCATCAACTCCGCCGGTTGCGGATCGACGATGAAAGAGTACGGCTATCTGCTGCGCGACGATCCCGATTGGGCCGCGCGGGCCTCAGCCTTCTCGGCCAAATGCAAAGATGTCTCCGAGATCCTCTGTGAATTGGAGCCGCAGGCCCTCCGCCACCCTCTCGAAATGCGCATCGCGTATCACGATGCTTGCCATCTTCAGCACGCACAGGGCGTTCGCGAGCAGCCGCGGCGTTTGCTCGCTGGCATTCCCGGCCTTCAAGTTGCCGAGATCCCCGAGAGTTCTCTCTGTTGCGGTTCAGCCGGCATCTATAACCTGCTCGAGCCGGACACGGCAGCCCAACTCGCCGCGCGCAAGGTCGAAAATCTGCTCGCTACACACGCGCAGGCCGTGCTTTCGGCCAATCCAGGCTGCCTCATGCAACTCGTAAATGGCCTGCGCCTGCGCGGGATCAACGAGTTCCCAACTTTCCATCTCGTTGAGCTCCTCGATGCCTCCATTCATGGCGTCAGCGCCGGCACGTTGCTTGACCAAAGCACCCAGCGCTGACTCGGCCGTGTGCCCAACCATCGCCACGTTGATTGTCTGGCTAGGTGGGCTCCGGCGGTCCTCTACAGGGTGAGTCCGACAGTCCTCTACGTAGAGCGTGTTTCAAAACTTAGCTTTGTAATAAGGGCACGACTTCAGTCGGGCCAAAAGAGGCTATAAAACATGGGGTTTTGACCCTTGATGGATTCATGCCAAATCCGCTAGCGATTTTTAAAACATGCTCTAGTACCCAATGTTCTTCAACGCTTGTTGCCCCAGCCGCTCCTTCAATTGCTCAAGATACAGGCTCTGCGGCTTCACCGGCTTGTTCTTCGACTCGATAATGGCTGAGTCCAGCGCCGGGCGTTTCGATCCATCGAAGACGGGAAACGGCGGATTGATCTCCAAGCCCCGATTGCCGATCGACCAGATGCCGACGCCCGGGGGCTGATTCATCTCGAACGACATTGCGGTGCTGTTCCACGCCACCGCCCAGCCAATGGCCCATCCATGCCCTGAGCCCATCTCGCCGCGGTTCATAAAACTAATGCCGCCCTCAGGAACTTCGCAGTTGTCCACCAGCAGCCCCGTAAACCACCTCTGGTGCGGCTCAATGTGCCCGTTCCCAGTGAACCGGCAATGCAGCACCACCACGGGCCCCTGCTGCCTGTCCTGCGTCACTACATAAAACGTGTTGTCCCCGCCTCCTTTGCATCGGTCCAGCAAAATCTGCGAGCCGTCAATCGCAAAATCCGCTGGCTTCGCGCTGCTCGTCACCGCAACATGCTGCTCGATATCGCAATCCTCAAACGTAATCCGCTCGCTCCCCGCATTCACGCCCACCCCATTCGTCGTATCCTCCCACGTCACGCCTCGCACCCAACCATCCGCCACGTCGCGCACCTGCATCCCGCTGAACTCCTTCTCCCCCAGCGCAATGCTTTGTTTCGGAGCCACAAATCGCAAATCCTCCACGCCCACCTGCGTAATCTGCCCGCTCACCTCGATCTTCCCAACCTCCGTGTGCCCGCCATCAAAAAAGCTCGCATCGTAGTCGTCCATCAACGGCACATCCAGCGTAATCGCGTTGCCCTTCAAATCCGTCACGCGTCGCCGCACATCCAGGTGGCTCGCGCTCACCCAGTGCTCGTCGCGCCCGTTGCGGTGCAGATCATCCATGCCCATGTAGTGCACCCATGCCGCCGTCACCGGCTTCTCAATCAGCACCGTGTCTCCAGGATGAAACCCGCTCGCGTCCGCAACATTGATCGTCATTGCCCCCGCCGGCACATACGCATCGCCGATCGTCGTTTCCGCGCTCGCCTTCGTCTCCTCCAGCTGCCCCGCCACGCGCAGCGCCAGGTGCGGCGTGCCCGTCATCATCACCGTCGTGCCGTCTTTCCCCGCTCCCGCCCCGCGCAGCACCACGCCGCTTGAACTGATCTCAATAGTCCCGGAGCAATGAAATGTCCCCGCCCTTAGCTCCACCGCGCCGCGAAATCCATCCACCAGCGGCATCGCCGACACCGCATCAATCGCACTCTGGATTGCCGCCGTATCATCTCCGCCCGAAGGTGCTACTGTGCGCTTCGCGGCCACATGAGGCAGCGCCACGCCGCCGCCTTCATACCCCGCATACGAAAAGTCAGGAATTCGGTCGCCCTTCGAAGTCTGCGCATACACCAGCTTCCCATGAGGTCCAAATTGAACCCACCGGCTCTGCGCGCTCGCGCTGCACGAAGAACAAACCAATGTGAGGAGGATGACCAACAACGATTTCAACCCAGGCCGCATCATGCTCAACGAGTCTCCTGTTCGAGCCCATCCGGCCCGCACAGGAAGTTTAACGCCTCGCTCTTGCGCGCACCCAAACCACCACGATCCGCTGCTCCAGCAGCCCTGCCGCTTCCCCCGCCTCTGCGGCCATCCCCATCTTCACGGGATCGCTAAAACTGCGGCGAGGCTTGCGTGCCCAGCGATTCCGCCACCGGCGTATGCGCCTTCGCAAGATGCCCCTTGCAGCGTTTGTACAGTTCCAGTCCCAGCTGCGCCGGAGTGATATCGAAGTCCTCCGCGGGAAGATACGAGGTGAAATCAAAGTTTTTTTCTACTAATTCCGCATTGAATAAATAGGCAATATCTGTAGCAATCCTTGAAATATCTGTCCTGCCCGTGAGCTGCATCATCTCTTGCGGCGTAAAGATGACTCGCGTCGACGGAAGATCCTCATTCTCCCGCATCGTCTCCATTGCCTTGTTGCATGCAGCAACAAAAATCAGGCTCTGCGTCGGCGTCACGTTCACCAGCAAATCGACAAAAGCCTGATTGGAATCGTCGGTTCCTTCCGCAGTGCATGATGTCGCGAACAGGCCCATCCACAACTGCTTCGTCAAATCGTCAATCGCCCACGACCCAAACTTCACGAGGCTTGTCACCAGCTTGGGATCGGCGCGCAACGTGTCACCGCCGGGTTCCTTTGCCAGCAACTCCTCCGTTCCAAATACGATTTCAAAAGCAGTCTCGGTTCTTTGCTCATCCAGTTCTCCGCCCAGCAGCACAATCGCGTCGTGCGCTTCCGCGTGGCACAGCCGGCATAGGAACAGCACCGTCCGCAGCATCTTCAACGTGAACCACACGGTTTTCGCGTCGGTCAGGGCGACAGCGTTCCTCATCAGAACTTCCCATAGATTCTGATCGAGGCCCTCCGGCAGAACAAACGAAAAGCCCACGCCATCCGGGCCGTGCCGAATCACCCGCGCCTGCACCCCAAGCTCAGGCTCGGGACCACTTGGCACCGTGCCAATCAGGTGCGTCCCTTCCACGTGCACTGTCAACGGAACCAACTCGCCCAGCGGCCAGCGCTCCTCTGTGAGCAAATAAAGTCCGCTGGCGCTGAGATCGTGAATGGTGGCCGGCTTGGCAGCAGGGTCGTTCCCTCGCCGCGCCGCAAAGCCCGACGGAATGCGCCTTTCAGCTCGCTTGGACTCCGGATACCCGAGCTTGAGGAGCCTGCGCTTCCATTCACTTACCCCGACCATAGCTTCAAAAACCTCGCCTCATTGCAGATATCACGTGCGGTTGTTACTTGGTCATGGCGAACCGCACCAGTGGCCCTTTGCCCCTGCCATTCAACGCTTTGATGAATCGAGATGATACTACACAGATGCGCGGAATTGAACCCCGCACGCGCCCCGCGCAGCTAACTTGAACCGCCTCTATCAATGGGGGTTCCCGCCAACAACCGCGCTCACAGGCCCCAGGCTGTCTCCGCTTCCTCAACCGTTGCCGCCATGGGAATCACGCTGTCCATCTTCGTGATCCGCAAAACGTCCCGCACCTTCGGGCTCAGTCCGGCCGCAACCATCCTGATGCCTCGCTTCTGGCAACGCACATAATGCGTGGCGATGATGCCCAGCCCCGACGAATCCATATACGGGCATGCCGTCATATCCAGGATGTTCCTGCACGGCGGCTCCTCGCCCGGATTACATTCCAGCTCCAGCATCTGGTTCAGCTTCAGTGGCGGCAGCGAGGTGTACGCGTCGCGCACGGTAAAGGGCCCGCAGAAGCGCAGAATCACCGTCCCCGGCGCCCTGCCCTGCTTGCGTTCAATGCTGAACGGAGTGCTGTTCCACGTCTGCCACGCAAATGCCGCCATACATACTCCCCCTCCCATCCGCGCGGCTCAACCAGCCCCGGATCGGCTCCATATTCATTAGCTTGTGCGAACATCCACGCCGCGTTCCCCCCTTTTGACACCCCTCCGGGAACGCCCCCTGCGGCGCTGAATATTCGGATTCTCTTCGAGCCCTCAGTGAATTGCAAGAACATTCGTTGAAATGCCGGCCAAAAACAGAACTGCGTGCCTCTGGTCTCGCTTTTGTGACCTGGGAGCGGACGCCAACTCACCCTCCATCCGTGGCAAAACCCGGGCGCCCGCCGCCTGGGAGCCGGAAATACAAACGACACCGAAAAAACGCGCCGATGATTGCTGTTGGGTGTACACTCTTGGCGGTCCCAAATCCAAAATCAAAACCCCCGTTTCCGAGGAGTCAAATTCCCCGTTTCCAGGAGAGGAAAAAATGAAACACGCCGCGGCACTCGTTCTTGCTGTGTTGCTTGGCGGAATGGCCTATGGCCAGACCCCTGAGTCTGCCAAAAAAAATCCCCATCACAACATCTTCGCCTGAAGCCCGAAACGCCTACCTGAAAGGTCTTGACCTGGTCGACAAACTTCGTTCGAGTGAAGCTCGGCCGCTCTTCGACCAGGCAATCAGCAAAGATCCAAACTTCGCCATGGCCTATTTGCAGCGATCGCAAACTGCAACGACCGCCCAGGGCTTCTTCTCCGATCTGAAATCTGCCGTGGCTGCTTCCGGCAAGGTCTCGGAGGGAGAACAGCTGATGATCCGGGCGACTGAGGCCTTCGCCAGCAGTAAAAGCTCGGAGGGCGGGCAGGACCTGCAGAAACTGGTGGCCGCCTACCCCGACGACGAACGCGCCCACGAGATGCTGGGCGGGTATTACCAGGGAATTCAGCAATACGATAAAGCCATCGCGGAGCAGCAGAAGGCTGTTCAACTGGCTCCCGATTTTGCGCCGGCGTACAACCTCCTTGGCTACACGTTTCGGGATGCTCAGAAGAACGAGCAGGCCGAGGCAGCCTTGCGCAAGTACATTCAACTCATCTCCGATGAGCCCAATCCATATGATTCCTTGGCCGAGCTGCTCATGAAGATGGGCCGGTTCGACGAATCCATTCAGAATTACAGCAAAGCGCTGTCGCTCGATCCTCATTTCTTCAGCTCCTACCGCGGAATTGCAGCGGACCTCATGTATCAGGACAAGCATAAAGAGGCGCTGGAGCAGCTGCAGAAAGAATATGATCATGCACTCAGCGACAGCGATCGGCAGGATGCGATCTCCAACATGGCCTTCTGCTATGTCGACGAGGGTAAGTTCCCCGAGGCGTTGGAGAAGATTTCCCAATTGTCGTCGATGGCAGAGCAGCACGGCGATAAGGCTGCGATGGCCGTGATTGACGACACCCGGGGATTTCTGCTGTTGAGCACAGGGAAAGTGGATGAGGCAAAGGCGGACTTCGCAAAATCTCTCGAACTCGCGAAGCAATCGGACATTCCCGACGCGACAAAGAAATCCTTCGAACTGGGTGTCGACGGGCGCATGGCATTAGTGGCGAGCGCCAAGGGGGATTTCGAGAATGCGAAAAAACAAGCCGAGGTCGTGAGAGCCGGCTTCGAGGCGTTGGGTAACCCGACTCTGGTACAGGCAGCGCATCAGACCATGGGAATCATCGCGCTCGATCAAAAGAACTACGATGAGGCAATTTCCCATCTGACTGAAGCAAACTTGCAGTCACCCTACGTCATGTTCCAGTTGGCCAGGGCATATGCCGGCATTAAGGACACGGAAAAAGCCGCCACCTACTACCGCAAGGCAGCCAACGCCGACATCCTGCCCACCCTGGAATACGCCTTGGTGAGGAAGCAGGCAATGGGCGCGCTGGGAAAGTAACCCGCAACGAAACGAGGTGCCCCAGGTCCGGGGCCACCGCTGACGGGTCTTGGTCTGCGGGGTGGAGATCCCGCTTTTGAGATTCGGGAGGGAAGCCAACTCACTACGAAATGGGGTGTCCCATCCTAGCTCCGCTGGGGTGGGAGGAACCGTCATCCCAAGATGCATACCCCTTGAGCATGGGAGCAGCGAGTTCCTCGGCCGCGTGGCGAACGGAGGCGGTGGTTTAAAACCCCAGCAAAATCTAGTCAGCAAGAATTCCAAATATAAAGTACGCGGCGAAGCCGCGCACAAATCCCCGCCTTACAAACACGCAGTCATTCTGAGCGACCACAGTCCGCGAGAGCGGACAGAGGGAGTCGAAGAACCTGCATTTGCCTTTCGCCTCGTATCGGGGCAAGACTTCTAGTCATCCCGCAAACCACTCCACACTTTTCCAAGAATGAAATACGCGGCAAAGCCGCACCCCTCGCCCATGCGGTCATTCTGAGCGACCGGGGGAAGTCGAAGAACCTGCATTTGCCATTCGCTTCCTGTCAGGGCATGACCTCCAGTCATGCCGCAAGCCAACGGCGAACTATCAAATTACAATCTGTCTCACCAAAGGGGTCCACCCCATCGACCCGTCAACCCTGCCCACCTCTAAGTCATTGTCCCGCCTCAACTTCCATTTGCAGGTTATTTCCGCCGATTCGCTAGAATGATTCCACATAGGGAAAGAAAGCGAACTCTGCGACGGTCGGAGGGCGGCCCGAGACCGCTGGGCCAGGGCGAGGCTTGGCGCTTCCGGACTGCGGCGTTTTCTGCTGAAGATCGGCCATTGGCTGAGCGAATTGCACCATTTATTGCGCAAACACCCCGAAAAGACGCCCGTAAGTATTTTTAATTCTGTATCATACGAAACAACCCCGGAAGTATCTACTCTACGCAACGGATCTCGTCAACATCCTCGCACTCAAATTCCTCAAAAACAGATCGACGTTAGGGAGTGCCCGGTGAGAGCATCTTTCGGGACGCAACAACGGAGGTGCAGGTGTGCTCACTGTAGCAAGAATGCTGGGTATTTTGAGCATAGGTTGGTTTGGTGGGATTCCGCCGCTGCTGGTCGATTTAGCCACCGTCAGCCTCGCAGTATTGGGAGGGCATGTGGCGATTAACCCGCCCGAAAAGGGTAATGTTCGACTGCGAGCATTTTATATATCGTCCTTTGTTCTCCTTGCGGCAATTGCTGTCGGCGCCAATATTTGGCAGAGAAGTCTCGAAAGTGGAAAGCAAGATCGGTTGCAACAAAACGAAACTGACGCACGGAATCAATTTGCAAAGAGTCTAAAAAGCGTCCAGAACTCGAATGAACTAATCCTAAATTTCGTGGCAAATCCGCCGAAGGGCATGACTCAGGACCAAGTTCAGTTGATAGTTAAAGGATTCGTACAAGAACAACAGTCAAATTCGCCGGGCATCCCGAAAGGCTTGTTGCGGATACTATCCCTAGCGACCGTTCAGGAAATGCGACAGTGGAATGACTCATGGAATATTGAAGATAACTCGCTTTGGTTCAAGATAAATGCGATTAGTGCGAACCCCAAACAGGCCAAGTCGGAACAGGGCAAAGCTCAGCTTCTCTCATGGCGTAAAGAGCGAGAGAACTTGAACAACATCTATTCACTACGGATTTTGCCGACCATGAAGAATGGCGCCCTTATAGAGCAACAGTTGCTGGAAGGTCAGACGAATACCGACGAAGACAAGAAAAGCGAAGATATATTCACCAAAGTGTTGGCTGGCCAGCCGATCTCGTGGGGAGAAATGAATGATGTCACTTCTTATATGAATAGGTTGGTAAGAAAGAACTTCCCGTCGTGACACTACCCCACGCCGGGTACCCAATCCTAGCTCCACTAGGGTGGCAGGAATCGATCGAAACGGTAGAAGCCACTGCCGACCTCTGCCCGTCAACCCTGCCCACCTCTAAGTCATTGTCCCGCCTCAACTTCCATTTGCAGGTTATTTCCACCGATTCGCTAGACTGATTCCACATAGGGAAAGAAAGCAAACTCCGCGACGGTAGGAGAGCGGCCCGGGAGCGCTGGGCCAGGACGAGGCCTGGCGCTTTCGGGCTGCGGCGAATTCTCTGGCAAATCGGCCCAAGGGGACCGAATTGCACCATTTATAGTGCAAACACCTCGAAAAGGTACCCGTAAGTCCTTTAGA
>CAWJDG010000023.1:0-29625 GCA_963841365.1 uncultured Acidobacteriaceae bacterium
TCTCGGCCGCGGTGCGGATCCCTCGGGCGACCACCCCAGGGCGAATCCGCGAGAGTCCACTGCGAAAGCGCGGGACTTTTTCATCGATCCCAATACCAGAGTAGCGATTTGCGAGAAATAAACTGCAAAGAAACTGAAGCCGGAATCGGTTGAAAAGAAAGGAGTAATGGAAATTCTTAACAGCGAGAGGCTTGACGTGGCGTGGGGGGGAACTCCCTGGGTGAGATTTTCGGCGGCAAGGGGTTGAGTTTTCCAAATCCGGTGAAGGGCTACCGCCTTAACCGAGTTGGGAAGGGACACCTGCAGGTGGCGACGCGAGGCCCAATTTCATGATCAATTCGTCAGGGATTTCCTCGAAGTAAAGGACTGCGGATTTTGCGCGGTGGCGGTTGAAGGCCCAGAGCCCACAGGCCACAGCGATAAGGACGATGCAGAGGCCGGAATAGCGAAGTGGATCGTCGAGTGCCTGCATTTCGAAAGGCGCGAACGATAGGGCAAGAACGGACAAAACGATTACGAAACCCCAAAAAGCGAATTGAACATTTGTCTTTCCCGGCAAATAAGAGCATGTGAAAGGGACTTTATAGAAGCCGACCAGGCTGATCTCAGCAAAAACCCAGCCAAGGAGAGCCAGCACCGCGAGGTGTTCCACCAGCGGGCGCCAGGGCCGGAAGGAGAGCGCCAGGCAAGCCGCGATCAACCACACCGGGAGCACCGCAAATAATAGCTGAATCCGCCGGGTTGCGACGATGTACTTGTGCGAAGGACAAAGCTGCGTGAGACGCAAGACCCAGTTGGCGTTGAGCGAGATTGGCAGTGGAAACACGTTCCGCATTCCGACGACTGCAAGGGCCACCATGACGATGGTGGAGATAAGAAAGTCGAGAGTCAACGGACGGAGGGCAAGCGCTGATAATTCGTCGTGCGCCAAGGCAAGCGCGATGGCGAAGACCATGGAGAGATAAAACGCGAGGATGATGCGATGCTGGCGACTGCGCACGATGGAACGGAAGCTGAAGAGGACAATTGCGGTTTGGAGTGGACTGCCGAAGCGCGGCGCCCAATGCAAGCCGGTTGCTCGCGGCACCAGGTCCGGTTCTTCGACGGTTCTCTTCATTGTCCGTAAATAGCACAAGAGCAAGGAGGCGATAGCTCCGAAGACGGCGAGCCCAAGGCCGATCCACGCGCGATGAGCAAGCCATGCGAGCGCCGGCGGCAGAGAGCCGTTGAGCTGGTTGAAGAGCGCGAAGAACCAGTAAGAAGGCGAGCTAGCGAATACCCACTGGTTTTGAGGCGATTTCATGACGGCAGAATTCGTGATCGAGGGCTCAAGAAAATACACGCCGAGAAAAAGACCAAATGTCGCGAGTTGCAATATTGCCGAAAGGCGCAGGAAGATGCGGCGCGGCAGCAACAACGCGGAAAATCCCTGCACGGTGAGCACTGAACAGTAAAGGAATGTGCTGGCGGCGACGATCGCGAGCCAGTAAGCCGCAAAGGATTGGAAGAAGGCCCAATTCGAGCTGCGCAGCGTCCCCAGGAGCATTGGAAACACTATGCCGGTGGCCGCGTTCAAGGTAAGGATGGCTAAACCCACTATTACAGCCGAGGCTGCGACCTTGGCGAATAGGATGGTTCGCGGTGCAACGGGCAACGGCGAGAGCACCATCACATCGCGCCGGTCAGGAAAGGCGGCGTCCCAACTGGCGACGGCGATCAGACCCGTGACCAGCATCATGGTCGCGATCTGATGGTGCTCGACATACCAGGGGGTCCTGAGGACCAGACCGGAAAACAAAAGCAAATGGACCAGACTCAGCATGATGAGCACGCCGGCAAATTGGCCGAGGAAGCGCGGAATGTCGGCTTCAATCGACAGGGCCTCGAGATCGATGACGCGGAGAAGGAACTGACGACAGAGGACGCGGAACTGGAGAGGCAGGCGATCGAGCAATTTGCGAGTGAGCTTACGCATGGATGAGGTCGGCGATCTGCCGCGCCATGGAGTCAGTGTCCTGCTCGACGGCGAGCTGCGAAAAAATTGCTTCGAGTGTGGGCAGCTCCATCAACGAACGGAGATGCGAGATGGAGTCGTCGGCGACGAGTTTGCCGCGGTGGAGAATCACGACGCGGGTGCAGACTCGCTCCACTGTGTCGAGCTCGTGCGAGCTAAAGAGCACCACCTTTCCGCGCGCGGCCAATTCCTGGATGAGGCGGCGCAGCATGAGTGTGGAGGCGACGTCGAGCCCGGAGAATGGCTCGTCGAGGAGAATCAGGTCGGGGTTGTGCAGGAGCGCCGCGGCGATCAGGATTTTCTGACGCATGCCCTTTGAGTATCCGGAGATCGATGCGTGGCGGTCGTCGTGGAGAGAAAGAAGACGCAACAACCCATCGATGCGCTGGGAGGATTCACGCTCGGGCAGATTGCGGAGTTGCGCGACCATGGTGAGGTATTCGGCACCGGAGAGGTGGGTGTAGAGGTAAGGCTCCTCAGGGACGTAGCCCATGCGCCGTTTGTAGGCGATCGGGTCATCCTGGATCGGCGTGCCTTCAAAAAGAATGTGGCCGAAGGTCATCTCGATCAGGCCAGTGATCATTTTCATTGTGGTGGTTTTGCCGGAGCCGTTGGGACCGAGGTAGCCGGTCACTTCGCCTGGGCGGGCGCAGAAACTGACATCGTCAACGGCAGGGATCCCGGCGAAATGCTTGGAGACGTTCTTAAGCTCAAGCATGGGTCACCTGCTTCGATTAGACACTGCGAAGAGTGGGATTGTTCCCGGGTTTGCGTTCGAGTGGATTCGGCGCGCGGCGGGACGGTGATTTTCCGCGAGCCCTGATACAAGGCGAAAGGCAACCGCAGATCCCCGTTCGACTCCGAGCGCATTTCCATTTGAGCAGCGAAGACCTGGCGCCGGGTCGCGGGGGCCTGCGATTTCCGCTGAGGGCAGGATTTCGAGTTGCTTCGTCCGCTGAGGATGACTTCGTGTGCGGGAGGCGGGGATTGGAGCGCGGCTGCGCCCCGTACTTGGTTTTTCAACGAATGGATGGCGAGATTCGTGAGGCTGAAGCCTCACGCTCCCTCCGGATTGCGGGGCGGCGAATCGGCGGGGGGTACTCGGCGGTGGTTGGATCCCACCCAGTTTGTTTGAGTGCGGGCGGGGAGGTCGCGGATGGGCGGCTATTGCTGGGTGCCGAGGAGGCGCTCGACTTCGACCTGGAGGCGGGTGGTGATGGCGGCTTCGGTTTCCTGCGGGCCGAAATGGATGGGGTTGCCGATGCGGACCTCGATGGAACCGGAGCGGAACCAGCGGCGCTGGCGGGTTTTGAGCTCGCCGAGGCCGCGGATGGCGACAGGAAGCACGGGCACATAGCTCTGTTTGGCAAGGAGGCCAATGCCGGGACGGAAGCGCGCGAGCTGGCCTTCAGCGGATCGCGTGCCTTCAGGGAAGACGAGGACGCTGTAACCGTGGTCCATAGCCTTGCCTGCGTGGGCGAAGCTGGCCTGGAAGTCGCGCTGGCGGGGCAGCGGGAAGACGTTGAAGAGCGCGGTGACGAGCCAATAGGCGGGTGGGCCAAGGATGTAGAAGCCCTTGTGCCCCGGCGGCCAGTCGGGGTTGCGGAAGTGCCGGTAGTCCTCGAGCATCTCGCCCATCATGGCCGCAGCGATGTGGCGGCGCAGCGGTCCGGCGAGCGCGTATTGAATCAGTGGCCCGTCGAACGCGGTGACGTGGTTGGCGATGATAAGCAACGGGCCCGGAGGAAGCGGCTGGCTGGGCCCAACCACGCGCGGCTCGGCAAGGAACCAGGTGAGGGGCCGCATGATGGCCTCAATGAAAGCCACGCGGATCCACTGGAACGGCTTCCACCAGGGCCACTGAGGATAAAGGAAGTGCGGGCGCGACGGGGCGGGTGGCGAGGCCGGCACTGTGGGAGCAGTGGGCGCAGATGTGGTGGGTGAATCGGGAGCGGCTGCGGCGGGCGGCTCCGAGGCCGAGGACGAACCAGCAGTTCGCGGTTGATCAAGCTGAGAGGCAGCGGAAGATGGACCGGCATCTTCCGCTGAGTCGCCTGAACCAGCACCATCGGCCACTGCGCCGCCTGCCACCACCCTGCGCAATTCGCCGAGGGTTTGCACATCTTCAAGCAGGCCGTTGCTCTCGACGATGCCGAGCCGCTCCTCAATGGCCGCACCCAACTGCACGCGTCCCAGGCTATCAAGGTGGAGATCTTCAGTGAGGCGCAGCTCGTCGCCCACGCCGGGAGGGGCTTCACCGGTGATTTGCGCGATGAGGGCGAGGAGCCAGTCGGACGACGGACCAAAGGCGCCGTTCCCGTTGGCATGGTGCGAACCGTTGCCGTTCGCGGAAGATGCGGCCAGGGTGCGGGCCAGCCATGCGGCGACGGGCTTGCGCCTGACTTTGCCGGTGGAGGTGCGGGGCAGATCGGGCTCAGGCCAAAGCACCCAGCGGCTGATGCGCTGAAACTCAGGCAGCCTGGAGTTGGCGTGCTCGACAGCGGCAGTGGCGCAATCTCCCGAGCCTCGGCAGGCCAGAACGGCGCAGGGTTCGGGACCGGCGGGAGTTTCCATGGCGACTACGGCGCAGGCGGCGACTTCAGGCTGCTCCTCAATGGCTGCTTCAATGTCTTCGGGGTAGAGGTTGACGCCCGCAGCCGTGACGATGACTTCACTTTTGCGGCCGAGGAAGCGCAGCTCGCCCGACTGCTGGCGCTCGGCGATGTCGCCGGTGGCGAGCCACTCCTCTTTGCGCGGGAGCAGCGCTCCGCCATGCCAGGTAGCGCCGGAAATGACCGCGCCGCGGACCATGACTTCGCCGTCTGGAGCGAGCTTGACCTCGCGCCCAGGGAGCGGCTTGCCGATGGTGCCTTCGGCGACATGAAAGGGATGATTCAGCGTGATGATGGCGGTGGTCTCGGTCATGCCGTAACCCTGGATGAGCACGAATCCGAGAGCGTTCCAGAACTGCTCGAGCGGGCCAGGGAGAGCGCCGCCGCCGGAGACAAATGCCCAGAACTTAAGGCCGAATGCACGATGCACGCGACGGAAGCGCCACCAGCGGCGCCAACCTTTGACCGGCTGGGCAGCGCGCGCGGCAAGGGTGGGATCGGCGGATTCAAGATGGGTTTTGAGCAGGGCCAGAATGCGAGGTACAGCGGCGAGAACGGAGATGCGCTCACCGCGGATGAGATCGATAAGGCGGGGAGCGGCGAGGCGGCTCTCAAAGTGGAGCTCGGCGGTGAGGATGGGCGGAACCCAGAGGCTAATGGTCTGGCCGAAGACGTGGCTGAGCGGCAGCGTGTTGAGAATGCGCAGTGGATGGACGAGGCGCTCGTAGCGCATGTAGGGCTTGGCGCCGTCCTCGATAGGGCCGACGCTGGCCAGCACATTGCCATGGGTGAGAACGATGCCTTTGGGATCGCCGGTGGTGCCGGAGGTGAAGAGAATCTGCAGCGGGGTCTGGCTGGTGATGCCGGAGATTGCGCCCATTTCTGCGGCGGGCAGCTCGGAGAGCCAATCTTCAAAGGCAAGCGTGGGGATGGAGCGCCCGGCGGGCGCGGCGGCGAGTTTGGCCAGCAGGAGCGCATCGCCCACGGCGAGTTTAGGGCGGACGTCGGCGGCGACGCGCTCGGCAAAATCGACGGTTCCGTTGGCATCGAGCGGGACGGCCAAAACACCGCGCAGTAGACAGCCGTGAAAGGCCGCGATCCACTCCGCGCTGTTCTCAGCCCAGAGGAGGACGCGGTCGCCCTGCCTGATGTCCTTTGCAGAGAGGAGCGCAGCAAAACGGCCGGCGAGCTGCGCCAGTTCGCCATAAGTTGTGACGCGACGTCGATTGCCCTGGTAGCGCACCACGGCGATCTCGCGGCCGAAACGGCGGAAATCGTCGATGAGCGTGGCCAGGTGATCGCGCATATGGGCTCCGGGAAGGTGGCGCTACTAATAGAGATGCGCCAGCTTTTGGCGGGGACTCGCTGTGAAGGCGAAGAGGCACAAATCCCTTGGCCAAAACCACGATTGTGCGCCGCGCGGTTGCCACGGCCAAAGTTGCGGCAGCCGTAAGACTGGATGGACGAATTTTCACTTGACCCAAGGCGGCCGAGGCCACTGGTCAGGACACGCCACGAATGGAGAGATGCGCTTAACTCGAGAAGGCGTCGCCGCCGTAGCGCTCGGGTAGTAGTCGAGGTCTAAAGCCGGCCCGGCGCGCCCAAATCTCCTCCAAGACCAGCGGGCGATGGCGCTCGTTGGCGCCTCTAGCGTAGCACGGCTGGAGGATCGATGCGGCTCTCTTCACGGCGCAATGGCCAAGGTCGTTCAGGGGCGGTTGGACGCGAGCGTCGTACACTAGAACCGGCCTCATAAACCGACTCTGTCAACTCGCCAGCTTCATGGAACCCGCCTTGTTGTCGGGTCCCATGCCTGCGCGGCAAAGCGCATTGACCTTTATGAGACCCGTTGTAGCTGTATCAGGATTCCCCAATGAAAAAACTCGCCATCGGTCTTTATGTTCTGGTTGTCATCGCGCTGATGATCTGGGGTTATTACCAGGCCATTTACGTCGCGCCCAACGATGCGATGCAGGGTGAGATCTTTCGGATTATTTATTACCATGTGCCGTCATTCGCGGTTGCGTTTGTCTTCTTTGCGGTCAGTTTGGGCGGGTCCATTGGCTATCTCGCATCTCGCCGCAATTTTCCGAATCGGGCGCAGATCGCCGATTCCCTGGCGTTGGCTGGAGCCGAAGTCGGCGTGGTGTTTTGCACGGTTGGCTTGACTACCGGACCGATCTGGGGCCGGCGCGCGTGGGGCATCTGGTGGACGTGGGATGCGCGGCTGACGACGACGCTGGTGCTGTGGCTGATCTATGTAAGCTACCTGCTGCTGCGCCGGTTTGCGGCCGGGCCGCAGATGCAGACGCTGGCGGCAGTGCTGGGCATCTTTGGCGCGCTCGATGTGCCCATTGTGTATATGGCCAACCGCTGGTGGCGCACGCAGCATCCAGCGCCGGTGTTTGGGGGCGGACCGGGCTCGGGGATGGACCCGACGATGGTGGGCGCGCTGCTGTGGAATATGCTGGCATGGTTTGCATGGGGCGTGATGATTTTGGCGATGCGCTACCGCGTGGAGCGGTTGCACCAGGCAAACGCCGAGGCCGAGGCTGAGGCAGCGCTGAACGCGTGACGCAGTGCAAGTAAGGGGAATGAGGAGAAGAGGAAAACGATGGATCCAGCAGCGATTCTCGATCACGAATACAGGATTGCCGCCTATGTGGTTACATGGGTGATTCAATTAGGTTACTTGGCGTGGCTGGGACTGAAGTGGCGCGCGGAGAAGCGGAAGGCGGTGCGGTAGAGATGGAGTGAGCAAGAGCAGGCAGCGTTTGTGCGCCAGGTCACGGACGTTCGAGAGAGGAAGCTGTTTATCTAGATTCGAATATAAAAATCTTTCGTTAGTCTCTGAAGTCGTAGAAGATATAACACCGTTGCACTCGCAGCGGGCTTTCGTGGTATTTCAAGATTTCTCTCATCCTGCCGATGATGGACAAGCAGGCAGATTGCAGAGTCGTTCTCCAGATGCATTGAAACAAGTGAACTCAGGCAAGGTGGCAATCTCCGGGGCGGGGTTTTAAGGCGGCTTGCGGAGTAAGAAGGCCATCCAAGGGCGTAGCCGCCGGACTTGAGCACCGGGAGAACTGCGGGACGCAGGATGAGGATAAATATAATGCACGATATTTTGATTGCTCTCGCATTTATTGGAATGGTGATAGCGCCTGCGATTGTTGCCGCGAGCACAAATCCGGATGGCAGTGACGATCACGAATAAAGAGAGCGGAAGTCTCAAGCATCGTCCCTACGGGACTCGCGCTTAACTCACGCAAACAGTCCCCACGCTGAAGCGCGGGGCTAACTAACATTGCGCGTCCGGCGCGTAGAAGTTGTGGCCTTCCAAGACAACTTCAAACTGAGACGCCACGCCAGCCGCCAGTGGAAGGCGTAGAAGCGGCGCCCTTTCAAGGAGACTTCAAAACTGAGCCGCGACGCTAATCCCATAGAAATTGCCCTTCGCTGTCTCAGCCGGTAGACTGAGGGATCGGGGGCGAGCAATGTTGGTTGTGATGAAGGCGCAGGCCACGCAGGAGGAGATCCAGGCGGTCTGCGATCATATCGTGCAGTTGGGGTTCCGGCCCCATCCCCTTCCCGGAGCGCAGCGCACGGCCATTGGCATCACAGGCAATCAGGGCGAAGTCAACCGCGGAAACCTTGAATCGCTGAGCGGTGTCGCGGAGGTAATCCGCGTCTCAAAAGCCTACAAACTGGCCAGCCGCGATGTAAAAGAGGAAGACACCGTGGTGAGCTTTCCGGCGACAGGCGCCGCAATCGGCGGTCGCAACCTAGCCGTGATTGCCGGACCGTGCTCCATCGAAAGCCGCGAGCAGGCATTTGCCATTGCAGAGCAAGTGGCCGCAGCGGGCGCGCAGTTTTTCCGCGGCGGCGCGTACAAGCCGCGCACTTCTCCCTATGCTTTTCAGGGCCTGGGGCTTGAAGCATTGCACATCATGGCCGAGGTGAGGGAGAAATTCGGCTTGCGCATCGTGACCGAGGCGCTGGACACCGAAACGCTGGAGCTGGTGGCCGAATGGGCGGACGTGATCCAGATTGGCGCGCGCAACATGCAGAATTTTTCACTGCTGAAGAAGGCGGGAGTGCTGCGCAAGCCGGTGCTGATCAAGCGCGGCATGAGCGCGACGCTGGATGAGTTTCTAATGGCCGCCGAGTATGTGATGAGCGAAGGCAACTACCAGGTGATCTTATGCGAGCGCGGCGTGCGCACCTTCGCCGACCACGCACGCAACACGCTGGACCTGAGCCTGGTGCCGGCGCTGCAGCATTTGAGCCACCTGCCGATTTTGGTCGATCCGAGCCATGGGACCGGGCGCCGCGACAGCGTTCTGCCCATGGCGAGGGCAGCCGTGGCCGCGGGCGCCGACGGCTTGATGGTAGAGGTTCATAATCATCCCGAGAGCGCACTCTCCGACGGACCGCAGTCCATTTATCCCGACCAGTTCGCCCGGATGATGGACGAGGTCGAACAGATTGCGCCGATTGTCGGGAGGCAACTGCCACGCGGGCTTGCGACTGCCACAGCGGCGGGGCTTGGAACAGTGGACAGTGGACAGGGAACAGTGGTCAGTGGTCAGTGATCAGTGGTCAGCGGCCGGCAGGCAAGGATCGCGGGTCCGCGAGCCGGCTCGGCTGATTGCCGCCGCGCTGCTTGCGATTTGTCTTGCCGGATGCCGCCAGCATGATTTTCCGCAATATCCGCCGAATTATCGCGAGTATGTGTATGTGACGAATGGAGGCAGCGACACCGTTACGGTTCTGGACGTGGTGAACGTGCGGGTGGACCGCGAGTTGACGGTGGGACGGAATCCCTTGGCTGTGGCCGCCAGCCCTACGCGCAACGAGATTTATGTAGTGAACTCTGGCGCAAGCGGAGCGGCGGGCTCGCTTTCGGTGATCGACGCCGAGCACAACATCGTGGTAGCCACCATTGCGCTGCACCTGCAACCGGTGGCCATCGATCTGGACGCGGCGGGAAACCTGGCGTACGTGGCGAACTCCGGTTCCAACACAGTGTCGGTTGTGGATCTGAAACGGCGGCGGGAGATTGCGCAGATCGACACTGATGAGGATCCTGTGGCGACGCGGCTCTCCCCCGATGGCAAGACATTGGTGGTAGCGAACCGGCGCGGTGATTCGGTGACGTTGATCGATGCAGCGAGCGGCCGAGTGCGCGCGATCTTCGGAGAATGCCCCGGCGCAGATGACGCGGTGATCCTGCACGATTCTTCAAAGGCGTTTGTGCCGTGCTCGGGCGGCCACCAGGTGATGGTGATCGCGTTGGAGCAGGGCGATGCACACCCGGCACAGCCTGATCGCGTGGAGACGCTGATGGATGTGGGCCGCGCGCCGGTTGAGCTGGCGCTGAAGCCCGATGGAGGCGAAATCTTCGTATCCAATTCTCTTTCTAATTCAGTGTCAGAGATCTACGACACGACAGACGAGGTGGGTGACACTTACATGATTGGCGACCAGCCCGTGTGCGGGCTGGTGTCGCGCGATAACTCGCTTCTGTATGTGGCGAACGAGCATTCGCAGGAAGTGACCCTATACTCGATCGATGACGGCAAGCGCGTAGGCTCGGTACACGTCGGCGACGGGCCCATGGCGCTGGCGTTTTCTGCCGCAGGGCACCTGTTGTTCGTGGCCGACAGCCGTTCGGGCGATGTGGCCGTGGTGCGCACCGCGTCTGAGTCGCTCTTTACGCTGCTGCCGGCTGGGCGCGACCCGAACGCGATGGTGGACAAGGCGTTCAAGATGCGGTGATGAACGAGGACGTCACCACGAGCAGAAGTGAGTCGGCCTTCCCACTCGAAGCGCGGCATCGTTGGTTCATGGCATGAAGTCTCAGCAAAGCGTCTGGCTGCATGCCTCACTGGAATGATGCTCCAATTCGACAATCGGGCTAATTCGGACCTGTTCCGCGCCGCCCTCATGAATCTGATCGTGGCGCCCATTCTCGAGTATGAGACCTTGACGAGAGCTGGACAGAAGGACCTCAATTCTGTCCGGTGCCAGTGTATATCGGGCGGATCGTATACATTCCAATTCCAGGTTCGGCAATCATTCCACAGTTCCCGGCAAGACTAATGTCCCCGTAAGTTATAGCGCGGTCGGTCATTTTGATTGGTCCCTTTACTCCCGGAAAATAGAGTATCCCGGTGATAGTAATCGCATTGTGATTTAGGTATTGTACGTTCAACACCTCAAGATCATGTTGATCGATCACTCTTAGGCTGCTGCCATCCGGTGATAATTCCATTGTGAATACATTATTTCGGTTGATCGTAAATCTTCCTTTTTCGATCTTCGCTATGATTCTTGGATTTGGGTCAGAATCGAAGATCGCTGTTGACACGCCAATAAGTCCGTCATCGCTCTTGTCTAGTGTCAACACAGGTTTATCCCCAATCTGCAAAGCAACCATCGGGAAGTTGAAATTGGAAAATACCGATCCGCCAAAATAGATCGATTTGGCTCCAACCGGCGGCACATATGGCCTGCCCAAGGCCACTGTGTGATTTGTTTCGTTATAAGTTGGGCACGAGAATACTGGATTCGGTTTGTTGGCCGGCTTGAGCCATCCCGACCATTTTTCGCCATTGATTACGGTATAGGTATTTCCAACGCGGTTATTTGCTCTGCTCCGTATGGAAAGGCGAAGAGAAGCAGATCGACAACAAACTCAAAGCCGAGTTCCGGCGTAGAAGATGTGCTTGAGTTCTTTGTTCCATCCCCCGGCTTTTTCGTTCCCGAAGCCTGACCCACAGGCGATTCGCTCGAGCGTGGAGGCTCGGGAGTAGGGGTCGGTTCCATAATTTAATCCTCCTACCCGGCAAGGCTCGCGTCAAATCTGCAATCTTCCCACTTAGCTATCATTTCGATGGCGGTCGCGCCAATGGGTTCTTGAGATCGGAACAGATTCCAAAGCGGGGCCTTGGTGGGCCGGTGACTTTTGGGGCTGGAATCGGACTTCCTAGACAAGACGAAAACCTTTTGGGGAAAAGAGGTTCGTTTTCGGCACTTTTCAGGCAAAGGTCTTTCGGGGGCGAAAGCCGCTCAGTTTTGGGCGTGTTTTCGGCATTGCTGAAGCCACGCCCTTTTACAAGACCGGTTCCCGCAGGCGTTGGCAGGCAGTGGAGAAGCCATTTCAAGTCTCAGAGCGAGATCCATTGACAAGGGCAGGCTCTTGGGTACCCCTTCATTTCCGTTGGATCGATTGGGTCGGGAATTGCGGTTATTGCTGGTCGCGCATGGCGGCGGCGGGAGTGGATTCGCCCGGAGCAGTGTGTGGACCCATGAGCACGCCGTCATCGAGCGACGCCGCAACCAGGCGATTGCCTGCGGCGCGAATCAAGACGATATCGTAGCCGGTCCGCCACCAATCCCATGTCATAGTCTTTGGATCGATGCCGTAGATCTGATCGCTGGAGCGCGAGCTGACAAGGATTCGTTTCAGCGCCGGGTCGTAGCTGAGGTCGTCGACATCGCGGAAGGGAAGGCGGTGTATCCACATCCAGGTCTTGCCCATGTCGCGGGTATAGTAGACGCCTTCGCGCGCACCGAGCCAAAGCGTGCCATCGGGCGAGAAGACGACGCGATGAATGCGGGTAAGCATTGTGGGCACGCCCATCGGCCACCAGGTTCTGCCGTTGTCTGAAGAGAAGACGACGCCATCGGCGCGCGCCGCGGCCATGTTGCCGCCGTGGACGGTGACCGAGAGATAGTCGCCCGAGCCGATGACCGGGCCGCCCTGCCAAGTGGCACCCTGGTCGTGGCTGGTGAGCAGCCCATAGTTGGTGGCCGCAACCCATACGTCGCCGGACACGTCGAGCGAGTTGACCAGACCTTGCAACTCGATGACCGGAGCTTGCACCTGCTTCTCCATGTTGACGCGCGTATGGAGGCGAGTTTCAGTAAAGGTCTTCGTGACCGTGTTGGCGATGGTATTTCGCGGCTGCCAGGACAAGGGGTCGCCAGGCGCACCGGTCGGGTCAGCGGCCTTTGCGCCGCTTGCAGGCGGCGGATCACCGGCGGAGGAATCCAGAACGAAGATGCCACTGCTGGTACCCGCGACGACGTCTCCATCCTTGGTTTGCGCGAGGGCGAAGACGTCGCGCCCACCGAGGCCTGAGCCTAATTGCTGCCAGCGCGTGCCGCCGTCAGTGGAACGGAAGACACCGCCGTAGTTCTTGTCGTTGACTACGCCGGCGTAGAGGACCTCGGGATCATTGCGATCGACGAGCAGCGCCGCAACTTTGCGCTCGGAGATGCCCTGATTCGACGCGACAAATGTGACGCCCGCATCCTGGCTTGCCAAAACGCCGCCTCGATCGGTCGCCATGAGCACATGATTGGAGTCCCTGGGATCGACGTACACATCGTTCACAACGACACTGGCGTCTGTGATGCGCTGGAAGGTCTTGCCGCCATTCTCAGTCTTGTAGAGGCCCTCAGTGGTTCCGGCGTAGACGACTTCGCGATTCTGAGGATCCTGAATGAGAACGCGCGTTCTTCTTGCTTCAGAGGGAATGCCCTGGATTTTGTGGAACAATGCGCCGGCGTTCTCGCTCTTGTAGATGCCGCTGCACGCGCTGAGGTAAACAGTGTGGGGGTGGACGGGGTCGACGATGATGGAAAAGACGTCAGAGTCGACAATCAATCCCTGCTTGATGTTGTGCCAAGTCTTGCCACCGTCGGCCGTCTTCCATGGCAAGTGCCAGGTTCCGGCATACACGATGTCGGCGTGGGCAGGGTCGACGGCCAGCGATTCAATCTCGTGAATCTCGCGGCTGTCAGGCGGGCTGATCTGGGTCCAAGTGACTCCTCTGTCAAGTGAGCGGAAGACGCCAGCGAGCGTTCCAGCATAAAGAATGCTGGGATCGGAGGGCGCCTGCACGAGGGCGTGAACCGGCTGCCCGCGGAATGTCGCCGATTCGGCAAAACTGCGCCCACGGTCGTGGCTGATCCACAATCCACCGCCGTCGCTGTCTTTCCATGCGCCGACATAGATGGTGGAGGGATCGGCGGAGTCGACCACAACACTGTCGAGCACAAAGCCGTCCTGACCGCCGAGTCTGGCCAAGCGATGCCAGTCTGCGCCTTGGTCGGTGGTTTCGTACAACCAACTGTTGGTGGTACCGAGGAGGAGATGATCGGGCTGCCCTGGAAACGATGCGAAGGCGCGCGCGTCGCCGCCGTCGGGGCCTGCGATGCTCCAGACGCGCTGCGCCGGCGACCATGACGCACAGAGCAAGAACGCAAGAAAGATAAGGATTCTGACCGGAATCCCGCACCGCAACGACTGCTGAGGACAAGACTGCAAACGGATCATTACTAAAGGGGACCCCCACATCTCTCTATCAAGAATAGACAAAAGGATGGCCAAAAAGCGATGAGGCTGACCGATTTCGTTGCCGGTCAGCCTCTCGTGAGTAATACAAACGGGGTTATTTTCGGGTGAGGTCCACGGGCCCCTCGCTTGCGCAGGAAGGACCCGTGAAACGGTTTAGCAGGCTGGGGAGACGGTTTGGACGCGGTACCTATCGACGTCGTTCCGGCAGTGGCTTGCGCGCCTCCGGCTTGACCGCTGTTTCGTCGACCGGGGCGGTTCCCGTGACATCGGAGCTGAAGTTCGCTCCCGCGGGGACCAGATAGTCCTCGACCGATTGGCCGTCGGTGGGACTGGTGGCCACGGTGACGCGCGAAGCATCGATTCCCTGCTCCGTTACCAGGTAGTCCTTGGCGTTGACGGCTCGCTGATCAGCGAAGTGCTCGACCGTGGCGCGCTTGTGGCGCTGGGCAAATCCCTCTTGCTTTTCGGTTTTGGCCTTCTCGGTTGTGGTCGACTCGCCCACCAATACGGCCTTGGCGTCAGCCTGCTGCTTCAGATCGAGAGCGATCTGGTCGAGACAGGCCTTGGCTTCGTTGTCAACGCGGGTCGGGCGCCTGGGGTCGCTGGCAAAGCTGATGGAGCACAGCGCCTGGGCGTGCGGTTGTGGTGGCGGCGGCGGCGCTTCAATGGTCACGTTGGTCTGGCTTGTTGCCGAATGCCCTTTATCGTCTGAGACATTACACGTGATGCCTGCGACTCCCGTCGGTGCGCCGGACGAGGTGTATTCCGCGGTTGTTCCGCTGCCTGAGATGGTGCCTGCCGAGGCAGAGTAAGTGTAGGTGAGCGGCCGGTTCTGCGGGCTGACCGCCATGGAAGTGATGGTGCTGGTTCCACCCGGCTGGATGGTAGTGGGGTTTGCCGAGCAGCTAATGGTGGGGGGCTCGTAGGCTTTCACCGTTATCCCCGCCGTGCAGGTCGCCATCTGCCACGGCTTCTCGCCTTCTTTGCCCTTCTTGCCCTCTTTCACTGTGCCCTGCACTGTGTACTCGCCGGGCGCGAGCGCACTGGTATCTACCTTGGCTGTGGTGTCGCTGCCGGTAACGCCTGTACCTGACCAGCTATAGATGACGTTTTCCTTGGGATTAAGTGCACCTGCCGATGCGGTGACTGTGACGGGATCGCCGGGGTAGACCGCCTCAGGGCTTGCAGAGCAGGCCAAGGTGACCGGCGGCGGAGGGGTGACGGCACCGGCATGGATCACGACGCCAGCGCTGAGCCGCACCGCATTGATGCTGGCCGTACCTCCAAAAACCATGTTGCCGAAGTTGGCGTGCATGTACTCGTAGTCCGCCTGGAAGAGACGGATCGCCAGATGATGGTTGAACCAGGGTGTTTCAAGGTCGAGGCCGCCGCCTGCTGTCACATCAGGGCCCCAGGTATTGGGCTCGTGGTCTGGTCCGCCCACCATCGCCCCGCCGCCTAATGCGTGCAGAAAAGGAGTGAACTTGTCTGAAGGAAAACGAACGATCAAGCCGCCGGCCACGGTCACGAAACCATCGTCGTTACCCTCAGCGCCAATATTTGTGCCGGGCCGCGCATCACCGAACTCGTGTTCAGCGGACTCCGCCTGGATGCCGACAAAACGATTGAAGAAATAGGCGCCGCTGAGGATTGCGCCTGCGTTGACCGCGTCGTAGGAATAGGGCGTGATTATTTTGCCGCCTGGCTGAAGAACCTGAACCGTTCCGTGGGGTGAAAGATAGCTATAGCCGGCAAAGATATCAAATTTCGACGGCGATTGATACGACGGTCCATGCGCAGTTGGAGCAGCCTGGGCCGCCAAGGCCACAGGCATTAACACCATGCTGACCAAGGCGATCGTCCGCGCAAAACGGGGGAAAACGCGCTTACATATGAAATTCATCTCGAATTTGACCTCCTGATTTAGATTCAATTGCGATCCGGCACGAGAGTGCCTAGCGAGCATGACTCTTGCTCACCTGAACTTCACCCTTAGAGGAGCTGGCTGACAGTATCGACACGCTCGCTGCGAAGCCCGCCGGGTGATGCTGCAAAATACGACTGTTTGCTCAATGGTGGTATTGGTGGTTCACAACGTCGATTGCTGGTTGTTGTAAAGGCAACTCATTGCCGATGCTTGGTTATCTTGGGAAGCATTTGGTCATCTTGAAGCGTGCCGGGTCGAGGGCCCTCGTGGCGACGAAGACGTCGGATCGATAGCGCGGGCTCGTCTAATTCTGGAAACTTAATAGATTCAAGCGATTAGCCGGCATTCAGGGTCTTGAGAAGACTGCGCGGTTCTCTTTGAATCTTTTCTTGTAGAAGCGAAATAGCATAGATAAGTTGCTCGGGACGAGGTGGACACCCAGGCACATAGACATCGACGGGGACGAATTGGTTGACTCCCTGGACGAGCGCGTAGTTGTTGAACACGCCGCCGGAGGTGGCGCAGGCACCCATGGAAATGACCCACTTGGGCTCGGGCATCTGGTCGTAGAGCCGGCGCAGAACCGGAGCCATCTTCTGCGAGACACGGCCGGCCACGATCATGAGGTCAGACTGGCGCGGGGAGGGCCGGAAGACCTCGGCACCGAAGCGGGCGATATCGAACCGCGCCGCACCCATGGACATCATTTCAATGGCGCAGCAAGCCAGGCCGAAGGTCATGGGCCATACGGAGTTCTTGCGGATCCAGTTGACCGCAAAATCCAGCGAAGTGAGAAAGACGCCCTCGGGCTCTTCGAAGCCGTAGTTGATTTCTTTCGCCTTGATGCGATTTTTTGCGCTGCTATCCAGCGCGCCAAAGAGATAATGGTCGCGCTCCACAGAAGGCACCATGATCCCAATATACGCCAGTGGCGGCGCAACTCCGGATGTTGAGGGGTGCGCATTCGATATGGCGAAATGCGGTGGCGCGGCCCATTTGAGCGGTAGATGCAAAGAAACCATAAAGATGCAATGGTTTTGAGGGGAAAATGCTTGCGGACCGCCTGCCCGGTTTACGAAAATGATTTGAAAGCACAATTCAGACTTCAGCTCACGCGAACGGCGGCTGTTTTTGATTGCGACCGGCCGCCTGCAACCTACGAGTTGTGCATCACTTTTGATTGCCGTTAGCTCGAAATCAACAAATTCACTGCGCCTAAAGGCGCAATCAGAAATCCTGGAGCGGAAACTTGATGTTTTGCCGTCGATTGCTGAAGCCGTATCTTCTCTTCGTTTTCACCGCACTTATTGGTTCTTCCGCGATATCGCTGGCCCAGGGAACTGCCTCGACTCCGTCAGCGCAGGCGCCTGCGACCCAGGCCCAGATCACGGCCCTGCAGCAGGCGGTGGAGAACGCGCAGATGGCCGGCGATAACGCGTGGATGCTGACTTCTGCGGCGCTGGTTTTGCTGATGACGGGGCCGGGCCTGGCGCTGTTTTACGGCGGGCTGGTGCGCAGGAAGAACATCCTGGGCACGATGATGCAGAGCTTCGCCATGATGGCACTGGTGACGATTTTGTGGGCCATCGTGGGCTACTCGTTCGCCTTCGGCCACGGCAACCTTTTTATGGGCGGATTCGAGCACATTTTTCTGCGCGGGGTTTCGCTGAGTCCAAATCCGGACTACGCGGCGACGATTCCCGAGCAGACTTACATGATTTACCAGCTCATGTTCGCCATCATTACGCCGGCGCTGATTACCGGCGCGTTTGCGGAGCGGATGAAATTCAGCGCGATGGCGGTGTTTCTGTCGCTGTGGTCGCTGTTTGTGTACTGCCCGATGGCGCACATGGTGTGGGGCGTGGGCGGGCTGTTTAACAGCGCAGGGAATCATATTCCGAGCCTGGATTTCGCCGGCGGGACAGTAGTGCACATCACGAGCGGCGTTTCCGCACTGGTGTGCGCGCTTTACATGGGCAAGCGCATGGGCTATCCGCAAACCGCCATGCCGCCTCATTCGCTGGTGCTGAGCTTCATTGGAGCATGTCTGTTGTGGGTGGGGTGGTTCGGATTTAACGCGGGCAGCGCTTTGGGGGCCAGCCCGCTGGCGACGAGCGCCTTTGTGAACACGCACTTTGCTACGGCAGCAGCGGCGCTGGGATGGACGATCTTTGAGTGGTTCCACAATGGCAAGCCAACAGCGCTGGGTGCCATTTCAGGCGCTGTGGCGGGTTTGGTGGCCATCACGCCCGCATCGGGATTTGTGCAGCCGTTCCCTGCCCTGCTGATCGGCCTCGCGGCAGGATTTTTCTGTTCGTTCATGGTTTTCAAGGTGAAGAGCATTTTTGGATACGACGACTCGCTTGACGCATTTGGTGTTCACGGCGCGGGCGGAACGCTGGGAGCGGTGCTGACGGGAGTGTTTGCCACCTGCGTCATTAATCCGGTCTACGGCAAGGGAGTGCCGACGGGAGCGATTGACGGGCACTGGAGCCAGATACTGAATCAGTTCGCCGCAGTGGGCGTGTCGTGGGGAATCTCAATTGTGGGCACGCTGATTTTACTGTTTATTGTCGATAAGGTGATGGGACTGCGCCTTGCGCCGGAGCACGAAGCGGCGGGCCTGGATCTATCGCAGCACGGTGAAGAAGGGTATGACTTCAATACCTAGGCTGGGTTTGCGGGTAGCCCTGTGGGTTCCCGAGGGCAAAAACTTCGGCGCCCACACGCCAACTTCATGCCGCGCCTGATAGGCTATCGAACGAGGATTCTCTGGATATGTTGAAGATTGAAGCTGTACTGCAACCCTCCAAACTGGATGCCGTGAAGGATGCGCTGCTGGAAGCGGGCATTGAAGGCATGACGATTCTGGAAGCCCGTGGCCATGGACGCCAAAAGGGCCACACTGAGTTCTACCGCGGCCGGGAGTACACGGTCGACCTTCTGCCCAAGGTGAAGATTGAGATGGTGGTGCACGACGATCTGCAGGAGAAGGCGATTCAGGCAATTGTTGGCGCCGCCCGGACCGGCCGCATTGGCGACGGCAAGATCTTCATCAGCAAGATCGATGAGGCCATCCGCATACGCAACGACGAGCGCGGAGAAAATGCACTATAAACACTGACCGCCACGCGCGACTGGACCTCCAACTGGAGGGCCAGCAAGGGCGCAGAAGCAGGATGACAATCTGATGCGGCGGAGCGGCCACCCATGGCTGCTTTGGCCTGATCTCAAGTGCAGGCGGCAGCAGGGATTTGAATCGCTCGCCGATGCGAAGCGTGGGTTGCTATCTTTAAGAGTGCGTTCCTTTCGGTGCTTCCCCGTTGCTGGGATCGGCATTTTTCTGCGTGTATTTCCGCGCCGGACAGGGCCGTAGAGGAAATTTCCAGATGAGACTGAGTGTTTTTCCATTTCTTGCCATCGCTATGAGTGTCGCGTCGTGCTTGAAAGCGCAGGATACGCGCAAGGTGGTTGAGCCGTTTTTTCCTCAGCTTTGCACAACGCTGAACGCGCAACTGCATACGGATGGGCGCTCGCTGGCAGATGGCGACGAGCAGAAGCTCGACACCGCGCGCATTCAGAAGGCGATCAATAAGTGCGGCAGGGGGCGAGCTGTGCTGCTGCACGTGGAGGAAAATAACAACGCCTTTTTGAGCGGGCCGCTGGAGATGCGTCCTGATGTAACGCTGATCGTTGGACTGGGCGTGACGCTGTTTGCTTCGCGGGATGCGGCGGTTTTCGCAGTTTCGCCGGGCAGTTGCGGCATTGTGAGTCACGGACCAGGACCGCGCGGCTGCAAGCCGCTGATCTCAGTGGATCACGCGCCCAACTCGGGCATCATGGGCGATGGAGTGATCGACGGCCGCGGCGGGGAGAAGATGCTCGGGTCGCAGTATTCGTGGTGGGATTTGGCCGAGCAAGCGCGAGCGGGCGGCGGACAACAGGTTCCACGGATCATTGTCGCCAATTACTCAGACAACTTTACGATGTATCGCATCACGCTGAAGAACTCGGCGAATTTCCATGTCGTCTACGACCACGGCGATGGCTTTACGGCGTGGGGCGTGAAGATCGATACGCCGCAACGGCTGGCGCGCAATACGGATGGGATCGATCCCGGCGACGGAGCGAAGAATGTGACCATCACGCACAGCTCCATCCGTGCGGGCGACGATAATGTGGCGATCAAGGGCGGAGAGGGCGGCGCGACGAACATGACGATCAGCCATGACCACTTTTACTGGGGACACGGCATGTCAATCGGCAGCGAGACGAACGGCGGAGTGAGCAAGATTCGTGTGTTCGATCTGTCGCTTGATGGCCCCGACAATGGCATCCGCATCAAATCGAACGGGTCGCGGGGCGGGCTCACACAGGACGTGGTCTACGACGACGTGTGCATTCGCAATTCGCCGAATCCGATCACGCTGGACACAGCCTACTCCGCAAACGGCCCCTTGCAAGGCAACTCGCCGCCCACCATGCGCGACATTACGCTGCACAATGTGCGCGTCTCCGGCGGAGGGAAGATCACATTCAACGGCTACGACAGCACGCACCGCATCGCGGCGACACTGGATGGCGTGCAGATCACCGACGACGCAAAGTACACGTATGGAGTGAGTCACGCCGACATAACGCTCGCGCCGGGCGCGACGAACCTGCAAGTTCCGGCAGGCACGGATTCGACGATCAAAGGGACACCGGCGGAGGGCAATCCCGGGTCGTGCGCGGAGAAGTTTGTGCCGTTTCCGCAATAGCGGGGAAATGTGGCGGCGGGAAACGAATCAATAAAAAATTGAGGGTAGCCATGCGCCTTGGGGTTCGTTATAGAGCCCGGTAGACATGAGCGTCATGGGCTGCACAACTCGCAGGCCGTTGGCGAGACACCAGCGAAATAGGGCGTTCTTTCGCGATGGCACCAGAATGCCCGGCCCCGCGAAGGATTCAACGGAGGCGATGAGGGCCTGCATGTCGAGGTTTGTTTCCGCAGTGGAGTGGCCAAAGTAGGCGAGAAAGGAAGAATATCCTGTGATGCGGCCGCCGCGCTCGACGACCACGGCGGTGCCCCGCTGAATGCCTTCGGCGAGTTCCTGTCCGCGATCGAAGCCGTGGACTTGCCGCGCAAGAGCGTTGCAGGCATGGAGGTCGGATGGTTGCGCGGGCCGTACCGTGCATCCGGGCACACTTCTTTGCGCAGTGCGGCCCTGCATGCAGGAGAGCGGCTCGCGAATGTCAAAGCCGAGACTCGCGTAGAGCGACAAAGACCGGTTGTGAAACGCGGCCTGAACCAGGCGCACACCGGCGGCACTGCGCTGACAGGCGCGATCCATCACGGCCTGCATCAGCAGGCGGCCAATGCCGCGGTTTTGCGCTTTGGGATCGATGGTGATGGGTCCCACCCCAGCAATGGTCGAGCGCTCATCGAGACAATTGCTGCCCACAATGCGACCCCCGACTTCCGCGACGACGCAATAGATGCTGGAATGGGAGAACAGCATGGAGATGGCGTGGGTGGCAACGTCCCGGCTGGGGAAGTCGCACGGAAATCCATGGTTCTGATTGATTGCGCTGAAAGAGTCGTAGCAGATTTGGCCGCAGACAGATGCGTCTTCAGCAGTTGCCCGGCGCACCGTTATGTTGCTCGCTCCTTGCTCGGGAGACATTTGCGCGACCTCCTGCTGGGGGCAACAGTATAGCTTTCGCAGGAGGGTGCGGCAATTTTTCGGGCAGTGTATTGGTTTGGGGAAGCTATCCCTCAGGGCTAAAGCCTGCGCGTTTTTCCCAGTTTGCTGCACGCCTAAAGAGGCTGCGGAAAAGGGCGTGGTTTCGAGTTCGACTGCCGAAAAGTACACGCCCGGGACTAAAGGCCACTTCAATTCTGCGCATATTATGAGGGGGTTGAAAACCCCCGCCTCCCTCTGCCGCGAGTTTTCCCGCAGCCTGTAAAATCGCGCCTTTCAAAACCACTTTCAACCAAGAAGACGCCAGATTACCGCCTTCCGGCGATTATCGCTTATGCTTGTAACAATTCCTTCATGCTGCGGCAGGCCACGCAGACCATCATATGAATCCTGTTTTTTGGCGGTTGACGATCTCCGGGAGCAGTATCTCAAAGAGATGGCGCTTGTGCGCCAGACCTGTGAGCGCACTGGAGACGGGACAGCGGCCATCCGGCGACGATCGGCAGTGGTGGACCGCATCCTGATTGAAATGTGGCGCCGAGCGTTCGCGGACCTGTCGACGCAGAATGTGGCGCTGCTGGCACTGGGCGGCTACGGCCGCAAGGATCTCTTCCCCTACTCCGACATCGACGTGCTGTTCGCATTCGCGGACGACAAGACCGAGGAACAATCGCGCGAGGCGGTAAGGGCGATTATCCAGGGCATGTGGGACATCGGACTGCGGGCCAGTCCCAGTTCACGCACGGTTAGGGAAGCCGGCCGCTTCGACCCTGACAATCTGGAATTCACGCTGGCGACCCTCGATCGCCGGTTTTTGGCCGGACAGTTTCCCCTGTACCAACAACTTCACCAAGTGACCTTCCCAGGGCTGGTGCTGAGCGACTGGAGCTCGATTACGCAGAAGCTCGGCGAGATTGCCCGCGCGCGCCACGCCAAGTTCGGCAACACGATTTTTCATCTCGAACCCAACCTGAAGGATTGCCCGGGCGGGCTGCGCGACTACCACCTGGCTGTGTGGTTTGCGGTGCTGTTCCACTTGAAGGAGACCAAGGAGTGGCCGCGGCAGCGCGGCGGCGTGTTCCAGAGCGCGCGCGGGCGACGCTGAAGCCGCGTTCGATTTTCTGGCCGCGGCACGATGTTTTCTGCACTTTCGCCACGGGCGCGACGATAACACGCTGGACTGGCAGTCGCAGGACGAGGCCGCGGCGCGCTCGATCGGCCTGGAAACCCGGGGCACGGCCGATCCGTCGTACTGGATGCGAACCTATTACCGGCATGCGCGCGTGGTCTATCGCCGCGCGGCGCTGCTGATGGAACACCTGCCGGCGCCGGTGAGTTTCTATCGGCAGTTCCGGCGGCGGCGCACGCCGATTGCGGGGACCGATTTTCTGCTCGACCAGGGACGCATCGACATCCAGCCCGGCGCGCAGTTCAACGACACGGCGGCCATTCTGCGCATCTTCTCGCTGATGGCCACGCACGGTTACACGCTGTCGCAGGCGGCCGAAGATCGCATCACCGACGCGTTGCCGGTGCTGGCGATCTCGATTCCCGAGGGGCCGTACCTGTGGAATGCGCTGCGCGAGGTGCTGCTGGGGCCGCACGCCGCACATGCGCTGCGCACGATGCACGCGCTGGGCGTTCTGGAGATGCTGATTCCGGAGTTCCACGGCATCGATGCGCTGGTGATCCGCGACAGCTATCACCGCTACACCGTGGACGAGCACACGTTTCTGACCATCGACAACGTGCACGGACTTGCGCCAGCCGGCGCACGAGTACGAGCAGCGGCTGGCGCAGCTGCTGCCGGAGATCGACCGGCTGGATCTGTTTCTGCTGGCGCTGCTGCTGCACGACACGGGCAAGGCGCGGCGCACCGGCGAGCATGCCGGGCAAAGCGTGGAGCTGGCCGACAGCTTTCTGGCGCGGCTGGACTTCGATGCCGAGGAGCGCGAGTCCATTCTCAAGCTGATCCGGCTGCACCTGGAGATGTCGGCTGGCGATGCGGCGCGACATCTTCGACCTGCGAAAACGTGCGGGCATTCTCAGAGAAGATCGGCAGCCCGCAACTGCTGAAGATGCTGACGCTGATGACCTTCGCCGACATCAAGGCGGTGAATCCCGACGCGCTGACGCCATGGAAGGCCGAAAACCTGTGGCAGTTCTACATGTCCACGTCGAACTTCATGGACCGCTCGGTGGACGAGGCGCGCTATCACGCCGCCATCGATCCCACGCTGCTCAATCGCATCCGCTCGATGGTTCCCGCCGCGCAGCACGATGCGCTGAAGCAGTTCCTCGAAGGGCTGCCGCAGCGCTATCTGCAAACCCGCCTGCCCGAGCAGATTCGCAATCACTTCCAGATGGCGCTGAATCTCGATAAGGATCCGGTGCAACTGGATCTGCGGCCCAACCGGCAGCTCTTCGACCTGACCGTGATCACGCGCGACCGCACGCGGCTGTTTGCCGACGTGGCCGGCGTTCTGGCGGCGTGGGGCATGAACATCGTCCGCGCCGGAGCCTACTCGAACGACGCCGGCGTGATCGTCGACAGCTTCCATTTCTCGGACGTTTTCCGGACCATCGAGCTGAATCCCAGCGAGAAGGAGCGATTCCTCGCCAACGTTCACGACGTGGTGGCGCAAAAGATCTCGGTGCAGCAACTGCTGGACGCGCGCCGCCACCTGAATCACCCCGACGAATCTCAAGGTGGAAGTTGCCGACGAAGCTGGAATTCGACTCCGAGTCGTCAAGGCACTCGACGCTTTTGCAGGTGGTGGCGCAGGATCTGCCGGGCCTGCTGCGCCAGATTGCGCTCACCCTCAGCTCGCACCAGTGCAACATCAAGATCGCGCTGATCGACACCGAAGGCGAGACCGCGATCGACGTCTTCTACCTGACCAGCCAAGGCGAGAAACTCGACCCCCGAAGCGCAGGAAACCCTGGGCAAGGACCTGACCGCTGCGCTCGAGTCGATGCGCGTGCCGGTGGCCTGATGGGCGGGCCACGGAGGATGACTGGGGGTTCTATCCCATCCAGTCGGGGCGACGAGCGGTGGCGTCAAAGGTGGCCGTGGTCTTGAAAGGTTCGTACTCACCGGTCATTGCGGCCTGCTCCGTTTTTGAGATCAATGCAGCGACTTCGTTCTCATCCATCGGCTTGAACTCTTTGACGGCGGTAAAAGCCTGATCGAGCAGCATCTGCGAGTTGATATCGGTGATCTGCACAGAAATCGGAATGTTCAAGCAGTAGCGCAGACAGTCAGTAGGTTCAATCACGCCGCTGCGGAGAATGTTACCGGCGCCAAAGCACTTCATGCCCAGAACACCGACGCCATGTTTGAGAGCTTCGGGCACGACCAACTGCGAGAAGCTGCGGAAATGCGCGTCCATGACATTGATAGGCATTTGCAGGGTGTCGAAGTGGAAGCCGTTGCGATCGGCTACTTCGAGCATGTAGAGATGAATGCGCGGATCCTTGTGGCCCGTGAAGCCGACAAAGCGAACCTTGCCAGCCTGTCTGGCTGCCAGCACCGCCTCCATGGCACCGCCGGCGTGGAAGACGCGATCCGGGTCCTCGAAGCGAATGATCTCGTGGAACTGCAAGAGGTCGATGTGGTCGGTTTTGAGACGCTGCAATGAGACATCGATCTGGCGTGCCGCTTCACTCCTGGTGCGGCCGTCGATCTTGGTCATCAGAAATGCCTTTTGCCGGTACCCCTCGAGCGCGAGTGCCGTACCCATGCGTATTTCGCTCTGGCCATCGTTGTAGTCCCATCCATTGTCGAAAAAGTTGATGCCGCGATCGATGGCCTGATGCATGAGGCGCATGGCTTCATCGTCGGAGATGGTATTGCGGCCGATTTTGGAGCCGCCGATGCCAATGAGCGACACTTCGACTCCTGTCGTTCCCAACTGGCGGTAGAGCATTTCGCCGCGGCGCGTGCCTCCGCTCCGGACACGAGGAATGTGAGCGGCGGCAGCGGCTGAGGAGGACTGAGTAGGAGGGATTGGGGCGGGCACTGGTATTTCCGCTATGGTGGATCCGATGGAAGCTGTGGCGGCGATGGTGGCTGCGGAGACTGATAGAAATTCGCGCCTTTTCATGATGTACCTCCAAGGGCTGAGTTTTGCGGACATTCGTGTTGAAGGGGAGTGCGCAAAGATCGATCTCGCGTGGTCAGGCTCCCCGGAAGTGCGCCCGGTGAAAGTAGGTATGGCAAGGGCATTGGCAGAAGTCTACACCTCATCCTTACGGACGAGATATTCATCGAGCAGCACGCTGACGAGCACGGCCGTGGGGATGGCGACCATGGCGCCGAGTATGCCCTCAAATGCGGAACCGAGGAGGAGAGCAGCGAAGATGCCAAGGGCGGGAAGATTGACGCGGTTCTTCATGATGCGAGGAACGAGCCAGGTGTTCTCGATCTGGAGATAGACGAGGTAGAAGATGGCGACGCCGAGCACGCGGCCCCACGAATCGATGGCCGCGATGAGGAGGGCCAGCACAATGGAAATGGCGGCGCCCAAAACAGGGATCACGTTGAGCAGACCGGCAAGCACGCCAAGGGCGTAGGCGTAGCGGACACCCAGCACAAGGTAGACGATGGTGCTGGCGAGGCCAAGAACGAGCATGAGGCTGGCCTGGCCGAGCAGCCACTTTTCCATGCGTATGGCCGCGCGCTGCAGCGTGTTGTCGAGGCGTTGGCGCTCCCTGGGCGCGAGGAATGAAAGAAACCAGTGATAGGCGCCATCGCCTTCAAGAATGAAATAAAGGGTGAGAACAAAGCCGGCGATGACCTGGACCAAGGCGCCAGCCCAAGCTTTGAGCGAGAGCAAAAGATAGGTGGCCGCGTGACTGAGCGCATCCTGAGCCCAAGTGATGATCTGGCCGGGATCCAAGCGGTCGGCAAAAGGAAGTTCATTGAGCTTGGCCAGCAAGGCGGGAACGCGGGTGGGCAGATCGACGTCGAGGGACTGCAAGTCTCGAATGACGGGCGGGAGGGCAAGAACGCCGAAACCGGTGAGGACGCCAGCCACGGCGAGCAACAGGATAAGGATGGCAAGCGAGCCGTGGAACGGCTGCCAGCGGCCTATGCGAACACGCGACGTGGCGCGGACCACGGGCGTAAGAACGACGGCAAAGAGCGCGGAGACATAAAGCAAGACGAGAACGCCGCGAACAAGCCACGCTGCGTAAAGTGCCAGCGCCAAAGCGAAGACGAAGACAATGTGACCGCGAATGCTGCGTAATGATGCGGAGGATTGGGTCATGCGAGAGGATCCTTACGAGCAAACCGGCCGAGGGCAGGCCGGCATGATTCGGCGATGTGGTGGCCTACGAGATCATGCCGGCTTGCTAACCGCGGAACTGCTCAAGCCAATTATTGATCTCCGCTGAGGATTGAGCCGACGATGCCGCCCAAAAGGCCGCCACCCACTGCGGCAGGCGTAGCGGCGCGCGCCTCATTGTGCGGGATGTACTCGTAGATCTGATGCGCCAAGCGCGAGATAGGCAGCGTTTGCAGCCAAACTGTACCGGGACCGACCATCTGCGCAAGGAAGAGCCCGTCGCCGCCGAAGATCATGTTGCGGATGCCGGGGACCATGGTGATCTGGAAGCCGACGGAAGATTGGAAGGCGCCCACGTGGCCTGGATGGACACGCAACACTTCGCCCGGCGCCAGGGTCTTCTGGACGAGTTCGCCGGAGAGCTCAAGCCACGCGGTCCCCATGCCGCTCAACTTTTGCAGGAGGAAGCCGTCGCCGCCAAAGATGCCGGCGCCCAGCGACTGCTGGAAACCCAAGGTGATGGTGACCTGCGGAGTAGCGCAAAGGAAGCCGTGCCGGTGCACCAAGTATTCGAAACCCTGGCCCAGCTCAACCGGGACGATGTGGCCGGGGACCTTGGTGGCGAACGACACCGCGCCGGGATACTGGACAGCTCGATACTCGGTCATGAAGATGCTAGCGCCAGCCGCGGCGCGCTTGAGGACGCCAAAGATGCCGCCGCCCCCGCCCATCTGGGTGTGAGTCATCATCTGGATGGAAGCGGTCATCCAGGAGAGCTCCCCGCTCTCAGAAAACACGCTCTCGTTGGGATCCAGTTGTACTTCGAGCACCGGCATGGTGGTGCCTTGGATTTGGGCTTTCATAGGGAACCCTCCTTTAAGAGGACAGTGTAACTGCCGGGCCGAAGCGTCAGATAAGAATGTTTGTGGATTCCTCGGGGTGGGTGGTTGCCCAGATCCGGAGATGTCCGCGCAAGACGATTATTGCTTTTCGCGGTGCGCGATGACGAAATCCTTGATGCGGTCGTAGACGCCGCTGGGGAGGACGCCGCGATCGAGGAGGTCCTGCTTGGTGCGGTAGGGGCGAAAGCGCACGATACGGCCCGCCCAGCTTGAGGTCATGCCGGGAACCTTGAGGAGCTCGGCTGTGCTGGCGTGGTTAATGTCGATGCGCGCCTCGGACGGAGGAATGTCCCTGGGTTTCGGAGTGGTTTGCGAGGCGCTGGATTGTGGGAGCACGGGAACGGCCCGCGCACCGCAGGCGAGGCACGCGGCGAGGATGGCGACCGGCATTACGGAGGTTCGCGTTGGAAATTGCACGGCCCGGCACTCCAAGTCCAGTCTATTCACAAACCAGCAGTTGCATTGATCACGACCCTGCTCGACCCCGAAGTCTACCGCCGCGAAGAGCTGCGGGGCTCTACCGGGCCAGGTGGCATGTAGAACTCGACATCAGATCGATCAAGCAAACGTTGCGGATGGATGTGCTGCGGTGCAAGGCCCCGGAACTGGTCCGCAAGGAGATCTGTACGCCCCGAACAATCTTGCGAGGCTCAAGACGGATTCCAGGGTGATGGGGCGTTCGGCGTTCGGCTTCGGTAGGATCGAGGTCTCGGACGACCTTGACCGCCATCGCGATCGGAGCCGCGAGCCGCCCACTCATGGTGAACATCCAGGACCTCTTCGACGACGCCAAGTGCTTCCAGACCGTCCGCGACATGCGGTGGCCCGACGGCGTCGCCTGCCCTCGTGCGGCTCGGCCTCGGTCGTCAAGAACGGTCGCGACGACACCCAGCCCGACCGCCAGCGGTACGAGTGCCGCGGCTGCCGCAAGCGCTTCGACGACCTGACCGGCACCATCTTCGCCGGCCATCATCAGCCGTTGCGCACCTGGATCGCCTGCTTGTATCTCATGGGGCTGAACCTCTCGGGCTTGCAGATCGCCCGCGAACTCGGGATCGACAAATCGGACGCCCGCGACCATGATCACGACCCTCCGCCAGGGGATCGTCGACCGGACGCCGCCGGAGCCGCTCTCCGGCGAGGTCGAGTGCGACGAAGTCTATGTCGTGGCGGGACATAAGGGCCATCCCGAGGCCGTCGAAAAAAACTAGGGTAGCAAAGCCTGTTTGATCAGGGATTCTTCAAGCGACCGGAGATATGCCGCGGGGTCGTGGCGGAAGCGGCGGCCGAGCGTCCGGATCGCCTGCCGCTGCTCCAACGCGCCGCGGAGATCGCGCCAGGCCTGCACGTCGGAGGGGATCAGGTCGGCGACCTCGATGGATCGCAGCCGCGTCGCAGCCGCTGCGGTCAGCCGGACTGATCCCCGTACCACCGTCCCCGGGCAAGCCACCTTCCGGCCGCTGGCCCGCCGCTCGTGATAGCGGTACGAGCCGAAGAACTGCTCCAGGTCGTTGTTCGTCCGGGGCAAGTCCGCCAGGTCATAGCACCGGAACAGCCCCCGCCAGTAGCTCCGCGTCACCTTCCGGAAGTGCGCGAAGGCCTCCTCCAGCCGGCCGCAGCCCCCTGGTGTCGCGCGATTGCACCGAGCAGCCCGCGGTAACGCCGCTGCACTCCAGCGGCGTCCAGCCCCTTCTTGTTGCGCAGGATGGCCGCCGCACGGTACACCCAGCTGAAGGCGATCCGCACGTCCGGCCACGAGTCCGCGGTCGCCTCCAGGCCCTTCGCCAGGATCGCCCGCAACCGCATCAGCTCCTTCGGGAGCCCC
>CAWJDG010000024.1:0-166390 GCA_963841365.1 uncultured Acidobacteriaceae bacterium
TCCCACTGGCGCCGACGGCCGATCACCTCGGCAATCCATCTCTTTCAGTGGCGGCAGGGGTCCACATCAGGTGCATATGGGCAAAACTTCAGACAGATCCGCAATGAACACGCGAGCTACGGCAATCGCTTTCTGGCTGTTTCGCAGGATTCCAGGCAGTCCTCGCTTAACCGTATGACCGCTCGGGCCGCGTTGTTCAGCAACCGGAAGAACGATCGACGAGCCCGATGAAATGATTATCTACTGATGTATTGAGACCTGAGACTGCAGGGATAAGAGGCGAGCTGGCAGTCGACGTGCACCGTCTTCTCGGAAGCTATGTCATCGCGACCTGCTCCCCTAGGTCCGCACAGTTCGACGTTCGATTGGAGGTATTGCTGGGAGGCGCCGAATCCCGTCCGCGTGCGACGAGGCGGGCATCTTCTTCACCATCTGGCAATTTCAAGGAGCTGCGAAATGCCTGGACCACCCTTCCAGACAAAACGCAGCGAATCATCCTCGGCAGAAGCTCGCACGATCAGCCCATGCGATAAGGGATCCAGACCTGCATCGGCGATGGCGCGCGATTGGCCCACGCATAGTAAGGAACGAGCCGTAGCGTGGTCGGAGATTCCGCAACATTCTGGTTATCACCCGCCGCAAAATAAAGGCTCATGTCCGCCGCGCCCTTCGCAACCGATCCCGGATGCTCGAGCACCATCACGCCATTGAGAATGTCGGGCGCGTAGCGCAGAGTGGTGGTGGCATCGAGATGTGCGGTATAGCCGACAATTCCCTGGGCGCGTGCCTCATCCGGCTGGTCGAGCATTTCCATACAGAAGACGATGGGGCCGCGCTGAAATGCGACGCGGCCACGATCATCGTTGACGGCGGGATTGGCTCGGAGTAGACGCGTTGACATGTCGAACGAGAGTTCGACCGTATCTCCCGCGGACCAGCGCCGCCGGACCGGTAAGTAAGCGCCAGATCGCACGGCTGCAAGGGGCGAACCATTGACGCGCACCGCCGTCTGCTGCGACCAGCCCGGGACGCGGACGAACAGCGTGAACTCGCGCGGTTCTGCCGGGCTGACTGTGAGCCTTACATCACCCCCCCAGGGGTACCGCGTCTCCTGCTGGATTCGAATCGGGCTCCCATCGTGCAGATGCCAGTTGAAAGAGGAGTTGTCGTAGAGATGTACGTAGATACCGTCGCCGCTCGTACCGTAAAAGTAGCCCGGTAACGAGGCGAATGTGCGCTCGAGATTGGGAGGGCAACACGTGGTGTCGTACCAGGGATTGCGGATATTCCCTTCGGGAGCGTGGCGATCGCTGGAGTTCCCTTCTGGGTCGAAGGCGAGCGGGTTGCGATAGCAGTAAGTGCGGCCGTCGAGCGACATGCCCGAGTTGATGCCGTTGTATAGAGCGCGCTCGATCACGTCGGTGAACTTCGCATCGCCTGAGGCTGCCAGCATGCGCCAGTTCCACATCATCACGCCAATGGCGGCGCAGCTTTCGCCGTAGGCACGTGCGTTCGGCAATTCGTATGGTTCACCGAAGGCCTCGCCGGTTTCGCGCGCACCCACTCCACCAGTCACATAAAGCTGGTCACGAACAAGATCGTCCCAGAGAACGTTAAGCGTCTTCCAGTAAGCGGGATCGCCGGTTTCAAGGTAATAGTCCGTAGCGCCGGAACACGCGTACATGGCGCGGACCGCGTGTCCTTCCAGATGCGTTCGCGACGTGAACGGAATCCCGCAGAACATGTAGGTAATCTGTTGCGGGCGCAGAGGAATACGATCATCGCCATGCAGGATGTAGCCAGCGAGATCGACGTAAGCGCGGTTCCCTGTGGTGCGATAGAGCTCGACAAGGGCCATTTCAATTTCGGGATGACCAGCCACAACGCCCTTCTGGTTTGCGCCCGGGCCGTAGTTCGGCAGCAGAAAATTGTCGACAAAGCGAATTCCGGCATCGAGCAGGGCCCGATCGCCTGTGGCGCGATACCAGGCGATTGCTCCTTGTAACAGATGGCCGAGGCAGTAGAGCTCATGGCCGGTCGTCTGCGTGTCGTAGAGCATGCGCAGCGGCTTGCGATCACCTTGGTAGTACGTATTCAGATAACCATTAGGCTCCTGTGCGGCGACCACTTCTTGAATCATCGCTTGCGTGGTCTCGCGAAGCTGGGCGTGGTCAGCGGATTGCAGCGCGAAGCCAGCAGCCTCAGTCCATTTGTAGATGTCAGAGTCGGAGTAGACGGGGCCTGTCTGCGGAGACGACGATTTTCCTTTGAGCCGGAGGAAGTTATTCATACGGCCGTGCTCGATGAGCTCGTCGTGCATGGAGGGAATGCTCGCGTTAACATTCGTAGCGCGCCGTTTAGACCAGAAACCCTCCTGGATCTCGACGCAGCGGACGGGCACTGTCCGGAGTTTCGCAAATGGCGATTCGGAGACATCGATCACGCCCGCATTCTTCCACGAGTTAGCGGTGGCGCCAGGAGCCGGAGCATCCGCAAGCGAATTGAGCGCGGTCGCGAAACATGGTTGCGTGTGGGCAAGTGCGGCGGGGACGACGGATGCTACGCCTGCGGCAAGGAATCTGCGCCGTGAGATCCTGGATTTCAATGATGTGCCCCTTTCACCTTGCAGATCTTCAGGCTCGAAACAACATTCAGGTGCTCCGGAATCCGCAGGCCTAATCGCCAACCGAATGAAGGCGAAGTGAGATTCGCGCGACCCTCGCTGGTAGAGCACGCGAGATTATTCAATCGACCATCGAAAAAGGCGTGTTCGCCTGCCTTCCACTGGAATTCGCGTAAAATCCTACCACTTCAGGCGCATCAGCGATACCGACTGCCTTGGCAGGCTTGTGGAGATCGTCACCTTGCCGCCGCTCACGCCGAGCCATTCTGGAGACGTGAGCAACTGCAGTTGTCCAGCAGCCTTCAACTGGGCATATTGTTCCGGCGTTGGAGATTGCGGCGACCCCATCGCCTTCCAGACGGTATACGCATTGCTGTGGGTTTCGTCAATCCGGTAATACTCAAGAAGGGCCTTCTTCACGCCCGCCGGGACTCCCGTAATCGTGACCTGAGCCTCGGCATCGGGAGCCGGCACATCGTCATCATCGTAGTTCCACAACATCACGGCGGCTTCGCCCTCTGCCTTGGTCGCGAAAGCATCGATGTCTGGCGCCCGACGCACGCCATCGGCGACGATCGCCTTCAAAGGAACCTGTCCTGCGCTGGTTGTCGCCACGCGCTCGCCTGACATCAGTCCGGCCATGCGGAATAGGTTCAGGATGGGTTTGTCGATGCCGTTCGTCGCCAGGGTGCGGAATCCTTCAAAGTAATCCTTGTTCTCAAACTCAAAGGACCAGGAAAGCATTGAAATCAGGTTTACTCCGGCCTCGTCCTCGAGATTGATCATAGCTTTCATCGCAACTGCGGTATACGCAGGGTAGAGCGGTCCATTCCGGTACGCATTCGCTGGATTTACCTTCATCGAGCACCCTGCGCAGCCTTCTGGATCCGCTTCGCTTAAAACGATAGGAAGGTGCTTGAACCGCGGGTACTTTGCGACAATCGCAAACCCCGCTTCAGCAGACTTCAACTCCGCTGAGATTCCCATGCGCACGTGCCCTTCCACCAGGTTGGGCCGCCCCTTGGGATGAAACGAAATGAAATCGAGAGGAACCGGCTTGCCATCGACCGCGCTCTTGTCATTGAGGCAGTGCTTCAAAAAGCTGTCGAGAAACGCCTCCGCCTTTGGATTGGCAGGGCCGGTACTCGCTGGGCCGCCCACCATCGCGTTCGGAAGTGCGGCGCGAACGCCTGCCACCGCATAGTCGTAAAGTTTGAAATACTCTGCTGGTGTTCCGTGCCAATAAAGAATATCCGGCTCATTCCACACCTCAAAGTACCACGTGCTTACCTCTCGCCTTCCGTACCGCTGAACAAGATGCTCGACGTAGTGGCGCACGAGATCGCCCCACATCTTGTAATCCTTCGGCGGATTATTCACCGAGCCGCCCATGGTTGGTTTTGGATAGTGAAGCTGGTACTCCGTGACTCCCAGGACCGTCGATGCAAGATCCTTGGGCATGAAACCGAGTTCGACGAATGGCCGCACGCCGTTTTGCTTGTAGGCATCGAATGTCTGGTCTGTGATCGTGAAGTCATAGACCGGCTTCCCGTCGGGACTGATGCTGAAGACATTCGAGGAACTCCACTTCAGCTCCGGCACTCCGTTTCCCGAGGTAAGAAGATGATGAGCGCGAATATAGACCGGATCAGGGCTTAGGTCGTGGAGCTCCCGCAGGAGTTGCTGACCATACTTCGTCGTTGTGTAGTTCGATTCGTCGTAGCCGAACCACCGTAAATTGCCTTGTACGGCCCTTGCGGTTTCGTCAAATCCACGTTGACTGCAACTGGTGTCTGAGCCTGGCACGTGAATACTGCGACTGCGGCCGCCACCATACACGCAAACTCATGCTTCTTCATTCCGCGCTTTCTCCGAGCATCACAGGATAGCTGCTGCGGCTCAACGGACACTGCAAGCGGCCGCCCAATCCAATACGTGCCGGTTTTACCCTCCGGCACGCAGACCCTGTCATCGTCCCGCATGAGAATAGTCGCCATCCGCAAGCCTGGTCGTAAGGTCAGTGGGCGGCCATTCTCCCGCCCCCGTCACTTCGAAACTGCCGCGTTGCCGGATATCGTCTGATGCGCTCCCGATCATCACGTCAAACGTCCCCGGGTTGATGACATAGCCATGCTTGCTCGTGTCCCAGTACGATAGCTGTTCAACCGGCAAAGCAAAACTCACCGTCTTTGTTTCGCCGGGATTCACACTGACGCGCTCGAACCCTTGCAGCTGTTCGCGAGGCTGAACTGCGCTTTGATCGTTGTCGTGCACATAGAGCTGCACAACTTCTTCGCCGGCGCGGTCACCGGTGTTCTTCACGTCCACATGGATTTGCAACGTTCCATCGCTCCCCACCCGCGCGGAAGAAAGGTTCAGATTGCTGTAAGCAAAATTCGTATAGCTAAGCCCGCGGCCAAAGGCGTAGAGCGGCTTGTCGATCACATACATATAGGTGAATCCCTTCGAAACATCATATTCCGTCATTGGCGGCAGGCCCCGATCCGATGCATACACCGTGTAAGGCAGCCGGCCGGCCGGGTTGTAATCACCAAAAAGCACATCGGCAATTGCATTCCCGCCTTCTTCGCCTGCCCAGAACATGTCGAGTACCGTGGGATAACGAACTTCCGTTGTACGCTGGCCTCCCCCCGCGAACGGTGGGGCAAGCGAAATCGGCCCGCCGTTCAGCAGCACGACCACTGTGTTCGGGTTGGCTTGCATCACCCTCTGCACCAGCACGATCTGTACGGGTGGAAGATTGAGGAATTCGCGGTCGAGTCCTTCCCTTTCCAGCAACTGGTTTGTTCCCACAAAGAGAATCGCAGCATCAGCTTGCTTGGCCGCGGAAACCGCCTCGGCAAGGCTGGCTTCGGGATTGTCGGTCTCGATAATTCCACTGCCGCGCGCGTAAAGCACCTTGACGCCTGGCCCAACCTTCTCCTGAATTCCTTCCAGTGGTTTCACAAACTTCGAGAATTCGCCCGTGTAATTCGGCCCGGTTTGCGCGTAGTCGGCGAACGGGCCGATGACGGCCAGAGCTTTGATCTTGCTTTTGTCCAGCGGTAGAAGGTGGTTCTGGTTGGCCAGCAGCACAATCGATTCCTGCGCTGTACGCAACGCAAGCTTGCGATGCTCCGATGAGTCGATTTCATCCGGACCAAGCTTGTTGTACGGAACCATGTCCGGCGGGTCAAATTCACCGAGCCGGAAGCGGATCGTAAGAACTCGGCGCAATGACTGATCGATGTCTTTCTCCGTCAGCAGGTTTTCGTCCAGCGCTTTGGGCAGAGCGATCGCATAGGAGCCATCATCCAAGTCGCTTCCCGCAAGAATCGTCTTGGCTGCAGCCATCTGCAGTGTTGGGTATTTCCGGTATTCGCTCACAAGGTTTCGCACCGCGCCGCTGTCAGGAACGACGAAGCCCTGAAATCCCCACTCATCGCGCAGGATATCCGTGAGCATCATCTTGTTTTCGGCGTTTGGCATGCCATTGATGCCGTTGTATGAGGACATAATCGACGAAGATTTACCCGCCATAATTCCGGCCTTGAATTGCGGCAGGTAGTAGTCCATCAGCATCCGTTCAGGCACCATGTCGTTCTCCGGTCTTCACACGGTCTCGTTCATCGTCGTACGCCGCGTAGTGCTTCAGCGTGGCTGCCAGTTCCAGATACTTCGGGTTGTCCCCCTGCGTCCCTTGAACGTAAGCGACAGTAATGCGCGACGAAAGCAGAGGATCTTCACCGAACGTTTCCCAAATCCTGCCCCAACGCGGATCTCGATCCATATTGATCACGGGCGAGCGATACACCAGCCCGTTGTGAGCAATCCGCTTTCCGTCTGCGGTAACGGTCACCTTTTGTCCGCGAATGGTTTCCGTTGTGCCTTGCACCGTGTGCCAGTAGTTATAGACAGCTCTGCCCTCGTCCGCAATCGCACCAGCCACTTCATGAACCAGATGCGGATCCCACGTGGCCGCCATGCTGATCGGCACGGGAAACATCGTAGTCGGCTGCGGCCACACAATGCCATGTAGGCTCTGGTTCCATCCGTTCATCACTGGAATCTTCAACCGGTCAATATCCGGCGCCGTAGTACTCAGCAGCGAGGTCTTCTCGGCAGGAGTCAGTTGACGAATCAGGTCGTCAACTCGCTTGTCGATCGGCTGGGATGGATCGAGGTATATGGCTTGCGCGCTCGCCCACAGCGGCGATCCCAGGACGATAGCCAACACGCCCAAAGCAGCTTTCTTCATTTTCTATTCTCCTCAAATAAGTGTGATGGATCGTGCAGGCTGTGATTAAGCGTGAGGAAATGTCCCATCTCTGCCGCTGGATGACTATGCGGCAAAGATGAGACGTGAAGTCTTATTTCAACAACTGCTAAAACACGTATTTCAAGGCAAACTGCAGCTGTCTTGGGGTGTTAGAGATGCTGGATATCTGCCCGTAGGTGGATGCGTCGATGTTGGTGCTTGGGCCGGAGAAGTCAGTCAAGTTGGGGACGTTGAATGCCTCGAAACGGAACTGGAACTTCGAGCTTTCCGTGACGTTGAATTCCTTGAAGAGGGACATATCTACATACTGGTGGTTTGGGGTGTAGCAGATGTCTACGCCTCCATTGCCATAGGTGTATGGCGCGGGCACTGCAAAGGGGCTTTGGTTGAAGGCGTGGGTTAACAAACCCGTGCCGGCACATGCGTTAGCGGCCACTATATTCGGGTGCTGGGGGGTCACCCCGATGTTGGCCACGTCGGTGGAGATAGTGGGGGTCCAGGGAACTCCACTGCGGAAGTTGTTGATGGACTGGAACTGCCACCCCCCCAGGATGGCGTTCACAGCCGGATTTGCCTTGTTCATGAAACGTTCACCACTTCCAAAGGGCAGTTTGTATCCCAGGGCGATAGTCAGGATTTGTGGAATGTTGGCGCCGTCCACATATCTCGCCATGAAGCCGTCTCCACCCATTTCGACTTGCTGGCCCTTGTCGATGTTCTTTGAGAAGGTATACGACAGCGTGTACCAGAGTCCGGCAGACGTCCGCTTGTGGATTGAGGCTTGGAAGGAGTGGTAGATGGAGGAGCCATTCTGTGTGTTGAAGTTAACCGTTCCGAAGTACGTGTAGGGACGCCGGGCTTGAATGGCCCCTGTGGCCGGCGTTGGATCGTTTACGTTGAGCGTACCCGGCAGATGCCTACCCGAGCTGCCCACGTAATTGGCATCAACAACCATTCCCGCAGGAAGCTGCGTCTGAAAGCCAAAGCTCCAGTGCGCGTTGCTCGCCATCTTCGCGAACTCAGGTATTGGAGCCCAGGATACGGGCGTATTGGCCGGTGTCATGTTGGCGCCGAATGCCTGACTCCCGAAGAAATTCGCCGTGGTTTGCGTCGGGACAACGAATGTCGTGGCGTTGACGGTTTGGGTGAAATCGAAGGGAATGAAATTGAAGTTCAGACGTATATTGGTACTCTCAATCTGGTAATACTGGCCGATGCCGCCGCGAATCACCGTCTTCTCGCCGAAAGGCCGCCAGGCGAACCCGAAACGCGGGCCGAGCAGATCTCTGCTAATGTTAGTTACCGTCAGCGGCAGACCCGCGGTGTGAGTTGTCTGAATCAAGCTCCCGAAAATCGCAACTCCCACGGCGGCGTCAGGTTGTGCGTTCAGATTCACTGAGTCTGTGTTGCTTGAGACGATGACAGGCCGTGACTTAGTGGGGTCAAACGTTGCGCCTTGTCCGAGATACGGAGTTAGCCACGGCATATATTGGTAGCGCATGCCGATAGTTAGCGTCAGCTTTTCCGTTGCTCGCCAATCGTCCTGGCCATAAAACTCCCAGAAAATGCCAGAGCCGCCCCAAAAGTTAGGGTAGTTACCGCGTGTAGAGTTTGCCGGATACCCCAACAACCAGTCCGCAAAGCCGTCCCCAGTTCCGGAGCCGGAGGCTGAACTTTGTGTCATTGTCCCTGTAAAACTGTAACTTCCGTCTGAGGTGCGCGAATCGAAAAGCAAACATTTGTTGTCTTCAATCATGGTTCCCACTTTGATAAGATGGCGTCCTCTTTCCCATGTAAGGTTGTCAGCCCACTCGTATATATATCTGTTCTGACCTTTGGGGCGGCCGTCGCCAAATTGCCCGGTCAAGTCTCCGCCAAGATAGCTCGTCAGGGCAAAAATTGGGAACGTCCCAGCTCCGGGGCTTATGAGCCCAGCCAGGGTGGAGGGGTTGATGCCCGCGGCAGCGTCCATTGCGACGCCCTGACCATTTAATAAGGCAAAGCCCCGATACTGACCTGGAAGCTCGTTGTAGAGCGCCTCGTTGACAATATGCGGTCCTATCGAACTGGTAAGGGATATTTCGAAATCGGTGGCGGGCCCTTCAAGAAATGCGGATCCCAAAGCCGGAAACGGAGAACTGTCGTTCTCCCGGTTACGATCCGTGCTGTACCTGGCGAAGAGCCTGTTGGTGTTGTGGATGACTTGATCCACGCGCAACATGAAGTTGTCGTAGCGCCAGTATTGGACTGGATTCGAAATGTAATTCAGGCCGTTTGCTGAATTGGGCAACGGAATGAGCTTGTCGAAATATGCTGCGACGGAAGAGATTTCTCCCGGAGGAATCTTGTTGCCCGGGAACTGCGTGCGGACTCCGGCCACCGTGGTAGTGGGATCGTAAATTTTATGCAGGCCCGATGCGCTAAAGTCGCCTCCCAGCTGCGCCTGGGTGGGAACCGGAACATTTGAAGTGAGACCCTGCACCTGCCTGTTGCCCTCATAGCTTGCGAAGAAAAAGGTTTTGTTCTTTCCGTTGTAAAGTTTAGGGAACGACAGCGGGCCACCGATTGTCCCGCCGAACTGGTTGCGCTTAAGCTCAGGTTTCGTCAGTGCAAAAAATCCCTGGGCATCGGTGTCTTGGTTGCGCACAAATTCGAAAAGATCGCCGTGATATTGGTTCCCGCCCGATTTCGTGGTGGTATTGAAGGCGGCACCGACCCCCGTGTATTCAGCGGAATAAGGACTCGATTCAACGTTGTATTCCTGCGTAGCATCGATCGACGTCATGATCTGAGTGCCGCCTTCATGATGCGCGGTAATGTCGCCGCCATCGAGCAGGAAGTCTGATTCCTGGCCGTTGATTCCGTCGAACACGTTGCCATTCAATAGTTCGGGACGGACATTCTGCGTATTCCCAGAAGCCGGCAGGGGAGCTACGCCGGGCGAGAGTTCCGCAAGCTGGGTGAACTGTCTGCCATTGAGGGGAAGACTTTCAACTTGCGTATTAGTGACGGTCATATTCAAGGAACCGGATTGTGTCTCCAGAATGGGGCCCTCGGTGGTTACTTCCACCTTGGTATTTGCCGCGCCGATATGCAGATTCAGGTCCACTTCTGCTGCTTGGCCGACTGTGAGTTCGATTCCGCTTCGAACCTCTGTCTGGAAACCCTGCGCGCGCGCGCTCACCGAGTAGGTTCCCGGATCGAGGGGGGTCACGACGTAATTTCCCGAAGCATCGGTCTTGACGGTCTCAGAAATGTTCGTAGCGGCGTTGGTGACAGTGATCGTGGCTCCAGCCACGGAGGCGTGCTGAGGGTCGAATACTTGACCGACAATCCGTCCTGCTTGAAGCTGTGCAAACGCTGTCGCGCCGGTCAGCAGACAGGCTCCGATAAGCGACAGAACATACAGCGATTCCTTCCCCAGGTGGTTTTGCATTCAGACCTCCTAAATTGAGTTGCCCCCTCACCAGAAGGCGGCGGATCGTTGATTGATTGGTTTTTGCGAACAATGTGTGCAGCGAAAGCCCAAGGAGGAGCGGCTCGAATCCTAGTAGCGAAATTCGAGGTATGTCAAGAGAAAAATCTGAACATCAGGTTGTCTGATGTTGAAATCCCACCCGCCGCCCTAACGTAATGAAAATAAAGAGAGGGCGGCTAACCGTATCGCAGTCCCTACTCCTCCGCGGCCCGCTGTAACCTCGCCCATTCCGCTCCGCATCACAGTGGGAGGAGCAACAGAGGCACGAAAAAGTTGGCCACAAATCGTCCCATGAAGCCTGTCGGGATGTCTAAGGCGGTTCTCCATTTCCTAAGGCGGCTCATGCCGTTGACCTCGATTTCGCCTCCAAAGAAACCCACCTCGCCTCATGCCAAAACATGCAATTCCTGGATCTCGGGCGTGGTGGTACAGTCCGGCAAAGCACGAATTTCTCCTTAGCCCACTTCTCTCATTCCGTCGCAGAATCCAAGGTCACAGTCTGCCGCACACCGGAGCTGTAAGAGATTACCGCGCGCATCGGGGCGTTCGTATCATTGATTCCCTGGTGAGGGACGTTGGCTGGAATCCGGATGATGTCACCCGCGTGCAGGACGACTCTGTTACCCCCGACCACGCTTTCAAATGACCCCGATAAAACATAGAGCAGTTCCTCGCAGTTGGGGTGCTTATGCAACTGGTTCCGCTTTCCGGCATCGATCTGCACAATCCCAAATGTCTGGGATGTCGCAGGATCCAGTCCGGAATTCATCATCCATCGGATCCAGCCCCATGGGTATTTGACTTCCTTGACAGAATCAAATCCCCGCACCGAAAACTCGACGGATTTTTGTGTATCGCTTATCGACGCGGTTGTCGCCGGAGCCGCCGATGCAGCCTTGGCATGGCTCGTCCGGCGGCCTGATAAGGCGACGCAGAGCAGAAGCCCCGCGACAGTCAAAACACGACTGCGCCATGTCGCTTTGGCTTTTCCGACATTCCCGTCCTGCATGGAACACCGCCTCGGAACTGACGCCGCCGTGTTCCGGCAAGCACCTGCACTTTGGGACTTTCTTCTCTTTGTTTGTTGCGCCTTGCGTTGTCAGCGAGCCGTTGGGAAAGTTGAAAGTCGAATGGGCAAAGGCGCCTAAGTCTTCTCGGCGGCCTTAGGCGCCATCTCGTCGATAAACGTCCAGATTGCCGAATGGTCCAGGTCACCGCTGCCCCGATTCATCAGGGCGATCAGCATTTGCTGCACCAGGCTCGTCAGCGGCAGCGCCACTTTCTTCGACTCACCCGTGAGCAGCGCATTGCGAAGATCCTTCTCGTGCAGACGAATGCGGAAACCCGGCTTGAAGTTGCGCGCGATCACCATGGGCGCCTTCGCGTTCAGCACCGTGCTGCCCGCTAGTCCGCCCTTGATGGCGTTGAAGACGACTTCAGAATCCACGCCGCAGCGGTCGGCAAGCACCAGCGCCTCAGACATCGCCGCGATGTTGCACGCCACGATGATCTGGTTGGCCAACTTGGTCACGTTGCCTGCGCCCACTCCGCCGGTCAGCACCACGCTCGATCCCATCAGCTTCAACAGGGGCTCGACTTTCTCGAATGTCGCCTTATCGCCGCCGACCATGATGGCCAACGTGCCGTCGATCGCCTTCGGCTCTCCGCCGCTCACTGGTGCATCGAGAAAGCCCACGCCCTTTTGTGCGCAGGCCGCGCCAACCTTCTGCGACACCAGGGGACTAATGGAACTCATGTCGACCAGGATGAGCCCTGCGTGAGTGCCTTCGAGAACCCCGGCCGGTCCCAGCACCGCCTGCTCAACCTCGGGCCCATCCGGCAGCATGGTGATTACGATCTCGCTCCGCCCCGCGACTTCCTTGCACGACGTGCCCCGCTCGGCTCCGTCTTTCACCACTTCCTCGATGGCCGCAGAAATTACGTCGTAAGCCACCACTTCATGCCCCGCTTTGCGAAGATTGCGCAGCATGGGCCTGCCCATGATTCCCAATCCAATAAAACCAATTTTTGCCACTTGCTTGTCCTTTCTTGTTGCGCCCTGCCTTGTCAGCGCGTCGCTGCGCTGAACCATCTCAGGCCGTCCGTGGTCTTGCCCGCCGGCCGATACTCGCAGCCCACCCAACCCGGATACCCGATCTCATCAATGACACGAAACAGATACTCGTAGCGGACCTCGCCTGTGTCCGGCTCGTGCCGCTCGGGACATCCGGCAATCTGAATGTGCCCGCACTGCGGTGCATATCGCTTAAGGCTCGTAGCCAGATCCCCCTCCATCACCTGCATGTGATAGAGATCCATTTGCATCTTGAGGTTTGCTGCGCCAACGGCCTCGCAGATAGAGTGCGAATCTTTTTGCGTGCAAACCAGAAAGCCCGGCATGTCACGCGTGTTGATCGCTTCAAGAAGCAGCGTAAGATTCTGCGCCCCAAGCTTCTCCGCCGCATACTTTAGATTGGCAATGAGTGTCGCGCGGCATGCTGCCGGATCGGCGCCTGCCGGCGCGATGCCAGCCATCGCATGAAGGCGAGGGACGCCGAGATGCCCAGCGTACTTTAGCGCCTTGTCCATGCCGTCGCGGAACTCCTGCTCACGCCCAGGAATCCCAGTGATGCCGCGCTCACCTGCAGCCCAATCGCCCGCAGGCATATTGAACAGCACAATCTGCACACCGGCGGCCTTTGCCTTCGCAGCCACTTCCTCGGGCGAGTGTTCGTATGGGAACAGAAACTCCACGGCAGTAAATCCCGCTTCCGAAGCTGCCTTGAATCGATCGAGGAACGGAACCTCGTTAAACATCATTGTGAGATTCGCTGCAAACCTCGGCATACTGTTCGTTCTCCTCACCTTTGAAGTTCGCCATGATGTCCGCGCCCGCCGTGATCACTCCAATGCGCGCATTGTTTCCGTGTCGCGCCAGAGCCGCTGCCAGCGCCTCATTAAAGCTGGTCGTCGCCCTGATCCCGATCTTGCGCGCTTCTATGTCCGGAATTCCATCCGACACCAGCACAATGTTCAGACGCCGTCGTGTCCGATCGAACGCCAGATAGGTTGCTGCTGCCACCTCGTCGTGTACTTTGCCTTCGGTGACCAGGTCCATCACCTTATCCCCGGGCATGGTGCCGAAATCGACAAGCAAAGTGTGATCGGGCGCGATGCCTTCCGGCGCGGGGATCAGAAGGATGAGAGTCCCCCCATCCTTGGCGATCATTCCGCAGTTGTTCACCGGTTTAAATCCTTGCCACAAATCGCGATCAGCGGGGTGCGAGCTGGCCACGATGATATCCGGCCTCTCCGCGACATTGACGGTGTAGATGGGACGCGCGATCTCAATACCCGCTCGATGCGCTTTCACCACATCTCCCGCAACCACGCCGGCAACCGTTCCACTTGCATCCAGCGCAACATTCACAATGAACTTGAGCCCCGACTTGACGGCGATGTTCTCCATCTCTTTCCGAACTTCGTTGTCCACGTTGCCGAGAATTTCGTAAACGCGCGGGCCGGCGATTAAATGCGTTCTTCCCGTCGTAATCGCACTGCTGACGCCCGGTTGCACCATCTTGGCGCCCCCCGCCCAGCCCGCATACATATGAGGAATAATGTTGCCCACTGCGATCGTTATGGGAGTCTCCAGATAGCGGCGACTAATCTGGATCGGGATCCCGAGCGGACTCACGCCCAGGTCGACGAAGTCCTCTGGCTTGTGAGACATGTTAGTGACGGAAATACGCCGCAGCACGGGTTCACCTACGCGCGCCGCGATCTCGGGCTCGCTCATCCATCGATGAGTCCCCAGTGCGATCATTCCCGAAATCTCGCTGTCGGGAACTCCCGCCGCATTTAGCTCGTCGAGAAGAATCGGCAGGATGATTTTCTGCGGTGTGGTCCTCGTGCTGTCATCCACCAGAATGAGAGTGCGCTTGCCATGTCGGGCCACCAATTCCGCTAGTGTCGGTGAGCCAATGGGGTTACGGATCGCGTGACGGACCACGGCGGCTATGTCCGGAATCGGAGCGGCATGCCGAGGTCCTTCGATCCAGGCGAGGTTCTCTTCAGGAATTTCTATCGTCCGCTGTTCATGGCCATAGGGAAGCGTAATCTTCTTCATCATCTATACACCTCGCTTGTTGCGTGTGACGAGCTTGCTTGTTTGCGTGCCATGGCGCGCTGAGCGGCAGCCATGATTGCGTCCACGCTCATCCCGTATTTGTCGAGCAGGTCGAGATAAGGACCGGACTCGGCAAATGTATCATTCACGCCGATTCGTTCCAGTGGAGCCGGATACTGCTCCGCCAGACACTCAGCGACCGCGCCGCCAAGTCCTCCAATGATCGAATGTTCTTCCGCCGTCACCAGCGCGCCAGTTTCCTGCGCACAGCGGACAACGAGGTCGCTATCGATCGGCTTGATGGTATGCATTTCGACAACGCGCAGCCGGATATCCTGCCGGGCGAGCGACCTTGCCGCCTCAATGGCCCGAGCGACCATCACACCGCACGCAATCACAGTGGCGTCATCGCCGTCGGTCAAGGTGATTCCTTCGCCGATCTTTGGTTCGTAGGCGTCAGCAAAAACCTCCGGCACTTCATTGCGGCAGAGCCGGAAATACACGGGACCCTTCCACGCGGCGACTTGCGGCAACAGTTTCCGCACCGCAAGCTGATCCGCGGGCACTACGATCGTCATATTGGGCAAACTGCGAAAGATGGCGAAATCGGAGATCGTCTGGTGGGTTGGCCCATCGAAGGAATCGGAAAGCCCTCCGTAGGCGCCCGCCAACTTGACGTTCGCTCCTCCAAAACAAAGATGCGTCCGCACCATCTCCAGCGCGCGCGTGGCAAAAAGGAAGGCAAACGTATTCGCAATCGGCACCTTGCCGCTGCTGGCGAGACCAACTGCGACATCCACCAGCGCCGGCTCGGCAATGCCTACGTTGATAAACCTCTCCGGGAAGGCGGCCTCAAACATATAGCTGAAGTCGGAGCTCTGCACGTCTGCACTCAGCACAACCACGTCCTGCCGCACGTGGCCCAGTTCCACCAACGCCTCGCCATAGGCCTTGCGCATCGAGTTCGGACTACCCAGGGGATTGCGGATCAGACCGTCCATGCCCTCGTCCCTTCGTTTAGCTCAGCCAATGCTGCTTCGAATTGCGCGCTGTCCGGAATGCCGCCATGCCAGGCTGGCGAGTTCTCCATAAAGCTCACGCCTTTGCCCTTCGTGGTCCGTGCAATGATCACGACCGGACGTCCATGAACCTCATCGGCACGGTCCAGCGCGTCCAGAACTTGCGCCATGTTGTGCCCGTGAATCTCGATCACGTGCCAGTTGAATGCGGCCCACTTTTCTGTAATTGGCTCGGTCGGCATCACATGCCGCGTGGTCCCTGTCTGCTGCACGCCGTTGTAATCCACGATCACGGTCAAATTGTCGAGGGCGAATTTTGCGGCCGTCATCATTCCTTCCCATATGACGCCGCTGTTCAACTCGCCGTCGCCCAGGATCGCGTAAATTCTTCGCTTCGATCCGTCCATGCGCGCCGCCAGCGCCATCCCTGCGCCAATCGCCACGCCGTGCCCCAGCGGCCCCGCAGCCACTTCGACTCCCGGCGTCTTTTGCGGTTCCGGATGCCCCTGCAGGCGCGAATTAAGTCCGCGAAACGTAGGCAGCTCTTCCACGGGGAAGAACCCGCGATGCGCCAGAACCGTGTAGAGCATTGCGCACGCATGCCCCTTCGAGAAGACCAGTCGGTCCCTGTCGCTCCACTCGGGTCGCGCTGGATCGAGTCGCAAATGATGGAAGTAGAGCGCCGTAAGTATTTCCGCGCAGGAAAACGCCCCGCCGATGTGGCCCGATTTGCGCCCACACACCATGCGCAACACGTGCGTACGGTATTCCCAGGCGCGCTGCGCGAGATCAGCCACCATCGCGTCAGTGTGCCGTGTTCCGTATGGATAAACGGAAGCCGCAAGCGCTGGATTAGCGGAAGGCGACGTCACGCATGTACCTCCGCAGGAGCGGCAACTCCATATAACGTGCGGCGAATGAAATCGAAACCCGTGGTCCCGCTGTTATAGACCGGAACAGTCGTTTTGCCCAGGTACGGTTCCAGCGCCGACATCGAAAGCTGCGCCATCACGATGGAATCAACCTTGCTCGAAAGGCGATCGATCTCTTCCAGGAGAATTCTGTTGTGCGTTTCTTTGTCGCCTCTCTGAATCGCCTCGAACGCCTCGGGACGCAGCACCGTCGTGATCTCCACGGGGCGCTTCTTTTCCTCTGCAACGATGCGCAGCAGCCGTTCCGATGAGGGCACGGTGGTCGCCAACGTGGCCAGCATGCCCACGCGGCGTCCCTGGGATACAGCCAGTTCCATCATCGGCCGGTCGATCTGCATGATCGGAATATCGATCATGGGGCGAGCCAGTTCCGCTGCATAGTTGAAGGTGGAGCACGCAAGAAGAATCAGCTCAACGCCCGACTCCTCCAGGTTGTGCGCGTACTGTGCGAAGCGGAAGTAGTTGTGCTTGGGAATCACCCCCACGCCGGCGGCGATGTTGTCGCGCTGGATCGTGTCGTCGCAAAGATGCATGACCTCTACATCCGGAATGTACTTCTCAAGAAACGGCTGCATCGCGCCAATGGTGAGATGAATCGCATGAATAATGCCAATCGTCTTTTTCTCTTGTTCCACTGCAATCCCCTTTACGTTGGTCTACCGGCGTACGCCGCCGAAGTATGAGTAAGTGTTTTCTTGAAATCGATCGGGCCGATCACCCGGATCGACGCCAGGATCACGCAGAATCCAATCAGATGAAAAACGCCCACGCACGCAAACACGGGGCCATAGCTGAATCCGTGATCCAGCAATTCGCCCACAACAAGTCCGAACACGATGCCGCCCGTCGCTCCGCCGAATCCCACCATGCCTGCAACCGAGCCCACCACGCTGGTAGGCACAATATCGGAAGGTAATGTCATCACGAGTGTGGACCACGATTGCTGGCCGGCAAACGCAATACTGAACAGGACAATTACGAATTGCACAGGAGAGTGCATCACCAGCAAAATCGACGGCATGACCGCGGCGCTGATGCCGAGCGCGATCTTCCGCGCTGCATTGACTGAAAAGCCGCGCTGGATCAGCCGGCTCGAGAACCAGCCGCCCAGCACACTGCCGACTCCCGCCGCGGCGTAAGGGATCCAGGCGAATGTCCCCACCTGCTTGGTGTCGAAGTGATGCACGTCGTAAAGGTATTTGGGCAGCCAGAAGATGTAGAAATACCAAGCCGCATCGCTGAGGAATTTGGCCATTACAAGACCTGCGATTTGCGGATAGCGCAACAGATCGATCCATCGAATCGCTTGCGCGTCTGCGGGCTTTGCGGCAAGAACTTCGGCGAGTTTTATGCGCTCTTTTCCGGTCAGGCGGCGATGTTGCGAGGCCGGATAATACTCGGCCATCCACCAAAACGTCCACATCAGCCCCAAGGCACCGGCAAGGAAGAAGACCCAGCGCCAATTCAGATACTCCAGCGTCAGCGCAATCAGTGGGGGCGCCGCCACTGCTCCCACCGCAGTGCCCGCGTTCATCAAACCCATCGCGCTCGAGCGCTCTTGCGTCGGAAACCACTCGGCCATTGCTTTGGTTGCCGCTGGAAACCCACCCCCCTCGCCAACGCCAAGCAGAAACAGGCTGACTGCGAGAAATCCAACGCTGCTCGCCATACCCAGACTGGCACAAGCGAGCGACCACCATACCATAATCAGAAGGAAGCCCTTGCGGGTCCCGAGCACGTCGATCAGTTTGCCGCTGCCCGCATACATCAAAGCATAGGCGCACAAAAAGGCGGCTTGCAGGTGCGAGAACTGCACGTTCGATACGGGGATCTCCCGCTGGATAGCGTGGATCGCTACGGGGAGAGTCTGCCGATCGAAATAGCTGACCGCTATCGCCGCCGTGATCAGGATCGCCATCTTCCAGCGGAGGGCGTTTTTCATAATTCCGGCCCATTTGATACCGTTTGGATTGAAGCCCCTTTAGGACCGTTCGAAATAGGGAGACCGCTCGCCAGCTCTCCGCAGTTATAGATGCTGGCACAAAATGAAAGACGGCCATCGGCCGGCTGCATCCAGAGGCGCTCGGCACCCGTAATCTTGACGCAGCATTGCCTGCCAGTGGCCTCTGAACATCAGACAACCAGATGAGCAGATATTCTGTCCGCTGTACTATAATCAACCGGGGGCGATCATGTCAACACTTAGACCGGTTTCCAGAGTCACTCTGGCTGAGCAGGTCGCAACGCAGATCTCCGATCAGATTTCAGAAGGCCGATGGAAGCCGGGCGAAAAGCTTCCCACTGAAGCTGAGTTGTGTAATGCCCTCCGCATCGGACGCTCCACTCTGCGCGAGGCTTTGAAGTCGCTGGCATTCGTCGGCATGGTTCAGATGCGACCCGGTGAAGGAACGTATGTCATCGAAGAATCTAGGCTCCTCATCGATCGCATTATGGCCCGCGGCTCACTCAAAACCGACAAGGAACTTCAGGACGTGGGCGAAGCCCGCCTGATACTTGAAGGCGAAATCGCCGCTCTCGCTGCGGAACGCGCTGAGGCTGAGGATCTGGAGAGGCTGGAATCCATCATGCGCGAGATGAACCGTAGCATCGCAGACGGCGACCGCGATTACGTGGACCTTGATGTCGAGTTTCATCTGGCCATCTCACAATGTGCCAAAAACCAGATGCTCTACGAACTGCTTTCACCTATACGGGGCGTCCTTGCCGAATGGATCAGCAAATCGCAGGAACTGCCGGGGATCCAGGAGAACGCGCACCGCCAGCACATAAAGATTCTTGCTGCCATCCGCAACCGGAATCCGGAAAAAGCCAGGCACGCCATGAAGACGCACCTCCATACCTGCGGAAAAACATTCAGCCTCCTCGGAAGGCTCGTCGAAAGTCAGGAGTACGCGGAGGCTTGAAGGACTTTAGCGAGCTGACCATTGCGACAACGTCAGGTAGATACCGCGCCAATCGCGTCGAGAATTGAGCCGAGAAGTGAGCGTGATAGGAGATCCTCAGTGCGTCGGCTCAGCCACTGGAAATCGAAAGATGTTGACGCTGATTGGGGCCACCGTCAGGGTTTTCGGAGCTTCGGTTAACGCGATTTCCTTTACTTCGACCTGCGCAGGCTGGCCGACGTGATTGGCAGCATCAACGCTTTTCCCTGTCATCTGCCACAGAGTCGATTGCCCTCTCAAGCGAACGCCGTTAAAGCCCAGATCGAAATCCTGTTCCGATTCCGTCGCATTCACCACGGCGAGAGTCAGGTATCTGTGGTCATCCGTGAGCGCGGCCACAATGTCGAGCGGATAGGTCGGGCTGCCTGGGTTTGATTTAGGCTGATCGCCGGCGATGGGATACTTGGGCACCGGTTGAGGCGAGTTTCCTGAAAGAGCAACGGGGATCGTGCCGAGGTGATCGCGATACATCTTGAACAGGAGTCCGGTCGTGTTGTACTCGGCTTCGGTCCTGTTGTAGTCGAGCGTCGAGACACCCATGGTGAAAGCCGACATCTTCAAGAAATCAGTGTGTCGGAGCATCTCGTTAAACACCATGCCGTAAGCCAAGGCTAGTTTAAGGTTCACGGGCGTACCGCTGTAGGCGTACTCGTCGATGGAGAGGAAGGTTTTCTTATCAATCATCGCCGGGAAGCGCTTCTCGTATTCCTGCCATTCTTCGGCCTTCAGGCGTACGCGGTTTGACGGATAACGCGCCCACTCCAGCAGGGTCTGGTCGACATTGACATATGCAGCCTCGTTCGGCGCATCCGGTGCAAGGCTTTTTGCACGCTCGTAGTCAAAGCGCTTGCCCGCCCTTGCGTACCAATGTTCTGTCAGTCCGTCGAAGCTTCCCCAACTATGCGCGAGCAATCCACCGGTAAAATCCGCCGCTGAACCGAATTGCGCCTGCGGGTCGGGCATATGGAGGGCCCGCGTCTGGCCCGTCACGGTCATTTCGTCGGGCATGGCTCCAGAAGCAAGGAGGGTGATCGAGGGGTCAACCATCCGCATCGCTTTGGCAAAGTCATTCGTCTTGAGGACGAAGTATCTCAGATCGGTGCGGCCAATTTGCCATTCCCCGTAGGGCTCGTTGCCGATGTCCCAGAACTTGACGTGGTAGGGCTCCGGGTGCCCGTTCCGCGCGCGCATGGCGCCGAGCCGCGTATCGACCGATCCGTTCATGTATTCAACTTCTTCGGCCGCCGAATGCGCGTCGCCCAAACCGGCATTTACGGTGATGTACGGTTCCACGCCAATCAGCTTGCAGAAAGTCATCAACTCGTCCAGTCCCACATCGTTCGTTTGCATCGCGTTCCAGGCGTGGTCAAACATCGGCGGGCGTTTGTCGATGTCGCCCACCGAGTCGTACCAGCTCCAGTTGGAAATAAAATTGCCGCCCGGCAGGCGCCAGAAACCGGAGTGGAGCTGGCGCAGCAGTGCAATTGTGTCCGGCCGGAATCCCTGCACGTTGTCTGAGGGCATCAATGAAAGCGTGCCAATGTGAAAGTTCCCTATGCCTGTACCCGTAATTTCGATCGCGCCATCTTCGGTGTCTGACTTCGCCGTGAAATTCAGTGGGAACTTCTTATACGCGTTCGTGACCGCCGTAATTGAGATCATCTGCCGGTCGTTCTTGCCGGCGCCCCAGAGCAGCACGACCTGCACCTTTGTCCCCGGAGTGCCGCGGAGATAAATCCTGCCTGTATATTGCTTGTCCTTGACAAGGGCTAGGCCTGCTTGTCTCACTCCATGCGGGGTATCAGCGGCAAGTTGGATGCGCGGGCTCTGGTCGCCTACGAAGGGTCGGTCCTTGTCCATCACGATCACTTCGTCGGGACCTACGGGACGCCACTTGCGAAGCTGCATCCCGCGAGGTGGGCCGCCGCCCTGTGGTTGGGCTGGAGCTTCGGGCTCATTGGATGAGATCGGAAAGTAGAATTTTCGGTCGTCGATCATCTCCGACCAAAGACTGCGATAAATGAGGGTCCTCAGGTGCTCGATAAACATGCCGAACTCGTACTTCGAGACCGGCGGCGCTGTCTGATCAGCGTCAATGGTCACTTTCAGCCGATCCGGAACCCTTGGCTCAGCCTGCTGTGCCGCGGCTGCGGCGATAAATCCTAGCGACAATATCACTGCAACAAACGGTGCGACTCGAGTTTTCATTGAACCCCTCCTCTATTCATGCTCCTCTTTGTCATTGGATCGCCCGGTCCTGGAAGTATCGCCCGGATTAAGAAGCCGCAGCTTGGGCGCAAATTGTCACTGCGCAAGTTGAGCTACCGGAAGCTGATAAATGTTCACGCTGACCTGCGATTCAATACGCCGCGGTGGCGAACACTAGAATTCCTGCTTGCATTCTGTCCTCTTTGACCCTCCGATTCAAAGTACGCGTCCTTGATCCCGGCCTTGTCAAGTGCCTCGTGTAGTTCAAAGGTCTTTGGGTTGTGCGCCTTCTCCATGGTTCCGGTGCCAAGCCACAGCAACTTCACTCGGCTGTTAAATGCAACCAGATTCGTAAATTAATTCAAATGTATCCTGCGGAACTCCGGGATTAAATCCACCGATGTAGGCGAATTGGTCCAGATGCGGCAGGGCGGTCAGGAATGTCTGCATGCCGCCCATCGAAAGACCGGCCATAGCACGGGTTTCGCGGCCGGTGAGTATGCGGACGCTTGATTCAATGTTTGCCCGTAAGTTCCGAAGTTGAGGCGCTGTCCCTGCCCTGGCCTCCGCTCTCCAATGACAAGCGGCGCCTCGCCTGGCTTCAGCGCTCTGAACGGATCACAGGTGACAACCAGCATCGGCGCGGCCTTCTTTTCAGCAATCAAGTTGTCTAGGATCACATTCGCGTGCCCCTGACTGAACCAGCACAGTTCATCCTCACCGTGGCCGGGCAGCAAATACAGCACTGGAAACCGTGCATGCGGCTGATGATCGTAATCGGGCGGCGGCACACTCACCCCAACCTCCGCGCTCGCAACAAAATTGGCTAGGCTTGGTATGATCAGGACGATGATCGATCGCCGCGCTTTCATCGCGTCTTTTTCGCTCCTCCCTTCCGTCCTGATGGACACTGAAAGGCGTACCCCCGCAAATCGAAATATCAAATGGGCGCTCTCTGCCGCCCTTTGGAATTACTTCCCTCCTTGTCCGTTCACGAGCATTCTCGATGTCATGAAGGAAACGGGCTTCATCGGCATTCGTCTCACCGGTTTCCCGCATATTCTCGATCGTTACGGGTTGACCGTGGCGCAACTACAGCAAGAGATTTCCCGGCGCAATCTCCACGTAGTTACCATCTCTTGGGGCGGCCCCCTGTACGACCCTTCCCAGCGCCAAGAGGTCCTGGACAGCGCAAGAGACGCCATGAAATTTCTCGCCGATTTTGGTGCCAGTCACCTGGTGGTCTTTTCACCGAATCGCTCCAAACCCGAAGCCGGCACGCCTGCCGCCTTTCAGCAACTCTGCGATCGCTGTAATCAGATCGGTGAACTGGCCGGCGAAATGGGATTTACTGCCGGCCTGCACAATCACATGGGCGAGATGGTCCAGACCCAAGAGGAAATTGACCGCTTCATGTCGATGACCGATCCCAGGCTCTTCGGTCTTTCGCCAGACACAGCTCATCTTCATCTCGCGGGATGCAACGTCGTCGGGACCATCGACCGGTATAAGCATCGAATAAGATTTCTCGACTATAAAGACGCCCGATGGACTACTCCCGGCACCGACTGGATTCAGCCAAACGGAAAGGTTCTTCCCAAGGACTCGACGGATGCACGCTTCTTCTCCAGCATCTATGATCTGGGAGATGGGGAAGTCGACTTTCCCGCCTGCCAAAGGGTTCTTAAGAGTGTGAACTACCGCGGTTGGATATGCGTCGACCTCGATACGGCTCGCATGGGCCCAAAATCGGACTTCGAACGGTGTAGCGCCTACATCGTGAAGAGATTGGAGCCCATCTACTCATGAACCGCCGGGAGTTTTCTTTTGCAGCAATCGCAACAGCTCTACCGGGGACGCAGTTGAAGTATCGCATCATTGATCCGCACGTTCATGTCTGGATCAACGATCCGCATTACCCGTGGGCTCCGGAAACGCCAGACGCACCAAAGACCGACCGCACACCGCCAATGCTTCTTAAATTGATGCGCGCCAACAACGTTCATCGAACCGTTCTCGTGCAGTACATCGGCTATCGCTGGGACAACCGATACGCCGCCGACACCATGAAGAAATACGCGTCCTGGTTCATGGCCGTTTGCCGCGTCAACCCGGTCGACCCCGCTGCGCCCGACCAGCTTTCCAGCCTCACCGCGCAGGGATTTCACGGTGTGCGCCTCAGTCCCTCCGCTGATGCAAGCGGCGATTGGATCAACGGCCCACTTATGCCTCCTTTGTGGAAGCGCGCGGAGTCCCTTCATGTGCCTATGCAGATCTATGCGCCGATCACGCGCATGCCGGACCTGGTGCCTCTCATCGAACACTGCCCTGCTCTTGATGTGGTAATTGACCACATGGCCGATTGCCCCATCGACCAACCTCAGCAGCTCAATAAGCTCATCGCGTTGGCGCGCTATCCGCGCGTGTTTGTCAAAATCTCCCACACATGGTCCATCTCCCGTCAGCCCTATCCCTGGTTTGACGCGCAGGAGTATGTCAAGCGGCTCTACGCAGTCTACGGCCCGCAACGCCTCATGTGGGGAACGGACTGGCCTGTACACGAAAAGTGGACCACTTACGCAAAGACACTCAGCGTCGTGCGCAACGACATGAAGTTCCTCAACGAAGAAGATAAGAGCTGGATCTTGTCCAAGACCGTCGAGCGCGTTTGGCCCTTCCGCTGAGAACTATTCCGATCGGCGATCGAAGCTGTCCCGAATCGCGAAGAATGCCTCCTTGGGGCGATAATCGCGATCAAATGGTAGCGCGCGCTGTGGGCGATTCGGCTGCTTTCTGTGATGTGTTGGCCCGTTATTGAGCCAGGTAAATCGATCGCTGATGTCCCAGGTAAGCACTAACTTCACTGCCTGATTCGCGAGGGCGACACGAAGATAGTCTGAGTAAGTGCGCGCAATAATTGCATCCCGCTGCGTGGGGTCGTCGTTAGTAATGTCATCCTCATTTACATCGAGTTCCGTAAGATAGATCTCAAGCCCTAACTGCCTGATACTCTCCATGTAATCGGTTAGCCCCTTGCCGAAGTTATAGGGCTGTGCGGCCTTGACATGACTTTGGATGCCGACAGCGTCGATCGGCACATCTCGTCTCTTCATATCTCGGAGTAATTCAAGGATCAGACTCCGCCGCTCCGCGTCTTCTTCGCTGTCATATTCAACTCCATAGTCGTTATAGGTGAGCCGGGCATGGGAATCGGCAGCACGCGCGGTTCGGAAGGCAAGCTCGATGTAATCCGGCCCCATCTGCTCATACCAGAAAGACTTTCGCAATCCACCGGGCTGTCCATCGCTCGGAAGAATCGCCTCATTGACCACATCCCACGAGTGCAGGTGGCCCGCGTAATGTTTGCACACAGTCGTGATGTGATCCACAAACAACTGCCTTGTACGCGGACGGTTCTCCGTGGTCTGAATCCACTCCGGGACTGACTGATGCCAACAAAGCGTATGGCCACGCATGAGCATGGCTTTACTCTGCGCGAACTCCAGCAGAAAATCAGGGAGCGCGAAGTTGTACTGGTCGGGCGCTGGTCGCAGCGCGATCCATTTCAGTTCGCCGGTTGGAACGACGATGCCGCATTGCTCACTGATCAACTCGGCAAAATCAGAGTCATGCTGCACATTGCGAATGATCGCTGCGGATCCGAAAATGAGACCGTGCCGTCGAGCGTGTGCACGCAGCGAGCGCGCACCCGACACATCGCGGAATGAGCCAGGTAGGCTGGCGTGCGTCGGAAAGCGATGCGCGCAACCAGCAAGCAGTGATGCGGTAGAGCCGGAGGCAGCAATTGTGGATGCGGCCTTCGCGGCCATTGTCATGAATTCGCGCCGCGTCGGCATCGCGAATCTTCCATCCTTTCTGCAACGAGTCAGCTCCCACCTCACCAGGGATTTGGCCCCCGCGGTTGATAGTGGACCCAGTCGAAATCGACGGCTCCGGGGTCGCCTGCCAGCGTCGTGTAAGCGAAAAGAGCAGGCCGTGATCCTTTCCACCAGCTAAATCGAATCGGCGTTCCCGTCCCAATACGCTGAAAGGCTTTCCCGTCATCGAGACTGAAAAAATAGCGAGCCTCATCGCCATCAACACTCACACGAAGCTGAATGATTGGTTGCGAAACAACGGGCCCCGCGGAGCGATCCTGGAGATGGAAAAAGACCAGCCGCCTCTCGCTCTCGGACTGCACAATCTCGATGCCGCTGGCGGATTTCTCAAACATTGCCAACCCAGTGTGCACGCCGGCCTTCATCTCCGACAAGTCGAGGCGAACAGTAAATTCGAATGAGTTGTCCTGCATGCACTGTGTGAGAGTATTGCGTGCGGCGAGTAGGCCATCCGCTTGCATGGGAATTAGGTGCAGATAGCCGGGCTTCGCGGTCAGGGACCAGTGCGAATCGTCCGGATTATGATTCCATTCCCATTGCGGGCCGAGCTTTGGGCCAACAAAATCGTCGGACGTTTGCGGTCGCTGATGCGAGGGTACAACAGGATGACCCGGAATAGGGCCCGAAGGCGTGGGCTGTCCCGTTGGCGCGCCATCCGCATCCGCACCTATAACCGGCCAATCGTCCTCCCAGCGAACCGGCTCAAGGTGAACAATGCGGCCGTGCGCTCCATCGGATTGGAAGTGCACGAACCAACCCTCTCCGTCAGGAGTCTCGACGTACGCTCCCTGGTGCGGACCATTAATATTGGTGGAACCCTGCGCCAGCACCACGCGGTGTTCGTACGGGCCGTAGATCTGGCGCGAAGCGCAACACCGCCTGCGATCCCGCGCCAACACCCCCGATCGGCGCAAAGATGTAGTAGTATCCGTCGCGCTTATACAGCTTTGGCCCTTCAAGAACCGGCAGATGCTTAGGATCCTGAACAACGATTGTCCCTTCGTCGAGCACATGCTTGCCATCCGGCTGACATGCGATGCAGAATGAGCGGCCCCGCGCCAGTTTTCGGAGTGGATCAGATAAGCTTTGCCATCTTCGTCCCAAAAGGGACAGGGGTCTTCGAGGCCGGCCTGCGCCATCACCACAGCCGGTGCGCTCCAAGGACCTGTAATCTTTGCTGCGGTGCTGACGAAGATCCCTTCGCTCGGCGTCGGGAAATAGACATAGTACAGCCCATCGTGCTTCCGGATCGATGGCGCCCATACTCCCTTGCCATACCGGTTTCCGCCAATCATGCTGTAGCGCGGGTCCATAGTCCATGCGCTGCGACCACGTGGCCGATGATCGTCCAGTGGACGAGGTCGGTGGATTGCAGAATCGGAATGCCAGGAACGAAATGAAAGGTCGAGGCGACAAGGTAGTAACTCGCACCGTCTCGAATCACATCGGGATCGGAGTAGTCGGCGAAGAGGATGGGGTTGTGATAAGTGCCTTCGGCCGCGGGCCGGGATGCCTGCGCCAGGGCAGAGACGGTCAATATGGGCAGGGCCGAGAGGCAGATCGCCAGCAGCCTCCTAAGCTAGCCGGTCCTGTGATTTCCATCCTGCCGTCGCAATCATCGAGTGGCCTTTGCGTTCTGCTCGGGTTGAGAGATAGAAGCGGCCTCTCAGGGCCGCTTAAAATTCGGCACTCGACCAGTGACAATTTGCTGCAATGAGCGTTCTAGATACCGAAGTCAGAGCGTGCAAAGTGGCGGGGAGTGCGGCGCTAAGCCGCACCCCCCGGTGAGTTAAAAGAGCAACTTGAGCGAAAACTGAGCGATGCGCGGATCGTTTACGATGGTGGCGGGGCTCACGTTCTGAGGAGCGGTGCTGGTGACTCTGCCAAACGTCCCTCCCAGGCCGGTGACGGGGTCACCCAGGTTAGTGTGGTTCAACAGGTTGAAGTACTCGGCGCGCAACTGCAGAGACGTCCGCTCGCTGAATGGAAACACACGCGCGATGCTGGCATCCCAATCGGTGTAGGCCGGGCCCCTGAAAGAACCCTTCTTAACGTTCCCGAATGTGCCGACGGGGTTGACGGAAAAGGCTGCCGGATTCAGGAAGTTTCTGCAATTCACGGGGCTCGCGCATGCCGAGCCGCCATAAGCGCCGGTCCCGCTATACACGGCGCGATCGCGATTCTGGTGCGCACCGGAATTGTTGCTTGAGCTCGACGTAATGGTCAGCGGGTCGCCCGAGCGGTACTGGACGAGGCCCGTGGTCTCATAGCCGTTGACCAGATAACGGAGAGCGGCAGGAGCGTCGTTCATGACCTTCGGCTCCTTGTACACATAAGAAGACGCGACCACGCTGCGATGATCGAATTCCGTCGGCCCGTAGTCCAGAGCTTTGAAATTCGCCATGGTAAACGGATAAACGAACGAGTTGCCACCGCCGATGGAGGTCGCTGCCTGGTTATAGGGCATGTTGTCGAGCGCCTTTGACCAGGTGTAGTTGAAGAGCAGGGTAAGGCCATAGCGCACGCGCTGTTCGGCCGAAACCTGCAGTGAGTTGTAATTGGTGTTGCCGCCGGTGTTGGCCGCTGTGATGAAGTTCGAAGCCGGATAGCAACTGTTGGTAGTCGAGCAGCCCGGCTGATTGTAAAGGGCAGTCCCGTTGACGACGGGATTCAGTTCGAGATCCTGCCACTCGTGCCGGCTTTGCTCGGCCACATACGCGGCACGTAGGGAGAAACTGCTGCTGAGCTGCTGTTCCACGGCAAGGTTGTAGTCGACGGTGCGCGGATCCTGGAAGCCTTTGAACGGGTCGAAGGTCAGCCAGTTATTGGACGCACTGATCGGCGCGGTTGGTGGAGGCACTGCCGGGGCCGGGAAGGGATTCGTGACGCCCGCGGAGCCGTATGGATTGACGAAGGTCATATTGATGTCGCTGGCTGGAGTGGTGGCTGAGAATGTGGAGGACAGCGCCACGGAAGTAAGGAACGGCGCGCCGTTTGAGTAGATATTGAAAAGGGTGCTGTTGATGCGGCTGTCAAAGAACAGGCCGGCGCCGCCACGCACGCTGGTTTTTCCGTTGCCGAAGACATCCCAGGCAAAGCCCAGCCTGGGCATAAAGTGGCCGTAAGCCGACGCGGCGCCGTTGCGGTTGAAACCCGGATCGCCTGCGAACTGCATTCCCGCAGGCGCCAGGGGATACACGGTCGAGTGAGTGTTCGACAGCCCAGAGCGTCGGGTTGAAGCCTCCCATGCGTCCATCTCTCTCGCGCCATGGCACGAAAGGCTCCCAGCGCAAACCGTAGTCCAGGGTCACGCGGGGAGTTGCTTTCCAGCTATCCTGCACGTAGGCTCCCTGAAACTTGCCGCGGGGTTTGAAAAGCTGGCCGTTGGCCTGGTTCATTTGAAAGAGATACCCAAACTCGAAGCTGGCGGCGGAATCGCCGGTGCCCGTGGGGCTGAAGTTGAACTGGCCCGGCAGTGAGTTGAGGTTATCGACATCAACCTTCGACACTTCGCCATGATAGCCGGCGTCGATGTTGTGCTTGCCCATCAGGAAATGGATGTCGTCGGTCAGCGTATAGTTCCCTCTGCGGAATGTCGCCTGCCCTAGCGTGGAGACTGTGAAATAGTTCGCCACCTGAATCTGGGAGATCTGCTTAAGCGGCGGCTGGTACACACCGGTGACGCCAAAGTCAGCCACATCGACAGCGCTTGCAACCGGTCCGCGGCCGTCGTTCTGGATCTGATCGCTAATGATGAAGTTGTTGACGACGTGCGCGTTGAAGGTGTGCGTTTCGGAGATCAGCGCGTTGTAGTAGTGGTTTGAAGCTCCGTTGGTCAGGGTGAGGATGTTTGTGACGTTTTCCAGGCCTGCCAGGATGAACGCGTCGGAGAAGTAACGCTCAAATAGTCTTGTCTTTCGGCGTAATCTCCTGATCGGCACGCGCCGTGATCTCCGCCTCCGTGAAATTGTTCGGGAGTGAGAACGGAGCAACGGAGCCAGTGGTGGACAACGCCGGGACATAGCTAAAGAATTTCTGAGTCACCGCGCTCATGGCAGACGGCTTCCACGTGTGCGAAGTTGCGTAAGGCGACTGGTTGGTGCAAGACGCATCGGCAACCATAAAGCTGGTTCCGTGAGGATCAAAAGGATTGCTGACGCACGAGGCAAATACCAGGTTGTTGCTTCCCGGCGCTCCGCCCGACGAGTTCGCGCCGGCCTGGGCGATTGTCGGCAGAAGGATAGTGGAGGATCCGGCAGTGGAGGCCGCATGATTGATCGTCCGCTGATAACCAAAAAGCCGAACGACTTGTCGCTATGGAGGAGATGGGGAATCTCGAGCGGGCCGCCGACCGTGCCGCCAAACTGGTTGCGATGGAGCGGGTCGACGACCTTGGCGTTGATTGCGGTGCTGTAGGTGAAGGGGTTGGCGGCGTTGAAGGCCCGGTTGCGGACAAATTCAAACGCGTCGCCATGATATTGGTTGGTGCCGCTCTTGGTGATGATGTTGACCACGCCGCCCGCATTCTGGCCGTATTGCGCGTTGTAGTTGCTGGTCTCTACGCTGAATTCCTGCAGCGCATCAGGCATCGGGAACGGCTCATTGACGTTGGTGTACTCGTCCACGTTGTTGCCGCCGTCGAGCATGTAGTTGGTCTGGCCCACAAACGTGCCGTTGGCCGAAATGGTAACCGCTGACGGGAAGGTCTTGGTGTTCCCCTGGTCAGCCTGTCCCCCGGGCGCGAAGGTGACGCCTGCGACCTCTTCGGTGAGGGCGGAAGCATTGCGGCCATTCAGCGGCAGATCGCTCACTTGCGAGGTGCCGATGACTTGCGACAAGGTGCCGGTCGTGACGTCGATCTGAACGCTGTCGGCGCTCACCGTGACCGTCTCGGTGGCCTTACCGGGCTTGAGCGAGATATTCACCGTGATCACGGCGTCGGCGCGGAGTTCCACGCCCGTTCTGCGTATACACTTCAAATCCCGAACGCCCTGGCGCTGATGTTGTAAACCGAAGGCGACAGAATGGGAAAAACGAATGTGCCTTCGCGGCCCGTTGTAGTCTTGGTCGAAATTCCCGTAGCAGCCTGGGTGGCCGTGACTTCAGCTCCGGCGACTACTGCGCCGCTCGAGTCTGTCACCGTGCCGTTGATGCTTCCAAATCCCTGCGCTAAGCAGCCCGCCCGGCGCACAGATGCACACCGCGCAAACGGCCGCTAAACTGCCCATCATCTTGAGAAGATGTCTCATGTCAGCCTCCTGAACCTGCTCGAACGTCAGCCCGGCCGGAACGGAATTGCCGCGCCGTGGACAGACGCGTACGGACGAACTGAATTTGTGAATCCTGAAGTTTGTAGTAAAGTCGAATTAACCATATAGATAGACAGATACCGTCCCTGACTGTCAGGAAACTTTCATATCTTGCTTATTGTTGTGCCTGTTACTTAAGTAGAACCATTATATGCAGTAGACGTGGTGCTGAAAAAACGGATTTAATCTGCGGATACAGCGAGCACCCGGGGCGGTCCAGGCGTCCCGTCCGTAACCGTCGTTCCCAGCACGATCTGCAGATCCTGCCCCTTTCCATTGGCCCGGACTCTGGTTGGCAATCGCCTCCATGAGATCGGGATCGGTGAGAAACTCCCCGGCAGCTTCCGTGCCGTAAGTGTAGAGCCCTCCAACCACAACGACCACATGCCCGGTTTCAGAGTCGCGGATCCGCGAAATCAGCGCGTAGTCCTGCAAGCTTGGGACTGTTAGCGCCGGTGACTGGTTCGCGTGGCTGATTTGTGCCCCAACTCCAGATGCGTGAGGAGGGGTTCTTGGCATCGCGTATGTAAATCAGATGTTTGTCCGCATCCATCGCCAGGCTATAGCGCAACTGGTCGGGTCAAGCGCAGGCTCCACTCATTATTGAAGGCGCCAATAAGGACTGCGGCGCCGCTCGCTGAGATCGGAAAAGGAGCTCGCGCTGCCTCTGCGGATGACGACCTGCTTGTTTCTGGCCTCCAACGCCCCAACAACTTTCGCGATCGTCACGGTGTCGGCAAAAGGGACCGTCTGCGACGAGTCCGAACTTGGGACGGGGGTCACCGTGCTTCCGATTCCGTCTTCGGCAGGCAACGGTCGGCGGGCCGTTGGGGTGATCTCCCACTGCCAACAGGACCGGGCCGGGCGTTTCCACCACTGGCTTCCAGAAGAGATCCTCCGCGCTGGGTCGATGCATCCAGGCATAACCCGCGACAACGAGCGTTGCCGCCACGCCAACAACGGCAACAGTTAAGTACGCGTGCCGCCACCATGGCGCAGACTCTTTCGCAGCAATCTTGCTTCCAGCTAGCGGAATTGGGCCCGGCAATGCGTGCGAATGATGCGCTTCAGCCGAACCTTCCACCGTTTCCGGCTCTATACCGGGTTCAGCAGCGCTGTGCCTGGCTTGCCCGGGAAGCATGAACCTCGGGATGTACGACCCGGGAACCAGTTCTACCCGCAGCTCAGAGCGATGCTTCTCGTCGACATAATAGGTTGCTAGTCGTTTGCGAAGTTCGGTAGCCGCCGTGCGGACGATGTGATCGAGATTTGTGTCGTATGAAGGATCGCGCTCAAAGACTTCGATCCCGATGGTGCGTTCCTTGATCTGATCTGCCGATCCGTTCAATGTCTGTTCCACAACATATTTAAGGAACGCGACCGACCTTTTGCTGGTGCGAAAGACCTCATCGTGTACAAGCAGATCCAATTGAGCGCGAATCATGTCCGCGGTCAGCTCTGGCGTCGTTCCGTACTCGACTTCGGCCTCGATCATGGCAATTCCAGTGACAGCGATTTTAGCACGTGAAATGAAGTAGTTGGAGAAGTCTTCGCAACGTGGATTTCAAGCCGTAACCTGCTAAAAAATCTATCTCTGATTCTGTAAACAAAAACACGCGAAGAAATCGAAGGCGGAGATGTTCCCCCTTCAGAAATCGCAGACAATTTGCCTGCGATTGAACAGCTGCAAGCTCCAGCCGGTGTGCCTTCGCTTGCCGCAGTTACTTAGCTCGGGTTTTCCGCCGCGGCTCGGAGTCGACCAGAACCGAATGGTAGACAGATGGTGCTCAGGTTTTGCGCCTTACCCCTTTGCCTTCATTGAGGTTAGCGCCTTTCGCCGTGTCCCCGTTGGCGCCTTGCTTCGAAAACTCGCCTCAATCCTACTTTTGGCGGATGCACCTCGTTGAATGACGAGCGTAATCTTCGGCCCGACTCAGAAACGTCACGTCCCGCGGCTCGAAAATGACGCGCCGGTTTGGAATTGGCGGTCTGAGTTCAGGCTGAAATGAACTACGTCGTCTGCATCGGGGCTCGGGAAGATCGGAATGAAAGCGGTTTCATGAAACCTCTTTCCGTTGCCGGGAGTTGTGCGGTGTCCGAGTTACCTCGTACTGATTTCAGGAGGAAGTTATGCATTCTATCGGCGCAAAGTGTCTGCGGGCTTTGATGCTCGTGGTTGTCGCCCTGGCTGGCTGCGGTGTTTTCGTCCACGGACAAGGCACTAGCGGAAGCTTGACAGGACTGGTCTCCGATCCTTCGGGTGCCGTTGTCTCAGGGGCGACGGTAACCATCACGAACCTGGGCACAAACTACGCGCAGACGATTAAAACCGACAACACCGGTGTGTATCTCATCAAACCTGTGGAACCCGGAAAATACTCGATGAAGATTAACGCCTTGGGATTCGCCGGCTACGTGCAAACGGGCATTGTGATTCATGCCAACGAGTACGCGACTCTTGACGTTCACTTGAAGGTCGGTACCACCGGCGAGACCGTGAGTGTCACAGCCGACGGGTAGTCGAGCGGTGCCACCCCCCCACCTTAGCCACAAAAACAGAGACGTGGCGAAGGTGGGGCGCCCTGCGTGGTGGGAGGTGGGCGTGCCGAAATGGAAGTCCTTCGACTACGTTTGGCGCAGCATGTGCGCCAAACTGTGCTATCCACCTTATTTCAGGCCTTTGACGACGTAGAGATCGGAGAGCAGGCGGGTGTATCCGGAAATATAGGAACGGCCGTCGGCGCTTAGGATGACCTGGCCGAGGCGGGAGGTTGGCGCTCAGAAATGCAGGTCCTTTGATTCCCTACGTTCGCTGCCGTGAACTCCGGTTGCTCAGGGTGACAGCGGATGAGGCGGGCAGTCCGGCGATCACACCTTAACTGCAAATCGAAGAAGCAGGTTCTTCGAATCCCTGCGTTCGCTCATGCGAACTCCGGTCGCTCAGAATGACAGTGGCGAAGGTGGGCAAGCTGATCCCGTTTCAGGCCTAGGCTTGAGCGGAGAGAAGTGTCTCCGCAGGTTGAAAGAAAGGCCCGCCGAGACAAACATCAACCCGGCAACCCGTCCAGAACGCGGCAAAAATTCACAACACGGAACCTCAGCCGCGAAGACAATGACTTTTTCGCCAAGCTATTTAGCCGGGGTGTAATCGGCGCATAAAATCAGGCGCCTTAGTTCCTGAGGGATAGTCCATCGTGATCGAGCGGTGCCGCTTCCAGATTCGAAAACGCATCGGTTGCTCCGCTAAGGTCCGCTATATCAGACGATAGATTTCACCTCAGCATGTTGCCGCACATGGTTCTGTGGCTTGTCTTTCAGTATTCCTTCGCCTTTGGTCAGCCAAGCAACGCCAAAGGCCACCAGCGCCAGTGATTCGCACCAGAAGAGCAGAAAGCTGGGCCGATGCGATCTCTCGATTGCATCGATCGTCAGGCCGACCATCGTGACGATGCAGACAACCATGGTCAGTCCGCAGGCGCCGTAGATCATGTTTCTGTGCCGCTTGCGGCGGGTGAACGGCCTGTCCGGCGAAGATTTGCGAAAAAGAAAAATGCAGGAATAGGCGAGCGACAGAAACATGAGCGCAGCAAAGGCAGTGTGGATGAAGCCGATATTCACCTGTATCGAGGTGTAGATGTAGCGATCGGGGTTGACCGGCGGAAACAGCGCCACGCCGATCGTGAAGAAACTGGCCAGGTAGCCAGTGATCTCGTCACTCAGGTCATATCCGCGCGAATAGGCCAGAAAAGCTGCGATGGCCCAAAGGCTGCCGACGTAATAGTCGCGCATGGGTGTGTAGTAGTAGTCGCTGATTGAGCGCTCCAGCAGCGGATGCGGCAGCGCATGATCCGGCCCCAGAAGCCCCAGCAGGATGGAGCCGAAAGCAAGAACCACCGGAAGCGATAGCGCGGTAAAGCCGACCGCTCTCCGCATCGCGTAGTACGAGAGGACCGCAGGGTTCTTACTTGTGTGAGGAGACATTCGTTCTCCTGCAAAGTGTTTTTCGCTGAAGAAGCATCATAGCGCAGCCGGCAAGCCTGTGCATCGCCGCCATTGATACAAAATCGCGTCGCGTTCCCGAAGTCAATTCGCCAACCTTCGATCGGCGGCCGCCCCACTCGACTGACACTCCAATGGCGCAGCGCTTCCGAGTAAATGCCGTCGAGCATCTACCGGCAATGCGCGAGCATCGCCCCTGCGATCGCGGGCAATGGCAGCACCTTGTCGACAGCCGCCAGCTTGATGGCTTCTTTAGGCATTCCGAAGACCACGCAAGTAGCCTCGTCCTGCGCGATGGTCACGGCGCCAGCATGCTTCATCTCAAGCATGCCGCGCGCCCCGTCATCGCCCATTCCCGTCAAGATGATGCCGACTACGTTTTGTCCCGCGTAGCGCGCAGCCGAACGAAATAACACATCCACCGAGGGGCGATGCCTGCAAACCAGCGGCCCATCCTTGACCTCGACATAGTAGCGAGCCCCGCTTCGCTTCAGCAGCAAGTGATGATTGCCTGGCGCAATCAGCGCGCGGCCACGGATCACCGTATCGTTTGTCTCAGCCTCTTTTACGGTGATGTTGCACAATCCATCCAGCCGGTTGGCAAAGGCGCGGGTAAACAACTCCGGCATGTGCTGCACAATCACGATCCCGGGCGTATCAGCCGGAAGGGCTTCCAATAGTGTTTTCAAAGCCTCCGTTCCCCCTGTCGATGCGCCAATCACAACCACCTTTTCCGTCGTCTCAACCATCGCGCGTGTAGCGGGAGAAAGAATGGCGTCGGCCGTCAGTTTGGGTTCGACGGTATGGCTAGGTCCGAGCGTTCGCAATCGTGCCGCTGCGGCTGCCTTCACGGCCTGGCACAGGGTTATACGCGAGTCTTCAAGAAATTGCCTGGTTCCCAGCCTCGGTTTCGTCACAATTTCCACCGCGCCATATTCGAGGGCCTGCAGTGTGCTGAGTGCGCCTTCGTCCGCCAGGCTGGAACAGATCACTACCGGAATCGGATGCTGGCCCATGATCTTTTTCAGAAATGTGAGCCCGTCCATGCGGGGCATTTCGATGTCGAGAGTGATCACGTCTGGAACCTGCTCCGCGATTCGGTCAGCCGCTACAAATGGGTCACCCGCCGTCGCGATCACCTCAATCTCCGGGTCTGAAGAAAGAACTTCCTTCAGCGTTTGGCGCACCACGGCCGAGTCGTCCACAATCAGTACGCGTATCTTGGCTGAATCCACGATCGCCTGCCTTTATTTCTTGCGCCCACAACGGTGAGTTTTTCGAGACGATTCCGGCTTTCTTTGCATTGTCGCGGGGTCGAGCCGCCGCAGCAGTACATTCCCCGTTCCGGTGTCAAACTGAATGTGCACTCCTGAGGTGCCTCCCAAACTGCACGCCGACACGGTGAAGGCCTCTTCCTCCAGCACTCTCAGTGCAGCCTCGCAGTTCAATTCGCCCACTGTGGGCCGCGATGCACCATCACCGACTAACAGAACATCGCCTCCACCAAAGATCTTCACCTCAGCCTCTCCGCGTTGAGCGCCCATCACATTCAATCGCTGTGCCATCTCCCGGATCGCAAAATCCACGTACCGGCGCCCTGCGGTCACGCTCAACTTTTCGCGCCGGTTTGCCGGGCAACGCGGCAACATGGGATGACAAAGCGCGCCAAGGCCAAGCCTCGGGACACGGAAAGCGACTCCAACGCACGAACCAAGCACCGTTCGCAGGATGGTTGGCTCTGTCACCAGGCGCGCCTCTCCCGGCTGCAAATATACCTCCGGCAGTGACCCGTTAGGCTCCGCCATCAGCCCTCCTGTAGAGTGCGGGGGCCACCTGCGCAAGAGGAAGATCCAGATCGTGCAACGTTTCGGCGTGGCCCACAAACAGGTATCCGCCCGGCACCAGATAATGTGTCAGGTTCCCCAGGATGCGCTGCTGCGTGGGACCATCGAAATAAATGATGACATTGCGGCAAAAAATGGCGTCGACCTTTCTGGGGACACCGTAATCGGAATCCATGAAGTTCAGCCACCTGAACTCGACCATGCGTCGTAGCTCCGGAACCACGCGTACTCGTTCCGACCCTGGCTCGCTCCCGCGCATGAAGTACTTCACCTTGAGCGCCGCCGGAACCGGCCGCACTACCTCATTTGAGTAAATACCCAACTCCGCCTTCTTCAGCACCGTCGTCGAGACATCCGTCGCCAGAATGCGAAAACTGAACCCCGGATGCGCCAGCGCATATTCGCTCAGAATAATCGCCAGCGTATACGGCTCCTCGCCCGTCGAACACCCCGCGCTCCACACCAGGAACGGCCGCTGATTTGCAGTCGACGAAGTCAGCGCCGGAACTGCGGTGCCCGTCAAGAAATCAAAATGCTTTGGCTCGCGAAAAAAGTCCGTCTTGTTCGTCGTCACCACGTCGATAAGGTGAACGAGTTCTTCCCTCAAACCCTCCCTTGAAAACAAATAATCGCAGTACTCGCCATACGATGGAATCGCAAGCGCCTTCAATCTCCTCTTGATTCGCACCTCGAGCATTGTCTTTCGCTCGGTGCCCAGCGCGATCCCGGCCTCGTCGTAAACCAGCTTGCGCAGGCGCGTGTAGTCTCTGCTCGAGATGATTTCTTCTTGTGTGTGCACAGTGGGAAAATGGGGCGGGAGTGCCCGCCCCATTCCTTTCTTACGCGGCTGCTTCCATCAGTTGCTTGCTCGACTCCTGCGCGCGCACTACGGCCATCTCTTCGGCCGAAAACACACGATCGATATCGAGAATCATGATGAATTGCGTATCGCGCTTGCCCATCCCGCGGATGAAATCGGTGCGGATGTGCGTTCCAATGCGCGGCGCCGGCTCAATCTGCTCCGGCTCCAGGTCAATCACTTCCTCAACTGAGTCGGCCAATGCGCCGATCACGGTCGATTCGTTGTCGAGCAATACCTCAACCACCACAATGCAGGTGTTGCGCGTGTTCTCGGTCTTCGACATCTCGAAGCACAACCTGAGATCGACGACCGGAACCACGCTTCCCCGCAGGTTGATTACGCCGGCCATGAAGTCCGGTGTCCGGGGAATCGCAGTAATAGGCGTGAGATCGAGCACTTCCCTCACTTTGGCCACATCCGTGGCAAACACCTCGTTTCCGAGCTTGAAGGTGAGATACTGCCGCGTCTCCGTGATTTCGCTAACGCTCATGCTAAAACTCCTCTCTCATCCTGAAGACTGAAGCGGATCTCTTCATCGAGAATCCGCCGGGCGCGAAGCGCTGAGGCCTCGCGCCTTGACGGTCAGTAACGCTCAAACTCTGCGTCCAGTTCGTCGTGCTTGTCGTTGAGCCGGAGATTGACCCCAGCCTTCGTCGCCATTTTCGCGGCCGGAACTGGTCCGCGGCCGTTCGCTTTCACCGCCTTCGCCGGCTGTGCCTGTGCCTGCCGCGCAGCTTTTGTCACGCCGCCCCGCCGCGCGCGAACATTCTCTTCATCTCCCGTATGGAAGAATGAGAGCGAGCTCACGAGCTGATCGGATTGGCCGGTCAATTCCTCGGTTGTCGAGGCCATCTCCTCCGCAGCCGACGCGTTCTGCTGGATCACCTGTTCCAGTTGCTGCAGAGCCTTGTTAATCTGCTCCGCGCCCGTATCCTGCTCCTTGCTGGCCGCCGTAATCTCCTGCACCAGTTCCGCCGTGCGCTGGATGTCGGGCACAAGTTTGTCCAGCATCTCGCCTGACTTTTCCGACACCTTGAGAGTGCTGGCCGACAATTGGTTGATCTCTCCGGCTGCTTTTTGGCTTCGCTCAGCCAGTTTGCGTACCTCTGCCGCCACCACGGCAAACCCCTTGCCGTGCTCCCCGGCTCGCGCCGCCTCAATGGCCGCGTTCAGGGCCAGCAGGTTGGTCTGTCGCGCAATCTCCTCGATGATCGAGATCTTGTTGGCAATCTCCTTCATCGCGGCAACTGCCTCCAGCACGCTCTTTCCGCTTTCTTGTGCGTCCTTGGCGCTCTTGTTGGCAATCTTGTCGGTCTGTTGCGCGTTGTCGGCGTTCTGTTTGATGTTGCTCACCATCTCTTCCATCGAGGACGAAGCTTCCTCTGCTGCAGCCGCCTGGGCGCTCGCGCCTTTCGATACCTGGACGGATGCGGTGGAGATGGATTGGCTGGCCGATGCGACTTCGCCGGCAATGGATCGGATGTCGCCAACAGTTCGCGTCAAGCCAGCGACCATTGCTGCCAGTGCCTGCATCAGCTTGTCCTGAGCAGACCGCTCGCGAATATCCACGGTCAGGTTCCCGTTTGAGATTTCCTCCGCTGCGGAAGTAATCTCGTTCATGGCCACGATCAGCGCGTTCAGATTGTTTTTGATCAGGTTGAAGTCGCCATGATAGGTGTCCGTGATTTCTGCCGGAATATCACCCTTGCTGATCAAATCAACATATTTAGCTGAAACGTTCAGAGGGCCGATCACGGCATCCAGAACGGCATTCACACCGCGCACGATCTCGGCGTAAGCGCCGCGGAACTGATCGTGATGCCCGCGCTCGATCAGCTTTCCGGCATTTGCGGCTTCAGTTAGCCGCGCCAGTTCCTTTTGCAGGTTCTGCAGAACCTCGGCGACATTGTTGACGGCAACCTTCATCTTTTCGTGATCGCCCTTGTAGGTCTGCGCAATCAACTCATCGATCTTGCCGTTCGAGATCTGCGCCAGGATGCGGTTGCCTTCGCCTATGGGCAGCAGAATCGCGTCGAGCATATCGTTTACGCCGCGCACAATTTCGGCAAACGCGCCTCGAAACTGGTCAGGCTTGCCACGCTCCGAAAGTTGTCCGGCATGCGATGCGTCGATCAGGCGGCCAAGCTCCTTTTGCAGGCCTTGCAACACGATGGCGACGCCGTTGACCGCTTGCTTCATCTTTTCGTGGTCGCCTTTGTAGGTCTGGGCGATCAGTTCGTCGATCTTTCCGGCTGATATCTGGTCGAGAATGCGATTGCCTTCGCCGATCGGCAACAGAATGGCATCCAGCATGGTGTTGACGCCGCGTACGATCTCCGCATAGGTGCCCTGGAACTGCTCCGGCTTGCCGCGGTCGGAGAGTTGTCCTTCTCGCGACGCTTCGGTCAACCGTCCAAGCTCTTTCTGCAGACCCTGCAGAACGACGGCCACATTGTTTACGGCCACCTTCATCTTTTCGTGGTCGCCCTTATAGGTTTGCGTAATCTGCTCGTCGATCTTTCCGCCGGAAATCTGTGCGAGCACACGGTTTCCTTCGCCGATTGGCAACAGAATGGCGTCCAGCATCTCGTTGACGCCTTGGATCAGCTCCCTTTGCATGCCGTTGAAGAGCGTTGCCTTGCCGCGTTCGCTCAACCGCCCGTCTTTTGACGCGTCAACCAGTCGCATGATTTCTTGAAGCACGAGCGTGAGATCTTCCTCCTGGCCCGCTCTCCTGTTCACCCGTTCACGGCTGCCGTGCCCGTTCTCGCCGTGACCCATTGCGCTGTCTCCATTGCCGGCGCTTTGCAGCCTCCGGTCTTCACTCACTACTGCTGTTCCCATGGAACCCTCCCTATCGTTCGGGATCTCTCTGCTCGATCCGTGATCCTTGGGCAAGCCGAACCATTCGGCACACCCCCGGACGGGAAGAGCATGAGACTTTGCCGGTTAATTCGCTAAGTGCCTTGCACTGGCGCCCGCGTCAGCGCTGCCGATGCCCCGAAGGGCAGTAAGATCAGTGCCGTCCCTCGGACGGCTGCCTCCTGTTGCCGGAGCGCGGCCACATGCGCCATGGCGCTCCTCCTGCAATGCATCCTTGACCAGCCGTTCCGGGTCAAGAATCAATGCCACCTTTCCGTTGCCAAGAATCGTGGCGCCGGAAACGATCTGCACTTGCCGGTAAAACCGGCTCAGACTTTTGATCACCGTCTGGCAGTTGCCCAGAACCCGGTCCACCACGATGCCCACCCGGCCTTCCCCGGTTTCGGCCACCATGATCTGTTCGATTGCCGGCCGTTCGCCGCGCAACTTGAAGTGCTCACGCAGCCGGAGGTAGGGAACAATCTCGCCGCGCACCGTAGGCCACATGCTTGCCGTTTGCCCGCAGCAATGTCTTCGCGCGTCAGCTCGATGCACTCCAGCGTGGTGGCCAGCGGCAAAACGAAGAACGCATCTCCCACGCCCACCAGCAGACCGTCAATGATGGCCATGGTCAGCGGCAGCCGCAGAGTCACGCTGGTCCCGACCCCCGGCTTGCTTGCCACCTCGATGGTGCCGCGCAGGCTTTCGACCCTCTGGCGAACAACATCCATCCCCACGCCCCGGCCGGAGACATCGGTCACCTGTTTTTGCCGTCGAAAATCCCGGCTGGAAGATGAGCGCGAAGATCTCGCGTTCCGTCAAAGGCGCATCCACTGCCACTAGGTCCTTCTCGACCGCGCGCCGGCGCACCGCTTCGCTATCAATGCCTGCGCCGTCGTCCGTAACCGATACCAGCACGCTTGCGCCGGAGTGGCGCGCCGCAAGATGAATCGCCGCCGTCGTGGGCTTGCCTTGCGACACGCGCACCTTGGGCGGCTCAACGCCGTGATCCATGCTGTTGCGAATCAGATGCATCAGCGGATCGCCCAACTGATCGATCACCGACTTGTCCAGCTCCGTCTCCGCGCCTTCGATCGTGAGCTCGACTTCTTTGCCCAGGTCGCGCGCCAGGTCGTGCACCAGCCGCCGGAATTCTCAAATGTGCCGCGAATGGGCATCATGCGAATGTTCATGGAGCTTTCGCGCAAGGCCGAAGTCAGCCGCTCGATCTCTTCCGCGACTGCGGCGACTCCGGGATCGTCGCGCTGCGCCGCGAGCTCGCTTAGCTGCGCCTGCACCGTCACCAGTTCGCCCACCAGGTTGACAAACTGATCCAGCTTGGCGGCCGGCACGCGCAGGCTTGAGGCGTTGTCCGGCTTGTCGTAGACGCGGCGGCCTGGCGGAATGCGTCCGCTTTCCGCGAGCGCCACGGCGACATCTCGGCCTCGTTGCCTTGCGACCGTTCCGCGCCGGCTCGGCGCAGGATCTCCGTCCGGCTCGACGCTCAGCTCGCAACTGTCCTCGACAAAGATGAACACATCGCGGATCGCATCGCGGTCGGCGGCAGTGGCCAAAACCATATCCCACGCGACGTAGCAGCGCTCCGGATCCAGTTCGGCGAGCGGCGGAATCGCCGCCATGCTGGCGCGCACCGAAAGGCCTGCCCAACTGCCCAGTTCGCGCAACAGCAAAAGCGGGTTGGCCCCGCAGCGCATCAGGTCGGGCCCGGGAGCAAACCGGATGCGCCAGTCCGCATCGGCCCCGCATCCGCCGGAAACCATTGGGCGCCGGCTCGGCTCTTCTTTACCGGCAGTGCGGCTCCTGAATGCCGGCCAGTCGCCGCACGCTCTCGAGAATGCCGGCGCAGAGCCCGGGTCCGCTGGCGCCGCGCCGCCGGCTTCCTCTTCCAGCATGGCGCTGATCTGGTCGAGCGCAGCCAGGGTCAGGTCGATCAGCTCCGGGCTGACTTCGAGCCGCCCGTTGCGCACCAGGTCGAATGCGGTCTCAAGATCGTGCGTAAAGGCGGCCAGACACTCGAAACCGAACATGGCGCCGGAGCCCTTGATGGTGTGCAGGCCGCGGAAGATGCGGCCCACGAGCTCCGCATCGCCGGATTATCATTCAGTTCCAGCAGCGCCGATTCCAGCTCCGCCAGGATCTCCCGCGCCTCTTCGCGGAAGCTCTGTTTGAACTGCTCGGCGTTGCCTGCTGCTGGCTGAATCATCTGGCTATTCAGCCCGCCCGAACTCGCCGAGAATCCCCGGATCATCCAAACCCATCACCGCGAGCGAATTTCGGACCGACTCCGGCAGCTGCTCCGCCATCGCGAATCCCACACCCACTCGCTCCGCCTCCCGTTTTGCCGCCCACAGCAACTGGAACGCCATGATGTCGAGATCGGTGGCCTGTGCAGCCGAAATGCGAAATCTCTTTGCCGGTTTCGAGAGCCTCGATAAGCACTGCCTTCAGCTCCGCCGCGGATGCAATGTCGATTGCGCCATCGAGACCGACCATGCACGAATCGTCGGTTTGACTCAACACGATTCCCAATCCTGGCTCCTTGGAATCCTGGCTCTCTTGCTCGTTGCGAACAGGTCTTTTTCAAGCTGGCAGCCCGATCCTGCCAGCGACCAGAAAAGAATTGATCGGCAGTGAGGGAGCAATAGTTGGGTAGGAATTCCCCGGATGCGTATTGGAAATCTCACATTTGGGAAGCAGGACCACTTCGGAACGGGCCCATTATTTTTTATCGCCCCCGAATGATTCTTGGAATGGCCTCGATGATTTCCGGATTGATCCTATTAAATATTGATCCTATTAAATTCTGGTCGACCCAAATGATTTTTTACAGCTCCGCGATCGGATAATCGCCCTAGAACAGCTCAATCGCCGGCCCACTGTGTTCCGCTGCCCGCTCCGCCAACGACACCGCGTAGGTGCGTCGTGGTCTGGCTGGCCATCCTGTACTGTCCAGATGCGCGTCCAGAATCGATTGAAACGTCCGCTCCAGGTGGCCGTCCCAATCGGGTGCTTCCGGTTTTCATTCAGCTCCAGCAGGTGCTCGCCCATCTCCGTCAGCGCTTCCTGCACATGCCCCATCCTCTGCCGCATCACATCCTGGAACTGGATGTGGCCCATCGCCTCCGAAAGCCGCTCCACCGTCTCTCCGTAGCTCGACTCCACTCCACAGATCACCGCCAGCAATAGATCGCCGTTGCCGGCGAACTCCTGCTGCATCGCTTCCAGGTCGCTCACCAGGTGACTCCATCGCGGCGTTTGTCTCTTTCTGGCTCACCGCGGCCTGCGCATTTTTAGCTCGGCTTCCACGCTTTTGCAGGTGCGTTGATCTTCTCCGCGATCTGCTGCCGCCGCCTTGGTCGAAAGCACGGCCAGCTTCCTCACTTCCATCGCCACCACCGAAAAGCCGCGCCCCGCATTTCCTGCGCGCGCCGCTTCAATCTCCGCATTCAGAGCCAGCAAATTCGTCTGCTGCGCGATAGAGGTAATCACTTTGATCAGCGGCGTCAACGCGCACACCCCGCCGGATAAATGACCGGATGCGCTCAAAGTTATCCCGCGTCTCTTTTAACTGCATCTCCAGTTGTATCTGGATCGCGGCAATCAGTTCCTTGTTCGGTTCACCCTTGTCCGCGTTTCCTCGGCCAGATTCTTGCTGCTCTCAACCGAATGCGCAATGTGCTCCTTCTGCCGGTTGCATTGCCCAACCAGCTTGCCCATCTGCTCGAGCGCGGCCACCACCTCGCCGCTCTGACTCGGCCAGTGAATCGCCAATCTGCCCGCGCAGAACATCAATATAGACCCGCGAATTCGCTACATCAGACTTGATCGCCCCGCGCCCCGCCAGCATGCCCGATATCTCGTTGAAGCGCAGGTTGCCGAATGCCCACATATCGGCGATCGACTTGCGCGCCGCCCGCCAGTTCATCCATTCCACCAGCAGCAGCGGCACAACCTCCACCAGCACGATCATCCACACCACTTCAACTTGGTATGGCGTAAAGGCGGCGCCGAACATGGTGCGCAATGACAGCCACAGCAATGCATCGCAAATCACTCCGAGACCGAACTGTATCAGCAGCCGCCTCGCCACGCGGCCCAGGCGAATCTCCAAGTTCCGGCTCACCTCTGCCGCATCATTCCCGATCGCTGCAGCCCGTCCGGAACTGAGTGCCGCACGTGCTGTCATTGTCGCGCTGGCCATGGCCTCATGCTCCGGGCAGAACTTTCTTCATTACCGCAATCAGGTCGTTGCCCGACACCGGCTTCACCAGCCATCCCGTCGCGCCAGCCAGCTTGCCCTCGCTGCGCTTCGCTGCTTCGCTCTCCGTCGTCAATGTCAGAATGGGTACGAACTTCAGTGCCGGCAGCGCCCGCACATTCCGAATCAGCTCCATGCCGCCCATCACCGGCATGTTGATATCGGTCAGAATCAGGTTCGGCTTCACGCCCGCTTTCATCTTGTCCAGCGCCTCCCGCCCGTTACCGGCGGTCTCCACCTGAAAGCCGTTCATCGTCAGTGTGGTCTTCAGACTCAGCACCATCGTTACCGAATCATCAACCACGAGCACTGTCATCATCTGCACAAACTCCGCTGCAGCCTGCCTGCACCGCGGTCCCCCATTCGCGCCAACCAAATCAAGCCTGGTCATCGAACAGAGCGCTGCCGGACGCAGTCAAGCCGATTCGACCATCGGTAAAGTAGTCTCATCGGCGGAATTCGCCCAATGGTTAGTTCGCACTCCCCGGCGAATCGCCTTCGGTTCGGCATGCTTGGCCCCTCAAAGCTCGCGCAACCCACACACCCGCTCGTCAAGCTTTCACTGTTCCCGGCTGAATGCCATCGTTCTCTGGTTCAGATCCACCGCCACTCTCGTGAACCCAAGGGCCGCCGGACTAATCACCCCGTCGAAATCGTGCCCCGCATCACGCAAGTTCGGAACCACAAATACCGCTTCGTGCCCAAACTCAACTTCGCCAAGCCTCAGGCTGATTTCCCTTACTCGCCTGCGATCGAAATCGCCGATCTTTTTCGTCGACATTTGAGCGTCGCCGCCCTTCACGCCCGCCTTCGCCTCCGCCGTTTCCTGGAACATCACCAGCGAAGGCGCCCCCGTATCCACCAGTAGACGAGCTTTCGTATGATTGACTACCGCATCAACAAACACCAGTCCGTTTTCCATCTGCAATGGAACCGAATCCGGCATCGCCCGCGGCGCACCAAAGCGAATCTCCCGCGCTGAATAGTCAATCTCAAATTCGCTTTGCCCCAGCACATCCAAACCCACAATGGCGTCGATTTGAAACGGCACCGCACCCCGAATGAAGGGCAGCTCCTTGATGAGGACACGCACGTTGTCTCTCCGGATCGGGCCGAATTCCACGCTTGGCGCGGTTGCCATTCCGCCTTCTACGCTGCCCCCCAGCACCGCAACGCCGGTTGGCGTGGCATCCAGGCCGAGCTTCCGCGCCACTCGCGAATCCAGCACGGTGGTGTTCGCCCCCGTGTCCAACAGAAAGTTCAGCCCCTTCAGCGGGCCCACCGACCCCTGGACGACGATCAGGTAGTCTTTATAGAGTTGAAATTGCACGATGGTTTTCACCAGTCGGCTTTGCTCCCGCTCTCCCCTTGCCGCCCGTTGACCCACCACCGTCAAGCCCGTCAAAACCAAGATGCACCAGAATGAACGCCCCAGCATGCTCTCACCTCGTTGAGAACCATGCTGAGTTCCATCGGCTGAGACCTCAATTCACACCAGCTAGCTTGCACATCGACAGTCGGTTACGAGTCAGGAGAGAACTCGGAGAGGTTCAGGAGAGGAAGATCTCCCCGCAAAATAGTTGAAAGCAGGGAGTTGGTTGTGGCATCAACAGAGCGGAGGGCGATTGTCGGACTTTTTCAATAACGGTGCACCCCACGGTCCGAATGGAAACGGGACCGTCCGCTTCGGCGCGTTTGAGGCTGATCTCCACTCGGGAGAGGTCCGTAAATCAGGCAGCCGCGTCAAACTCCAGGAACAACCATTCAAGGTGCTGCAGCTTCTGCTGGAGCGTCCAGGGGCGTTGGTCACTCGCGAAGAACTGCGCTCCCGCATCTGGCCCGACGATAGCTTCGGCGATTTTGACCACGCCGTGAACGTCGCCGTCGCCAAGCTCCGCACCGCCCTCGGCGATTCAGCCGACAACCCGTCTTTCATTGAGACAATTCCGCGCCGCGGTTATCGCTTCGTGGCACCGCTGCAGGGCTCCCCACCGGCCACCGACCACGTCGCCACCGAGCCTGCCGGCCCTCTCGCCGCCGCCCATCCGCCCTCCGCACGCAACGCCGGCCGCAGACGCGCGCTCCAGGCAACTTTCGCCATCCTGACCGCCGCAATTCTCCTCGCCGTCGGCGTTCTGCTCGGCCGCCGCACCGCCAAGCCGTTCGCGCCCGAGTTTCAGCGCCTCACCGACGGACACGGCACCGTGTATGCCGCCAGGTTTGCGCCCGATGGACACCACGTAGTCTACAGCGCTTCGTGGGACAGCGCGCCCGTGGAAGTATTCTCCGCCGACATCAATTTCTCCGGCACGCAAAGCCTCGGCCTGCCTGGCACCGCTCTGCTCGCCGTTTCTTCCACCGGCGAAATGGCCGTCTCGCAGTCTGCCAATCCTGAATTCATGATGACCCTGCAGGGAACTCTCGGCCAGGTTCCGCTCACCGGCGGTTCACCGCGCCAGATCGCCGAGAATGTTGACTGGGCCGATTGGGCACCCGACGGAAAATCACTCGCCATCGTGCGCGATGTTGCCGGCCGCGAGCGTCTTGAATTTCCCCTGGGCCACGTTCTCTATGAAACCACCGGCTGGATCAGCCACCCTCGCATCTCGCCCCAAGGCGATCAGATTGCTTTTCTTGACCATCCCACCGACATGGACGACCGTGGCGTCGTATCGGTCGTGGATCTTGCAGGGCATAAGCGTGTTCTTTCCTCGGGATGGGAAAGCGAAGAGGGCTTGGCCTGGTCTCCGCGCGGAAACGAAGTTTGGTTCTCCGCCACTGAAGCCGGACTGCAGCGCCGCATCTATGCCGTCGACATGCAGGGCAAGCTGCGCCTCGCTTTCCGCGCGCCGGGCGGAGTCACCCTCCAGGACATCGCCTCCGACGGCCGGCTTCTCATCTCTCGTGACGAACAGCGCGCCGGAATCATGGGACTCGCGCCCGGAGATACACGCGAGCGCGACCTGTCCTGGTTAGATTGGTCGCTTCCCGTCGATCTCTCTCGCGACGGCAGCCAGGTGGTCTTCGACGAAGAAGGCGAGCAGGAAGGCCCAACCTATACCGTCGCCATCCGGGACCTGCACGGCTCCCCTCCGGTTCCTTTGGGCCAGGGCATGGCGGGCGGATTTTCTCCCGACGGCAAATGGGTCGCTGCCACCATTAACTACACGCAGCTTGTGTTGTTGCCCACCGGCGCCGGCACCTCCAGGCGCATCGACTCAGCCGGCATTCAACAGTACGGTCACCCCGTCTTGTGGATGCCCGACGGCAAGCAACTCGTCTTCCCCGGGAGGCTTGCCTCGCATGGGACGCAGTGTTTCGTTCAGAACATCAATGGCGGCAAACCACGTGCCGTAACTCCTGAGGGAGTTTCCGCGTGCCATCCCTCTCCCGATGGCAAATGGATTGCGGCCATGAGTATCGCAGACAAACAGGGCCGCCTGTACCCAGTGGACGGTGGCCAACCACGCGCCATCGCCGGTTTGTTGCCCGGCGACTATTTTGCCTGGACCTCCGACCCCAGGTTCATTTATGTAGACCACAAGGGACAACTCCCGCTAAAGATCTATCGCCTGAACGTCGTCACCGGTCAAAAGCAGTTTTTGAAAGAGATGAACCCTCCCGACGCGACCGGGCTGTGCGACCTCGGCCAGATCATCATGAGCGCGGACGGTCGTTCCTATATTTACGGATACACCCGCCTCCTCTCCGATCTCTACCTCGTCAAGGGCGTGAAATGAACTCCGCCTTCGCCAATACATGCCCCTATCCTCGGAGGGCGGCGAGACTCTTATCGGCTCCGGAAATACTCGTTGTTTTGAAGGGGCACGAGTTTACTCGTGCCGTAAATGCCGCTGCTTGATTACGGCTTTAGCCGCTGAGGGAAAGTTCCCTTCTCCTCGGTGACTTCTTCCGCAGCCTCTTCAACCCGCGCACCAGCCCGCTCCGCCTCTTTTGAAAAAAGAGCGCGCAGAAGCCGCGCCTCAGTGCCACCTCAACTCCCACCGCTGTCATCCCGAGCGGAGCGCGCTTGGGGCCCCGTGTTCGCGAAGCGAACTGGGGGTAAGCGGAGCCGAGGGAGCTGCTTTTGCCTTTCCCTTTGTATCAGGGCTTGACTTCTGTCATGCCGAAACCCCTGCCACACGTTTTTGAAAAACGAGGAACGCGGCGAAGCCGCGCCCAGGAACCGCCTCAACCCTAACCGCTGTCATCCCGAGCGGAGCGCGCTTGGGGCCCCGTGTTCGCGACGCGAATACGGGGTAAGCGGAGCCGAGGGATCTGCTTCTGCTTTTCGCTTTGTATCAGGGCCTAGCTTTAGTAGGTGCGAATGTTGCCCTTGTTATACTCCAGCGCATGAGCGACTCGCAAAATTCCGCGCCTGAACAGCCGGAAGCGGCGGAATCCGGGACCGCAAGTAAAGAATCGGCGCGCGGTGCCCAACCCGACATAGACGCTGGAATGGAATCGGCGGGCGGTCTCCAATCGGCCTCGGAAACGGAACAAAGCGAGATCGTAACTGCACCCGGCTGCCCAGTGAGAATGGGGAGGGACACATGCGGGCGCCCCTTCCACAAAGCTCCGGAAGGCGTCGACGAGAGGCAAGTATGCCTAATGCACTCGAAGGATCCCGGCAAATTCTCGGGGGAGTTATTTGCCCTTTTCTGGTCTGAGTTTGACGGGATACTGAAGTCGGCAGAGAACCAGGCGGCGAATTTCGATCGATTCGTATTCCCTACGCTCAACCTTATGGACAGAGTGTTCACTGCCTTTTGCAGCTTTAAAGAAGCGACATTCATCCGAGGTGCAGACTTTCGCGGCGCTGTCTTCACCCGGAGCGCAGAGTTTACCAGCGCTACCTTCATGGGGAACGCGATCTTCAGTCGGGTCCTTTTCGGGCAAAGGGCGACCTTCAGCCGGGCCGTTTTCGCACAGAACGCGACATTCCTCGGCACGACATTTACGCTGGTCGCGAAGTTCAACTACGTTGGTTTTAGGCGGAACGCAAACTTCCGCATGGCCAATTTCTCGCGGACCGCGAGATTCAGCGATGTCACGTTTGCTCAGAAGGCAGTCTTCAGCAACGTAAGGTTCGCATGGGACGCGGGTTTCCGGCGTGCCACGTTCACAAGCAATGCGGGGTTCAGCGGCGCTCTCTTCGAGGGGAACGCGGACTTTCATAAAGCCAACTTCCTGCAGAACGGGAGTTTTTTCTCAACTCGCTTTACGAAAAGCGTTGACTTCAGCAGTGCCGCGTTCGCTCAGGACGCAGATCTCCGTGGGGCTGCTTTCGCGGGAAGCGCAGATTTCTCAAGAACGGCCTTCATGCAGAGCACGACCTTTGTGGGTGCAACCTTCGCGCAGGGCGCGGACTTTAGCGACACCCCCTTCTCACAGAACGCTTTGTTTACAAGGGTCACTTTCGCGCAGAATGCAGACTTCAGCAGAGCCACGTTTGGCCAATCCGCGGTGTTTAGCAGAGCCGTGTTCGAGCACGCAGCGGACTTTAGCGACACAACTTTCACGGGATCAGCAGGTTTTCAATCGGCAAGTTTTCAGGAAACCGCAAAACTGCAGCGCAGTCGGTTTCTTGGTCGGGCCGAATTTCGGGGTACGAACTTTAATTGCAAAACGGAAGGAACCCCAAGCGCCGTCTTCGCTCTTGCGCAGTTCTCCAAGCCGCGGGAAATCATTTTTGACGATGTCGATCTCGGCCGAGTTCTCTTCCACAACTGCGACGTGAGCGAAGTCTGGTTCACTTCTTCTGCGCAGTGGGCAAGGCGCACGGGCAACCGCGGGCTCATGGTATTCGAGGAGACAATTCCACTTGAGAGCCGCTATGCGGCAGAGTTGGAGACAGACGGACGACGTGATTTTCGCGCCGTGGCGCAAATCTACCAGCAACTGAAAAAGAACTACGACTCGCGCCTCGATTATTGGACAGCGAATGAATTTCATTTCGGCGAGATGGAAATGAAACGGCTGGACGTGCCCCGAACAGGAGGATTTCTTCGACCCCGCCAACGGCTGCACGCCAAATTAAGTCCCGTTGCACTCTATCGGCTGGCGAGCGACTACGGAAACAGTTTTTGGAAGCCAGTCTCGTGGCTGGTCGCCACAGCACTCATATTTACCTTGCTTCTGCCCGTCCCCTCGGTCGGCCTGAAACGCCAGATGTCCGCGAAGACAGAAACATACAGCACTGTCTGGGACAAAAGTGACCGCTGGGTTCCGAACTTCGAACGTGAAGGGAAGATCGTGGCGAAGGCCGCTATTGCTGCTGTCGATACCTTTACGTTCCAGCGTAACGCCGAGTATTTGCCCGGCTACCCCTGGGGCAGAGTCCTAGCGATCCTCGCTACACTTGCCACGTCAACCCTTTTTGCCTTGTTTCTCTTGGCCGTCCGCCGCCAGTTCAAGCGGTAGCTGAAAACCCAAATCACCCCCCATCAACCTTCTCCGGCACTTTCCGAAACACGCGATTGAAGATCTCGTGCGCAAGGTCCACCGACTCCTCAATGGCATGTCGAGTGGGGATCACCTGCGTGTTCACCTGGCGCTCGCGTGCCAACCGGATTCCGGCGATGAGACACGCTCCGAGGTAGATCATTCCCCGGTTCATGCGCGGCATGTTGGCGTCGGGATCGAACATCGTGGGTCACGTCTCTTTCAATGGTCCTTTATGGCTCTCTGTTCTCTGTTCCCTGTTCTCTGCTCCCAGTTCCCTGTTCCCTGTTCCCTGCCTTTCTCTGGTGCAGCACCAGCGGGTCGACGCGCCCCAGAAATGTCTCCGACGGCAGATACCGCCGCGTCTCTCCGCACAGGCAGCAGACAACGGTGATCGACTGGAAAGGAAACTCGTTCAGGCCGGACGGCACATCACGCCGACACCTCTTGCAGGTGACCACGAATGTCTTGCGATTCGCGGGTCCTTGGAACATGCCCGCATCATAGGCGAATAGAAGGCGAACAATCCAGTGCATAACTCACGAACTGGAGTGCCCCATCCTGGCTTTGCTAGGGTGGGCTCAGAACGGCAGGGCTTTAGCCCGCAAGCCCAACCTTCATAAAAGACCTCTAACTAGCTGAAAACAAGCCGAAAATACTCCGCCCCATTTTGCAGATAATTAAACGCTTTTGGCGCACAATCTAACCATAAGCGTTCATCCAGGCCATCTTCTTGGGCGGAGCCTCTCCGCCGCGAAGCCGGTTTCCGCGTGAAAAACAGCACCGGAACCAGAAAATAGCCCAAAAACGCCTCGTAAGTCCTTTAGATCGGGAACTTACGGTATAACCCTTTTAGTATCATCGGGTTACAGCCAGAGATCAAACCCACAAGCCGTTGAAAAGAAAGCACTTGGCCCCAAAAAGGGGGGGGGGTGAATCTGTGAAACTGTGAATCTGTGAGACGCCGGACCAGCTGGCTCCGCTAACTTCGCTGTCTCGCTCCCTTGTTCCCTCGTTCCCTGTCCCCTGATCCCTGCCGTGTCAAAACCCATGCAAAAGGACCGAACAACCATGAAGAACATCACCGTTTCCATACCCGATGAGTCTTACCGCCTGGCGCGCGTCTGGGCAGCCGAGCGCGGAGTCTCCCTGTCCAAGATCGTCGCCTACATGCTCGAAACCCTCCCTCAAACCGCCCGCGCCGCGCGCCGATTCCCCCATCCGAACCAGCACGCAACCTTGCCTGTAGTCTCCTCTCCGGTTGACCCCGGCACCCCCCTAAACCAAAAAAACCGCTGTGAAACTGTGAAACTGTGACGCGGACATCCAGTCGGTTATCATTGCAGCGATCCGTATTCGAGCGATCCGGGAATGAGCAGCGAGACCAGCAATGATCTCGAAAATTCGCCTTCAGTCACCGCGTAACCTTTAAGGACTTCATGTCGCGATTGAATCCGTACGTTGTTTTGCTGACCCTCATCGCCACGTTGGGCGGACTGCTTTTTGGATATGACACGGCCGTAATTAACGGCGCTGTGGACAGCCTGAGGGCTTATTTCATCAATCCGCGATTTACGGATCTGGCCAACCCCGCGCAGGCGAACGCCGCGAATTCGCTGCTTGGCTTCGTGGTATCGAGCGCGCTGATCGGCTGCATCATCGGCGGGCTGTTTGGCGGCTGGGTGAGCACTCACGTGGGCCGCAAGCGCGGATTGATGATTGCCGCGCTGCTTTTTCTGATTTCAGCCCTGGGCGCCGCCGCACCGGAATTTCCGTTTGCGCCGATCGGCCACGGCGGACCGGGATACATGGCGAGTTTCGTTGTTTACCGTATCCTTGGCGGCATTGGCGTGGGATTGGCTTCAATGCTGTCGCCGATGTATATCGCGGAGATTGCGCCGCCCAAGGTGCGGGGAAACCTGGTGGCATGGAACCAATTCGCCATCATCTTCGGCATGCTGGTGATTTACTTCGTCAACTTTGGAATTTCCAAAGCGGGAAGCGGCGATACCTGGCTGAATTCCATCGGTTGGCGCTACATGTTTCTTTCGGGCACGATTCCCGCAGTTCTTTTTCTGATCCTGCTGTTTTTTGTGCCGGAAACACCGCGTTACCTGATGCTGAAGGGAAACGAGAGCGGGGCGCGCGCAGTGCTGGCCAAGCTGGTGACGCGCGAGGAAGGCGAAAAAGAAATTGCAGAAATCCGCGCCTCGCTGAGCGAGCATCACTCCGGCAAACTATTTTCGTTTGGCGTGCTGCTGGTTTTCATTGGCGTCATGCTGTCGGTCTTCCAGCAATTCGTGGGCATCAACGTGGTGCTCTATTATGCGACGGATATTTTCAAAGGCATGGGCTTGACCACCAATGTCTCGCTGTTCCAAACCATCATTGTGGGCGCGGTCAACCTTATCTTCACGGTGGTTGCCATTTTGACCGTGGATCGATTCGGGCGCCGGCCGCTGCAGATCATCGGAGCGCTGGTGATGGCCGTGAGCATGATTTCGCTGGGCACGGACTTCTGGCTCGGCGGCAAAGGCATGGTTGCGCTGATCTGCATGTTGGCATATACCGCCGGCTTTGCAGTTTCCTGGGGGCCGGTGACCTGGGTGCTTTTGAGCGAGATTTTTCCCAACCAGATTCGCGGCAAGGCCATGGCGGTGGCGGTGGCGGCGCAATGGATCGCCAATTATCTCGTCAGTTGGACGTTCCCCATTCTGGATAAAAGTCCCTACCTGGTGGGCCATTTCAATCATGGCTTCTCGTATTGGATTTATGGCGTGATGGGCATTCTGGCCGCCTTGTTCATGTGGGGAGTTGTGCCGGAAACCAAAGGCCGTTCGCTGGAGCAGATGCAAACATTGTGGCAGCCTGCCGGTAAAGAATCAGCGTAGGCAAATCTGCAGGCTCTTCCATTGCAAACCTTCAAGACGCCACCCGGAATATGGGGCGCAGGTTGAACGCTCCTCAGCCGAGGCGAGCGAGGCAGCACTGCTTGTACTTTTTGCCGCTGCCGCAGGGGCAGGGGGCATTACGAGCCAGGCGGCCGGGGCGGCCGGTTTTGCCTTGCCTGTCGCGTGCATCCTGCTCGGCGACCCAACGCATGACGTTGGCGGGAGCGCGCTGGGCGACTAACTCGGAGGCCATGAAGCGCATGTAGGGATCGACGTGGTGGAAAAAGATTTTGTAGCCGGCGCAGAGGTAGTTCAGCCCCGGCTCGCCGTCGGGAGTGGTGAGGAAGCGGTGCTTGGGGCACTCGCCGTTGCAAGCGAAGCGGACATCGCACTCGCGGCAGTACTTGGGGAGCGTGGACTCCTTGGCCTCGCCGAAGTGCTGCTGCTGCGCGGAGCCGGCGAGCTCGGCGAGGGGTGAGTCCATGATGTTGCCGAGCTTGTTTGCGGGATAGACGAAGTGGTCGCAGGAGTAGAGATCGCCGCTGTGCTCGATGGCGAGCGCAGCGCCGCATTGCTTGCGGAAGATGCAGAGGCTTGCTTCCATGCCTGACCAAAGCTCAAGGCTGATGTCGAAGAGCTGCACGAATGTGCGGCCCACATCTTTGCGCACCCACTCATCGAAGATGGCGCAGAGGAAGCGGCCGAACTGACGCGGTTCGACGGACCACGGCGCAACTTTGGCAGCGCCGGTAAAGTCGGGCGAGATGAGGCGCAGGCCTTCGTCGGTGACCTGGTGGGCGATGCGCTCGACGATGGGGATGAACTGCATGTAGCCGCTGCCGTTCTCTTTGAGGAAGCGATAGACCTCGAGCGGCGAATCGGCATTGGCGCGATGCAGGGTGGTGAGGGTGTTGAAGTCGACCTTGTTGCGCTGGAGCGTTTCAATGCCGCGCATGACGCGGTCGAAGGTGGGCTGGCCGCCTTTGTCGACGCGGTAAGCATCGTGCAGCTCGCGCGGGCCGTCGATGGAGATGCCGATGAGGAATTGATGCTCGAGAAAGAACTGGGCCCACGCGTCGTTTAACAAGACGCCGTTGGTTTGGAATGCGTTGGCGATGCGCTTGCCGTTGGCGTAGCGCTTTTCAAGCTCGACGACGCGCCGGAAGTAGTCGACGCCGAGGAGGGTCGGTTCCCCGCCCTGCCATGCGAAGCTGACGACCGGAGTGTCGTGCGCCTCAATGTACTGGCGGATGTAAGTTTCAAGCACCTCGGGTTGCATGGCCCATTTTTCGACCTGCGGATAGAGCGATTCCTTTTCGAGATAGAAACAGTACTTGCAATCGAGATTGCAGATGGGGCCGATGGGCTTGGCGAGCACGTGAAAGTTGGTGGCGCTCATGAAGGAATCCTGGGGAACGGGCGGCCGGGATTGCCGGTCTGGTTTCTATTATCGCGCGCGGACCTCTGAGCCGCTTAGAAGCGGTTCCAGAGTGCGGCGGCAGCGGCTCGGGCGTTGGCCATGACTTCGCGCTCGTCAATCGCTAGGAGTTGCCTGTCGCGCATGACAATCTGCCCGCCGATGATGGTGGTGGAAACGGCGCGGCCTGAGAATCCGAAGAGTGCATGGGCATTGAGGTTCGCGGCGTGGAGGGGCGTGGGCGGATCGTAGTCGACGAGGATGACGTCGGCGTGGGCACCGGGGATGAGCTTGCCGACGGGACGGCCGAAGCACTCCGTGGCGATGGCGGCGTTCTCGCGGAAAAGCATGGTGGGCGGCTCGGCCCAGGCGGCGCGCGGGTCGCCAGCATGATGCTTCTGGAGGAGGCTGGCGGATTTCATGGATTCGAACATGTCGGCGGTGTAGCCGTCAGTGCCGAGTCCGACGCAGACGCCCTGGTTGAGCATTTCGAGGACAGGTGCGCAGCCCACCGCGTTGCTCATATTGGATTGCGGATTGTGGACGACGTTGGTCTTCGTGTCGCGCAGCAGATCGATTTCGTGCTCGCTGACGTGGACACAATGCGCGGCGACGGTTCGGCTGCCAAGGATGCCGAGATCGGACCAGCGTTCGACAACGCGCTGGTTGTGGTTTCGCATGCAGTGATCGACGTCGTAAAGGGCTTCGGCGGTGTGGACGTGGAAGCCGGCATCGAAGTCGGCGGCGGCGGTGATGCAGCGGGCGAGAGTTTTGTCGCTCAGCGTGAAAGATGCGTGCAAGCCGAAGAGGCCGCAAAGGCGGGAATCGCGCGTTTGACGGCAGTGCTCAAGGAAGGCGCGATTCTCTGCGATACCCTGCGCGGCAATGTCGGCGCCGTCGCGGTCTGAAACTTCATAGCAAAGACAAGTGCGCAGGCCGGTTTGCCGCGCGGCGTCGGCGATGCGGAAGAGGCTGCCGGCAACGGCGTTGGGGCTGGCGTGGTGATCGAAGATCGTCGTGACGCCGTTGCGGAGGCAGTCGATGATGCCGACCATGGCGCTCCAATAGACGTCGTCGAGCGTGAGAGCTTTATCGAGCCGCCACCAGAGGCGCTCGAGAATTTCGGCAAAGTTGCCGGGGGCTGCATCTTTGAGCGCCATGCCGCGGGCGAAGGCGCTGTAGAGATGCGTATGAGTATTGATGAGGCCCGGCATGATTACGCGGCCCTGCGCATCGAGGAACGAGGCTGCGGGATGGGCGCGGCGGAGGTCGGCGGTTGGGCCAATGGCAGCGATCAGGCCATCGCGAATGGCGACGCAGCCGTCCTCGATGAAGGGCTGGCTGTCGTCGTGAGTGATCACGCGTCCGTTGCCGACGAGCAAATCCGCAGACGTCTCCATCGTGGGAGGAATTCTAGCCGCAGTGGGGACTAAGTGTTGTGATTCAAATCACGTTGCCATTTAGCACATTGCAAGACAATTAGAAATAATCTGCGCAGCGCAGGGGTCCATGGCCTCCCAGGAGCGCCGTGACCCAGGGCAACAGTCAACTTTGATGGCGGGATGCCGGGCTCGATCGACCGGCATTCGGAACCTCAGTTGAACGGAAAGCGCGATGGCAAATCTCCGTGTGAACATTTGCGGGTTGGAGTTCAGCAACCCGATACTGCCGGCTGCAGGGCCAACATCGAAGGACGGCGCTGCGTTGCAGGCAGCGGCTGACGGCGGTGCGGGCGGACTGGTGACCAAGACGATCTCCGTGCGGGCGGCGGAAGTGCCGCGGCCGTGCATGGCGGAGATTCGCGGCGGATTTCTGAATACGGAGTTGTGGTCCGAGTTGCCGAAAGAACAATGGATCGAGACAGAGTACAAGATGGCGCGGGCCACGGGGCTGCCCGTAATTGTCGGCCTGGGCTATACGGCTGAGCAGATTCGCGAACTGGCTCCGCTGGTAATGCCTTTTGCGGATGCGCTGGAGCTTTCGACGCATTATGTGGGCAACAACATTGCGCCGATTATCGATGCGCTGACCGCGGCAAAGAAAGCCGTGGACGTACCGGTGTTTATGAAGTTGAGCCCGCACCCCAATATCCAGGAGATTGCGCTGGCGCTGGAAGATGCGGGGGCGGATGCGCTGGTGATGATCAACTCGTTCGGGCCGTGCCTAAGCATCGATCTTGAAACAGGGCTGCCGCTGATGGGGAGTAAGGACGGCTTCGGATGGCTGTCGGGCGCGGCCATCAAGCCGCTGGCGTTGCGCTGCGTTTACGACGCGGCGCGCGTGGTGAAAATTCCCATATTCGGCGTGGGCGGCATCAGCAATGGGCGCGACGCTGCAGAGATGCTGATGGCCGGCGCTTCGGCGGTGCAGGTCTGCACTGAAGCAATTCTGCGCGGGCCGACGGTGTACGGCAAGATCGTGAGGGAGCTTAATAGCTTTCTCGATGAACATAGTTACGCTTCGGTGGACGAAATCAGCGGCCGAACGGTGCGGCTTATGCGGCAACATGGCGCACCCCATGCTTTGGGTGCGCCGGCAGTGGATATGGAGCGCTGCGTTCTGTGCGGAATCTGCGAAAAGAGCTGTGTGTACGGTGCAATCCATCAGGATAAGGAAGCAAAGTTGCTGGAGATCAACGAGGAGAAGTGTTTCCATTGCGGCCTGTGCGTGACCCGCTGCAAGCTGCGGGCAATCAGGATGCCGCTCTAGGGCGGTTGTGCGGGCAGACAAAGCGCGGCGCGGGTTGGAAGGGCGAGATGTACGTCACAAAGCTTGAATGCGTCCATTGCGGACAGACATATTCGACGGAAGAAGTCGAATACTACTGCCCTGACTGCGGATATCACGACGGCATTCTGGATGTGGTGTACGACTATCAGGCGGTGCAACAGGAACTCAACGCGGCTTCGCTGGCCGGGAATCGCAATCTTTCCATGTGGCGCTATCTGCCGCTGCTGCCAGTCGCGAAGCCGGGGCTGATTCCGCATTTGCAGGTGGGCTGGACGCCGCTTTATGAAACGCCGAACCTGGCTCGTGAACTGGGTATGTCGCGCTGTTGGGTCAAAGACGAGGGACGGAATCCAACCGCATCGTTCAAGGACCGCGCCAGCGCGATCGGAGTGGTGAAGGCGCTGGAAAAGGGCGCGGCGGAAATCACCTGTGCTTCCACCGGAAATGCGGCGTCTTCGCTGGCGGGGTTTGCCGCGGCGGCAGGGATTCCGGCGACTATCTTTGTTCCCTCGCGCGCGCCAGAAGCCAAGGTTGCCCAATTGCTCGTCTACGGAGCGCGAGTTTTTTCAGTGCAGGGAACCTACGACGAGGCGTGGGAGTTGTGCATGGCTGCCAGCGCGGAGTTTGGCTGGTACAACCGCAACTGCGCCATCAACCCTTACTTGATCGAAGGCAAGAAGACGGTTTCGCTGGAACTTGCCGAGCAGTTTTCGCAGCTTGCTGGCGATTGCTTTCCAGATTGGGTGGCGGTTTCTGTAGGCGATGGCTGCACGATTGGCGGTGTGTGGAAGGGCCTGAAGGAGATGCACAAGCTGGGAATTCTTCTCCGGCTGCCTCGAATTCTCGGCGTACAGGCCAAAGGCTGCCAACCGTTCGTCACCGCGTGGCGGGATCACAGAGGACTGACGCCGTGCGAGGGCCATACGCTTGCGGACTCCATTTCTGTGGGCCATCCGCGCAACTTTGCCAAAGGAATGCGCGCGGTAACGGAGTCGGGCGGTGCGTTCATTGCCGTTCCTGACGAGGAGATTCTTGAATCGATCACTGTCATGGCACGGAAAGCAGGGGTGTTTGGCGAGCCGGCGGGAGTGGCGTGCGCCGCAGGCGTAAAGCGGGCTATTACGTCGGACATCATCGGCCGCAACGAGAGCGTGGCGCTGATTATGACAGGAAATGGATTGAAAGACATTCAGAGCGCGATTCGCGCCGCGGGCCGCGCGATTGCAGTGCGGCCGGAGATGGATGAAATTCGAACCGCGTTGCTTACGGGCGTCGCAGAATGATGCCTGAATCAGCGCGGGAACAGGAAAGAGGAAAACACACGATGGCAAGGATTCCCTTTGGCCCCAGTTACGATGAAATGCTCGATCCGGGCCTGATCGATACAAGTGTTCGTGCCAAGGCGCTTGCTGCATTGCACGAGAACGAAGTAGACCCGATTAATTTGTTTAACATCACCTGGAAAGATGCAGCGAACGAGGTACGCAAGGTCGTTCTGCCGCAGGCGCTCACGGGAATCGACGCCAATATTGTGGTGATGCTGGGCAACCAGTTCCCTTCCGGTTCGCATAAGGTCGGTCCAGCCTATAGCACCTTGATCGAAGGGCTCGTAGATGGCGAGATCGATCCCGCAGTTCACACCATCCTCGGCCCCTCGACGGGTAACTTCGGCATCGGAACCGCATACATCTCGAAGCTGCTCGGCTTCCGCGCCATCGTGATTATGCCGGACAACATGAGCAAGGAGCGCTACGAGCGCATCCGCAAATACGGGGGCGAGCTGGAGCTGACGCCGGGCTCAGAGTCCGACGTGATTCTGACGCTCGAAAAAACCCACGAGATGATGAGGGACCCCAGGAACAAGGCGCTGGCGCAGTTCGAGCTCTTTCCCAATTACCGCTTTCATCGCCACGTGACAGGCGGCAGCGCGATTGAAGCTGTGAAAAGTGTGGGCAATGGGCGCATCGCGGGCTTTGCATCCGCGCCGGGCTCGGCAGGAACCATCGCGGCGGCCGACCAGATTAAAGTCGCGTTTCCAGAGGCAAAGGTCGCCGCACTTGAACCTTATGAGTGCTCTACGCTGGCGAACGGCGGACGCGGCCAGCATCGCATTGAGGGCATCGGCGACAAGATGTGCACGCTGATCCACAACGTGCTTAACACCGATTTCGTGATTCTGATCAAGGACGAAGAAACTGTGCAGGGCGTGAAGATCTTCCGTGACGGCGTGGATTCGCTGGTCCGGATGGGCGTGGAGCGCGAGTTTGCACTTGGCTTGCGCGATCTCTTCGGGCCGTCGGGCATTTGCAATGTGCTGGGCGCCATCAAGTTGGCGAAACACCTGCGGCTGGGACCCGGCGACAATGTTGTGACCGTGGCGACGGATGGGTTCGATCGCTATCAAACTGTTCTCGATGACTTGAATGGCCGATATCTCGAACTGGCGCCGGCGGTGCTCGATCGCTGGACGAGCGACATTTTTCCCGGCGCCGCCGACGACCACGTCTTCGACTTCCGCAAGCCTGCGCTGAAGGAGCAGCTGTTTAAGCAGAAAGAAAACGACTGGCTGAAGTTTGGTTATACAAAACAGTTTCTCGACTCGATGCGCAGCCAGGATTTCTGGGATGCAGAGTACGCAAAAGTGCAGGAGTACAACAAGAAGATTTGTGCCTTACGGCCGGTGGGTGAAGAACAACCGCTATGTTCCAGTTCACTCTGAACGAGAGATTCGTCGCAGTAGACGCGGACAAGAATCTGCTGGAATATCTCCGCGAAGACGCGCGCCTGACCTCAGTAAAGGATGGGTGCGCAGAAGGCGTTTGCGGAACATGTTCGGTGATTGTGGATGGAAAAGCGGTGCGAGCATGCAATCTGACCGTCGCCAAGGTGCATGGCAAGGCAGTGACCACGGCCGAGGGCCTTGCCCCGCGCGAGAACGAGATATATGGATGGGCCTTCGGCAAGGTTGGCGCCGTGCAGTGCGGCTTCTGCATGCCGGGCATGCTGATGAGCGCAAAGGCGCTGCTGGACGCAAACCCGAAACCGACTGAAGCTGAAGTAAAGTCGTCCATTCGCTACAATCTGTGCCGCTGCACCGGCTACGCAAAGATCGAACGCGCGATTTTGCTGGTGGCGACGGCATTGCGCGACGGCGAAACACATGAAATGGAACTGGCCGGGGCCAGGGTGGGCGAGCGCACGGTGCGCGCTGAGGCGGCTGAGAAACTGCTCGGAACCGGCGAATTCGTCGATGACATGCACGTGCCAGGCATGCTTTATGGCGCGGTGCTGCGGGCAAAGTATCCGCGCGCGCTTGTGAAAAAGATCGACATTGCGGACGCGCGGAACCTTGCTGGCGTAACAGCGGTGCTGACAGCGAAGGACGTACCTGGCGAGCGGTTGCTTGGACATGTGGTTCACGACTGGCCGGTGATGATTGCCGAGGGCGAGGAAACGCGCTACGTGGGAGATGCGCTGGCAATGCTGGCGGCAACCACAAAAGAAGGCGCGAAAGAGGCCCTGAAGTTGATCCGCGTGGAATATGAGGAGCGCGAGCCGGTGCTGTCGCCGCAGGCGGCGCTGGCCGAGGGGGCTCCGCCCCTGCACCCAAGCGGGAATGTGCTGGCAACGACAACTGTCAAACGTGGAGACGTGGATCGCGCGATTTCTGAATCAAGGCACGTGATTACACAACGCTATACGACTCCACGGCAGGAGCATGCGTTTCTTGAGCCGGAGAGCGCATTGGCGGTGCCGGAGCCAGGCGGCGCGATGACCGTATACACCGCAGCCCAGGGCGTCTACGACGATCATCGCGAGATTGTGCGCATGCTCGGTGTTGCGGACGAGAAGGTTCGAGTGATCAGCAAGTACGTAGGCGGCGGATTTGGCGGCAAGGAAGATATGTCAGTGCAGCACCACGCGGCGCTGCTGGCATGGCGCACGGGCAAGCCGGTAAAGCTCACATTCAGCCGCGCGGAAAGTATGCGCATTCATCCCAAGCGGCACCCGATGGAGATGGAGTACACGACCGCTTGCGACAAGAATGGAAAACTCACGGCAGTTCGCGTGCGCATTGTGGCTGATACCGGCGCTTACGCCTCGCTCGGCGGGCCGGTGTTACAGCGCGCCTGCACTCACGCGGCCGGACCGTATCAGATCGATAACGTCGACATTGAAGGGCGCGCGATTTACACCAACAACATTCCTTCAGGAGCGATGCGCGGATTCGGCGTGACGCAAACCTGCTTCGCGATGGAGAGCAACTTGAATCTGCTGGCCGCCAAGGTGGGCATTTCTCCGTGGGAGATCCGGTTTCGCAACGCCATCGAGCCGGGCGGGGTGCTTTCGAACGGGCAAATTGCCGACCAAGGTACGGCTCTCAAGGAAACGCTCCTGGCGGTGAAGGACGTGATTGACGCGCATCCCGATGCCGGCATTGCCTGCGCCTTCAAGAACACGGGCAAGGGTGTCGGCGTGAACGATGTAGGCCACGTGAAATTGAAGGTCGAAAATGGCGGCGTAGTGATCTGCACAAGCGCGGCATGCATGGGACAAGGCATCGCAACGGTGCTGCTGCAGATGGTGGCGGAGACGACAGGGCTCGACAAGGCTTTGCTTACGGTGCACGCGCCCGATACCGCAGTCACGCCCGACAGCGGAACCAGCACGGCTTCGCGCCAGACGACGATCACAGGCGAAGCCGCACGCAGGGCCGCAAACGCGCTCAAGCAGGAATTGAATTGTTGTTCGCTCGCTCAACTTGAGGGCCGGGGGTTATTAGGTGAATACGATTGCGTGACCGACTCGATGACCTGCGACAAGCCGAATCCGGTAAGCCACGTCGCCTATGGTTACGCCACGCAGGTCGTGATCCTGGACAATCAGGGAAAAGTGCAAAAGGTCATCGCGGCGCACGACGTTGGCCGCGCCATCAATCCCAACGGAGTTGAGGGACAAATTGAGGGTGGAGTGGTGATGGGAATGGGCTACGCGCTGACTGAGGAGTTCCCTTTACGCAATGGCGCGCCGGCAGTCACATTTGGCAGGATCGGGCTTCTTCGCTCCACGCAAACTCCCGAGATTGAGTGCCGCATCATCGAAAAGAACCAATCTGACCTGGCCTGCGGAGCCAAGGGAGTCGGCGAGATTGTGAGCATTCCTACGGCACCCGCGATCGCGTGTGCCTACTGGCAACGAGACGGCAAGCTGCGCACGAGTCTGCCACTGAAAGACACACCCTACAGCCGGAATCCGCTTCCCGAAACTACCGGTGCATCGGAAGACGTACCTCAACCTTTCACTGAACGAGCGGCCTCAAGGGCTGCCGACTAAGGATCAACATGCAAACCGAAATTACGATTGACTCCTCCCGTTTACTCGCCGCCGCGAACGCGCTGGAAGCGGACATGGTCCGCTTTCTGCGCGACCTGGTCGCCATTCCCGCCGAAAGTTCTCACGAAGGTCCTGTCATTCAGCGCATCAAGCAGGAGATGGAGCGCGTGGGCTTCGACGAGGTCCGCATCGATGGCATGGGCAACGTTCTGGGACGCATCGGCTCAGGCAAACACGTGATCATGATGGACGCGCACACCGATACTGTCGGCGTTGGCGATCCGAAGGAATGGTCCTGGGATCCGTACAAGGGCAAAGTGGAGGATGGTTTCATCTACGGACGCGGCTCCAGCGATCAGCGCGGGGGCATGGCCAGCATGGTTTACGCGGGCAAGATGATCAAGGATTTGGGACTGGAAGGCGACTACACGTTATGGATTGTGGGATCGGTGCAGGAAGAAGACTGCGACGGCCTGGCGTGGGTCTACATTCTCAAGGAAGACGGCATCCGGCCGGAGTGCGTGGTGCTCACGGAGCCAACCAATCTGCGCGTGTACCGCGGACATCGCGGGCGCATGGAGATCGAGGTTCACATGCGCGGACGTTCGTGTCATGCCAGCGCGCCGGAGCGCGGCGACAATCCGATTTACAAGATGGTCCCGCTGGTCGCGCAGATCGAGGAGTTGAACACGCGTTTGCGCGACGATGCGTTTCTCGGCAAGGGAACGATCGCCGTCACCGAGATTCGCTCGATGTCTCCGTCCCTATGCGCGGTGCCGGGCGCATGCTCCATCCATCTCGACCGCCGGCTGACCGCTGGGGAGACGCTCGAGAGCGCGGTCGCCGAGGTGAAAGCGCTGCCGGCGGCGCAAGGCGCGGAGATCGAGGTGTTGCAGTACGAGACGCCCAGCTATACCGGCCTCACGTATCCGATGCAGAAGTACTATCCAACGTGGGTGCTCGAAGAAGACCATTTGCTGGTGCGCTCGGCCGTTGCGGCGTATCGAGCGCTCCACAACGCCGATCCAGTTGTGGACAAGTGGGTCTTCAGCACCAACGGCGTCGGCTCGATGGGAATTATGGGCGTGCCGACCATCGGCTTCGGTCCCGGTGAAGAAGACGTCGCGCATAGTGTTATCGAACGCATCCCGATCCGCCACTTGGTGGAAGCGGCGCAGTTTTATGCTGCCTTCCCCCTGGCGTACGTCGCCACGCTGGAAGATTCGAATGGCTGAACTGAATTAACTCGGCAGATTTTTGAGGAAGAGGTGTGCGTTGGAAACGAGAAAGGCGCTGTTTAAAGGCAAGGACTACATCACTACGGAAGAATACAGCGAAGCAGAGATCGAAATCCTGCTCGACGTATCCGCCGATTTGAAGCGCAAGTTCAAGGCGGCGCGTTCCGCATCGCTATTTGCCCGATAAAACCATCTTCCTGATGTTCTTCGACAAGTCCACGCGCACGCGTAACTCGTTCGAGGCGGGAATCACGCAGCTTGGCGGCCACGCCCATTTTTTGACCTCCGATGCGATGCAAATCTCCCATGGAGAAAGCGCGAAGGACACAGGAATCATTCTCTCCAGCTACGGACACGCCATCGCCATCCGTCACGACCTGATTCCGGGCGAGGGCAACGCGTACATGCGCGAAGTTGCGCGCTGGGCGGATGCGCCGGTAATCAATATGCAGTGCGACGTCGACCATCCCTGCCAGGCGCTGGCCGACCTCATGACCATCCGCGAGAAACTTGGACGCAACCTCCGCGGACGCAAGCTGGCGGTATCGTGGGCGTACGCGCCGAGCTACGCCAAGCCGCTCAGCGTGCCGCAAGGATTGATCATGTTGATGCCGCGCTTCGGACTGGACGTTGTGCTGGCGCATCCACCCGAGTACGCGCTGATGCCGCAGACGGTCGAGGCGGCGCGAGAGAACGCGCGGCGCGCCGGAACCAAGTTCGAGATCGTGGACAACATGGACGACGCGTTTCGCGACGCCGACATCGTCATTCCCAAGAGCTGGGGCTGTCTCGACACCATGGGAACGAACCCCAAGGAGTCCCTGCGGATCGCGGAGGGATACCGGCACTGGATTTGCAATGCCGAGCGCATGAAATTGGCTGCGGAAAATGCTTTGTACATGCATCCGCTGCCCGCCGATCGCGGCAACGAGGTGACGGACGAGGTCATCGATGGCCCGCACTCTGTGGTGTACCAGGAAGCGGAAAACCGCCTGCATACCGCCAAGGCGATCATGGCGCTGACCATGTCGGAGCAGGAAATTGTTTATGAGAGGACAGGCTCTTAAGACCATGACCGAAACGCTGGTGATCGCTCTGGGCGGCAACGCCATTACGAGACCCGACGAATCCGGCGCCATTCCCTTGCAGTTTGCCCACACCGCGGAGACGCTCGAACATCTCAAGCCTCTTTTCCGCACTGGTTCACGGATCGCCATCACCCACGGCAGCGGACCGCAGATCGGCAACATCCTGATTCGCGTCGAGGAGGGCGAGCGGCGCGTTCCGCGCTTGCCGCTCGACACTTGCGACGCCGATTGCCAGGGCGGCATGGGCTACATGATCCAGCGGCTGGCTTATGAGCTGTTCCGCCGCGAAGGAATCAAGCGCGAAGCGGCTACGCTGATCACCCAGGTGCTCGTGGACCGCGACGACCCGGACTTCCAGCATCCTAGCAAACCGATCGGGACATTCTATGACGCGAACGAGCTCGCTGCCATTCGCAGTAACAGTCCAGACTGGATCATTCGCGAAGTCTCGCCAGGAGGCTACCGTCGCGTCGTGCCTTCGCCCCGCCCGTTGCAAATTCTAGAGATCGAAGCGATCTCGTCGCTGCTCGACGCCGGCGTGGTCGTGATCGCCTGCGGAGGTGGGGGCATTCCGGTGGCCTGGGAAGGCGATCGTTTGGTGGGCGTGGAAGCCGTTGTAGACAAGGATCTTGCTTCAAGCATGCTGGCGACGCACGTGCGCGCTCACAAGCTCATTATTGTGACTTCGGTTGATCGCGTAGCGCTCGATTATGGCCGGCCCGGCCAGCAGTGGCTCGACACGATCACCATGGACCAGGCGCGCCAGTATCTAGCGGCAGGCCAATTCCCACCAGGGTCGATGGGGCCGAAAATCCAGGCGGCAATCGACTTCCTCGAACATGGAGGCGAGGAGTGCATTATCACTTCCGTGGAGAGCGTAGCGAGTGCGGTAATCGGCAATGGCGGAACCCACATCGTCGCCCCCTGGCGCAGGAATTCCCTGGACTTTGCCGAAGTCAGGACAGGCGCGAGATGACTCTGACGAACGCATAAATCCCTACGCTCGAAACTGGGAATGCATTTGCCTCCAGGCCTAAAGGCCGCGCCGATTCTGAGGGCCCCCTGCAGAGGTTGAACAGGTCGCGGAAAAAGTCCCGGAAGAGAAGAGAATCTTCCCTCACCAGATAAAGCTGCGCTCAAACTGCAGCATTTATTGCACGAGTAAACGCATGCCCCTCCAAAACATCGAGTTTTGCCGTAGCCTGTAAGACCCTCGGCCCCTTCGTCAGAGTTTTTCCGTAACCTGCTAAGGCGCAAGGTCCGAAACAACCTCTTCCATGGGCGAGATTTAGATATTCATTCGGGGCCGGACTCCTGAGAGCCCATAATCCGCATCGAAGCCTAAAGAAGCCAATGGGCACGTCTCGAAGGATGGTGCTGACAAAATTTCGACAATCAGGAGGTTTTTGCATGAAGAAACTGCTTGCTATTCTGCTCGTTGCCAGCTTTTCAGTTGCGGCGCGCGCCGCAGACGATCGGGGAAAATTGGATTCACGGCTCGACGCCGCGCGAACGGTGATCGATCAAATTATGTCGACACCCGACAAGGCTGTTCCCAATGGAATTGCGCGCCGAGCCACGTGTATCGCCGTGGTGCCTGGAGTCGTAAAGGGGGCATTCATCGTCGGTGCGGAATATGGACAAGGCGTGGTGACCTGCAGGACTCATCACGGATGGAGCGGCCCGGTGTTCATTCGCCTGGGCGGCGGGTCGTTTGGCTTCCAAATCGGGGGCCAGGGCACCGATTTGGTGCTGGTCGCGATTAACCAGAAGGGATTCCAGGATCTGCTTCACGACCGATTCAAGATCGGCGGTGATGCTTCCGCAGCGGCAGGTCCGGTGGGACGCGATGCGCAGGCTTCGACTGATTTGAGCATGCGGGCAGAGTTGCTCACCTGGTCGCGCTCGCGTGGAGTCTTTGCGGGCATCGATTTGAACGGCGTGTCCATTAGCCAGAATGCGGGGGATACCGACGAGCTCTATGGCGCAGCGCATCCTTTTAATGAAATCCTGCATGGCGCGGTGCCTCCGCCTTCGCAAGCTGAAGGATTTCTTCACGCCGTAAGGCAGTACTTCGGCGAAGCAGAAATTCACCAGTAGCTTTCGTTGAGAGGCTTTGTCCCAACGTAAATTTGGATTGCGAAACCTCATGGTGCTGCGCCGCTCGAGAGCAACACTAGACCCGAGCGGCGCATCAGAGTTCCGAGGCAAGTGAGAATTTCGCAGTGGAGTAAATTCAAACTTGGGCCGCGGATATCCGATTATAGGTTTCTCAGGCAAATCCCAAGATTTTTCAAAGGCTGCAAGAGACACTCGACGAAAGTTGGCCTGCGGACGAGAAACTAACCGATATTTCAAAAGACATTCACGATCAAGCGCACCGGGATGCATAGCCGGACTGGGCAGGCCGTGCAGCCGCGGATCTGTCAGATTTAAGCCGCTCTTCCAACTGGACTTCAAAATACAAGTTGTGCAAAGGAGTACGGATTTGAATACTGACTCTGCTCTTCCACCTGCCGGTTTATTTGCGATGAGTGCCGAAGCGATTGCGGATTCGTTTGGGTCGAAAGAGGTGTGGCCGCAGGGACCCGCGTCAGGAATGAGATTGCTCGATTTTTACATCAGCCATGCAAGTAAGAGGCTAAGCGTCTCGCGGCTTCGCAGACTCGAGAGAGCGCGCAAATTGCTGGCTGCTCGATTGGATCGGGAGATACGGCATCAAAACGCCGCGTGATCGCTGCTCGCCAAACCTGACGAAGACCTCTGTTTGGCAGGCAGTATTTGATCCCGGGGTTCGCTTAAGAGTCCTGGACCGAAATGCGAACGTGTGCTACCGGTTCTGCTTGCTGCAACGTTGTCGATTTCGCCCTGAAGGCAGCTCTGCCGTTTGGTAATGAGCCATCAGTCGCTCGCGCCTGCCACCGTCTTGGCTTGGCAGCGAATCAGCCAGCGACCGCCCTGAAGTTGTTGACCCCACCTGTACGAAAGCCCGTTTCTGCAACTATTTGCTCGTCCCTTTCGTCCATCACAGTACGTGCACTCGCGCGAGGGGTTGACTTGTGACATGAAGTATTCCGTCACTTCGGCCTGCCTGTAATTAGATACATAGGCAGTTGTCTATCCGACAATCCATTGCGCCAGATAGCGGCTTAGGTCTGCTCATTCCGATCGGCATTTCGGATATGAGAAAATGTACCTAACAAACCGAATGTTCGTAATCGGGAATACGAGAAGAAGAAGACGATGGATCAACCTTTGTCTGTTTCACGTTCTACACCTGTGCAACCGCCTGCCGATTCAGGGAAAAAACGCCGTCACCGCTGGATCTGGGCGATTATCCTCCTCCTCTTTGCGTTGCTGTTTTTGTGGGTATACAAGCAGCATGGGGTCAGCGCGTCTGCGCCGACTGGGGGACGGGGAGCCCGCGGCGGCGCTATGACCGGTCCAGTCCCCGTGACCGTTGCTACTGCGAAAAAAGGCAACATTGGCGTTTATCTAGACGCCATCGGCACGGTGACGCCCACCTACACAGACAACATTACCGCGCAAGTCACCGGCGTGATCACGGCCGTGCACTACCGGGAGGGTCAACTCGTCCGCAAGGGCGACCCACTGATCGACATCGACGCCCGGCCTTATGAAGCGCAGCTCGCCCAGGCTCAGGGCATGCTGGACCGCGACCAGAACCTGCTCGCCGAGGCCCAGATGGACATGAAGCGCTATCAGGATGCCTGGTCCCAAAACGCCATTCCGCGGCAAACGCTGGAGGACCAGGAAAAAGTTGTACTTCAGGATCAGGGGACCGTAAAGAACGACCAGGGCACTGTCCAATACGACCAGGTGCAGGTGGGGTTCTGCCACATTACTTCGCCGATTCGACGGCCGTGTCGGGCTTCGCATCGTCGATCCCGGCAACCTGGTGACCGCCAACTCAACCACGATACTGGCGGTTGTGATGCAAATTCAGCCGATTACTGTGATCTTCACGCTGGCCGAGGACAGCCTTCCTGAGGTTCTGCAACAGATGCACGGTGGCAAGGCACTGTCCGTGGAAGCGTTCGATCGCACACAGCAAAAGCTCCTGGCAAAGGGGAAATTAGTCGCGATCGATAACCAGATCGATACAGTTACCGGCACCGTGAAGCTGCGCGCTGAATTTGATAATCGAGATGGCATCCTATTCCCGAGTCAGTTTGTTAATACCCGGCTGCTGGTAAAGACACTGGATAACCAGACATTGATTCCGTCCTCGGCGATTCAGCATAACGGCGCGACCGACTTTGTTTACCTCATCCAAAACAACAAAGCGACGGTCAAGAATGTGAAGTCTGGCACGTCGGATCAAGGGAACACCGCGGTCACGGGAATTGAGCCCGGCAATGAGGTAGCCAACAGCAGCTTCCAAAAGCTGGTGGACGGATCGCCCATCGTCCTCTCCAAAGTTACGATTCCAACGACTTCAGAGACCACCGAGGATGCTCCATGAGTCCGTCTCGGCCATTCATTTTGCGGCCGGTCGCTACCTCCCTGTTGATGGCCGCAATTCTGCTGGCAGGTCTCGTCGCATTCACCCAACTGCCTGTCTCAGCGCTGCCGGAGGTCGACTACCCGACGATCCAGGTGGCTACGTTCTATCCCGGCGCAAGCCCAGACGTAATGGCCACCACCGTGACGGCGCCGCTGGAGCGCCAGTTTGGCGAGATGCAAGGCCTGAGTCAGATGACTTCGACCAGCGCCGGGGGCGTGTCGGTGATCGTGCTTCAGTTCAGCCTTGCGGTCAGCCTCGACGTGGCCGAGGAAGAAGTACAGTCGTCGATCAACGGGGGACAGACGTTTCTCCCCTCCGATCTGCCGGTCCCGCCCGTCTATAACAAGACGAATCCCGCCGATGCGCCAATCATGACGTTGGCCATCACGTCGGACAGCCTTCCACTCTCCGATGTTGAGGACGACGTGGACACGCGCCTTGCGCCGAGATTGTCTCAGCTAAATGGAGTGGGACTGGTGAGCATCAGCGGTGGTCAGAAGCCCGCGGTGCGCATCCAGGTGAATCCGGTTGCGCTGTCTTCGTATGGACTGAACATGGAGGATGTGCGCACAGCCTTGACCCAGGCCAGCGTCAACTCCGCCAAGGGCAACTTCGATGGGCCGCGCCAGGATTATCAAATCGACGCCAACGATCAGATCACCGAAGCCAACCAATACAAGGACGTGGTGATCTCCTACAGCAATGGCGCTCCCGTGTTTGTAAAAGATGTCGCCGACGTGATCAATGGCGTAGAAAACACCAAACAGGCCGCGTGGATGAATATGACGCCCGCGGTCATCCTCAACATCCAACGCCAGCCGGGCGCGAACACGATCACTGTCGTCAACGAGATTCAAAAAGTTCTACCCCAACTGGAGGCAAATCTTCCTGCATCCATCAAAGTAACGACCCTGACGGATATGACGACGAGCATTCAAGCATCAGTTCATGATGTTGAATTCGAATTGATGCTGACCATCGGGCTCGTGGTGATGGTGATCTTCCTCTTTCTGCGCAGCCTTCGCGCCACCATTATTCCCAGTGTGGCCGTCCCGCTTTCGCTTATCGGAACCTTTGCCATGATGTATCTGCTCGGCTACTCGCTGGACAACCTCTCGCTCATGGCGCTGACCATATCAACCGGTTTTGTGGTTGACGATGCCATCGTGATGATTGAGAACATCACCCGGTTCCTGGAACAGGGCATGCCGCCGCTGGAAGCCGCACTCACCGGCGCCGGTCAAATCGGCTTCACCATCATGTCGCTGACGGTTTCGCTGATCGCCGTGCTGATTCCGCTGCTCTTCATGGGCGACGTGGTGGGGCGCCTGTTTCGCGAGTTCGCTGTCACCCTGGCCGTGACCATCGTGATCTCGGCATTCGTTTCTCTGACGCTGACGCCGATGATGTGCTCCCGCATCCTGCGTCACAACCCGAAGGACCAAGAGGGCCGTTTTTACCGCGCTTCAGAAAATGCGGTGAACCGGCTGATCGCATTCTACGGGCGCACCCTGAAGGTGGTATTGCGCTACCAGCCGATCACGCTGCTGGTTGCAGTGGCGACCCTGGCTCTTACTATCATTCTCTACATCGTAATTCCCAAGGGGTTCTTCCCGGTGCAGGACACTGGCGTGATTCAGGGGATCTCGCAGGCATCGCAATCCATTTCTTACACTGCGATGACGGAAAAGCAGAAAGAACTTGCGAAAATCATCCTGCAGGATCCTGCTGTCGAGAGCTTGTCGTCATTCATCGGCGCTGACGGCGTGAACACGACCCTGAACAGCGGCCGCATCTCGATTAACCTGAAGCCGATCGAGGTGCGCCATATCAGCGCCGCGGATGTGATAAGGCGGCTCCAGACAAACCTGCAGGAGGTGCAAGGAGTTCACCTTTACATGCAGCCGGTGCAGGATATAACGGTCGACGATAGGGTTAGCCGCACGCAGTATCAATACACGCTTGAGGACCCTGACACCGACGAGCTCAATGAGTGGACAAACAAGTTCACGGCGCAACTGCAGAAACTGCCCGAACTGGAGGATGTGGCCACCGACCAGCAAACCGGTGCCAAAGCAGTTCAGCTGGTCATCGACCGCGTGACAGCATCGCGCCTGGGGATTGCGCCGACGACGATCGACAACACGCTTTACGACGCTTACGGCCAACGAGAGATCAGCACCCTTTACACGCAATTGAACCAATATCATGTGGTGCTGGAGACTGCGCCCGAGTGGCAGCAAAATCCTGAAAAGCTGCGCGACCTCTACATCCAGTCGAGCGCCTCGTCAGGCGCCAGCGGAGCGGGTGCTGCGACATCGTTTTCTTCTTCTGCATCGGCTGCGGCGGGATCGAACGCCCTGACCACTTCAGTGAAATATACGCCTTCGTCGCAGGCGATCAACGCACCGTCCACAGTGCTGGCCGGCGGGACGACAGCGGCGGTAGCGGCCAGCAAGACCACTTCCTCGGTAGGCGCAAATGCCATTCCGCTCAGCGCTTTTACCCAGATGCACAATACCACCGAAGCGCTTTCCATTAATCATCAAGGACAGTTTCCGTCGGTGACAGTGTCGTTCAACCTTGCGCCTCATGCTTCCTTGGGCACGGCCATCAACGACATCGAAAAGGTCGTCAAGAACCTCCGTTTCCCTGCCAGTCTGCAATCTGACTTCCAAGGGACAGCGGCCTCCTTCCATAATTCACTCTCCAACGAAGCGTTGCTGATTCTTGCAGCCCTGGTCACTGTCTACATCGTTCTGGGCGTCCTGTATGAGAGCTTCATCCATCCGGTCACGATTCTTTCTACTCTGCCATCTGCCGGCGTAGGTGCGCTGCTTGCGCTCATGCTCGGCCGTCAGGATCTCGATGCTATAGGCATCATCGGGATCATCCTGCTTATTGGCATTGTGAACAAGAACGGAATTCTGATCGTGGATTTTGCGCTGGAAGCCGAGCGGCAGCGCGGAATGACCTCGACGGATGCGATTTACGAAGCCAGCCTGCTGCGCTTCCGGCCCATCATGATGACCACATGCGCCGCCCTGCTCGCCGGCATTCCGCTGGCTGCAGGAACCGGTCTGGGCTCGGAGCTGCGCCGCCCGCTCGGTATTGCAATGGTTGGCGGCCTGTTGCTGAGCCAGTTGCTCACGCTTTACACCACTCCGGTGATTTACATCTTCTTCGACAGGCTTGGCCAGCGCGTTACTGGGCGCCATATTTCCGAATCTCGCGGCGGAGATGAGCCGCAGCCTGGCACGGAGAGTGCATGAATATTTCGGCGCCATTCATTCGGCGGCCCGTGGGCACAACGCTGCTCACCATCGCGGTTACAATCGCAGGCGCGATCGCGTTTGCAGTGCTGCCAGTAGCGCCACTGCCGCAGGTGGATTTTCCGACTATCAGCGTTCGGGCCGGCCTACCCGGGGCCAGCGCGCAGATTATGGCCGCCTCAGTGGCGACCCCTCTGGAGCGCCAGTTCAGTCACATCGCCGGAATCACCGAGATGACATCGTCGAGCTCGCTGGGCTCGAGCAATGTTACGCTGCAATTCGACCTGAGCCGCAACATCGACGGCGCCGCACGTGATGTGCAAGCCGCGATTAACGCAGCGCGAACTTACCTGCCTGTTAATCTGCCTTCCAATCCCTCTTATCGCAAGGTAAATCCTGCCGATTCCCCAATCATGATTCTCAGCTTCTCCTCGGATAAATACCCGGTGACGAAGCTGTATGACCTGGCCTCAACCATCATGGAGCAAAAGCTTTCTCAGATCCAGGGAGTCGGGCAGGTTGGCGTGCAGGGAGGAGCTACGCCCTCGGTACGCGTCGAGATCAATCCGACGAAGCTTGAAAGTTTCGGCCTTACGCTCGCCAATGTGCGGTCAGTGCTGAGCCTGCAAAACTCCCATGAACCCAGAGGACAACTTTCCAACAACGGGATTACTGAAGACATCCTGACGAATGACCAGATTTCCCAGGCTTCGGAGTATCAGCCATTGGTCATTGGCTATCACAATGGCGAGGCCGTGCGGCTGTCGGATGTGGCAGATGTTGTGGACTCGACAGAAGACATTCGGCAGGCAGGCTATGCGGACGGAAAACGTGCAATTTTTGTCTTCATCTTCAGGCAGCCCGGGGCAAACATCATTCAGACTGTCGACCGCGTCAAGGCGCAATTGCCGTTTCTTGAGGCGGTGCTTCCCCAAGGGATAACTACCACAATTGTGCTGGACCGCACTACGACCATTCGCGCTTCCGTCGATACCGTCGAAAGGACCTTGATCGGTTCGATTGTCCTGGTGATTCTGGTGGTCTTCCTATTCCTGCGCAGCCCGCGCGCCACTCTCATTCCCAGCGTCGCTGTCCCTGTTTCTCTCATTGGAACCTTTGCCGTGATGTACCTGCTTGGGTACACGCTCGACAATCTGTCACTGATGGCGCTCACTATCGCGACAGGATTTGTGGTTGACGATGCCATCGTAGTGATGGAGAACATCACCCGCCATCTCGAAGCCGGAATGGAGCCGGTTGCCGCTGCGCTTCAGGGCGCGCGCGAGATTGGTTTTACAGTCTTTTCAATCAGCATGTCGCTGATTGCTGTTTTTATTCCCATCCTGATGATGGGCGGCATCATCGGACGCCTCTTCAGGGAATTTGCGGTCACGCTTTCGACCGCAATCTTGATTTCGATGGTGATTTCGCTCACCACGACGCCGTGCATGTGCGCGCATGTTCTAAAAGCGCACACAAAAGACGAGAAACATGGCTGGTTGTACCGGGCCAACGAGAAAGTCTTCAATGGAATGATCTCGACCTACCGGCATTCGTTGCTGTGGGTGCTTGACAATACGGGCTTGACGTTGATCGTGCTTGCGCTGACAATCGCGCTGAACTTCCTCGTAATCGTCAGGATTCCCAAAGGCTTTTTCCCGCAGCAGGACACCGGCACGGTCATGGGCATGGTGCAGGGGCCACAGGACGCGTCCTTTCCGTTCATGAACTTTTCCGTTGTGTCGTTGGTCAACATTGTCAAAGCCGATCCTGCCGTGGCCCACGTGAACGCTTACGCAGGCAGCGGCAACGGGGGCTTCATATACATTGCACTGAAGCCTCTTGGGCACCACTGCAAGGAGAGCGCGCGCTCGTGCGATCAGCGCCAGACATCGGCAATGGACATCATCAACCGCCTGCGGCCCAAGATGAATCGCCTACCCCTTGCCTCGGCGTTTCTTCAGCCGTCGCAGGATCTGCGCATCGGCGGACGCAGCAGCGGTTCGCTCTATCAATACACCATCCAATCTGACAGCATTCCAGAACTTGCGCACTGGGGCCAGGTCCTTCTCGAGAACATGCGGAAAATCAACATCATCGAGGACGTGAACTCCGACCAGCAAAATGGCGGTTTGCAGGAGATGCTCACCTATGACCGGGTGACCGCTGCGCGGCTGGGGCAGACGGCACAGTCGCTCGATAGTTCGCTCTATAGCGCCTTCGGGCAGTCTGAAGTCTCGGTCATCTACACGCAGCTCAACCAGTATTACGTGGTGATGGAAGTGGCGCCGCAGTACTGGCAGGATCCGTCAGCGCTGAACAATATTTATTTCACCCCCGGCAAGTCCTCAACAGCCGCCGGGCTGAATATGGTCGCGCCATTGTTCACTGTAATGAAACCAAGCACCAACACCACTCCTCTGCAGGTTGGCCACACGGGCCTCTTCCCTTCGGTAACTGTTTCGTTCAATCTGAAAGACGGGGTTTCACTGAGCGATGCGACCAGAGAAGTGACGCTGATGGAGCAACGCCTGGGAATGCCTGGCACGGTGCGCGGATTCTTCTCCGGAACCGCCCAAGCCTTCCAGCAATCGTTATCGAGTGAGCCGATCCTGGTGCTCACCGCGCTGCTATCTGTTTTCATCGTGCTCGGTATTCTGTATGAAAGCATGGTTCATCCGCTGACGATCATTTCCACTCTGCCCTCGGCGAGCGTCGGCGCCATGCTCGCACTGATGATCTTCCACATTGATTTGAACGTCATCTCCATTATCGGGATCATCCTGCTCATCGGCATCGTGAAGAAAAACGCCATCATGATGATCGACTTTGCACTGCAGGCCGAACGCCAGGACGGCAAGAGCACGCGCGACGCGATCTTCGAGGCCTGTCTTTTGCGTTTCCGTCCCATCATGATGACCACGATGTCAGCCATTTGTGGAGCGTTACCGTTAGCCTTTGGAACCGGTACCGGCTCGGAGTTGCGGCGACCTCTCGGCATCACAATTGTAGGAGGATTGCTATTGAGCCAGGTGCTCACGCTTTATACCACCCCTGTGATCTACCTGATGATGGATCGCCTTCGCCTCCGCGCGCTCGGCCGGACTCACGGCGCGCTCCCCGCGACGGCAGAAGGGACGGTTGGGTAACCCTTGAGGAATGTCAAGCATGATTGAGCTAAAGAATCGAATCCCGTTATCATTCTCCGCCACTATACTCGGCTTGCTTGTCCTGCTTGGCGGCTGCCGCATCGGCCCGCCCTATCATGCGCCCGCGCCTCCAGCAGTCACCGCGCCCAACTACAAGAACTCCACCATCAACTTCCAGGATACCGAGGGCTGGAAGGTCGCCAGCCCGCAGGACGCGATGATTCGAGGCAACTGGTGGGAGATCTTCCAGGATCCCGAGTTGAATGCGCTTGAAGAACAGCTGAACGTCAATAACGAAACCATCAAGGCGGATTTCCAGAATTACATGGCCGCCCGAGCAGTAATCGCGGAGGCACGCGCGCAATATTGGCCGACGATCACAGCCAATCCTTCCTGGAGCCGATCGCGAAACTCGAGTAACCAGCGGGTCTCTTCGACGGCCACAACCGGAGCAACTACGGGTCTTTGGACATTGCCGCTGGATGTTTCCTGGACGCCCGATTTCTGGGGCAAGATCCGCAACGAAGTGCACGAAGCGCAATATGCCGCACAGGTGAGCGCGGCCGATCTCCAGCTCGAAAAGCTGACTGAACAGTCTAGCCTGGCCGAATATTTTTTTGAAATTCGCGGCCAGGACATGCTGCAGCAAATTCTGAACGAGACTGTCGCCGACGATCGCAAGTCGCTGGAGTACAACCAGGCTCAGTACGAAACGGGGGTCGGCGACTACATATCGGTTGCCGAAGCCAAGACCACGCTCGAATCCGCGGAGGCGACTGCAGTGAACGTGGGTTTGTTGCGGGCGCAATACGAAGACGCAATCGCCATGCTATTGGGCAAGTTTCCGAGCGATTTTTCAATCCCCGTGAAGCCCATGCTTTACGCGCCGCCGCCGATTCCTACCGGGGTGCCCTCACAGCTTGCCGAGCGAAGGCCCGACATTGCCGCCGCTGAGCGCACGCTGGCTGAGGCCAACGCGACGATCGGCATCGGTTATGGCGCGTTTTTTCCCCAAGTGACAATCTCAGCCGGCGGGGGATTCGAGTCGGCCACATTCAAGCATCTGTTCGACATAGCAAGCCGCACCTGGTCGATCGGCCCGAGCGCATCGCAGGTCATCTTCGATGGAGGCCTCTACCGAGCCGAGCTGCATCAGTATGAAGCCGCCTACAATGCGGATCTTGCCAACTACCGCCAGACTGTACTCGTTGCCTTCCAGCAGGTGGAAGACTCCATGGCAGCTACGCGAGTTTATTCGCAGCAGATTATCAGGCAGCAGCAGGCCGTGAAGGATGCGCAGGATTATCTAAACCTGGAACTGGTGCGTTACAACACCGGGGTCGATCCCTATGTTGATGTCGTGATTGCCCAGACAACGCTGCTCACAAACCAGGAAACCCTCAACGCACTTCACGTTGAAGAGATGACGTCGGCTGTTCAGCTTGTGCAGGCTCTGGGCGGCGGTTGGGACCGCACGCAGCTTCCCACGCCGGAACAGGCGGGCGCCAAGACGACCAAAGCCGATTACACGCTGCAACAATAGCGATTATTGCGATATCCGGAAGCAGATGTTCTCGCCGTCAAGACGGTATTCGGCGGAACACACATCGCCGCCGCAGATCATAGTCTCGCCGCCGTAGAGCTGACGGCGGGTGATCAGCCCCAACGTCCCGCAGCGCGGGCACGACATCACGGCCACATAGGGATTCTGTGCGTGGCCGAGTTTGGCCTGATTCTCCAGGACAAAAACCGTTCCCGGGTCCATTCTTTCGGGGATCCACTCTTCCAGAAACTGCAAGTCGGCTGACATCGTTCCCTCCAGGGTTGATGTAACCGAGCCGCGACCGTGTCCCGCCCGGCTCCGTTGATTTTCAACAGCAGGCTGCGACCGTCATACTGGAATTGGATGCCTGCGGTCAAGCGCAATGTTGCCGGGTGTGCCGGCGAAGTCAATCCGAACCACAGCCAGAAGGTTGCAAGCACAATTCCTCGGTGCCAAAAAAGCAAATCTGCGCTACAAAATCTCGCCTACCTGGATGCGGCCCTTTCAGCGACGCCGTGGGTGCGCGCAAATTCATCGATTGCCCGGTAAGTCTCCTCGTTGCGCAGAATGGCCTCAACGTACTCTCGTGTCTGCGTGAATGGAATAGACTCAACAAACTCATCCATGCCTGAATACGGACCCGCAGCCTGCCAATCCACAACGCGACTGTCGCCTGCGTTGTAGGCAGCCAGAGCGTACTCCTGCACACCGCCGAAACGATCGAGCATCTGCCGCAGATAACGCGTTCCCAGGCGAATGTTCATCACTGGATCAAGCAACTGGAAGGTCTGGAAGTGCGCGATTCCTTCTTCACGTGCCATGGTTCGGCCCACGGATGGCAAGAGCTGCATCAAGCCATATGCGCTTTTGTTCGAGATCGCCGAAGGATCGAACTCTGACTCCTGCCTGATCAAGGAAGCCACAAAGTACGGATCGAGATTGTTCTTTGCCGACTCGGCCTGGATCGTGTCCCACCACGGCTCCGGGAAAAGAATCCGCCAGTACGCCAGCGGGATGGATTGAATGGACGCGGAAGCCGCACTCGGCAAAGCCCGTTTCAGGGCGCGGACGGCCCGGAATGTCTCGCCGTAAGAGGAATATATCTGCGCCTCGGCGAGAGAGCTCCATGATGATGAATCTGGGTCGGCCTTGATCTCCCTCGCAATGTACTCAGTCAATCCCGCGTTGGCCAGCAGGCGCGCCTTGGCCAGATGCGGGCTATCCTCAGGAAACGTATCAACCAGATGTGGCTCGGGCAGGGGTTGAAAGCGATCCAGGTCAGCTGTGGATGCCGGCCGCGTGGCTCCTAGTGCAGTCAACCGCGCGCGCGCCATTTGGGCGTAAAAAAAGTGCTGATATGCGCGAGAAATGGTGTTGTAGTTCGCCGCGGCAAGAGCGGGCTCATGGTCCTGCGTCTCGTAGAGGCGTCCCCGCCAGTAAAGCGCCGAGACGGTTTCCGCGGCGCCGGGGTAGAGCCGGATCTGGTCGTCGAAGATCTTCGCCGCGTCGTTGTAGAGTCCCAGCCTGTAACTTAACCATCCCGAGCGCCAATGGGCGGCAGCAGCATTCTTGTCGGCGGGAAAGCGCTTGGCCAGTTCGCCGTAATACTCGATGGCCTTGGAGTAGTCGTGCTTCAGCAGATACATGTTGCCGCTGGAGAACAGCGCATCGGCCAGCCACAAGCTGCGGGGAAAACGCGCTTCCATCTCGGAGAGGATGCGCGGTTGATCGGCCGCGTCATCGCGGTCGCGAGCCAGCTCCATCAAAAGATCAAGGCGGCGCGCACCGTTTTCGTCGTCGGTATCAGGCAGACCTTGCACTTGAGCTGGAGTCAGCCGCTTGAGCTTAAGGTTGCAGGCGGCCTCGGAAACGGCAAAACTCTCGCGGGTCTGGGCGTCCAATCCAGGCTCAAGAGCCAGAGCGCGGAACTGTTCTGCGGCCTCAGAATAGCGCCCAGCGTCGTAATAGGCATCGCCCAGGCTGCGCAACTGCGGAACGGTAAGAGTGGCCTCGGCGCCCATCTGCGTCAGCTTGGCGCGCGACGTCTGCGCCTCCGTACTCAACGGATGCGAAAGCAGGAGGTGTTTGAAGGTGTCTTCCGCTGTCTGCTGCTGACCGAGTGCCAGCTCCACCTGGGCTTCGGCTAGCTGAAAACCGGGTCTGGCTGCGGCTCCGGTGTCTTCGGCCTTTGCCAGCACCTCTCGCGCACTGGTTAGCTTGTCCATCGCAAGAAGCACGTTCGCCTCTTGTTCGGGTTCTTCGTCATCGAAAATGCTTTCGGGATAGCGATCAGTAAAGCCGTGAAGGATTGCCTCGGCAGCGGAGTCGTCGCCAGCGCCGTGGCTTGCCTCCGCGGCCAGGAAATCCGCGTAGTCGGCCAACTCTCCATCATCTCGTCTCGCCTGGGCGAGACTGGATTCCGCTTCGGCGTAGCGCTTGTCGAGCAAATACGCGTGGCCCAGCGCCAGGTAGGCCGCGGCGGCAGCTTCGCCGGTGTGGCTGTGCGCATACGCGGTCACCCCCGCATACGCTTCTGGTGTGCGCATGGTAGCCAACTGCTGGGCCATGGGCTGCAATTCTCTAGATGCGACAAAAGCGCGCTTGATGCGTGCTGTACGCGCAATCCGGGAGGAGCGGCTCGACCGGTGGACTGGCTTGTGTTGCGTTGAAGTCTTGCTGGCTGACTTTGCCTTGGCGGCCGCTTTTGCCTTGGAGCTGGAGGAAGTTGTGGCACCAGGCTGCGCGGCACTTGTGGATTGCGCCGCAATGGGCCAAGCAAGCATTAGCAGGCAAACTTGAATTGCCGCGGCGCGGAGCGCGGGGCGGAAGAAAGTCAACAGAGAGGACGAAGCGGGCATAATTCCACTTTATTCCCGTTTAGACGCGGCCGGAGCGGCGGGGGAACCACTGGCGTAACGGTATTACCGCACCGACCTGGTTTGGCTCCCTGCCCCTGCGTCCGTTACACTCATCTTTTGGCGGCCTTTCGAAGACCATTGGCCGGTCAGCAAAATCTTTTGTAACCACTTTTCGTCGCGATTTTCGCATCCGAACCCCATGTCAACCATCCAATCGATTGCGGGACAAAACGAGCAGCATCCGGACGTGGCCCTGGTTGAGAGGGTTCGCGCCGGAGATATCACGGCGTACGATACGCTGGTCCGCAAGTACGAGCGGCAGATTTTCAGGATTGCGCAGCACATTACGCAAAACCGAGAAGATGCCGAGGACGTAATGCAAGACGCGTTCTTGAAGGCGTATGAGAAGCTCGACCAGTTCCAAGGGAACTCGAAGTTTTACACATGGTTAGTGCGAATCGCGGTGAACGAGAGCCTGATGCGGCTGCGCAAGCGGCGCACCGGCAAGATGGTCTCGATCGACGAGGATCTGGAGACCGACGAGGGGACCGTTCCTCGCGATCTTGCAGATTGGGCGCCCGATCCCGAACAGAACTACAACCAGTCGGAACTGGCAGAGATTCTGCGCAAGACCATCCAGGGCTTGCCGCATGGGTTCCGCGTGGTTTTTGCTTTGCGCGACGTGGATGGGCTCTCAACGGAAGAGACGGCGGAAGCACTTGGCCTCAGTGTTCCAGCAGTGAAGTCGCGCCTGCTGCGCGCCCGCCTGCAACTTCGCGAGCGCCTCAGTCGATATTTCAAGAAAAAGAAAGCCGCGCCTGCTCTGGCGCAGGGAAAGCGGAGTTGAACAAGTGACGTGCACTGAGTTTCTGAAGATCCTCGACGATGTGATCGATGAATCCATTGCTTCGGAGACGCGCACCGAGATTGAAACTCACCTGCGCAAGTGCGGGCACTGCGAGGTAGTGCTGAACACCACGCGAAAGACGATTGAGATTTACCGCTGCCACGAGATCTACGAGCTGCCTACAGATGTAAGCGAACGGCTGCACTCGGTCATTATGGCGCGCTGCAAGAAGGGGCGTTAACGGCCCTCAGGAATCAGTTCGGCCGCTTAGCCATCCGCAATCTGAGCAGCACTTAGTCGTCGCTCCAGACCGGTTTCTGTTTAGGCGCAGCGACTCCCAAGTGGCTTTATATCATCTATTTGATCGGCCATACTTAAAGCAGATTGTTGACTCGCCGCATTGCCTGCAGAAGCGTTTTGCGGCCAGATCATTTGAACGCAACGACCGCACGAACCACAACTTTCGGATTAAGATCGCGTCTGAGCAGTCAGTACGCTCGTGCCGTGCGAAGATATGCCGGCCAGTCCCCGCCAGGAGTTTTTGCGATGGAGTCTCTGCGCGACGCGATTGCCATCGTCCTCTGCTACTGCCTTTGCTCCCCTGTTCCGCTCAGTCTCGCCCAACAGGTGGCAGCTTCAGCAGATCACGCTCCTACGCAAGGCGCCCGCAGACCTGGTTATCGCTCCACGGAACTTCAGGGCAAGGATCGCGTCATCCAGGCATTGAACCGGTTCACGTTTGGGCCACGCCCCGGTGAAGTGGAAGCAGTGCAAGCGATGGGCCTGGAGAAATGGTTTGACCAGCAACTACACCCCAAAAGTATCGACGAGACGGATCTGAATACGCATTTGGCGCAATTTCCGGCGATGCAATGGAGCACGCAGGACCTCCTTTTCAGAATGCCCAGCAACGCCATCATCCGCCAGGCAGCGGCCGGCAAGGTTCAGATTCCGTCGAGTGGGACCTTGCACGCGGTCTATGAGAACCAGATTTATCGCTTGCAGGCGAGGAAAGCGGCGCAGGCTGATAAGAAGGACACCGCCGCGCCGAATTCCGGTGCGGCTCAAGCAGCGAACGGGCAGAATCCGGGCATGGACGCTGGCGCCAGCGCGGGCATGGACGCAAGCGCGGCGATGGCGCCGAGCGCGCCTGGCACAGCTCAAGGCGAAGCGAGTCAGGCCGAACAGATGAATGCGATGGCGCCCGCTGCCGCCGATCAAGCTCCCGTGGACGAAGCCCGGATCGCGCGCATTCTTAACCTGCCGCCAGAGCAGCGTGTGGTGAGGTTGCAAGGAATGCAGCCAGCGGATTTTGAAAACTTCATCAAATCTCTCCGGCCGATTCAGCGGCAGGCGCTCATGGCAGGCATGACTCCGGACCTGAGAGAGTCGGTGGAGGACCTGGAAAATCCCGAGCAGGCAGTGGCCAAGGAACTTTTTGCCGAGCGTCTGACGCGCGACATTTACTCCAACGCACAACTCGATGAAGTGATGACCGATTTCTGGCTCAACCACTTCAACGTGTATTTGCGCAAGAACGAGCAAATGCCCTACTACCTTGTCTGCTATGAGCGCGACGTGATTCGTCCGCATGCGCTGGGCAAGTTTGAGGACCTGCTGGAAGCTGTGGCACACAGCCCGGCCATGATGATCTACCTCGACAACGCCGAAAGCGTCGGGCCGGATTCGCCGGCGGTGGATCGGGCGAAGATGGTGATGGCGCGGCGCCCCAATGCGAAGCGGCAACCGCCGGAAGGGCTGAATGAAAATTATGCACGCGAGCTGATGGAGTTGCACACGCTGGGCGTTGACGGCGGCTACACACAGGCTGACGTAATCCAGGTGGCACGCGTGCTGACAGGATGGACCGTTGACCGGCCGCAGGTTGGCGGAGAGTTTGTGTTCGCCCCGATGCGCCACGAGCCCGGGACAAAAGTGGTGATGGGGCAAAAGTTCAAAGACAATGGCGAGATGGAGGGCCGCGAGCTGCTGCATTTCCTGGCGACGCGGCCGGCAACGGCGCAGTTTATTTCGCGCAAGCTGGCCATTCGCTTTGTGGGTGACGATCCGTCGCAGGCACTGGTGAACCGAATGGCCAAGGCATATCTGGCGAGTGGAGGCGATATTCCCACAGTGCTGAAGACGCTCTTCCACTCGCCGGAGTTCTGGTCGGCAAGCGACTATCGCGCCAAGGTGAAGACGCCGATTGAATTTGTGGTGTCGGCGGTGCGAGCAAGCAACGCGAACATCGAAAACTTTATGCCGCTGGTGAACACACTGCGGCAGTTGGGAATGCCACTGTATGGATGCATTCCGCCTGTCGGGTACAAGTGGGACGAGGCCGACTGGGTGAGCACGGGCGCGCTGGTGGATCGCATGAACTTTGCTCTGGCGCTTGCGTCGAACCGGCTGCCGGGCATCACGGTAGAGTGGGCCCCGGAACTCGACATGAGTAGCCTCGACGCGGATGCGCCCACGAAGCAGGTGATCCCGACACCGGAATCGGAAGAGTCGCGGCTTGAGCCGATGCTGGTGGCAGGCGGAGTGAGCGATGCCACGCGCGCGGCGGCGCTGGAAGAATTCCAAAAGCAGAACGCGCAGAACCCGCCAATGGCGACACCGGTGGTGGCGCGGAGAGCGAATCGCGCGCCTGCGGCAGATGTGTACGAGCGAGAAGACCAACTGCTGGCAGGATTGCTGATGGGATCGCCGGAGTTTCAAAGAAGATAGCAAGTCGGCAAGTCAGCGAGTCTGCAAGTCAGCGACGCTGGCGGAGTTGGCGGAGATAGCCTAACCGGGTTTAGAGGAGTTCTTCAAGTTCGGTTCGATGGACGCAACGTACGTTACAGGAGCAACAAAATGCAGATGAACCGGCGATTTTTCCTGCACAAAGGCGCGCTGGCCGTTGCAGGCACCACAGCCATGCCGAATTTTCTTGTTCGCAGTGTGCTGGCTCAGACAGCAGGAGCGCCGAGGCAGCGGCTGGTGGTGATCTTTCAGCGCGGTGCGGCCGATGGGCTTAATGTCGTTGTGCCTTATCGCGAGAAAAATTATTACTCAATGCGGCCCAGCATTGCGATTCCGCAGAACCAGGTTGTGGATCTGGATGGATTTTTCGGGCTGCATCCGTCGCTGGCAGCGTTTAAGCCGCTCTACGACCAGGGGCATCTCGCCATTGTGCATGCGTGTGGGTCCCCGGATATGAGCCGGTCGCACTTTGACGCACAAGATTACATGGAGTCGGGCACGCCAGGGCTGAAAAGCACGGAGGACGGCTGGCTGAACCGCGCCCTGCAAGCGGAAGATACGTGCAACTGCACACAGCACCGGCAAGAGCACACCGCCTTCCGCGCGCTGGCGCTGGGCGCCGATGTGCCTCTGACGTTGGCGGGAAAGATTCCGGCGATCGCGATGAGCAACGTGAACAACTTTACGGTGGCCGGGCGCGGCCCGAACCTTTCGCCGGCCGCGAGCGCCTTTGAGGCGATGTACGCCGATTCGGGTGACCGCGTCTTTCATGCCGCCGGCGATGAGACGTTCGAGGCAGTCAAGATGCTGCGCGCGGCGAATCCCGCGCAATACACACCGGCAGCCGGCATCGAATATCCGAACACGGAGTTCGGCAACAACATGCGCCAGATTGCGCAACTGTTGAAAGCGAACCTGGGTGTGGAGGCAGCGTTTACCGACGTGACAGGCTGGGATACGCATCAGAACCAGGGCGGCGTGAACGGGCAGCTTGCAAACCGGCTCAGCGATTTTTCCGCCAGCATCGCGGCGTTCTGGCGCGACCTGGGCGACGAAGCCGGCAACGTAACGCTCGTGACCATGTCAGAGTTTGGCCGCACCGCGCACGAAAACGGCACGGGCGGCACCGACCACGGCCACGCCAATGCGATGTTCGTGCTGGGCGGACAGGTGAAGGGCGGCAAGGTGTACGGGAAATGGCCGGGCCTAGATAACGATCAGCTTAACCAGGGTCGCGATCTGGCGCTGACTACCGATTACAGGCAGGTGTTGGGTGAAGTGGTGACGCATTCACTCGGCGCAGAAAATCTTGAGTTAGTATTCCCCGGTGCGCAGGTGAATCCACGCGGATTCCTCAAGCTCGTGTAAAGAAGCAGAGATCAGAGAACAGAGACCAGGAAGCAATCGGCTAGTGAGCAAGACAGATCTTGCCTCCCCCCCAAGGCATGGACGGGCACACGGCGACAATCGCAGGGCGCTAGCGGTGTCGGCGTATCATTTCGCAAGAGGCAATTCCCCCATGAAGTTGCAAAGCCGTATTGTCTCGGCATTCATCTTTGTTCTCCTTTTCCCGTCGGGGATGGCATCAGGGCAGGCTCCCGCTGCCAAGCTTGCGTTCGACGTAGCTACCATCCGGCCGTCGCCGCCGCCCGACCCCGCAAAGATCCGCGCCGAGATTCAAGCCGGCAGGCTGCCGCGTGTCGGTCCGCATGTCAATGCCTCGCGCGCGGAATACATCAATATGAATTTGAAGGACCTGATCGCTCTCGCCTGGAATTTGCGCGGCTACCAGGTCAGCGGCCCCGATTGGCTGGGGAGCGAGCGATTCGATATTGAAGCCACGATGCCAGAGGGCGCAACGAAAAACGATGCACCCGCAATGCTGCGCGCCCTGCTGGAAGAGCGCTTCAAGCTAACGGCACATGAAAACGATGAAGAGCGCAAGGTGCTTGCGCTGCTCGTCGGCAAGAACGGCCCAAAGGTGAAGAAGTCCACGACCGTCCCGCAACCCGTGGATGAGAACGCTCCGCTAAAGCCGAACGAGATGACAATGGATGGGCCGGACGGTCCGGTTCGCATGGCCCGAGATCCCGACGGCACCATGACCTTTGACCTGGGCACGCGCGGCACGGTCGCAGTGAAGCTCGACGCGATCCACCAGGCGCTGCGCATCGAATCGAGCATGGTCACCATGGGCGGATTCACTGACACCTTGTCAGTGCTTCTCGGGCAAATGGGAGGCCAGCAGGTGGTCGACCAGACAGGCCTCAAGGGCAGCTACGAACTCTCAGTGGAGATCTCTCTGGCCGACCTTATGTCTATGGCGCAGTCTCAGGGATTCGGCTCTCCTCCGCCGCCGTCGGGTGGAGCTGGAGTAAATGCGGGTCCGGTCGCTTCCGATCCGAGCGGGGAATCGAGTGTCTTTCAATCGGTGAAGCAGCTTGGCCTTGAACTGAATGAACGGAACGCGAAAGTCAAACGCTTGGTAATCGATCACGTGGAAAAGATGCCGACGGAGAACTAAAAGCTACTATTAGCTTTTAGCTATTTGCCTTCAGCGTCCAGCCCTAGATGGGTGAACTGACCATTTCTGCTGCCACGAGAAAAGGGCCGGATGCTCGACTAGAGCGTGAAACCGGAATGCGATCAAGCTCAGCGCTGGTACGGGGCCAGCCACATGGTTTACCCTCAGAGTCAGCATGAAATTCAGGCACCCGCTTCTCCTTTCCGCATCGGCTGCAGCCGTTGGAATCGTGGCGCTTGCAGCGGCGCTCGCGCAGCAGTCCACAACGCCGTCTCAGGAGATTCCTGACGCGCCACAAGCGACTCCTGAAGCCACAACTCTTCCCAACGGGCCGTTTGTGGTGATGGATACTTCGATGGGCCGGATTACCTGCCAGTTCTACCAGAAGCAGGCGCCGAAGGCCGTGGCGAACTTCATTGGGCTGGCGACGGGCACAAAAGACTGGACCGATCCGACGACGAACAAAGTGCAACATCACAGGCCGCTTTATAACGGCACAAGCTTTCATCGCGTGATTCCGGAATTCATGATTCAGGGGGGCGATCCGACGGGCACGGGGATGGGTGGACCGGGATATGCTTTTGACGATGAGTTCGATCCGGGCCTAAACTTCGACCGGCCGGGACGGTTGGCGATGGCCAACAGCGGACCGAATAGCAACGGCAGCCAGTTTTTTATCACCGAGCAGGCTTACGACACGCTGAACCAGCACTACACTCTTTTTGGCCAGTGCGACGATGCGAGCGTCGATGTAGTCAAGACCATTGCAAGGGTGCAGCGTGATGCCAATGACAAGCCGCTGACGCCCGTAGAGCTTGAGAAAGTGACGATTGTGCCAGAGGGCCAGCCGATGCCTCCGCTTCCCGCTACACCACGACCGGCCTTGCAGAGCCCAGGCAACACAACAAACTAACAGGCCGCGCCAAATGCGTATCTGACCGAGGTCTTCGGGCACGATTGAAGATCGCGGAAGACAAGAAAACAAAAAACTCAGGAGATTCTCATGGCACTTGCAGCAGGAACCTACGCGGTCTTTACGACAACGGAAGGCAAGATCACCGTTCGCCTTTTTGAGACCGATGCGCCCGTCACGGTCAAGAACTTTATTGAACTCGCCGAGGGGTCGAAGGAATGGTCGCATCCGGTGACTCGCGCGAAATCGAAGGACAAGCTCTACAGCGGAACGATCTTTCATCGCGTGATTCCGGACTTCATGATTCAGGGCGGCGATCCGGCTGGGAACGGGATGGGCGGGCCCGGCTATCGTTTTCAGGACGAGACCAAAGGCTCGCGGCACGGTTTCGACAAGCCGGGCAAACTGGCGATGGCCAACTCCGGACCGAATACCAACGGAAGTCAATTCTTCCTCACTGTGGCGCCCACGGACTGGCTCACCGGCAAACATACGATCTTTGGCGAGGTTGTCGAGGGACAAGATGTGGTTGTGAAGATCTCGAAGGTGCCGCGAAATTCGCAGGACAAGCCGCACAAGCCCGTGGTGCTGGAGTCGGTGACGATCGAACGAGTTGGATGAGCTTCTGGTTTTTAGGGCGGATGGCTCCCGGCTTCGGCTGGGGGCTTTTCGTTCTACGCGATCGGCTCGTTAGCAATTAGCTCCCGTATGATGTCGAAGATGAGCGCAAATGGAATTGTTAACATACCCAGCCGTCATTCGGTGGACGAAACCGTAGAGAAGTTCAAGCGCATTCTTGCGGCGAAGGGCGTAACTCTCTTCGCGCTCGTGGACCACAGTGGAGAAGCCGAAAAGGTGGGCATGAAAATGCGGGCGACCAAGCTGCTGATCTTCGGGAGCCCGAAAGCGGGGACGCCATTGATGCTGGCTGCACCGAGCATCGCCATCGATTTGCCGCTCAAAACTCTGGTCTGGGAAGACGCGGTCGGAAAAGTGTGGATCTCCTACAATGCTCCCGATTATCTGCGCGACCGGCACAACCTGCCTAGCGAACTGATGCAGAACATCGCCGTTGTGGAGGCGCTGGCGGCAAATGCAGCGGAAAAGTGAAACCGATGGAATCGAGTGCGACGCGGCGGAATTTTTTGAAGAGCACACTGCTGGCCTCGGCACCGTTCTTCACGGGCCGAGCAGCGGAAGCCGCAGGACGAGACACGGGATCAGGCGCAGACACGCAATCAACTTCGTCTGGCAAGGACGACCGGGCGAAGTGGCTCAATATTGTGGAACGGGTCTCGCAGCCGGTGCTCGAGGCCATCAGCCAGCAAAAGCTGCGCGCGACCATGCCGGTTGAAGCTGCTGAGGGACAGGTCGAAGCAAGGAGTAAGTCGACGCACCTGGAGGCAGTGGGCCGGCTGCTGACGGGACTCGCACCCTGGCTTGAGGCTGAACCGAGCGGTGAGGCCAACGAAGACGCATTGCAGGGCCGGTACCGCGACTGGGCACGGCTGGCGATTCGGTACGGGACCGATCCGCAATCGCCTGACGCCCTCAACTTCGGAACCAATCGGCAATCTGTGGTGGACGCGGCGTTTCTGGCGCTGGCGGTGGTGCGCGCGCCGAATGAACTATGGACCAAGCTGGACGCGACGACGAAAGAGAACCTGGTGCACGCGCTCGCGGAAACGCGCAAGGTTCAGCCGGGCTTCAACAACTGGCTGCTGTTCAGCGCGATGATTGAGGCGTTTTTCTGCAGATTTGGGCAGCCGTGGGATACGATGCGCATCGACTACTCGCTGCGCCAGCACCAGGAGTGGTACAAGGGCGACGGCGTGTACGGAGACGGGCCGGCGTTCCACTGGGACTACTACAACAGCTTCGTGATTCAGCCGATGATGCTCAATATTCTGGATGCCGTACGAACCACGAACGATCGCTGGGAGTTTTTGCGCAAGCCGGTGGAGGCGCGGGCGCGGCGCTATGCGGCGATCGAGGAGCGACTCATCAGCCCTGAAGGAACTTTTCCGCCGATCGGCCGTTCGCTGGCCTACCGGTTTGGCGCATTGCACCATCTGGCGGAGATGGCTTGGCGGCGCAATTTGCCTGAAGGCGTACATCCCGCGCAGGTGCGGTGCGCGATCACAGCAGTAATGTCGCGCATGATCGCGGCAGCGGGGGTCTTCGACAGCAAAGGATGGCTGACGATCGGGTTCGCAGGGCACCAGCCGGCAATTGGTGAGAACTACATTTCCACCGGGAGCTGCTACTTATGTTCGGCGGCGTGGTTGCCGCTGGGATTGCCGGCAACAGACGAGTTCTGGAGCGCGCCTGCCGAGCCATGGACGGCGCAGAAGGCGTGGAGCGGAGTGAATCTCAAAGCGGATCACGCGATTTCAGATTAGTTATAGGCCTTATTCCGCTTCACACAGTTGCAGAATGGCCGCACCGAACTTTTCTACCTTCGTTGGGCCGATGCCATCGATCACAACTAATTGCGCTGGATTTGCAGGCCGCGCGAGCGCGATCGCGTTCAGCGTGCGGTCATGCAAGACAACGTAGGCGGGAACGCCGAGGCGCGTCGCTTCGGCAATTCGCCACGCACGTAACCGCGCCGCTAGGTGTTGCGTTTCTTGGGTTGCAGGAGCCGGTAGAGCGTCCGACTGCGTCGTTGCCGCCGTGCGATTGGCGGGCGGGCGAGAGTGCCGAGCGCGAGGCGCCGTCGCGGACAGCGACCTGAACTCATCAACAATGCCATCGGCAACGAGGAGCGTCAAAGACGCGTTCGGGCGCCGGTCACGCCCAGCGAGCGGCAGGCGCACTTTGCGAAAGCGAATGATCTTGCCATCCTTTTCGAACTCATCTTCTTCGATGTCAATGAGGCCGGCGTGGACCATTGCGGCGAGCAGACCATCGAATTCCTTGCGGTTCATTCTTCCAACGAGGTCGAGATTTTTTTGTAGCATGCCGGTCGCACGATAGTCGACGCCACGTAGCTCGTCGACAATCTGCTCCGCGATGCGGCGCTCTGTCGCTGTGGCGTGCCGGAACTGGCGCAGGACGGCCCCGGCGGGGTCGCACACGTCGCATTTCCCGCATGGCCGGCCTGCATCTTCAGAATCGCCAAAGTGCCGCACCAGCGCAGACATACGGCACTCGCATGACTCAGTGAAGCGGACAACTTTTTCCAGTTGCTCGGCGCGAACTTGCATCTGAACGGAGTAGGTGCTCTTCCATCCGGTTCGGCCGAGGGTAGCGGACCCTCCGAAGTCCACGCGTGCGCCCTGATGGATCTCCAACTTTTCAAGCGCCTTGTCGAATGCCTCTTCATCAAGCTTCGACTTTGCGCGCAGTTCTTCCACCGGCTGCGGCTGTGCTTTCAGCAATGCAAAGACCTGGGTGAGGTGCTCGACGGGAGGATAGTCGCGATTGAGAAAAAAACCGTGAGTGCGCTGGTCGGCGTAGGAGTGCATCAGAAAGGTCCGGCTTGGCTCGCCATCTCGTCCCGCGCGGCCGATTTCTTGGTAGAAGCCTTCGAGAGTTCCGGGCAGGCCCGCATGAATAACAGTGCGAATGTTTGGCTTGTCGATGCCCATGCCGAAAGCGATAGTTGCGACCACCACTTCAAGTTCTCCGGACTGGAAGGCAGACTGTACGCGTTCGCGCGTTGCAGCGTCGAGACCGGCGTGATACGCCGCGGCGGGCATCGCATGGGAAAGATCCCTTGCGAGCGACTCTGACTGCTTGCGAGAGACCGCGTAAACAATGGCTGGGCGGCGTATCGGATCGGACAAGAGCTTGAATGTGACCGGCGCGCGTTCCGGCACCGGGACCTCGACAACCTCGATGCCGAGATTCTCACGCCGGAATCCGTGGATGAACTTCAGCGGTCCTGCCATCCCCAACTGCGCAACAATGTCTTTCTGCACAACCGGCGTCGCTGTGGCCGTGAGCGCGAGTATGGGCGCCGGATCGGGCGTACCGCGCAATGCCGGTAGATACTGGCCCAGTGTTCGGTAATCGGGGCGGAAATCGTGGCCCCACTGCGAAATGCAGTGCGCCTCGTCAATGGCGATGAGCGCAAGTTTTCGCTTGGCGAGCATCTCAGGGAACCCCTGCACGCGCAAACGTTCGGGAGCAATGAAGAGGAATTGGAGCGATCCTGCTAGATAATCCGCGCAGGCCCTTCTTGCGTCCGCCCGATCCAAGCCTGAATGAATGCGCGCAACGCGCAGGCCAAGCGCGGAGAGCTTAGCTGATTGATCGTCCATGAGAGAGATGAGCGGAGAGACGACCAGCGCAGTTCCGCCGCGCGCGATGGCCGGCAACTGATAGCAAAGCGACTTCCCTGCCCCTGTGGGCATCACAAGCAGAAGATCGCGGCCGGCGATGGCAGCGCGACATACTGCCTGCTGCCCCGGACGAAATGACGAGAAGCCGAAGATGGAATGGAGCAGTTTCGCCAGCGTATTCGAATGAACATCCACAGTCGAGTCGATAGGAGGGCGTATATCTGCATCAACTGTACAAGAAAGGGATGAGCAAAGGAAGATGGAGTAAGATGCCTTCAAATGGGAGCCGCGGAGAAGTAAACATAGATGCAGCGCCAGGTATATCGCATGCGTGGCGCGCGTTGCGGCATCGCAACTTCAGGCTGTTTTTCGGTGGGCAGAGCATCTCGCTCATCGGCACCTGGATGACGCGTATCGCGACCTCCTGGCTGGTGTATCGACTAACGGGATCGGCGCTGTTGCTGGGCATCGTGAGCTTTTCAGGGCAGATTCCCACGTTTCTCTTTGCGCCATTCGCCGGCGTGTGGGTCGACCGGCTCAACCGCAGGCACGTGCTGGTGTGGACGCAATCGCTGGCCATGGTGCAGTCACTGGCGCTGGCCGCGCTCACGCTTTCCGGCCATATCACCGTCCACCTGATTCTGGCGCTGGCCGTGATGCAGGGGATCATCAATGCATTTGACATGCCCGGACGCCAGGCCTTCATGGTGCAAATGGTGGAGGACCGTGCTGACCTGGGCAACGCCATCGCCATCAACTCGTCGATGGTCAACGTGGCGCGGTTAATCGGCCCTTCTCTGGCCGGACTGGTGATCGCAGCGACCAATGAAGGATGGTGCTTCCTGATCGACGGCATCAGTTACCTGGCGGTGATTGCATCGCTGCTGATGATGCGTGTGCATGTTCCCTCTGTGAGACGAGTGGCGGCGTCGACTTTGATCGAGTTGAAGGAAGGATGGAGCTACGTCTCCAGCTTTCTGCCCATCCGCACTATTCTCACTTTGTTCGCGGTGGTGAGCCTGATGGGGATGCCGTACGTGGTGCTCATGCCGATTTTCGCAGCCAAAGTGCTGCACGGAGGTCCGCACACGCTGGGATTTCTGATGGGCTCGATGGGCGTCGGCGCCCTGATTTCCGCGCTCTCGTTGGCGGCGCGCAGGAGCGTGCGCGGGCTAATCCGGATGATCCCACTGGCAGCAGCGGTTTTCGGATTGGGTCTGGTCGGGTTTGGGCTGTCGCATGTGTTCTGGCTCTCGATGCTGATGGTGCTGGTGGCGGGCATGGGAATGATGCAGGGGATGGCGGCGAGCAACACGATCATCCAGACGCTTGTGAGCGAAGATAAACGCGGCCGCGTGATGAGCTACTACACCATGGCATTTGTAGGGATGGCGCCCTTCGGCAGCTTGCTGGCTGGAGCGATGGCGCACGCGATTCCAACGACGCCGATCTGGATTGTGGCGGGAATGACGCTAACCGGCGCGCAATGGACGGTGATGATCAACGGAATCGTGGTGGTGCTGGGTGCTGCTTGGTTCTTTACGCGACTGCCGGCGCTGCGGAAGGTGGTCCGGCCGATTTACCAGGAGATGGGAATCATTCCGGCGGCGAAGGAAATGGCCGCGGAACAGGTGCAGCCGTGAGAAGGACAGCTTCTAGCTATTGGCTTTCGGCCTTCAGCTTGGGTGAGGTGGGTTGAGGTTCGTGCTCCCCCACCCTAAACGCAAAAAGCGCGTTTAGAATGGGGCACCCGCTTGATTTCAGTGCGTGGAAGAGCTGAAGACCAAGAGTTGAGAGCTGACGGCATTACTGGGTGACGCCGCAGAAATGCACTTCGACGCCGAGTTCCGCCAATGTTGCGGCTTTGGTGGCGAGCGCTTTGTCGGCAATCTCCGCCGAGGGCGCGTAGGCCACATTCACGTGGTTGGCGCGGTGACGGGCCATCATCTGGTTTTGGCTGACGCCGTGCAGGATCGTGTGGACGATGGGCCATTGCATCGTGGTTTCGCGCCAGCGTCGCTCGGTTTCCGCTGTCGGCAGGCTGACAACCGTGCCTCGCCCGAGATCGGCGTGCAGGGCGCCGCCCTCCACAAACACGCGGCTCCAGACAATCTCGCCGGGCTTGCCGACGCCTTTCAGCGATCCACCGCCGAGCGGGAAGTACATCGCCGGCTGGCGCTCGGAGATGGCTCCGGCGTAGCCGCCGACAAAGTGATTGGCCGGCGCCGCTCCGGAGATTTGCAGCAACCACACAAAATCGTCGATTTTGCCGGAGCCGTTCACGCCGTCGCCCTGGTAGTGCTCGCCCCAGCGCACGTCGTGCAGCGTGGTCGCTGGGTCAAGACCGAGCGCTTTCCAGCATTTGTTGGTGATCAGCGCATCGACACCGGCGCACTCGTCGACTTCGTTGAAGTGAACAAGCGGGCCGCCTGCGTAGAGTTCCTCCTTCGCGCCCTCGGCGTAGACCGGCGGGCGCTCGGAATTGTTCAACATTCCTTCAGCCAGATCGGAAGCGGGGACCATATCCTTGAGTCCTTGCTGATACTGAATGCCGACAGCGTCGCATCCGAATTCCTTCGCGATGCGGACGGCGGCGATATACATCTTGCACTGGCCGAGGACCTGATCGAGCGTGAGTTCTGTCGCGGGATCTTTGCCGAAGGCAAATTTGACGCCTTTGGCAACCAGCCACTGGTAAACCCCGTGCGCTTCGGCGTCACTGACCGTGCGCATTTTGGCGACCAGCGCCGATTGGCTCAACCGTTCCTTGAAGACACCGGCGGAATTCAAAAGCTCGTCGTCGATGATGGCGTTGTACATGCCCATGCAGCCTTCATCGAAGATTCCCATGATGGCCTTGCGGTGTTTCAAATCTGCGGCAAGCTGCGCGCCCAACTGCGCGCTCTCGGCGGGCAGTTTGCCCTCGTCGAGCGGATGGACGTGAGAAAGATCGTGGGTGATCTTGCCCGTGTGCAGCCATTCGTCGAGCGCTTTTTGGAAATAGGCGTCGGTAAAGTCCTTGCTCCAGATTGATGAAAACGGCTTGCCGGCTTTGACCAGGGAGCCATTCAGATTAAGCAAGCCAACCAACCCCGGCCATTGGCCGGACCAGTTGGCCGCAGTGAGGATCGGCCCCTGGTGGCTGCGCAAACCAGGAAGCACATGATGGCTGTATTGCCAGGCTGCGGTGGCAAAGACGAGCTTGGCCTGAGGATGAATTTTCATGAAGACGTCCATGCCCATGCGCTGGGACGAGATAAAGCCATGCCTTTCCTTTTCGTCGTATTCGTGGGCGCGGATCAGCTTATAACCCTTTTGCGCAAACGCCGCAGTGAGCATTTCTTCCATATCGCGCTGCGCGGGCCAACATGCCTGATTGGCAGACTGACGCAGATCGCCGCTCGTGACCAGAAGCACTTCATTTTCCGCTGGTTTCGGTAATTCGTGGTTCCCAGATCCCATTTCAATCCCCTCTTCGTAGACGACTTCAGCGTTTTTCGTAAACGATTTCGGAAGCCAAGAAAAACTATACACCCGAGCGCCCGGGCAGGGCTCAGGGGCGGTGCGTTTAGCATTGAATCGATTCCACCTGTTGGAGCGGAGAGCCGGCAACCAGCGACCATGGCACGCAATAAAAAACGGCTTAAGATCGCATCGTACAGCCCTGCATCGGGCGTCAGGCAGGGGGATAGCGGCTGGCGGGACCGATCCGGACAGGCTCCAAAGCCGGGATCACCGCTTGTCTCAGGCCGCTGGCTGTTCAGCGCAGTCGCTGTTTCTATCGCGGCTGCAGCGATTTGCGCATGGGCGGTCTTGTGCCTGCTTTTCTGGCAAGGGAGCTGGCAGGTGCTCTACCATCCAGCGGCGGTTATTGCGCGCACGCCGGCCAGCGCCGGGTTGGCCTTCGACGGTGTCGAATTCGCCGACACGGACGCAGGTGTGCCGCGGCTCAAAGGCTGGTGGATTCCTGCCGCGGCTGGAGCACCCTTTAGTCGCTTCACTTTTCTTTACCTGCACGGCAGCGCAGGCAATCTTGGTGACACTGTGGACGCGCTAGCCCGTTTGCATGCGGCAGGCGTGAATGTGCTGGCCTTCGACTACCGGGGCTATGGACAAAGCGAATTCGCGCGGCCCAGTGAAGCGCACTGGCGCCAGGATGCCGGCTGGGCATTGCAATACCTGATCCAAACCCGCCACATCGATCCAGGCACAATTTTGCCCGATGGAACGGGTCTGGGAGCCAACCTGGCCCTCGAAGTGGCCGCAGAGCACCCGGAACTCGCGGGAGTCGTCGTGGAATCGCCCATCAAGTCCCCGATGGATCCCGTCCTCAACGACGCGCGAGCCCGCACGGTCCCCGTTCGGTCGTTAGTCCGCGACCGCTACGATCTTGATGCCGCAGCTGCAGCAACACGCATTCCATTGTTGTGGTTCGCGCGGCCCGCATTGCAAGGACCGGGCAGCTCGCCCGAAGAACCGGAGGCCTACCGCACGTGCAGTGCGCATAAGATGCTGGTGTGGTTGGATGCTTCTGAGAATGCCCCAAAAGAGTATGTGGATACGCTTTCGCGTTGGCTTGACGGTTTGACGGCTCGCTGACTTGCGAGCCTGGCTTCAGGCTCGGCGCGGAATATCCCGGTGCAGCGCCTTCACCTGATAGCCGTCCCTGCGGAGGCGCTTGGCGATTGCTTCGGCCATCATCACGCTGCGGTGCTGTCCGCCGGTGCAACCGAAGGCGACAGTGAGATAGCTCTTGCCTTCCTCAACATAGTGCGGAAGCAGATAGAGCATCAGTTCGGTCACGCGATCTAGAAACTCCCCTGTCTGCGGGAATCCACGCACAAAGGCAACGACTTTGGGATCAAGCCCGGTTTTCTTGCGGAATTCAGGCACAAAGTGCGGATTGGGCAAGAAGCGGACGTCGAAGACCATGTCCGCATCCAGCGGAACCCCATTCTTAAAACCGAAGCTCAGGCACGAAACCAGCAGGCGCTTGGATTCCTTTTCGCGGCCAAAGCGGGCCAGAATGTCAGCGCGCAGCTCGTGGACATTGAAGTTGGAGGTGTCGATCAGCGTGTCGGCGACGTTGCGAATGGGATCGAGCAGTTGCCGCTCTTCCACAACGGAACGCCACACCGTCTCAGACCTGCCAAGCGGATGCGGACGCCGTGTTTCAGAGAAGCGGCGGACCAGCACGGAGTCCTGAGCATCAAGATAGACCACCTGTGTGCGGAGCTGCTTCCTGATGCTCTTCAGGATATCGGGAAGGCGGTCAAGGGTCGCACCTTCGCGAACATCCACCACAATGGCAGCTCGCTCCACCTCAGCCGATTTGCTGACCAGGCCGGCAAAATCAGGCAGCAATTCGAGCGGCAAATTGTCAACACAGTGATATCCCAGATCCTCAAACGCCTTTAGCGCCGAAGCCTTGCCAGCCCCGGAGATTCCGGTCACAATGACGAGTTCCTTGGCGGGCTTAGCATTGGCACTTTGCCCGCGGGCGGCTGCAACAGTCTTGGCCGCGCTCCGTGTGGACTTTTGGGGCGTCATGGGTAACATGCTACACCGGCCAGCCCAGGACTCAAGCTCCCGGCTCAAGCGCCCAATAGCCTCCGTCTACGAGTTCAAGTGCCCGATCTGGAGCCAGAGGAGGGGAAAATAAAGGACCCTGGCCCAATGAGCAACCCATGCGGATAAGCGCCGCGAGTTGTTCCGAGGTCCGGATTCCTTGCGCGACAATCTGCAGGTCCAGGGTGTTACCCAGTCGGATGAGGGACTCGAGCACGGCCATTTGCCGACCCGCTGTAACGGCGGCTGCCGTAAGCCGAGGAGCGAGCTTGATCATTCCGATGGGTAGGTGAACCAGATAGTTGAGGGGCGCCAGGTTACTGCCAAAGTCATCGACGGCGACGCGCACCTGCCAATCCGCCAGGCGCTGGAGGACGGCGACGGCGGCGTCCGGATTATCATTGAACGCGCTTTCCGGCACCTCAAACAAAAGTCGTGCGGGATTTGCGCCACTGGCCGCGAGGGCCTTCAACAAATGCGCAATCAGATCTGGATGATAAAGCTGGCGATGCGTCAGGTTGACCGAGACCGTCAGCTCGCGCTCCGGCAAACGATCGCTCCAACTGCGCAGCTGCGCGCAAACGGCGTCGAGCGTCTCACGACCCAGCAGAATCGAAAGTCCATCGTCTTCAGAAATGGCGAAAAGCTCGTGAAAGCTCTCCACCGTTCCGTCTGCCCGGCGCAAGCGCAGAAACGACTCGAAACCCTCTAATTTGCCATCGGCGAGCCGGTAAATGGGCTCGTACTGAAAGGCGAACTGCCGCTTCTCCACCAAGGAGCGGAGTTCACGCTCCCGTTCCTGCTGGCTGGTCACGGAAACCTCGAGATGCTTGTCGAAGATCTCGCACCGGCCTCCTCCCGCTTGTTTGGCGCTATACATGGCAATGTCTGCGTCGCGGAGAAGCAGCTCGGATGTTGTGTGGTCGGACCCGGCCATGGCCGCACCGATGCTGGCACCGACGTTCACGGAATGCCCAAAAACGTCAAAGGATCGCTCGAGCTCATGCAGAATGCGGCTTGCCACGATTTCAAGATCATATGCAGTGAGGATGTTTTCCACGAGAACGGCAAACTCGTCCCCACCCAGCCGCGCGGCCGAATCTTCGGGGCGTAGTGTGGCGCGGAGGCGCGCGGCCACCGCAGCCAGCAGGACATCGCCGGCGGCGTGTCCGAGCCCATCATTGACTTCTTTGAATCGGTCGAGGTCAAGGTAGAGCACTCCGCAGCGATAGTCTGGATTTCGCAGGCGCCGGCTCAGCGTAAGGTTGATCCGGTCCATGAAGAGCGCCCGATTCGGCAATCCCGTCAACACATCGTGCATGGCGTCGTGCTGGAGCTTCTCTTCAGTTTCTCTGTGCTCGCCGATGTCGCGAAATGTGAAAACATGGCCTACTTTGCCGCCGTTCACGAGCAGCGGAGCAACCTGTAGGCTCACGTCGACGAATTCGCCGGCCTTATTCGATCGCACCGTTTCCACCGTGGCGAAACCGCGATCTTCTGCGGCCTTAAGCAAGCCCGCATTTTCGTTGAATCGCGTTTCCGGAACGATCAATTCCCGGAGGCTGCCGCCGACTACCTCCTCAGCCGTATAGCCGAACATGCGGGAGAATGCCGGATTCGTGTACAACACGTGATTCTGGTGCTCAATGGCAACGGCCTCGGGAAGACTGGCCAGAACGTCTTCCATGAGCTGCGATTTTGGGGCGCGCTGCCGATCGCTGGGATGGGCCACGATCACGGCCTCGCGCGATTCAGCGTTTAGGATGCTGTAGGTGCCTTCAACCGAGATCAGGCGGCCATCTTTCGCCGGAAGCGTGGCATGAAAGGATCTGCCGCGCTGCGTGCCAGTCAAAGGCGTCTTCGGCTCCGCGGTGCCGGGGAAAAGTCCCCATAGAACATCCTCGACTGGACGGTGAGTCCAAGCCCCTTCGGTCAGCCCCAGAGTCTGGCGAGCTTCCGCATTGGCGAAGGTAATCTTTCCCGCGCATTCCAGAAAAACCAGAACCGGCAGACCGTCGAGAACCTCCCGTTTGACATCGGGATTCGTATTTTCGTGCAGATTCAATCCGATGGCCTCCCGGGCACTGCCGCAACGAAAACTCGCAAAAGCTTTTGTTTCAGCGGGAACCCGGCCCTCAAAGGAGCCATTGCCACTGTTCAAATCGTATGGGCCGGAGTGCCCGCCAACCATACCCAAAAGCGGTCAGCCGGTGCAACCAAAGTCCGAAAGAGCGCCGCATGCGAGCTCACCTTTGTGCGCGCTGTCACAGAACACGATTTCAGAATCGGATACGCAGGCACGACCGACATTTTGGCACACAGCCGCGACGAGAAGACGGCAGGCACAGGAGCCGCGGCAGTCCGTCCCTTGCGCTCGCTATGGAATCTCCACCAGTTCCATTTGACCGTCGCGCCGGCGATGAAGCACAAACATCTCGCCGACTGATGTGCGGAAGATGAGAAGATCGCGGTCGCGGAACTCAGCGTCCTTGACGGCCTCCTCGATGGTCATCGGTCCGAGCGCAACGGCCTCGCTGTTCCTGACGATGTGTGGCTCGACGACCGTGGCGCGCGCGGGGAAGGAGTGGACGGCGATGGACGCTCTTGCCTTGCCTGCGAGGCGGGATGATTTCGCATCTTCGGAATCGTCGAGTGGATCCAAGCGCACCTTGGGACGCGTGACCGGAGGAGCCGTGAGCACCTTTTCGATCTTGGGCAGGCGCTTGTTCACAAGGCGCCGGTCGCGGTACCGGTGGGCCTGGTGTTCGGCGTGCGCCATGGCCTCGCGGAGCGCCGCAACCTGCGTGTCAGCTTTGCCTGTGGCCGCAATCTTCTGCGTACGGGCCTGCACAGTCAATTCGACAGTGTGGACATGCCGTTGCGCACTGAAGGTGACACTGGCGCGCGCCGTTCTGCCCAGCACTCGTCCAATTCGCTCCATCCCTTCCTCGGCTTGCACGCGCAGCGTTCTCGAAATCTTGCCTTTTCTGGCGGTCAATGCCACGTCCATGGTCGCCCTCCGATTTGGTGTCGTCGATCCGACGCCGGAATCCGGCGGTTGTGGAGCACAGTATATGCCCGATCAACCGCTAGCTTCTAGCCTCTAGCCTCTAGCTTTTTGTTTTTTTCTTGCCTGCCACTCGGTTCTCGGCGTGCTTTGATTCAACTAACGCCCAAATAAGTCTGTGCAGAACCAACCCTCCGGCCAATTGTGGTCCAGCTAGAAACTGGGAGCCAGCAGTTACAAGCTGTCTTCTCAGATCTCCCACCGCAGGAGCACTGTACCGACCGTGAAGCCTGCGCCCACAGCCGCCAGCAGCACGAGGTCGCCCTTTTTCAGCTTGCCTTCTTCGATTGCAGTCTCCATCGCCAGGGGAATGGTTCCGGACGAGGTGTTGCCATATTTTTCGATATTGATGACCACACGATCAGGATTCATTCCCAGCCGGTCCGCAGTCGCAGTAATGATGCGCTTGTTGGCCTGATGGGGAATGAAGCAGCCTAGATCGGCACCGGTAACACCGTTGCGCTCGAGCAGTTTGGTTGTGGCCTCGACCATTTTGCGCACCGCAAACTTATAGACGGCCGGGCCGTCCTGATGGATGTAGTGCATTTTCTTGTCCACGGTTTCGTGGGTAGATGGGTTCAGGCTTCCGCCGCCTGGCATGTTCAAGCTGACGCCGCCTGACCCGTCGATCTCGTTGAGGTAGTCAATGAAACCGATCTCGCCATCTTCAGCGGGTTCAACGAGCACGGCACCGCCGCCATCGCCAAACAGAACGCAAGTGGTGCGGTCAGTGTAGTCGGTCATGCGCGTATTCGCGTCGGCGCCGCAAACCAGGACTTTGCTGTGCGCTCCGCTCTCAACCATCTTGACGCCCGCTTGAAGCGCATAGGTGAATCCGGAGCAACCGCCGGAAACGTCAAAGCCCCATGCTCCAGTGGCTCCGATTTTGTTTTGCACGAGGCATGCAGTCGAGGGATACATCATGTCGGGCGTTACTGTACCGACGAGGATCACTTCGACTTGGTTCGGCTTAATGCCGCGCGCTGCGAGACATTTTTTTGCGGCCTCGGTGCACATGTCACTCAGGCCGAGCCCCTTGGCCAATACATGGCGCTCGCGGATGCCAACGCGCTCCATGATCCACTGGTCGGTTGTATCTACCATTTTTTCGAGGTCTTGATTGGTGATCACGTCGGGAGGGACGTAGGTTCCGAGCGCGGTGATTTTTGCGCGCCGGCCCACGATGGGTCGAACGGTAAGGCTCAATGCGTTCTCCTTGCGGCACACGCGCCGGGTGGGGAGGCCGGAAGGCCGCGTTCAAAACATGAGAAATCGAGGAAAGCGTCAAAAAGTACCGGGTGACCTACTGCGCCCGTACTAGCCCGTTACCGTTGCTTCCTTCCGGACCTGGCGGGGTTGGCGGGATTACGTCGCGTAGGACCCGGCACTGCTTGATTTTAGCACCTGGACAGTTGCAAGATTCCATTCTCCGACGAGCAGGAGACGAATCGAAAAACAAAGGCCCATCCGGATTGGATGGGCCTTTGCTCCTTGCGCAGTGTAAGGGGGAGGGATGTTGAATTAGTCGCCCGCCACCAGCTCTTCAACGGGCTGCGCGGCTGCGGCGAGATCGAAGCGATCAAGGTTCATCACCTTGCTCCACGCCGCCACAAAGTCACGCACAAATGTCGGCTCGGCGTCGCCGCACGCATAAAATTCCGCGAGGGCGCGGAGTTGAGAGTTCGAACCGAAGACGAGATCGACTACCGTTCCCGTCCATTTGAGCTTGCCCGTCTTGCGATCGTACCCTTCCAAAACGCCTTCAGACCTAGCGGACTTCTGCCACTTCGTATTCATGTCGAGGAGATTGACGAAGAAGTCATTGGTCAAAGTTCCGGGCCGCTTGGTGAAAACGCCATGCTCGGATTGCCCGAAGTTGGCGTTCAATGCGCGCAGACCACCGACCAAGACCGTCATTTCGGGAGCGGTAAGCGTGAGCAGGCTCGCCCGATCCACGAGCAGCTCCGCGGCCGATCCCTCGAGTCCCTTGCGGATGTAATTGCGGAAACCGTCCGCCGCCGGCTCCAGTACGGCAAACGAGTCCACATCAGTCTGCGCTTGCGAAGCGTCCGTACGGCCTGGCAGGAAGGGAATCTTGACGCTGTGCCCAGCCTTCTTCGCGGCTGCTTCCACGGCCGCATCACCCGCGAGCACAATCAGGTCGGCGAGCGAGACTTTCTTGCCGCCGGATTGGGCGCCGTTGAAATCCTTCTGAATTTTTTCGAGCGTTTGAATGACCTTGGCCAGTTCGGCGGGCTGGTTGACTTCCCAATCTTTTTGCGGCGCGAGGCGAATTCGCGCGCCGTTGGCCCCGCCGCGCTTGTCGCTGCCGCGGAAGGTGGCGGCGGAGGCCCAGGCCGTGTTGACCAGATCGGAATTTGACAGGCCAGATGCGAGAATCTTCGCCTTCAGTGCTTCCGCATCTTTCTCATCGATCAGCGGGTGGTCGACGGCGGGAACCGGATCCTGCCATATGAGTTCATCTTTGGGCACGAGCTTGCCAAGGTAACGGGAGCGCGGTCCCATGTCGCGGTGTGTCAGCTTGAACCAGGCCTTGGCGAAGGAATCAGCGAACTCCTGCGGATTCTCGAGGTAGCGCCGTGAAATCTTCTCGTAGATCGGGTCGACCCGCAGCGAGAGATCGGTGGTGAGCATCGTGGGTGCGTGGCTTTTAGAAGGATCGTGCGCGTCGGGAACAGTGCCCGCGCCAGCGTTACCCTTGGGCTTCCACTGATGCGCGCCAGCCGGACTCTTGGTCAGTTCCCATTCGTAGCCGAACAGGTTGACGAAAAAGTTGTTGCTCCACTTGGTTGGCGTTGTGGTCCACGTGACTTCGAGGCCGCTGCTGATGGTGTCCCCGCCGTGACCGGTGCCAAAACTATTCTTCCAGCCCAGTCCCTGCTCTTCGATAGGGGCGCCCTCGGGCTCGCGACCGACATATTTCACAGGATCGGCAGCGCCATGCGTTTTGCCGAAGGTGTGTCCGCCAGCGATGAGCGCCACCGTCTCCTCGTCATTCATCGCCATGCGTGCGAACGTCTCTCGAATGTCGCGTGCCGCAGCGACTGGATCAGGTTTGCCATTGGGTCCTTCCGGATTCACGTAGATGAGTCCCATTTGAACAGCGGCGAGAGGATTTTCGAGCTGACGGTCGCCACTATAGCGCTCGTCTCCGAGCCACTTGCCCTCAGAGCCCCAGTAAATGCTTTCTTCCGGTTCCCAGATGTCCTCGCGTCCGCCGCCGAAGCCAAAGGTCTTGAATCCCATCGACTCCAGGGCCACATTCCCGGCGAGGATGATGAGGTCGGCCCAGGAAAGTTTGCGGCCGTATTTCTGCTTGATGGGCCAGATCAACCGGCGCGCCTTGTCGAGGCTCACGTTGTCGGGCCAACTGTTGAGCGGCGCAAATCGCTGCGCTCCGGCGCCCGCACCGCCGCGGCCATCGGCGATGCGATAGGTGCCCGCGCTATGCCACGCCATGCGGATGAAGAACGGCCCATAGTGGCCGAAATCCGCTGGCCACCATTCCTGCGAGTCGGTCATGAGGGCGCGCAAGTCATTGATCACGGCATTCAAATCGAGGCTTTTGAACTCCTTGGCGTAGTTAAAGTCCTCGGCCATGGGATTGGACAGTGGGCAGTGTTGATGCAACATCTTCAGGTTCAGTTGTTCAGGCCACCAGTCTGCATTCGATTGCGTTCCAACCACCGCGTGTTTCCCCGCGCCGTTCGAGAACGGGCACTTGGCATCGCCTGACTTGGCGTTTTGATCGTCGACTATTGGCGGTCCAGGAATCTTTGTCGCTCTTTCGGACATGACGCGTCTCCTTCGATGTCTATGTGAGTGTCGCTTTGGTTTGCGCTGGGCCGCTTGCGGCGCCCCGCGCTGAAGTTTGAACTTTTGGACTGCGGCTCGCTCGCTTGCGGGCGCTCTTCGAGAACTCACTCACCATCAAAACTATTCTCACCGCATCCATAAGTAAAATGAATTGTTCCTACAATGACGATTCTCGTGGCCTATGATAAAAACTTGCAGGGCAGGAGCTACCGGAATGACTGCCGAGCCGAGGGTAAGGTGTTTTGACATAGTGTAACGCCACGCGGAGGACCCGCATAATCATGAACCTTCAGGACATCCGATACCTCGTTGCCGTCGCCGAATTGCGCCACTTTGGCCGCGCAGCAGAGGCCTGCAACGTGAGCCAGCCGACGCTGAGTAGCCAGATTAAAAAGCTTGAGGACGAACTGGGCGTGACGCTGCTGGAGCGGACCAACAAGCGCGTGGATATTACACCAGTAGGAATGCAGATTCTGGTACATGCGCGTGCAGCGCTGCACGAGGCGCGACAGATAGACGCAGTGGCGCGTGCCTCACGCGATCCGCTCGTGGGGCGGCTGAAGCTGGGCGCTATTCCAACGCTGGCGCCCTACCTGATGCCGCTGATTCTGAAGCCACTGAAACAGGCGTATCCGGGAATGACGATTGAGCTGTGGGAGGACCAGACACGCGCGCTGATTGAGGGACTGCGCAACCACCTGCTGGACGCGGCGCTGCTGGCAACGCCTCCCGATGCGCCGGAGATTACCGAGATTGCGCTGTTCGACGAGCCTCTGCTGGCGGTGCTGCCGCCGCGACACAAGTTGGCGGGAACAAAAACGGTGAACGAAGCGGCGCTTGCCGGTGAGCTGCTGGTGCTGGCTGACGGACATTGCCTGGCGAATCATGCACTGGCTGCGTGCGGCGCAAAAGGTGGACCGACGCGCAACGGATTGCAGAGCTCGATGCAGGCCGCGACGCTGGAGACTCTAGTGAACCTGGTCGCGGCGGGATATGGGGCAACGTTGATTCCGGCTCTCGCCGCGGGATCTTTCAGGCGCCGCGAGATTGTGCTGCGGCCGCTCGCAGGCCACTCGGTGCGCACGATCCGGTTGGCGAGCAGGCCGGGATTTCCGCGTCCGCAAGCGTTGAGGGCGCTCGAAAAAGTGATCCGGAAAGCGGTGGGTACTGCCATGGCGCGGAGCGGTTGATCGATCACGTTCTGCTCTTAAAAAACGGCGAACGCGATAGTCAGCAGATTCAGCGAACCAGGCAGAAATGCAGCATCCCCTGAAAGAAATGAATTCCGTACCCCTTATCCACATTGGCACCTCTTATCGGCGTTGACCGTGCGATTCTGCGTCCGTAAAGTCTGTAATGAAGTAGTAAATCTCTCCGCGCATGCGGCGTTTCTTGAAGCTGCCGCCGAACGGAGAGCTATAGGTGTGAGAGGGCTCATTATCCCGGAGAGAAAATGCTGAAATTAAAGAAGATCCACATCCTCGGTTTTAAGAGCTTTTGCGACCGCACGGAGGTGACGGTTGCGGGCACGGGGATTGCCGTGGTGGTGGGGCCGAATGGGTGCGGGAAGTCGAACATTCTGGACGGGGTGACCTGGGTGCTGGGCGAGCAGAGCGCGAAGAGCCTGCGCGGCACACATATGCAGGATCTGATCTTCGCGGGCACACGCGATCGCAAACCGCTGGGCATGGCTGAAGTCACTCTGACGATGATCGATCCCGAAGCCTATGAAGGGCCGGTGCCTGTGGAGCCGGAAGTCGTAGTCGATCACGATGGGCCGGCAGATTGGGATGAGGAACATGTGCGCCGCCAGCGCGCTGCGGAGGCTGAGGACATCATCGCCAACGAGCAGCCTGGACAAGTGATCGAAGAAGAGGGCGGGCAAGGATCCGCGCAGGAAGCGAGTCCAGCCTCCAACCAAAGCTCCGATACGGCACAAGCGCCACAGGGAGTGCTTCTCAAGATCCGCCGGCGCAAATTCCATAGCGCACCGCAAAAAGGCGAGGTAGTAATTACGCGCCGCCTCTTTCGGACCGGCGAAAGTGAGTACTTACTGAACGGGAAGCTCTGCCGGCTGCGCGACATCCAGGACATCTTCATGGGCACGGGCCTGGGGCCGGAGAGCTACGCCATCATTGGGCAGGAGCGCATTGGGCAACTGCTCAGCTCGAAGCCCTACGAGCGGCGCGCCATCATTGAGGAAGCGGCGGGCGTCACGCGCTTCAAGAACAGGAAGCGTCTAGCCGAACTCCGGCTCGAGAGCGCGAAGCAAAACCTGGCGCGCGTCGACGACATTTTTGAAGAAGTGACGCGACAGATGAACAGCCTGAAGCGGCAGGCGGCGAAGGCCGAACGCTTCGTCGCAGTTCGCGATGAACTGCGCAGCCGTCTGCGCGTGGTGCTGGCCAGCCGTATGGCTGCTATGGATGCGGACCAAGCTCGGCTGGAGCATCAGATTGCGGCACTCACGGAGCGCATCAACGGTTCGGCGACCGAGATCGGTGCGAAAGAGGCAAGCCAGCACGCGCTGACTGAACGCGGATACGAGTTGGATCGCGAGGGCCAGGGCGCACAAAACCGCGCCAGTGAAGCGGCAGTGGAACTGGAACGTGCCACGGCGCGGGAACGCAGCAATACTGAACGCGTGAGCGAGTTAGAGGCGCGCGTTGCCGCGGCAAGTGCGGAGTTGGAACAGACGCGAACGCAAATGGCGGGGATAGAAGAGGAGCGCACGCAGCAGCGGAGCTTCCTCGATACTGCGGCCGGCGAAGCGCACGCCTTCCACGAGAAGGTGGAAGCGCGGCAGCATGAAGCGCGCACTGCAGCCGAAGAGGTCTACACCGCGGAGCGGGAGCTGGAAGCCGGACGGCGCCACACCATGCACCTGCTTACTCTCACAGGCAACGCGCGCAACTATATGGCGCAAGGCGAAGAAAGCCTGGCCGCACTGGATCGCGAATCGGAGCGGCTGGAAGCGGAGATGGGCCAGGCGCGCAGCGAGCAGGAGAACCTGGGAGCACAGAGCGGAGAATCACGGCTGCGCTTTGAAGCTGCAGATGGAACCGTAAAGAGGCTGGAACAGGAGATTGCCGAACTGCGTGAGGCGCTGCAAACCAAGCGCGCGGACGAGAGCGCGCAACGCACGCTTGCCAACCAACTGCGGAGCGAACAGGCAAGCGCGGAAGGGCGGCGCGAGTCGCTGAATGCGCTCATTCGCAATCACGGCTACGCCACTGACACGGTGCGGCGGCTGTTGAAGCCGGGAGCACTGGGGCCGTCAGTGGCCACGGTGGGCACGCTGGCGGACTTTGTGGAGGTGAGCGGCGAGCACGAGGGCCTGGTCGACGAGTTCCTGCGCGAAGAGTTGAATTACGTTGTGGTGGGAAGCTGGGGCGCCGCGGAAGAGGGCGTTCGGCTGCTGAAGACCAGCGATGGGCGCGCAACGTTCCTGGTCCACTCCGATGCGCAGGGCGAGCTCTTCGAGACGGGCGAAGGGCCTGTCATCGAGCCAGGCTTGACGCCGCTGCGCGAGGCTGTGAAGGTGCTCAACGGCTTTGGGCGGTCGCTTGAGACCCTTCTACCCAAGCTTCGCCACGGATACCTTGCTGCAGATGCCATCGAGGCGCAACGGCTGGCGTTGCGCTATATGCACGCCTATTTCCTCACGCCGGAGGGCGAATGCTTTCATCGCTCCACGGTGACGGGCGGAAAGCCGGCCAGCGAAGGTCCGTTGGCGCTGAAGCGTGAGCTGCGCGAGACCGAGAATCGCTTGTCCAAGCTGGATGCCGAGATGGCGCAGGCGGAGAGAGAGGCCGAGGCGCTGACGCAAGCGATCGAGGAGCTGACTGTGCAACTCGAGGCGCGCGGCGAAGAGAGGCGGCACGCCGAGAGCGACGCAGCTAACCTGGGCGCAGCGCTGAAGCAGATGGAAGGCGAGGCGCAGCGGATCGAGCGGCGCATGCAAGAGTGGCAGGCGCAGGCTGCGCGCAACAAGGATGCGAGCGAGGCCAAGCGGCAGACGATTGCGGAGAAGCGCGAAGAGGCTGCGCGGCTCGATGCCGAGCATGCGCAGGCTGAGAACAACCTGAGCTCGCAGCAGGCGCTGCTGGAGGATCTGCGGCAGCGGCGCGAGGCGCTGCAACAGGAAGCCGCGCAGATGACCGCAGAACTGGCAGGGCTGGAAGAGCGGAGGCGCGGCGCTGAAGCCAACTTCCAGCGCATCGATCGGCTCTATACAGAGCTTGAGCGGCGCATACAGACGATCGATCAGCAGCAAGCGTCGGCGACGGCTGAGCGCGAGCAGCGCATCACCGAGAATGCCGAGCTCGTCAAGCGCCAGCAGGAACTCACTGACACGCGCGCGCAGGCGCTGGTTCTGACTCAGCAGATTGCCCAGCAGGCGCTGGCTCTGCGCCAGCAACTAGCCGAGCTGGAGATAGCACTTAAGACTGAGCGCGCCGCGCTGGACCAGTTGCGCGAGGACCGCGCGGCTCTCTCAACCGAGCTGGCCAAGCTGCGCGCCGGTCTGGAGCATCTGGAGGCAAGCTGCCTCGCGGAGGTGAACGTCGAAGCGCAAGTGCTGCGCGCCGACGAGGAGATTGTGCGCCTGGCGGGCGACGAGCTTGCAGCAGAAGAAGAGACCTGTCGCGGTCTGCGCCAGCGCATCGAGCAAATGGGGCCAGTGAACATGATGGCTCTGGACGAGTACAAGGAAACGGCGGAGCGCCACGGATTCCTCCAGACGCAGCGCCAGGATCTGATCGAGTCGATCGAGAACACGCAGGAAACCATCAAGGAGATCGACCAGATTTCGCGGACCAAGTTCGACGAGGCTCTGACGCGGATCAACGAAAATTTCGCGCAGGTTTTCTCGCGGCTTTTCCAGGGCGGGCAGGCGTTTTTGCGTGTGAGCGACGAGGAGAACCAGGCGGAGAGCGGAATCGATATCGTGGTGTCGCCTCCGGGCAAAAAGCTGCAAAATGTTCTGCTGCTTTCGGGCGGCGAAAAGGCGCTTACCGCGCTGGCGCTGCTGGTGGGCATCTTCCAGTTCCGGCCGAGCCCTTTCTGCGTGCTCGATGAAGTGGACGCAGCGCTGGACGAAGCCAACGTGGGTCGCTTCGCCGACCTGCTTCACTCGCTGAGCCACGACACGCAGTTCCTGATCGTGACTCACTCCAAACGCATGATGCAGACCGCCGACATGATTTACGGCGTGACGATGCAGGAGCCGGGCGTTTCAAAGATCGTGAGCGTGCGCCTGGGTCAGCGAGAGCAGAAGCGAGCGACGGCGTGAAGAGCAGCTGACAGCTCACAGCGAACGGCTCTCGGCGGTGGCTCTTGGCTCAAAGCGACGATCTGTTTGCTGTTTGCTGTTTTGCTGTCCTCTGGAGCAAATCGTGCTTGGCAAGCTGGAAATGATTGTCGGGCCCATGCGGAGTAACAAGACCGCCGAGTTGCTGCGGAGAATCGAAACGCGCCGCGAATATGCCAAGCAATACGTCCTGCTTTTGAAGCCGAGCGCCGATACCAAGGCGGCGGCCGGGTTGGTAGAAAGCCGCAACCGCAACGGTTGCGGGAAGATGGAAGCGATCGAATTCCCGAATTCCGATCCGTGGGCTGTGCTGCCGGTGATTGCAGCTACCGAACAGCAGATTGGCAAGCGCATCGAGTGCATCGCGCTCGATGAAGGGCAGTTCGTTCAAGATCTTTTCTCTTTCACCAAGTGGCTGCTCGATTCCGGCTACGACGTGATGGTTTCGGGCCTGGAACTGGATTTTCGCGGCATGCCATTCGGCGAGATGCTCGATCTCTCCTGGCTGGTGCGCATCTACGCGGGCAACGTCACCGAACTGGTGGCGTACTGCAGTTGCGGAGCCAAGGCGCTCTATCCGCAGCGGCTGGTTGACGGCAAGCCTGCTCCCTACACAAGCCCGATCATCATGGCCGGCGACAACTACGAGCCACGCTGCGAGGAGCACTTTGTGCTGCCGGGAAGGCCGCATTAGTTTAGTTGGCAGCAGACAGCCGACAGCTGACAGTGGACAGTTCGCAGTTCACGGTTCTTAATTCAAAGCCTGCGGAGTGCGGGTGACTCGCGCCGGAGCCGCTGGGTCGCCGTGATGGCCTTCTCACAGTTTCACAGTTTCACAGGAGACCCCCCGCCTCCCCTTTTTGGGGCCAAGTGCTTTCTTTTCAACGGGTTGTGGGTTTGATCTCTGACTGTAACCCGATGATATCAAAGAGGTTAGACCGTAAGATCCAGATCTAAAGGACTTACGGGGCTCTTTCGGACTCAAAGGCACCCAGTGGCGCGCCTTCGGTTTTTATTTCATTGCGATCCACGAAGGGACGCCGGCCGGATGACCCTGATTTGGATGTGGATCATGGAACCATTGTGCGCCAATCGGGCGAAATTATATGCAAAACGGCTTGACGCTTTTAGACAATGTCCTCAATGGTTTGCAGGAAATTTTGGCGGCGGCGGCTTGCGCGCGAACGGCAGCGGAGCTAGCGGGGTTCGCGGCGTTGATGAGCGGCGAATCGAGCGCGGGGCGCTGTTGAAGTTTTCCGGGTTTATCCGAGCTTAGCGCTTGCCATCCGTCTTCGCCGGGGCTGTTTTGGGATTTTTGTTCCAGCCGTGGAACTTTGAATGGTCGCCAGCGTTCCAGGCTTCTCGGAGCCCGGGTGCGCTGAGATCCCAGTCGGGGCGAATCTCGCTCGTGGCCGCGCGCAGATCGTGCCAGAGGTCGGTGATGGACGGGCGACCCCAGAACCAGTAGCCGTTGTAGATGCTGTAGATCACGAGGCCGGGCTTGAGGACCAGCGTGTGCGGGATCATCGGATTGTGCTCAGGGTCTGTGTACTCCTGGATGTCGAGGTCTTTCTGGATCTTTCGCTCCGGATCGGACAGAAACGTCCATTGGGCGCCAATCGACGCGCGGAACTCCTGAAGCGTGTGGTGCTCGTCGGTAGAGATAGTGACGATCTGGGTGTAGGCCACGGCGATCTTCGGATAATTCAAGGCCAACTCCCGATGTTGCTGATGTTCCTTGGGGCAAAAGTGGCCGCGGGCCAGGGTGAGGATGAGCGGATCATCGCCCTGCAATTCACTGAGTTTGCGCACGGTGCGCATGTGGTCGGGCAATTCGTAATCGGGAAATTTATTTCCAGGCAGAATGTCTGAGCGCATGATTGGACTCCTTGATGGCGAATCGCGAGGCTCGCATCAGCTTAGATGCTCTCATTTGGGCAAGCCGTTTCGTTCCGATTTACATTGGCCAGAATCGGAATGGTGGCGGGCGGTTGACCGGCTACCTAGCGGCTATCCCAAATGGTGTTCTGTGCAGACCGACCAGAACCGCGAAGAGGCAAGGGTCAAATGGGTGGATGAATCCATTCGCCGGTCGAGATCATATATCGCACGATTTGTATCTGTTTGAATTTTTCCGAGGATTGCTAAGGCGATCAACAGGCCTGTTGCGAGGGAGTTGCGAACCTGCGCATCTGTGAGTCCTAACGCCAGATTTTTCTGGACTGCGATCCCCACCCTCATTTAACTCAATGGCCTACGATGCGAAATGCCTGTGGGCGCGTCGAACCTGAAGGCAGTTCAATGAGCCGCACGGTGTAGTATCGACAAAGAATGCGGGAATTCCTGGATCATACGTCTTACATGAATCAGCCCCATTACAATCCGACCACATTGCTGGCCCACGCGCCTGCAAAAATCGGCCGCTTCCTGCTGGTGCTCGCCGCAATTGAATTGATTTCGATGCCTTTCACGCAGTATGCCTGGACCTGGGACCACTTTCTACACGGTGGTATCGACTTCGAATCGAGCATCCTGTTTCTCGTGATTTGCCTCGGTCTTTTGCTTGTGCTTCGCCATCATCGCCGACAAGACGAGAATCTGCGGGTTCCGAGGTGGCGATTATCGCTACCCATGTTTGGCAGTGAGAAATCACCCGCAAAAGGCGGAACTCGAGTCCTCTTGTCCTCTCATCGAGAGCGTCGAAACAGTTCCGATCTGGCAACGTACAACCTTCCTCTTCAAATCTGATCGAGTAACTCTGCCGGCACGCATGTTGGATGGCCCGGTGGAACGAGTCATCCGCTGTCCCTAGACGAAAGACCCCTGTTCCGTCTACCGCGGAGAGACAATGAAAACGTCTGAAGTGCTCCAGGCCTGGTCCAGAATTCTGGGCGGCCGCTCACCGTCCCTGTCGATCGAAATCACAAAAGAGTGCCCATTGCAGTGTCCCGGATGTTACGCATTTGATGCGGCGCATCTCGGAGGTTCGACGCAACTGCGTCAACTTTCGGATTTCAAAGGAGATGAACTGGTCTCAAGAGTGCTTGCGTTGATCGATGAACACAAACCGCTTCACGTGTCGCTCGTCGGTGGCGATCCGCTGGTGAGGTACAGGGAACTCGAACAGCTGTTGCCGCAAATAGAGCAGCGCGGAGTGCACACGCAAATCGTGACGAGTGCGTTCAGGGTCATCCCCCAGAGTTGGACGGGATTCAAGAATTTGAATGTGGTGGTATCGATCGACGGTCTGCAGCCAGAGCACGATGCGCGACGCAGTCCAGCTACTTACGAACGCATTATCAAGAACATCAAAGGGGCACGAATCACGATCCACTGCACCATCACATCGCAAATCGCCGAGCGCCCCGGCTACCTGGATGAATTTCTGGAATTTTGGAATGGGTACCCTGAGATTGTAAGAGTGTGGTTTAGTCTTTTTACTCCGCAGCGCGGGGCCACCGATCCAGAGATCCTTACGCCTCGGCAAAGGGCGACTGTGATAGCCGACATTCGGCGATTGCGGATGGCGTATCCGTTTCTCGACATGCCAGAACCATTAATTCGAGAGATGGAATCTCCACCCAGAAGCCCCAGGGAGTGCATCTTTGCGAGAACGACTCAAACTATTTCAGCGGATCTGAGAACACAGATTACGCCTTGCCAGTTCGGCGGAGATCCGGATTGCGGCCAGTGTGGCTGCGTCGCATCGATGGCATTGGCTGCCGTTGGCAATCACCGCGTTTTGGGAAGTCTCACCGCCGGACAAATATTCATCGCTTCAGCGTGCGTAGGAAAGGGATTGAAAGCCGTGCGAAGAAGATTCGCGAGGCAGACGTCAATTCAGTCGGGATCTTCCGTGATCAACAAGGAGCCACTCATCACAACCATCGGCAAGATGCGTGGCTCAAACACCTGAAGAACAGGCTACGCGCCCGGTTGTTGTGTCCTGGCCGGATAGCCGGCCAGCCGGACAAAACCCGGAAATCGGAGTCGTGTGCGGATGGGCGACGGATCGCTCCGGACTCACTTGAAGGGTCTTATGCGGAGGTTGAAAACCCCCGCCTCCCTCTGACGCGAATCGCAGCGGCTAAAGCCCCGCTCATTTTGCGACTTTTGCGGCCCGACTGAAGTCGGGCCCTTGTTACAAAACAGATTTCGGCAGCACGCTCCAATGTGGTGAATCTTAAGGTCGCTCAAAAGAATCAGCACCCCAACCACAGATCATTCGACTCCGTTTGGCCCGAAGAACGGCCAAACTCCCTCAAAGTGACCGGTTTGCTTTTGTGCGAAATTTAAAAGACGCTGCGCTTGGAATACCTGTGTGATTGCGTTTGGCTTACCGCGTCCTGTTCAACGTCGAACGCCGGCGTGATCACGAGAGCTGGCTGCCAGCGTCCATCTAACAACAGCTTTAAGATATTCGGCAGCTTTCAAGATGGAGACGTGTGCCCGGGATTAGACTGTGCAGAGACTCCCTTTGAAACGGATTTGGCGCGAGATTTTGATTGAGGTTTGAACCGAGGTTTGAACCGAGGTTTGAACGATGATGCGAATGGTTATGGGCATTGCCGGGTTGGTGTTTCTCTCGGCTTCTGTTTTTGCGCAATCGGCGAGCGGTCCCGCTGATACTCAGGCCGCCAAGGCCGCAACGGCAGCAGACGCACACCCTACGTTTGTGATTGCGGATGCCCACGCCAGCGCGCATACACGATATGCCCATATGATGGGGCCCGTGCTGCGCGGCGACCGGTACCTGCTGCGGCAGGCAACCATGCGCGACATGGTGGCGATTGCGTACAACGTGGTTGCCGGTTTTGTGTCGGGCGGACCGGTTTGGCTAGAGGCCAACAGATACGATGTCTACGCCAAGATGCCGCCGGGGACCACGCAGGATCAAGCCCGGCTGATGCTGCGCGCGCTGCTTGTGGACCGATTCAACCTGGCGGCGCGCGAAACCTCGATCTCTGCCCCGGCGAGAGTGCTTGTCGTGAGCAAAGATGGGGTCAAGATGAAACAGGCTACCGGTTCAGAAGATGATTCCGGATGCCGGTTCAAACCCCTGCCGGAACTGTCGCAAGGTGCTGTCCCGACCATGACCATTTCCTGCCACAACATCTCGATGGCGGCCTTCGTACTAACTCTGCACAACTTTACCTATGATTACTGGCCCGGCCCGATCGGGGATGCGACCGGGCTCAAGGGGACCTGGAATTTCGACCTGAAATGGAGCAACCGGAGCCAACTGGCGATGGCCGGTGCGGAGGGCATCCCTGTCACCGATGCCGTAGAGAAACAACTCGGACTCGTGTTTGCATCGCAAATGCAGCCCAGGCCCGTGATCATGGTGGACAACGTGAATGAGGCGCCGACGCCCAATGCACCGGATCTCGCGAAAATTCTGCCTCCGTTGCCGCCGCCGGAGATTGAAGTGGCCACGATCAAGCCCAGCAAGCCGGACGAGCGGTTGAACATCCGATTCAATGGTCTGGAACTGAATATTCAGGGAGCAACGCTCAGGTTCCTGATCTACTTTGCGTGGGATCTGAACATGTCTGACGACGAAGTGCTGGCGGGCGCGCCGAAATGGCTGGATTCGGATCGTTACGATATCGTGGCGAAGATGGCGACGGACAGTGCCGGAAGCGTTCCACAAGGTCCGCCGTTCATCGACATTGACGATCTGCGCCACATGCTGCGCGGGCTGCTGGTGGATCGGTTCGGGATCCAGACGCATATTGAAAACCAGCCGATCAACGGGTTCATTCTGACTGCGCCGAACCCGAAGCTCACGAAAGCCGATCCCACGAGCCATACGCGGTGCGGCAATGTGGTGGCGCCGGGGGAGAAGGACCCAAGGCTGACAAATCCGGCGCTCGACAGGTTGGTTACGTGCCAGAACATGACCATGGCGCAGATTGCAGATGAGTTTCAGGAGCTGGACGGGGGATACATCAATAGCGATGTGCAGGACGCGACAGGAATCAAAGGATCTTGGGACTTTACATTGGCCTTCAGCTCGTCCTGGGTGATCGGCGCGGGCGGCGGTGGATTGTTTCCCGCATCCGCACCTCCGCCTGCGGGGTCAGACCCGAATGGCGCCGTTTCTTTTTTCGACGCCGTCAACAAGCAGCTCGGACTGAAATTCGAGAAGCAAAAGCGTCCACTGCCTGTGCTGGTGATCGATCACATTGAGGAGAAGCCAACCGAGAATTGAGGGATCGGTGACTTCATAGGCGATTTTCCAATCACTCCGTGGCATCTCCTGCGGGATGGTTTGATGCCGCGTCCTGGCAGAGCTACGACGGGGCACTCCGGTTGAGGCGGATCAATTCCAGTAAGCTGCGTTATGGGCCTATTCCGAGTGCCCACTTTGCGCTTGACACTGGCTGGATTGCGGTGCGTTCCTGAAAGCAGGGAGGAGACTGGCAATGAACAGGTGTGGGCAAGGAATGGTCGCACTGGCTTTGGCGCTGAGCCCGCTGGTGTGCTATGGCGACTCGAGCTACCAGGACACGACGCAGATGACCGGCGGCCAACTGGTGGATTCGCTGAAGAACATCCCATTTATGGGGAAGCAAATAAAAAACCTGACTGCTCCGACGACGACCACGACGATGGTGCACGGGAACCAGAAGGCGGTGGTGACGAGCCAATCGACGGAGATTTACGACCTGGATAAGCAGGAGATCATCCACATTGACACGGTGAAAAAACAGTACAGTGTGGATACGTTTGACGACATGCGCAAGGCGATGGCGAAAGCGCAGGGCAAAATGCAGCAGGCGCAGGCCCCGGCTCCGCAGCCGCAGCAACCGCCGACGGCACCCAGCAACCTGCAATTCAGCTTTTCAGTGTCGGTGAAGAATACGGGGCTTGAGCAGGTGGTGAACGGCCTGAACGCGAAGCAGCAGATTCTGACGTTGACAACGATTGTGACCGATACGAGCCAACCGGGGACGAGCTCGACCTACACGGTGACCTCTGAAATCTGGACCACTCCTACCGAGCCCGATGAGATGAAAGACGCTCAGGACTTTGATACGCGCTTTCAGCAGGCGCTGATGTCGGGGGTGGATCTTTCTGCATATGCGAGCATGCTGGGCAACGCGTCAAGCGCGGCGACAGCGCAGGCGCAAATGTTTGCCAGCCAGCCAGGCGCGGCCGCGGCCTTTGCGCAGTCAGGGAAGGAAATGGCGAAGATCCAGGGGACTCCAATTTTGGAGAAGACGAGCATGGGCGGATCGGGAACGGGCGCGGCAGCGCCACAGGGGAGCAACGCAGCGAGCCAGCCGCAGGGCGGGAACGCATCCAGCAGCCCTGACGACACGGGGACCGGAGGCAATGTAGTGGCGAAAGGTGTGTCGGGTCTCGTCGGGTTATTTGGCAAGAAGAAGTCGCAGCCGACTAATCCGCCGCCAGCGAGCTCAACGGATACGCCGCAGACTCCAGGACAAACAACTCTGCTGGAAACGACCACGCAGAAATCAAACTTCTCGCACGATCCGATTCCGGCGTCGGCATTTGAGGTTCCGGCGGGGTTCAAGCAGGTGCCTTCGGCGCTGGCACAGGAGCTGGCGAACCAGTAGTGCGGTCGGACCGGAACCGGGTTAATTTGCTGCGACTACCGGCAATTCGATGAAGCTGGCTTTGCCGGGCGCGTGCCACACTTGCTGCGTGGCTTTCTGGTAATCCGCTGGTTTGGCATCAAAGATGTTGGGCACAAACGTCTGCGGATTGCGGTCGTAAAGAGGAAACAGCGTGGACTGCACCTGCACCATGATGCGGTGACCCGGCTTGAAGACGTGATTCACCATGGGCAACCCGAACTTGTAGAGCAGGGGCTCATCGGGCTTGATGGCTTGAGGATGCTCGAAGCTGGTGCGGTAGCGGCCGCGAAAAATGTCGGTTGCAATGGGTAGCTCGTAGCCGCCCATTGCCGCATCGTAGGAATCAACGCCGGGATAGACGTCAATCAATTTCACCACCCAATCGCTGTCAGTGCCACTTGTGGAAGCGTAGAGGTTCACGTTGGGCCGCCCGCTGAGCTGCAGGGGCGCCGTTAACGGATCGCTGATAAAGGTGAGCACATCGGGACGGCCATCGACGAAGCGTTGATCGTGCACGAGCCAGGTGCGCCACGCATTCTCGTCGTTTTCAACAAAGGGCCGTGGGGAAAACGGCACCGGCTTGGCTGGGTCGGATACATATTCCGTATACTTTTCACTCCCTGCTGCCGGCGCGTCGAAGGAGAGCTTCCCACCTGCTTCAAGATAAATGGGCCGCGCCTTGTTGGGGCAGCCGCTTTCGCAACTCATCGGCCACTGGGTAAAGCGGTCCCAATGGTTTTCGCCAGTGTTGTAGACCCATACGGGCGGAGTGTCGGCCTTGGGCGCGCCATCCACCAGATACTGCGTGAAGAACGGCAACAGGACATCGTGGCGATATTGGCGCGTGGTGTCACCGGTCCACTGCAAGGGTCCGAGCGACCAGCCCTTGCGGTTGATCTGCGAATGAAACCACGGGCCCATTACTAGGAAATTTTTATCGTTATTTGTGTCCTTGGGTTCCACGGCCTCATAGCAGTGGTTCCCGCCCCACATATCTTCCTGGTCCCAAAGGCCCTGCTCCCACAGCACGGGCACCTTGAGTGGAACTTTGGCCATGATCTTGTCGAGCGCCTGGCCCTGCCAGAACTCGTCGTATGCGGGGTGCTGCTCGATTTTTTGCCAGAATGGAAGTTGCTCGAGTCCGCCGTAGCGCGCAAAGTCGCCCGCCGAACCCTGCTCGAGAAAATTCGTGTAATCGTCCAGATCGAGCCGCGGAATCGCGCCGCCCTTTCCTCGCGCGGTGGTCTGTTCGGTGAAGTAGTCCAGATTGATCTGCCGGAAGGCGCCGTAGTGAAACCAGTCATCGCCCATCCAGGCATCCACCATGGGGCTCTCAGGCGCGGCCACCTTCAGCGCCGGGTGCGGATCGATGAGCGCCATGACCACCGTGAACCCCTCGTACGACGAGCCGATCATGCCCACCCTTCCGTTCGACTCGGGAACGTTCTTCACCAGCCAGTCAATGGTGTCCCATGCATCCTTGGTGTCGTTTGGCCCGGTGGGATTAAGGGGCCCGGTGGGCGGCGGCGTCATGACATACTCGCCTTCCGAGCCGTACTTGCCGCGCACGTCTTGAAAGACGCGAATGAATCCTGCTTCGACCCATACGTCGTCGCCTACCGTGAGTTCCTGCGAGAGATAGGGCGATTCCATCTGTTTCATGCGATCTGCTGCGTCATAGGGAGTGCGCGTGAGAATGATGGGCGCATGGTTGGCGCCTTTGGGGATGGCGATGACGGTATACAGCCTCACGCCGTCGCGCATGGGGATCATGACTTCGCGCTTGACGTAGTCATAGCCATTGCGGGGAGGGGTGAACTTCGCCGGAATATCGGGGGTCATCGGCGAGGTCTGCGCGGGGGCCTGGCCGAACAGCGTGAACGCAATGGCGAGAATGGATGCCGCAGCGATGGAGCGGCAGATTCGAGGCATCTGGAGGGTCCCTCCTATGAACGATCCCGACAAGCTGGATGAGGATGGCCTGCGTGAGGGTGGAGATCTTGCTGACCGTGGATGGAGGGCAGTATATCAAGCTGCCTCCCCCGCCCTAGCAAAGCCAGGACGGGGGCACCCCGTTTTTGTTTCTGGCCGAGTGATGAGTTATCGTTATCGTTTCTGAGGAAGAGCAATCGATGCGCGCTGCGGAACTCACTGCTCCCTTGACATTCCGGTTGGCTGAGATGGCGATTGAAGACCCTGAACCGGGCGAAGTGCAGGTGCGAATTGAGGCTGTGGGTGTTTGCGGTTCCGATCTGCATGCCTACAAAGAAGGCGCGGTGGGCGGGACTCCCAACGTGTACCCGATGGTGCTGGGGCACGAGCCAGCGGGCAGGATTGCGAAGACGGGCGCCGGCGTGACAGGACTCGCTGCCGGCGATCGCGGGGCGCTTGAGCCCGCGCTTTATTGCTATCACTGCGAGTACTGCTTGAGCGGGCACCACAACGTGTGCGCGAACATTCGCTTTCTGAGCACGCCCACCAACGCTGGTTTTTTCCGCGAACTGGTGAATTTACCAGCCGGCAATTTTCTCCCCATTCCCGCCGGAATGTCGTGCGATGAAGCGACTTTGGCCGAGCCTCTGGCGATTGCCGTGCATTCGCTCAGGTTGGCGTCGATTCGCCCGGGCGAAACGGTAGCGGTGATTGGCGCGGGACCCATCGGGCTTTTGACGATCGCGGCATTGCGAGCCGCCAAGGCGGGACGAATCTGGGCCGTGGAGCCGCTGGCGCACCGGCGCGAGATGGCGCGGGGGATCGGCGCTGACGCGGTGATCGAGCCGGGGGAAGCAATTGCGGAAATCATGAGCGGGACGGGGCAGCGCGGCGTCGATTGTGCGATTGACTGCGCGGCGGCAGAAGATACAACCGCGCAAGCTGTTCAAGTGGCGCGCAATGCGGGCCGCGTGGCGCTGACAGGGATTCATTCAACGGCCATGGTGTCAATGGAGGGGTCGGCCATGAGGCGCAAGGAGCTGACGATCTTCAACGTGCGCCGATCGAACCATGAAACAGAAGAGGCTCTGGAGCTGCTGCGCGCGCATGCCGAATGGTTTGCGCCGCTGCTGACGCACACGCGGGAGATTGGGCGTATCGATGAGGCGTTCACAACCGCCGGTCAATATCGCGACGGTGTTGGGAAGATGATTGTGCGGCCTTAGGGAATTCTGTGATGGTGACGGAGTGCAACGCAAGACAAAAAATCGCCCCCGAAGGATCACGTCTCTTCGGAGGCGCTTGTATAGCTTACTAAGAACACAAGATAATATCGGGGACCAGTAGCCGGCACTGGAGGTCGGTAGCACGCGGCTACTGGTGATCCCTGCACTAAACGAAGCAAGCCGCGGCTTCCCCTTTCCACTGCTGCCTCGTGTCGCCCGGCTCAAAGAAGGCTTTCTTACACGCCTTCCGAACCATGTTGACAATCGAAGTGTCTCCCATGCGGAGATATTGGTCCGTGACGGCCATCACACGGGTTTGTGTTAAGGAATAATTTCTCTTTTCGCGCTTCGATCAAGAGCGTTTCCGTTCGAAGCCAGGCTGCTCTCTCGAGTTGTGGCAGCAGCAGGCAGTCCGTGTTTCCCACGGTGCGAGAGAGGTGATTGACAAAGCGAGGTTGCGGCTGGAAAATCGGAGATTCACGGCGATTCCAGGGTGGCCGTGCCATTTCAAGTATCTTCAGGGTCGCTGCTCCTTTTTGTCGCATCGACTTGGGTGAAGTGGCACCGGTACACTGTAACCCTGAAACCGCAATCGTCTCCCTCCGAGGAATCAACTCCATGGCAGCACTGCTTCAAACAAATCTGGGCCCGACTCCCCTGCTTGGACGCGGCAAGGTGCGCGACCTTTACGCCGTCGATGGCGCTTTACTGCTGGTGGCAACGGATCGCATTTCGGCATTCGATCACGTGCTGGCCACCGGAATTCCGGACAAAGGCAAAGTCCTTACGCAGATTTCGCTTTTCTGGTTTGACCTGCTGAAGGACTTGGTTCCGAATCACCTGATCACGGCCAACGTGAAGGAGTTCCCTGCCTCGCTGCAGGCATATGCGGATCAACTGGAGGGGCGCACGATGCTGGTGAAGCGCGCCGCGATGTTTCCGGTGGAATGTGTGGCTCGCGGATACCTGACTGGATCGGGCTGGAAGGAGTACCGGGTGTCGGGAACGGTTTGCGGGATTCCGCTGCCGGCCGGGCTAGCGGATGGTTCGCGATTGCCAGAACCTGTGTTTACTCCGGCGACGAAAGCCGAGGGCGGAGAGCACGACGAGAACATTTCGTACGAGGCCGTGGCGAAGGTGATTGGCGAGGAACTGGCTGCGGAGCTGCGCCGCCTGACGATGGCGATCTACAAACGGGCGGCCGCGCACGCCCAAACTTGCGGATTGATCCTGGCCGATACAAAATTCGAGTTTGGCAAAACCGCGGAAGGGGTTATCCTTGCCGATGAGGTATTGACACCGGATTCTTCGCGCTTCTGGGATGGGCAAGCCTGGAAACCCGGAGGGGCGCAGCCATCATTTGACAAACAGTTCGTACGCGACTATCTGGAAGAGATCCACTGGAACAAGCAAGCGCCGGCGCCGGGTTTGCCTGAAGAGGTGGTAGAGCGCACGCGGGCCAAGTATTATGAAGCCTTCCGGCGATTGACCGGACGGGAGCTCGGATCGTAAGGTCTGCCTACCCGGAACCGACAGCGGAGCGAGTGATGACGTGGGTTGATTGGGTCATTGTAGTTGTGATGCTGGTGGCGACGCTGGGAGGACTGGCGCAGGGATTCTTCCGCTCGTTTTGTTCGCTGGCCGGGTTGGTGCTGGGCCTGCTGCTTGCAAGTTGGAACTACGAGCGCGTGGCGGCGGTGTTCAACAAGATTCTTCCGGTTCAGGCTGTCGACAATGTCATTGGTTTTTTGATAATTGCGCTGCTAGTGATGGCGGTTGCGAACATTACCGGGGGAATGTTGGCAAACACTGTGCGCTGGATGGGACTGGGTTGCCTGGACAAGCTGGGCGGTGCAGTGATGGGGTTCCTGCAAGGGGCGTTGCTGGTGACGGTGTGCATCCTGGTGACGGTGGCATTCTTCCCCGCACAGATGTGGCTGGCGGAGGCGAGGCTGCCAGGGATGTTCACCGGAGCCTTACATGTGAGTTCGACCATGAGTCCGGGCGAACTTGGGGATCGCGTACGCGACGGGGTCAAGCAGTTGGAACATGGGTCACCACAATGGATGCACCCCGGTAATGGCCCAAAGTGATGAGATTTGCTGCAAAGCGCAAAAGTACGAGTTACACTGATTGATCTGGAAAAGCAAGAGGGGCGAGTGAGAAGAGAATTAGACATCCTGGTGACGCAGTTGCACTCCAGCGGAGTTCGCTACGAGGAGGCAGTGCGCGAGTTCAAGCGCCAATATTTGCGCGAGGTCCTGATTGCGCATCGTGGCAACCAGTGCAAGGCGGCGGAAGAGCTGGGCATGCACCGCAATACGCTGAGCCGCGCCATGGCCGAACTGGGGCTGGACTTATCGGATGTGCGCGCCGGGCTCAAGCGTCCGCCCCGGAGCGAACGTCCTGTATATAGCGCTGTGCGCCAAGGCTACCGCCAAGGCTGACGGCGCCGCGGAAAGACGCGTTGCTGCGGCGGTTTTCCCATTCACGTGGAGCGTTGATGGCAATTGAGGACGGCGTTTTCTCTGGGAAAACGCCACTTAAGTGCTGTGGCTTTGCCCTGCGCCGATGGGAGAACCGCTACAAGGCTCGAAAGACAGAGAACCCGGAGGGGCCAAGGCCCGTGTTTGTCCGCAGCATTTACAGCGGTCAGGGCTAAAGCCTGGACTTGCCAGGCAAGCCAGACAAAAGGGCCCGGATGGAAATTCTGGGGCCGAGTGAGTTTTCCCGCACCTCCAAGAGCGCTACCGAGAATATGGCGACATTTTCAACGACAAAAGGCCCGCGTATTGCGCTCGAGCCGGATTTTGACTGGGATGGTCAGAACGCTTACCTGTTCGATATTGACGGCACACTTTTGCGGAGCCGGGACCGCGTGCACTTCGACTCCGTTGCCTCAAGCGTGCATCGGGTAACGGGATTCGAGATTACCTTGGCGGGGGTGTTGCTGCATGGCAGCACCGATACCGCTATCCTGCGCGAGGCATGCAACCAGGCCGGGATTCCCCCCAAGGTACTTGAAGAGCGATACGACGCCATTCTGGAAGCGATGCGGAACTGCGTAGCGGAGCGGCGGAATGAGTTGGATCCGGAGCTGATGCCGGGCGTAGAAGACGTATTGCGCCACCTCGCCCAAAAGGGCGCGCTTCTGGGCGTGGCCTCGGGCAATCTGGAGGCGATCGGCTGGATCAAAATTGAGAAGGCGGGGCTGCGCGAGTGGTTCCGCTTTGGCGGCTTCAGCGATCACTTTCCGATCCGCGCGGAGTTGATTGGGCAGGCGGCTCGCAAAGCCACCGAGATGGCCGGACCTCGCCCGGAGGCCGCCGGGCACGCCGAGGCGAAGATCTGCGTGGTGGGCGATACGCCACGGGATATTGAGGCTGCGCGCGCCAATTTTCTTCCGGTCATCGCCGTCGCCACGGGGAAGTATAGTTTTGACGAGCTGCTGGAGTGCCAGCCCGAGGCGTGCGTTTCGTCGCTGGCGGACCTGTTGGCGGCTACGAAAAGTGCGCTATGAATTGGCAGCGGCCGCAACTGGGCGGGCAGGCGCGCGATGGAGTGCGGGCGCTGGCATTGCGATGCGCCGCGGGATTGCTCGCGGCAGCCTTTGCGGCCGCGCTGTTTGCGCAGGCGGCGGATGGGAATGCGAGCGCTGGCCAAAGCACTGTGGGCGCGGGAAGCGCGGGCCAGGAGGCCAACGCGACAGCCGGACAGGAGTCCGGCGGTTCAGGTCCTGGCAATGCGGCGAGCGGGCAGGCGGCGACCAGCGCCGAGATTCCTGCGCTAGCGAAGGAAGCCAAGGGGCCGCGCGGAAGCGCGCAGCGGCGCGCGGCGAAGCTGTACCTCCATTCCAGCAAGCTGTTTGTGAATCGCCAGTTTGAAGAGGCGATGCAGGGCTTTGAACATGCGGCTGCGCTCGACCCCACGAACGCGGACTACCGGCTGGCAGCAAGTGTGGCCCGCGCTCATGAAGTAACCTCCCTGATCCAGGACGCGGCCAAGGACCGGCTGCTGGGCAACGATGCTGCGGCGCGCGGCGCGCTGACCCGCGCTCTCGCGCTCGACCCCACAAACTTCGAGGCCAGCCAGCATCTTGATGAACTTGCCGACGCCGCAGCGCCAGCAGAGCCGCAATCGCCCAACGCGAAGAGTTCCGCCGGAATGGGCAGGGAAGAACCGCTTTCGCCGACGTCCGGGACGCATAGCTTTCATGTGCGCGGCGACGAGCGTCAGTTGATCGACCAGGTGTACAAGGCATACGGGATGGTGGCGCTGATTGACGACAGCGTGCGCGCAATTCAGACGCGGCTGGATGTAGATGACGCCAGTTTTGAAGATGCAGCGCGCATCCTGAGCCTGGTGACCAACACTTTTTACGTTCCGCTGGATGCGCACCACGTGGTGGTGGCAGCGGACACGCGCGACAATCGCACACGCCTGATTCCTCAAGAACTGGAGACGGTCTACCTGACGGGGCTCAGCGACGATGACATGAACGGAGTGCAGACACTGGCCAAGCAGGTGTTCATGGTGAACCAGGTGCATCTTTCGCTAGCGGAGCGCACCATGACCCTGCGCGCGCCTGCATTGACGCTGGACGCATTCAACACCACATTGCAAGGTCTGCTTGACGGGCGCAGCCAGGTTCTTCTCGATGTACACATGATCCAGGTGGCTCACACGAGCAACCGCAACACCGGAACTCAGTTTCCGCAGAGCATTACGGCCTTCAACGTGGCCGCCGAAGAGGAGTCTTTGCTGAGCCAAAACCAGAACCTGGTGCAGCAGATCATCTCGTCGGGGTTGGCATCGCCGAACGATCCGCTGGCGATCCTTGGGATTCTGATTGCCTCCGGGCAGGTTTCAAGCCCGCTGCTCTCAAGCGGATTCGCATTGTTTGGCGGGGGGCTCACGCAATCGGCGCTGGCGCCGGGCACGACTACTTTCAATTTGAACCTGAACACTTCAGACTCGCGCGAGCTCGACCAGATTCAACTGCGCCTGCAGGACGGCGAGCAAGGCACGCTCAAGGAGGGCGAGAGATATCCCATCCAAACCGCTACCTATTCGAACCCGGCGGCGAACTTGCCGAACATTCCAGGACTGACGGGCGCGGGCAGTTCAAGCAGTCTCAGCTCTCTGCTCTCCTCGCTGGGCAGTGCGACGGCCGCCATTCCCATGGTGCAGTATCAGGATCTGGGTTTGACGCTGAACGCAACACCCAAGGTGCTACGCAACGACGATGTCGCGCTGAGCATCGATCTGAAGCTCGATGCATTGTCAGGAACCATGATTGACGGAAATCCCGTGCTGAATAACCGGGCTTACTCAGGCGTGGTGACGTTGAAGGAAGGCGAGGCGGTCGTGGTAGCCACCGAATTAGACAAGTCGCAAAGCCGTGCCATCAGCGGAACTCCGGGGCTGAGCGAGATACCGGGAATGAACAATGTGACCGACAAGGATATGCAGAAGAACTACGCCACGCTGGTGATCGTGATGACGCCGCACGTGATTCGCGGGACGCAGGCGGCGGGGCACACGGCGATGTTGCGAGTGGAGAGGAACGGGCAATAGGCAGTGTCCCGCCCTAGCGAAGCTAGGACGGGGCACCCCGGTGAGATTGTGAGCGAGGCAGGAGCTGGGCGGCAACGCCTTGATTAAGGCGGTTATCGCTTCACGATCACCGCAAGCTCTCGCGGTGGAATCGAGAGCGTGACGGGAAGCGTCGCCTTTCGATCCGGGTGAAACGGGGTAGCAATTGTCACTTCTCCGCTCATGCCGTCGAGGTGAAGTTCGGCGGATTCCGGTGCATCTCCGAAATTGACGATCACGCAGGCGCGGCGCTTGGTATCTGGCTGAAGCGGATTGAAGACGGAATAACGAATGTCCCGGCCGCCATTTACAGTGGCGCCCGTGGTGTCATTAAAGCGCCCCAGGAAGAGCAGGTCGGCGTACTCCTTGCGAATGCGGATCATTTCGCTCACGTAGCGCGCGAAGGGACGAGTCAGAGGATCATCGACCGACTCGCTGTAGTGGCGCGCCGCGATGTCCCATACGAACCCATAGCGCATGCCGTTGTTGATTTCGGTGTAGTCACCGGGAGTGGTGCCGAAGATGGTCCCGGTCCACTCCGGGAAGGTGTACTTCAACACCGGCGATCCAATATCAATATTGCCCATCCGCATGTACGAGACATCGACGTAGGGAAACGCCCGGTCAGACAAGACTTCGCCGGCGAGGGAAAAACCGGGATTGATGGCTCGCGCTGCCGGCAGCAGTTCTTTGAACGTTTCCATGATGCCCGCAAAGAGCGATTGGTCGGGAGAGACGGGAAGCTGCTTGTTGAAGTCGAGCTTGCCTGAGCCGTTGGATTTGTCCATCTGGAAGCCATCTGCTCCATCGCGGACGAGCTGAAGGTACTGATCCATCTCCAACTTCCGAAGCTCTGGATGCGCGGGGCTGACCAGGGTCATGTTCGGCGGCGTAAGGCCCGCGGTCGCGCTGATGGTGCCTTCTCCCCATCCCAGGATTGTCCAGTCTGGCGCCCAGAGGCCGTCGACGGCATATTGCTTGAGCTGATTCTGAAAGAGCGGCGTAGCGGTATCTGCGACGTCCACATTGGTGAAGATCAGCGGATGAACACCGATGGCGCGCATCTTGGCGAGCGCATCGCGAAACTCCTCCGGCGTTCCCAGCCGCGGATCGGGCTGGTATTGCGGGTATCCCCGATCGATGCCACCGATATCCCAGCCGAGAATCTCGAATGTGGTGATTCCATATTTTTTTGCGTCGGCAGCCAGCCTAGGCAGTTCGCTGAAGCGATGCGCAATCACGTCTTCGCCATTGGAGAGGATGATGGATTGCCATGCATTTTCCTTGCGAAGCCAATCGGGCGTGCGTTGAACGGTAAAGTGTTGGTCAAACCAGGAACGATAGATGTGGCTTGCCTCGTGCCAATCTCCCAGGTGGACTTCGAGCGCGACGGGCCCCGAGGTAAATGTCCCATTGCTGAGATAGGGCATGTTCACCCAACCCATCGTCAGGCCAATGGGCTGTCCCGGCGGGATGTCTGAGGGAGCGGGCCAATTGTCGTTGATTTCGGCGCCTGTTGCATAGGGGCGAAGCTCCACATCCAGCAGCATCAGCCGCGTCTCGGCATCCTGGTTGGCGTAGTAATATCCGATGCCTGCTTTGGGGTTGTAGATATCGACCCAACCCATCGACATGGCTCCGGGATAGGAGAAGCTCATCGCGTCGTAAGGAATGCCGAAGTTGCCGCCACCTCCAAAGAAACCCGGGCGGAAACGAGTAAACAGCACAGGGGATAGATTGTCGTTTCCACCGGGCACCATCGATTTGGTATCGAGCCGGTCACCGATGCCTTTTTGGCCGCCGATGATCCCGTACATCACTTCGGCCAGCTTGCGATCTGTAGGGTTGTCAACGTCGATAGAAAAATGAATCTGCCCGCCGGCACCCTGAGTCTCGACGGCCTCGATCCGGTAGCGCACTTTGACCGGAAGGGTCTCGCGCTCGTTGTGCAACGCGTTGTATGTGCAAACGACTCCACCAGGGATCGCGTCGATGTGATCCACTTTCTGATCGCGGCTGTTGAAGTAGTTGGCCTCATACCCCTTTTGCGGGAGGAGGATGCGAAAGTTCTCGCCAAGACGCGGCTCGGCGATTACATCGAGCTTTGGTTTCTTCCATTGCAAACCGATCAAATCGCCACTCTGTTCTGACAGAGTCAGGGTGGCAAGCGGAGTTTCAACGACACGTGTCTGCGATGCAAGGGGCGAAACTGCTGCGCCGATCGCCAACATCGCTAAGGAGTAGAACGAGAGTTCTTTCATGCTTCGTTGCGCGAGGGCAAGAGGAAGAGATAAGCGCGGTAAATTCATTGCAGAGTTCCCTTTTGTGTATCTTTTGTGAATTCCGCGATGTTATCGGGCAGTCCAAAGGAGGCAACTGAGCCGACGCAATCGATTGAGACGTTGGTCGCACTCGCTTGAAAGATCGATCAGCGAGAGTCCAGTACATATATAACACCCGGATAGGCGGTGCGAGGTCTACACGGGGAAGCTGCGGGTGGAATCGAAGCATCAATAGCGCATGTATCCCCGGTGCGGGCCGTCTGCTTTCGCAAATAAACCACAAGCTGGTAGTATGGCGTCGATCACACCGCATGCGCGGGTGATGCTTCCCCGGCCTCATCCTTAGAAGAAAACCTTAGAGTTGCGTTGGGACACGCATTGCACTTTGGGCGCGAGCAGGAGCGCCAATGACTGCGCAGCCTGCGCGATTGACAGGCTGCGCCGGAGGAGGATTGGTGCGAAGCATTTGTCTTTTAGTCACGGAATATGGGACAGCGAGACCTTTCGGAATGTCGCAGTCAAGCGAACGAGCCCGGCGCATTTCCAGCGTGGGACGAGAATCGTTAGTGACGCTGACAATGTGTCTTGCGACCGTGGCCGCCGCAGGCCAGGCGCCACCGATCCTGAACTCACCATATGTTTGCGCAAATGGCATTACCTACACGGTAACCGTGTGCAAACCATACCGCGCGGACCAATGGTGCGAGACAACCGAAGAGCAGAACGGCAGGCTGGTCACGGCAATGGACAGCTCGTGGTCATCAATGACAGGCAGGCTGCAGGGATGCACGAATGCCGCGAATACAAAACAGCCATCGTCAGCTCCGGGTTCCTCGGCAAACCCTGCACCGCAACCTGCGACTACCGCGCAGCAATCATTCAATCCGCCGTATCTGAAGGAATTTCCGACAGTGGATCAGATCATGGCGCAACTGAGAGGCACGAGCGCGCAGGATACGGCGAACCGCCAGATGAGCGCGTTTCACGAGTTCGGGCAGATGATCGCTGCTCTGGCGGGACAACGCATGGCCCAGAACCAACTAACGCCCGATGAAGCGCGCATCGTGACCAATTACTTCAACGCCTATAACAACCTGGCCAAGTCGCCTCCTTTCCCGCAGGATAGCTACCTCGGCAGACCCGACTTTATTGCTACGCTGTTCAGCACTTTCCGGATGCCGACTATTCAGGGAATTTACATGGCCGCGCAAGCACACTCGAATCCTCCACCGGGAACCGCGCAGCCTGCGACGCGGTTGGCGCCAACCAATGATCCAGGCACGCTAGCTGCGAGACGCTGCGTGGAGCTGGGCGGCAGCATGATGCAGTGTATGGGCACAGGTTTGAGCGAGGGATTCAAGAGCATGATCGGGATCAATACTGATGCGCTCACAGGTCGTGCTGCAGCTGGGCTCGTCATGTTCGGCTTATACAAGGCTACGAGTGGGCTCACGTTCGCGTTTGGCGACGGAAATGTGGACATTGCAAGCTGCGGCAAGATGGTGCAGGGCGGCCACAATTACACAGTCGAGCCGTCGGGCAGCCAGTATTCGATCACGATCAAAAATCAGCCGCGGGATCTGCACTTGACTCTGGGCGTGAACGGAAAGATCACGGGGCCTGTTGCGCAGGACATTACGGGACAACAGATCACCGGCTACGAAGTCGTGACGAATTTGAAGACCGGAGCAAGTACGAGGAACCCGATCTATGGCGCAATTACAGCGCATTGCAACGTGGGGACGCTGACCCCTGGACCGCCGACGGCGCCCGACCAAGGTTTAATAGCCGACCTTTCAGGCGCCGTGTCAATGATTCTGGGGGCTGGATCTGATAGCTCCGCGCAGCAGCAGGTTCTTCTCGCCCCTGGACCCCGGTTGGTGGGTACCTACGCCGGCGCCGGAGGGATGAAGATACAGTTTCAGGACGCGGGCGCCGTGATCGATTGTGCTCAGGCGCACGTGATGGCTGCATACGACATCGCAAATGCGGGGGGCGCGGTGAAGATTGCCTTGAAGAATGGAACCTTGCCAATCAGCCTGACGCTAACATCCGGCGGCACACTGATGGGAACCGGCACAACCGCAGTGAATGGCAAGCTGATGACTGGCTTGGATGGTGACGGCAATCCCGTCCTGACGCCGACGAGTGCCAACTGCTCTCTCGGCACACTGGCCGCGGCAAGGTAGGTTGTGCGGCAGGCAAAGAGCCAACGCCCCCGATGTCTTAGCATCATGAAACGTTGGGCTCTTTGAGATTCTTACTGGCCGATGCCGTCTTCTTTTATCTGGTAGTCGATGATCTTCTTCAGCACATCGTAGGGCGCGTTGGCCTGAACCACGCGACCGTTAATGTCGAGCATGGGCACCTGGTCGATGCCCAAATCGGTCCCCAGCTTGATTGAGGCTTCAACGTCTGCCTTGATCTCTGGCGCTGCGGCGCAGGCTGCCACCTTGGTGGGGTCGAGGCCGGCTTTGGTTACGGCGCTGTTGAGAGTGAGCGTGGCGCCATCGGGAGATGCGAGCCCATCCTGGCCGTCAAAGACGGCGGATGCGTACTGGAAGAATGCGCTGCTGCTGCCCAGCTTGCTCACACAAAGGCCGTATTCGGCCGCAGTCATTGCCGCAGGATGTATGGATGGAATGGGAAAGCTCTGAAAGACAATGCGCGCCTTGGGGTAATCCGTGGCGAGCTTGTCCATGTTGGCTTGCGCCTCCTTGCAATGGGGGCACTGGAAATCGGCGAACTCGACCAACTCAAAGTCTTTTGCAGCCCCGCCGCGATATGGGCCGTTGGCGCGTTGCTGCAACTGCTGGCGGGCATCGGCAAACGGATGCTCACCGAATGGGATGATGGAATCGCCAGTGATGATGTGCTTGCCATCGGGAAGGACAAAGAATCCCAGAACCGATGGCTTCTCCTTGCCGGATTTATCACCGATGAGAATAATGACTTTGCTGACACCGTCCACAGGAGTCTTGAGGATGGCCTGCACCTGCCACATGCGGTTCTGGTCATAGCCCCAATTGGCAGTCAGGAAGCTATCGATAACCTCTTTTGTGGGCGAGGTGGCAGTGAAGTTTGCCGGGTCAGGCTTGGGAAAGACGGGCGGTCCAGATGGAGCGGGCGCGGATGGCGTAGGCGTGACGGGAGTAGTCTGCTGCTGCGCGGTTGGCGCCTCAGGAGCGGTGGTTGCAGGAGCGGGCGGCACGTGTTGCTGGGCTACGGCCTGGAACACAGGAACGAATAATGCAATCAGCGCGGCGGCGCCGAGGAAACGGGTTGACGGACGGATCAAGCTTTTCTCCTTCGATTGCGGGATGACTCCCAACCCTATAGCTTAAATGCTCGCGCGAGGTGGGGGCCAGCGGCGGCGGCGACCGGACCGGAGTCCAGAGTTACAGCCAGTGTGAGGCCCGGCGCTACACCTGGACTTTGACGGCGATGGGAAACCTGCGGCCCATGCCAAACGACTTGGAGGTCACCTTGAGGACCGGAGCAGCCTGCTGGCGCTTGTATTCTGAGCGCTCAACCAGGTGCACCACCTGTTGGACGAGATCGAGAGAAAAACCGTGCTCCGCTGCGATCTGCTCCGGCGTCTCATAGCGCTCAACGTAGGCTTCGAGGATGGGGTCGAGAACCTCGTAGGGCGGCAGCGAATCGGTGTCCATTTGGCCGGGGCGCAGCTCAGCGGAGGGCGGCTTGGAAAGGATGGCCTCGGGGATTTTTTCCTGGTCTCGGTTAAGCCAATTGCAAACCGCATACACGCGCGTCTTGACGAGATCGCCGATGACGGCAAGCGCGCCCACCATGTCGCCATAAAGGGTGCAATATCCCACGGCCATCTCAGATTTGTTACCGGTGGTGAGCACAAGAGCGCCGAATTTGTTGGAGAGCGCCATGAGGAGCGTGCCGCGAATGCGAGGCTGGATGTTCTCCTCAGTGATGTCTTCCTTCAATCCACTGAAGAGCGGCTGCAGCGCGTGGGTGAACTCCTCGAACATCGACGTGATACCGATGGTTTCAAAGCGGATGCCGAGATTGGCGGCCAACCGGCGGCTGTCGTCGATAGAGCCTGAGGAGGAATAGGGGCTGGGCATGCCGATGCCGATGACATTCTCCGCGCCGAGAGCCTCAGTGGCGATGGCGGCCACGAGAGCCGAGTCAATGCCTCCGCTCAAAGCAACGATAGATTTGCGGAAGCCGCACTTGCGCACATAATCGCGGGTGCCCAGCACGAGCGCGCGATAGGCGGCTTCGGTCGAGTCCTCTTCAGGAACGGGTAGCGGCGGCGCGTTGAAGGGATCGAGCACAACGAGGTCTTCAGCAAACGAGGCGGCTTGTGCGATGAGCTCACCACGCGCATTGAGGGCGACCGAGGACCCGTCGAAGATGAGGCTGTCGTTGCCGCCGACCTGGTTGCACATGAGCACGGGAATGGCATCGCGGCGTGCGATGGCCGCCAGCATTTCACGGCGGATGGCGCGCTTGTTGTGCCAGAACGGCGACGAAGAGAGATTGATGTGCAGCGCGGGATGCTGGCGCATGAGCTCTTCCATGGGGTCGACCATGTAGAGGCGGCGCGGCCAGAAATTCTTGTCGTTCCAGGCATCTTCGCAAATGGTGACGGCGAGGCGAACGCCTTCGAAGTCAATCACCTTTTGCGGGCCGGATGGGGAAAAGTAGCGCTGCTCGTCAAAGACGTCGTAGAAGGGCAGGAGGCGCTTGTGCTGCTCAAGCAGGAGACGGCCCCGGTCGAGGAAGACTGCGGCGTTGAAGGCCGGCTTGCCGTCTTCGCGATCGGAAGGCAGCGCCACGCCCGCCAGAACGGCGGTTGGCAGGTCTCGCGTGGCCTCGGCCAGTTCGTCAACCGCGGAACGGCAGCGGGCGAGGAAGCTGGGTTTCTCAAGAAAATCGGCCGGCGGATAACCGCAGATGGCAAGCTCGGAGAAGACGGTGAGGCGCGCGCCTTGATCCGCCGCATGGCGGCTGGCCACGACGATCTTCTCCAGGTTGCCGGTGAAATCCCCGACCGTGGGGTCTATCTGGGCCAGTGCGATCTTCACAACTCCAGTTTATATGGTGGGACGACCGCCTGTTATTCCTCAAAAGCGCGATCCGGACGAACCATGATCCCGTTTATTTCCAAAGACCTGGGCAGAATCGGTGACAGGCCCAGCGGCGGGGCGTGGCCGCCATCTGTCGCGCCGAGGGACATGTCCCGCGCCCGGTCACGGCTCCAGCGGACCGCGATTTGTGGCGGAAATTGGTCAAAAGCGGGATCTTAGAGGGGCCGTCTACCCCCAAAAGGGGGATTTATTTGCACGAACGTAACTGCCTAGAATCAAATTCGTCACTATTTGACCCATTTTCAAGATGCACGCCGGGTCGTTCGAAAATCTTTGGGGATAAAGACAGTTCGACCGTCGGGAGCGCACCATCGATCCGCAAATGCGATTAGGCGAGCTATTAATCCGAGCCAAACTGGTCACAGAAAAGCATGTAGCTGCGGCTCTGGACAGGCAGGTGGGTTTCGGCGGAACCCTCGGCGACAACCTGGTTGCGCTCGGGTTCGTCGAACATCGCGTCATTGAAAAGTATCTCCACGCGGTCCCACAGGAACCTAAGGACATTGCAGCGACCGGAATCAACGACACGGATCTTCTGGCTCTTTTCATGAAGATCATTTTCTCGGGCCGCATGGAAAAGGTTGGGCAGGTCGCCGAGGCCATCAAGTTGCCTCAGCCAATCGTGATGGACCTGGCGAGGATGGCAATCGAGAGGCAACTGCTTTACACGCTCGGCTCGCAAGGTTCTGACAGCATCCTGGACATGCGCTATGCGCTCACAGACGAGGGCAAGCGGTGGACACTCGACGCGATGCAACGGTCAGGTTACATCGGGCCTGCACCGGTGACCCTGGCGGAGTTTGTGGAACGCGTGAACTTGCAGAAACCCACCAACGAGCGCGTCACGATGGAGCGAGTTAAAGAGGCGATCCACGCCTTGACGATTGAGCAAAGCATTGTGGAACAGGCTGGGCCGGCACTGAACTCGGGCCGGGCGATCCTGCTCTACGGGCCGCCGGGAAATGGCAAAACTTCAGTGGCGCTGTGTTTCGCCAGCATTTACCAGGAGCTGATCCACATTCCTTACGCGATCATGGTCGAAGGCCAGATCATCCGCTTCTACGATCCGCGCATCCACGTGCAGGCAAGCCCGGAGCCGAAGAAAGAAGACAGTCCAGAGCTTGCGAGCTTCAAGCGTGAAACGTGCGATCGGCGCTGGATCAGGTGTAAGAGGCCTTTCGTGATGGCCGGAGGCGAGTTGACGCTGGATATGCTGGACCTGCGCTATGACCCCATCGGCCAGTTCTACGAAGCGCCGCTGCACATGAAGGCGCTGGGCGGCTGCTTCCTGATCGATGACTTTGGCCGCCAGTTTGTGAGCCCGCGCGATCTGCTGAACCGCTGGATTGTGCCCATGGAGAGCCGGTTCGATTACTTGAAATTGCGCACCGGGGCAAGCTTCAGCATCCCGTTTGAGGAAATCGTGGTATTTGCGACCAACCTCGATCCGGAAGATTTGATGGACCCCGCGTTTTTGCGCCGGCTTCCGTACAAGATCGAGGTGGGTCCGCCGACTCCAGATCAGTTCCGCCGCATCTTTGACAGGGAGTGCGAGCAGCGCTCGCTCACTCTCACCGATGAAGTGTTCAACTTCATCGTCTATCTAATCACCAGGGAAAAAGGCCTTGAGCTTGCTGGCTTCCAGCCGACCTTCATCATTGACCAGGTCATAGCCACCTGCCGCTTCCTGGGGAAGGAACCTGAGCTAAAGTCGCCCTATATCGAATACGCGGTCAACAATTTGCGCGTGAAGCGAAGCCCACAACCACGGACGGAGCGCGTGGTGCGGCCGGATGCTCCGGAAAAACCGGTCGCCATCAGCGAGTCGGCCGAAGTCTACGAACAGTATCCTGTCCAGAAGATTAATCCCGCCTGAAGGAAAATTGAGAGCCTGGAAGAATTGGCGCTCAGCGCCGCCTGCGCGAAAGTTAATAGCAGGCTCTAGGTGCCGGTGCCGGCGAAGACCACGCCAATGGTACGCATGATGATTTTGAAGTCCAGCCAGACGCTCCAGTTCTCGATGTAGGTGACGTCGAGGGAGACATAACTGGCAAAGGAGGGGTCCTGCCGCCCCTGCACTTGCCACAGACCGGTAATGCCCGGTGTGACGTCAAGGCGCCGCAGGTGCGCGAGATTATAATTCCGCACCTCGCCAGCCAATGGCGGGCGAGGACCGACGATGCTCATCTCGCCGCGAACGACGTTGAAGAACTGGGGCAACTCGTCGATTGAATATTTGCGCAGAAAGCGGCCAAGCCGGGTGACGCGCGGATCGTTGGTTACTTTGAAGAGCACGTCGTCGCGCTCATTCATGTGCATGATTTCAGCGCGGCGCTTGTCGGCGTCGCGGACCATGGTGCGGAACTTGATACAGCGAAAAACAAAACCTTTCTTGCCAATGCGCTCAGAAGTGTAGAAAACCGGGCCGTGTGAATCCAGCTTGATGGCGAGAGCGATGGCAGCAAGGAAGGGAGAAAGCCCGACAAGGACAAGCACGGAAAAGATGGAGTCAAAGACGCGCTTGAAGACCAGGCCCAGTTCCGGAACCTCGCCGCGATGCAGTGGAATGGTGGGAAACTGGCCGATGTATTCGATGGGGCTGGGCCATACCATGCCGTCGTACAAATCAGGGACGACACGCAGATCGATGCCATGAACGCGTGCCTGCTTCAGAACATCCTCGACGACAGTGCGCTCGCACGGAGTGGCGAAGAAAATCTCATCGATGAATTGCTTGCGCGCATTCTCAAAAAGCGTATCCATGTCGCCAACAATGTCAATCGGGGTCTCAACTGCGCACGGACTGGAACCGGGAAGGTCGATAAAACCCTTGAACGTGTATCCAAGATGGCGGATGCTCTCCAAATGCTGACGAAGAGCGCGCGCCTCGTTGCCTGTGCCCACAATGAGCACGTTACGGGTGTCGAGGCCCCGATCAAAGCGCCGATAAAGCATCAGGCGGTATGTGAAGCGCCGCAGTCCGAGCGCGACCGCTACCAGAATCACAGTGCTGAGCACGATGGCGCGAGGAATATCGGCGGCGTGAACCAGATAGAGCGTTCCGGTGAGCAGGAAGCCGGAGGTAAAGCACGCCTGAGCACTGAGCCTCTGCTCATGAAGAAAGTTGGTAATGCGTGTGGGCGTGTAGAGATTCAGCCGCCGACTGGTCACGATGAGGGCAAGCGTGAATCCGCACAGCAACGCCAGCAGGATCCCCATCGAACGACCATGGATCAAAGTGCCGTGCCAGAAGCCTCTTGCGCCTGCGACGGGGCTGGTGCGCAACCAGTAAAGCGTGGTGACGATGGCAGCGCCGAGCACGGTGACCGCATCCAAAGCCATCCAAAGAGTCGACGCACCACGCGAGCCGCGTGGGGGACTCCCTGCCGCGCTGGCTTCCCACTCGGTGGGGATCGTCAGCGAAGATGATAGCCTTTGCCAGAAATCCGAACTTGCCATAAGCGTTGCTCAGACCTCAATCGTTCAGAAGCGCCCGGACAAGGGGCTACTGTGACTGATTCGCAAGCAGTGAGAACTAAAGCAATGAAAAAACAGGCGATTGCGCAAGGGATATCTCGAGCGGCGTCCCTGATTCAAGGCTTGTTGAGTTAGCAGACTTGGAGATTTGCAAAAGAACTTCTGCCGGGAACCCTCCCAGCCATCGGTCAACTGGGGTGAAGCTTTGACTCTGTTTCTTTCTGAGCCGGCGCCAGCACGCCCGACAGCGCGCCCGCAATTACGGCCAGCAGCGAATTGATGTGTCCGGATGGACATCCAAGTAGACATTAGTTTTGAAACCGGGCCCGCATTGCTGAGCTGCATGTTCTTCAGGCAGCAATCAAGAGTCAAACCACACATTCGACGTGCGTGAACAGGCAGTACAAAGAAAGACCGAGAGCGTCAATCTTCGCCAATTTCGATGTACTCAAAAATGGAACTAGACGTCACAAGCATCGCTCAGAAAGGACGGGGCTTGCAACAGAAATCGCCGTGCAAAAGTTGACAAAATGAGCAACAAATAGGTTACTAGCGGGTGTTACTCACAGATGCCACTATTCTAGCGCGAAATCTTAAGAAAACAATACCTTTTCTGGTTCCTTATACCGAGGGAATCACATAAGCATCCAGGGCAAGGAATTGCCGTATATCAGGGTCGCGCGACGCAAGAAATCCGGCGAGAGGCCCGAAAAACTGCGCCCTGCCCTGATCAAGAAACAAGACTGAATCAGCCAGTTGTTGTGCGAAGCGCGTGTCGTGCGTGACCACAATGCTGGTAAAGCCGAGCTGATGCTTCAAACGCTGAATGAGGGCGCCAAGGCGGCGGGCGATGATGGGGTCGACCATGGTGGTCGGTTCATCATAGAGCACGATTTCAGGCTGCGCAGCGAGGGCGCGGGCCATGGCGATGGCGCGCTTGCGCCCGGTGGACAAACTGGCTGGGAAAGCATCCACCACATCTTCAGCGCCGACCAGGGCGATCAATCGGTTGACGAGCTGCTCCACCTGGTCTTCAACCAGGCCGCCGCGCTCACGCAAAGGAAAGGCGACATTCTCGCGTACGCTCAGCGAATCAAACAATGCGCCATTCTGGAAGACCATGGTGACGCGCTGACGAATGGCCCGCATTCCCTCCTCGCCGAGGTCCGTAATTTCCTTTCCCTCTACCTGGATCAAGCCGGAGTCGGGCTTGAGGAAGCCCATGAGGAGGCGCAACGAGACGGATTTGCCGACGCCGCTGCGGCCGAGAATACACAGCGTTTCGCCGCGGGTTACGGAGAAGCTCACATTCTTCAGTACGGCGCGACCACTGAAGGAGATTGAGACATCGTCGAATACGATGACCGGGCCCAGAGGTGGCGGCCCGGGCGGGGCGATGGAGGGCGGCCCGTCATCGGCTGGCGGCTGGGCGAGCGCGTCCAGCTCGGCTTTGAGCGGCTGGAGGGATTCCAGCGGTTCGGGTTGGGAGGAAGGATCGGACATTGGCCTGAAACCAGCTTAAGCGATGCGCCGCGTTGCGAGCGCCTCGGCGCGCGCAAGATCTGCCGGGTTATTCACATTGAGGAACCAGCGGAAGGGCGGCAGGCCAAGGAGATGGGTAACGCGACCAGATTGAGCAAGAAGCTCAACGTCTGGAGCGACGATGGTCTGGCCCAAACTTGCGGCCGCGGCTTGAAAGGCAGAAAAGCAGCCGCCGCGGCGGGCGTCGAACTCAGCTTTGAGCGCGGGCAGAACGGCGCGGTCGAGTACCGCCGGGAAGGTCTGGCTAAAGCCTGAGACCCGGGGAATGGTGACGGCCGAGCCGGTAATCGCCGCGTGCTGAAGCAGAAAAGAGATGAGAGAGGGTGGCAGAAGAGGGAGATCGACGGGTAAAAATACGGAGTAACGCGCCGCTGTAGAAACCAAAGCGGAACAAATGCCGGCGAGTGGACCGTGGCCGGGTTCGGGATCCCCGACGACAGTCGCAAACTCGGCAAGAGACGAGCTTGCGCCGGCGATCGAGGCGCTAATGCCCGCGTCGCGGAGGACATTCAGAGCGCAGACGACGAGGGGCTCGCCGGCAAAGAGCATGAGAGCCTTGTCCTGCCCCATGCGGATGGATTGGCCGCCGGCTAGAACGAAACCGGCGGCATCAGGTTGGCAAAGGATTGGCTTGGGCTCGCGGTCTCTCACCCTTTCCGGGTCTACCGAGGCACGGCTCTGTAGACGCGGATAGAATCGGACACCCGACTCTTGCCCCGGGTCCGGCATGCTCAGCGGCCCACTTCCTCCAGAAAACGGATCAGCGACTCAATACCCAACGAGAAGTTTTTCAGGTTGAACTTTTCATTGGGTGCGTGGAGATTGTCGTCGGGCAGTCCGAAGCCCATCATCACGCTGGGCAGTCCAAGGTGACGGTCGAAGTCGCCCACGATGGGGATGGAACCGCCGGAACGAATGAAGACCGTGTCCTTACCCCAGACCTCATGCAGGGCGTGCGTTGCAGCCTGAATGTAGGGATTGTCGACCGGGATCAGGCAGGGGTCGCCAGAGTGAATGAGCCGGACATCGACATCGACGCCCGCAGGGGCAATTTTTTCGACATAGCTCTTGTAGAGAGCAAATGCTTTGGCCGGCGTCATACCGGGAACCAGGCGCATGGAAACCTTCGCTGTTGCCTTGGCAGGGATCACAGTTTTTGCGCCTGCGCCGGTAAATCCGCCGGGAATACCATGTACATCGACCGTGGGCCGCGCCCAGGTGCGCTCCAGCACGCTGTAGCCGGCCTCGCCCACCAACTGTTTAGCGCCGACTTCAGTTTTGCGGTACTCCTCTTCGTCGAAGGGCAGGCTCTTCCACGCGGCAAGCTCCTCCTTGCTGGGAGGAATGATGCCATCGTAAAAGCCGGGGATAAGGATATGGCCATTCTCGTCCTTGAGCTTGGCGATGATTTGCGCCAGCGAGACGAAAGGATTGGGGGCTGCTCCGCCGTACATGCCGGAGTGCAGATCGCTCTTGGCGCCGCGCACCTCGAGTTCGGTGTAGATCATGCCGCGCAGGCCGACGCAAAGCGTGGGCAGTCCGGGCGCGAAAAGCTCGGTGTCGGAGACCAGGGCAAAATCAGCTTTAAGATCGGCGGGCTTTGAGGCAACGTAGTTCGCAATTCCCTCCCCTCCCACTTCTTCTTCGCCTTCGAAGAGGACACGCACGTTCAATGGCAACGATTTATTGGCCGCGAGCAGCGATTCAAGCGCTTTGACTTGCGCAACCACCTGCCCTTTGTCGTCGACTGCACCGCGGGCATAGATGTTGCCGTTGCGCTCAGTTGGCTCGAAGGGCGGCGAGAGCCATTCGTCGAGCGGATCGGGAGGCTGCACATCGTAGTGGCCGTAGATGAGCACCGTGGGCTTGCCGGTGGCGTGCAGCCAGTCAGCGTAGACCAGGGGATGGCCTTCGCTTTCAATGAGCCGTGCGTGCTCCATGCCGATGCGTTTGAGCTCAGCCAGCAAGGTCTCGGCAGCCTTGCGGCAATCGGCCTTGTGCTCCGGTAGGGTGGAGATGGACGGAATGCGCAGCAGGGCTTTCAGTTCATTAAGAAAACGCGGGTGGTTTTGGCGGGCGTAAGTAATTGCAGAAGAAGACATCGTACCGCTCCCTTACAATGGATTTCATAGCCAACACAAGAGTATAGGCTTTCCAACTCCATTTGGTCCGCTCACAGAAAAGGAAGATTGTTTTGCTAAAACTCGAATGTGGGCGCCTTCCGGGCTGTTCCAACACCCTTCGCTTTCTTACCGTGCTGGCCTTCAGTGCGTGGGCGGCAGCATCCCTGGGGCAAACCAAGGCGGACAATTCGTATTACGCACGGCGAAACACCTTCGGAGTGTTCGGCGCCTACTCCAACGATTCGAGCCACATTTTGCTGGGCGACGCCGAGAACCGCAAGCTGGTGAATCTTGGAGTTTCGTACAGCCGGCGGCTGATTCTCAATCGCATCCTGGACTGGCAGTACAACGGGGAGCTGATGCCGGTGGTTCTGGAGGGCGATCCTCTAAGCCGCTTTGTGGAGAACCAGACCTCGCCGACGACCGCAACCTATGCGTACGATAGCGGACCGTCAGTAACGTGCAGTCCGTTCACGATACCGTACAACACCATCGATCCGGCGACTGGAGTCGACTACAGCGGCACCTTGACTATTTCGTGCCAGGGACGGCGCTGGGTCGTCGGCCAAGCCATGTCTCCCGCTGGATTTCAAGTGAACTTTCTTTCGCGACGAAAGTTGCAGCCGTTTCTTATCGGCCATGGCGGTTACATGTATACCACCCAGCAGATCCCCGTTCCGGACGCCGGATCGTTCAACTTTACCTTCGACGCAGGGTTTGGATTGGAACTATTCCGCTCCAGGACAAAATCCTTCCGCATGGAATATCGCTATCACCACATCTCGAACAACAACACGGCCACACTGAATCCCGGCATCGACAACGGACTTTTTCAAGTGACATACGCGTTTGGGCGGTGAGTCCAATCCCACCTCGCTTGCCGGCGATATCGCGCATTCCAATACACTGCCAGCTCCTGGCTTTCAGGCGAGTTGCAACTATGCGCATTGCGCGCTCGCGGGCCGACTGATTCGACGCGCGCTCGCATCCAACACAGTATCAGGAGGGTTTCATGGAACTGGGCATGAATTCCCTGGCTTGGGCGAAAACGCACCCGGTGGTTTCAGAAGCTCGGAATTCAACCGTAAGATCCATTCTGCATGAGCATTTTGACTTGAAAAATGGCGCAGTTTTCGCGCCTGCTGGTCATCACTCCCTGATGCCCCATTGGCTCATCCACCTGGGAGCCCTGGGGCTTTTCGCGGTCGCCGTCGTCGACTCCTCTCCCATTCCTCTACCTCTGCCCGGCAGTACAGACCTGGTGCTTCTGTGGCTGGTGGCCCATGGAGCGAACCCATGGTTGCTTGCCGGATTCGCAATCGCAGGCAGCCTTGGGGGCGGATACGCCACATGGGACCTCGGGCGCAGAGGGGGCAAAGCGGGTTTACGCCGCTATGTCCCGGCTCGTCTTCTTGGAAGAGTCGTTCGATGGGTAGGACGCCACCGCATTCTCGCCGTGTTTCTTCCCGCTGTGCTTCCCCCGCCGATTCCGCTACTACCATTTGCGCTCGCCGCTGGCGCGCTGGGTGTTTCGCGCAGCCGATTCCTCGTCATCTATGGTGCAGCTCGAACCCTGCGTTACTCCGCTATAGCCTGGGTCGGGGTAGTCTATGGGCGCCACGCCATCCGCGTTTGGTCGGCGATGCTCCAGAAATGGTCAACTCCGCTGGTCTGTGTGTTCGCAGGCCTGCTGGTAGCCGGCACTTGCTTTGGAATCTGGAAACTGAGCGGGCATCGTAAGAACGAAGCTGCCGACAAACCCACGCGGCATAAAGCGTCAGCTCAGGCAGGCAAACGCCGCAAGGTCGCTTAGTCCTCCACTTCAAACAACAAACATTGCAATGCCTGCTGCGAACATGGCGATCGTCGTAATGGCCACAACAATCCATCCCAAGCGGGTGCTTGGCTGGCCCTGCATCAGTTTCTTGTCGGCTGCGACGATCAGGATTGCCACAAGAAGAAAGGGCGCCAGCAATCCATTGATGACCGCTGTCAAGTAGAGCGCTCTGACCGGATTGATTCCAATAAAGTCCAGCGCGACGCCCACTGCGGTGGAGAAGAGAATGAGAGCGTAAAACCAACGGGCCTGTTTCAGTTTCCTGTTCAAGCCTTGTCGCCACCCCAGGGTGTCAGCGAAGGCGTATGCGGCAGATCCGGCAAGTGTGGGGATGGCAAGAAATCCGACACCCACAATACCCAGCGTGAATACGGTTGTAGCGAATTTGCCGGCAAACGGCCGGAGAGCCTCGGCCGCTTGCTTGGAGGTCTCAATCCTCGTAATACCGTGCCGGTTGAGGGTGATCGCAGTGGTCAGGATGATGAAAAACATGACCATATTCGAGAAGAACGCGCCGACACCCACGTCGATGTTTCTCAATTCAAGTTGTTTGGATGTGGCTCCTCGGCGCTTTGCGAGAGTATTCTCGCCTGCAGATTTTTCTTCCTCGACTTCCTCACTTGTTTGCCAGAAAAAGAGGTACGGGCTGATCGTTGTGCCCAGGATCGCAACCAACATCGCCCATTCATTTCTGGTGTGCGGCAAGGAAGGAACAAACGTGTCCCGCAGCACTTGGCCCCAGTCGGCTCCCACTACAAATGCAGTCACAGGGTAAGCGAAAAGCACGAGCGCAAGCCACTTGAGGACATCCGCGATTTGCCGATACTGGAGCCGGATCGTTGCCCACGAGATGAGAATCGCGAACGCCACGACAAGCCAGCGGGAATTGATCCCCGACAGCATGGAAGCGGCATCCGCCATGCCCGCCAAGTCCGCGCCAATATTGATTGTGTTGGCGGTCAAAAGGGCTATCACGACTACGAGCAATACCCATTTGGGGAATCGTTGCTTGAGATTCCCGGCTAGACCCTGTCCGGTCACCTCGCCGATGCGGGCGCACATCATCTGTACTGCGGCCATCAGCGGCCATGTGAGAAATGCAGTCCAGAGCAGTTTGGTCCCGAGTTGTGCGCCGGCAACAGAGTATGTCGCGATGCCTGAAGGGTCGTCATCGGCGGCCCCAGTGATGATTCCAGGCCCGAGAGACTTCAGCAGCGATCGAAACCAGCGAGAGGGGGTTGGTTTCTGCAACGGAGAATGAGGGGAAGCTTGCCTTCTCATCAAGGTGAGTATGCACTCCAGTGCGTGATCGGCCTGCCATTGGCACGATCAAGAAAGCAAAACCGGCGAATCGCGTGGGAACCGTAGACTGCTGGTCATGCCGGCATCAGGGTGACTTAGAGAGATGGATTGCGCAAGTTCACTTGAGCCGGCCTTTCAATGAGAGTAACTCAAAGGCCTTTAAACACAACTACGAGCCCCGGATTGCGAGAGTTTCACCGGCCGGGCGCACACGCTGTCTCTATTTCCCCGTGAACTCCGTGGCAATTTCCGAAAGCGCGTCCCAGTCATCGGTGCGGAAGGGCGCGGCGGGCAGGCCAGCGGCGTTGTAGAGATTGCAGCTGAAGGGATAGTTCGCCCAGGCATAGCGCACGGCGACTGGCGCGGGGACACTGGCGCTCTTGACGACGACCGTCTTCCCAACAATGACCGCATCCGCGTCGACGAAGTGCTGGTCGATACCGGCGATCTGAAACCAATTGAGGGGTCCGTCTTTCGCGACCAATCCTCCATCGACGTGCGTGAAATGGATGCGGACGGAGCTGCCGTCGACCTGCATGGAGCTGTATTGCGGGCCGGAATATTCCAGCTTTTGTTTGTAGGTGTTGGCGAGCGCGATGAGCGCCAGGCGCTCGCCTACAGGCTCTTTGTTCTTCGGGTGCACATTGTCGGGGTCGCCGGCGTCGATGGTGACGGCAAGGCCGGTATTGGGTAGCGAAAGGATCTGCGCCTGGGCTTCGCGGACCATGGGGTTGTTGCTCACATTTTTAAGCGCCGGCAGTTGCACGGCGTAAAACGGAAAATCTCCTTCGCCCCACAATTGACGCCAACCGGTGACCAGGGTGGCCATCACATGCGGATAAAGAGCCACTCCGGCTTTGCCGCCAACGATGGATTCGCCCTGGTACCAGATGGCACCGCGAACGGCGTAAGGGATAACCGGTCGCAGCATGCCATTGAAGAGCACAGTGGGTTGGTGCTGATCCTCGACTGGATCGCGCAACGGGGCGGGCTTGCCGGGGCGTGCGTTGATGGTTTGCGGACCGGGAGGCGCGTCCGCGGCCATGGCGCCGGGATGGGATTTGTAAAAGCTCTCAAGCGTGTCGAAGCGGTCGAGCATTGGCTTCAGCCGCGGATCATCTTCAAGCGCTTGGCGCGGCAACCAGGACTCGGCGGTGCTGCCTCCGTAGGCGACGGTGAGAATTCCGATGGGGATGTGAAGGCGCTGCTGAAGGTCGCGTGCAAACAGATAGCCCACGGCAGAAAAAGCCGGAACGGTTTCGGGGCTGCACACCTGCCAGTCGCCGATGGGGTCGTCCTGCGGCGTGTAAGATTTGACCGTCTTCGCCGTAAACATGCGGATCTGCGGGTAATTGGCGGCAGCGATCTCTTTGTCTTCGTCGAGCATGCCGGCGAAGTAAGCGGCTTTCTTTGAGACCGTAAACACCATGTTGGATTGGCCCGTGGCAAGCCACACCTCTCCGACCAACACATCGTGAATGGTGATGGAGTTTGTACCAGCGATGCGCATTTCATACGGGCCGCCCGCTTTCAGCTTGTGCAGGCGCACCATCCATTTGCCGTCCGGCCCGGCTTTGGTCGCGCTGGTGTGGCCGTTCAGGGTCACCTTTACGGTCTCACCGGGACTTGCCATTCCCCAGACGGGCACTGGCATGCCGCGCTGTAAGACCATGTGATCGACGAACAAGGGCGACGGTTTTACCTGAGCAGAAGCGGCAGCGGCCAAGAGCAGCAAAAGGCAAGAAGTGAGCACAGAGCGAGGCCTCTTCATGGTTCCCCCATTCTTTGAACCGGCGAGCGGGCCGGCGATTCCGGAGTCTGGTTCTATAGAAGAATAATTTCCGGCTCAATGGAACGAAGCGACTATACGGGCACGAGGTGAACAGGGTCAAGATACACAAATGGCGGGCTGGCGAGAACGTCAGTAGCGGCCGACCGTGGAATCGATGGTGGCCGACCAGGCGTCGATGCCGCCGCGCAATGACTGCGCCTGCTGAAAACCATGGTTGCGGAGCCAGACGGTAACGTTCATGGATCGGATGCCGTGGTGGCAGACGATGACGAGACGCTCGTCCGGGCTGAGCTCCTGATGGGCGCGGGCGACTACTTCGCCCATGGGCATCGGTTCGCTGCCCTCAATTCGAGCCGTAGCGAACTCCCAAGGCTCTCGGACATCGATAAATCGGGCGGCTTTTTCCCGCAGCAATTCGGCGGCGGCGGCGGGGGAAATCTCGCAGTCGAGCATAATTGAAGTTTAAGGTAACGAACCAGGTGGGGACGCGAGCCATGGCCGCAGACCTTGGCGAGTTACCAAACAGTGCCATAGACCGCTGTAAACGGGTAAGCTTAAGAAGGATTCATGTTTTCTATGCAAAACACCATAAAGGTCTTGATTGCCGAAGACGAGCCGAACGCGCTGGCCGGCCTGGCGGAGTTGATCTCCGGGTGGGGCTATCGCACTGAGACCGCTCGCGATGGCGTGGAAGCCTGGGAAAAGGCGCTGGCGTGGGACCCGGCCATTGTGGTGACGGACTTGAAGATGCCGCGTATGGACGGCATGGGTCTGCTGGCCAAGTTGTCGGAGGGCGGACTGGGTCTGAGCGCCAACATGGCCGTGGTGGTACTCACCGCCATGGGCTCGATTCAGCTCGCCGTAGAGGCAATGAAGATGGGGGCCTACGACTTTTTGCCGAAGCCGGTGGACGCCACGCGCCTGAAAACCATTTTGGCCAACGCGACGCGGCAGCGCGAAACCGTAATCGAGCTGGAAGTGGCGCGGCGGAGGCTGCGCGAAACGGGCGTGATGGGCTCGCTCGTTGGGGTCTCGCGGCAGATGCAGGAAATTTTCCGGCTGATAGAGCAAGTGGCGCCATCGAATGTTCCTGTGCTCATTACCGGCGAGAGCGGAACGGGCAAGGAACTGGTGGCGCGCACGCTGCACGACCTGAGCCCGCGCAAGTCGCATCCGTTTGTCGCCATCAACTGCGCGGCGATTCCCGATACCTTGATCGAAAGCGAAATCTTTGGCCACGAGAAAGGCGCATTCACGGGCGCAATTGATCGGCGCGCTGGCTGCTTCGAGCTGGCGTCTGGTGGCACGTTGCTGTTGGATGAGGTGGGCGAGATGCCGCATGGCACGCAGGCCAAGCTGTTGCGTGTGCTGGAGGAGCACAAGCTGAGGCGGCTGGGCGCGCGCACGGAACAGGAAGTGGACGTGCGGGTTCTGGCGGCGACCAATCGCGACCCCCGGCATGCCGTCGCTCAAGGGCATTTGCGCGCTGACCTCTTTTACCGGCTGAATGTCTTCAACATTCATATGCCACCGCTGCGCGAGCACCTGGACGATTTGCCGGCCATGATTGAGGCCATGGTGAGGGAGATGAACGAGAAGCACGGACGCAGAGTGTCTGGAGTTTCCGCATCGATGCTGGAGAGGTTCAAGGCGCACAGGTGGCCTGGCAACGCGCGCGAGTTGCGCAACACGGTGGAGCGTGCCGTGATTCTGTGCCCAGATGGGGCAGTGCTGGAGGCAGAGCACTTGCCTGTGGGATTCGGCAAAGATTCGGCAACGGGAGCACCCACCTCGGATGACAGCACAATCAGGGTGCACGTGGGAACCACGGTAGACGAGGCCGAGCGGCAACTGATCATGCGCACGCTCGAAGCAACTGGGCAAAACAAGACGCGCGCCGCCGAGGTTCTCGGCATCAGCTTGAAGACTCTGCACAACAAGCTGAGGGAGTACGGCCGGACCCATCACGAACAACCAACATAGGGACCGTCAGGGTCCCCGGGCCGCATTCTCTTCATTCGGTTAAGCGGCATGGATAAATTTTTCCTGATCCCCGATCCCGTATTGAAGAGCCGCCGGTTCCGTCTGGCGTGAAAATCGCGCCGGACGCCGCTGCGCATGAAAGAATTTCAAATGTACACTGCGGCGGCGCGGCAAGGATCGCTGGAGATACGGTCTAGCGGATGCGCTTGAAGACCAAACTCGTGCTGGCCATTACGGCCCTGGTGTTCGTTATCGCCGGGAGCGTCTCGCTGGTTTACGTGCACCAGTTGGTGAAGGCAGCGGTACAGCAGAGCTATGACTCAAACTGGATGGCTGCCAGACAGGTGTGGTTCGCCCTGCAGCAGGCGCTGGAAACAGGACTGCGAGACCGCACAGTGGACCCGAACGACCCGGCCGAGTTGCGCGCTCTGGTGGCCGAGACGGTGCAAAGCGATCCCACGCTGCGAACGATGCTTTTTTCGGTGGTCCGCTATTCGTCCACTGTATACGATGTGAACATCGGCGACAGCCAGGGCATCATACTGCTGAGCAGCAATCCTGCGAACGAAGGCAAACCGCTGCCAACGCGTCCCAGCTACAGTCAGCTACTCAAGGCCAACCCGTTTCTGGTGATGTTGGAGGCCTTTCTCGAACCCAGAGTGTTCGACATTGTGTCGCCGCTTGAAAACAACGGCAAGCTCATCGCGACAGTGAACGTGGGCGTGCACACTTCCCTGCTGCGCGCGGTTTACCAGCCACTGTTGAGAAATGCAATGAAGCTGATGAGCCTGGCGCTGATTGTGGCGCTGGTGGCGGCATTTCTGCTGAGCAATTTTGCGCTGCGTCCGTTGACCGAGATCAGCCGGCAGTTGGATATGCTGACCGCGGCCGCAGGGGCGCCGATCGAAGACGATGCGGCCTCAGAGCAGGACGTGGCCGCGCGAGTTTCCACCAAGATTGAAAAGATCGGCCAGCGCATGCGCAATGTGGAAGAGGTCTACTCTGCTTTGCGGGAGAACCTCGATCAAATTCTCGGTAACCTGCAGGACGGAATCCTGTTGTTCACCGAAGACAAGCGCGCGGTGCTGGTATCGGAGGCAGCTCGCCGGTTCTTGCACATGGATCGCTACGCTCTTCTTGGCCAGCACGCGCGCGAGATCTTCGATAACTCGACGGTGCTGGGGCGAACGCTGCGCGAGGCCATTGACGCCGGCGTAAACATGGTGAAGGAGGAGATTCGCACGGAAAGCGGGCGGCGGATCCAGGCGTCGGTCGACTTTATTTACGACGACGAAACGCATCGAGGCTTAGGCGCATTGGTGACGCTGCACGATTTGGAGATGGCGGAAGAGATTGAGTCAGAGCTGGAGCTTTCGCGCCGCATGGCCGCAATCGGGCGCCTCACTTCCGGTGTCGGTCACGAGGTAAAAAATCCCATCAATGCGATCGTGGTGCACCTGGAGCTTCTGAAGTCGAAGATTGGCGAAGGCGATGGGCAGGCGACGAGGCATCTGGATGTGATCGACGCCGAGATTCGGCGCCTGGACCGCGTCGTACAGACACTGGTGGACTTTTCCCGCCCGGTGGAGTTGCAGCTTCGCGAGCAGGACCTTCGCCTGGTAATTGGCGATGTGCTGGCGTTGGCCACCGACGAGCTGACCACGCATCATGTGGTACTCATCAGCCGCATGCCGGAGGAGCCGCTCATCGCCAATGTGGACGCCGATCTGCTGAAGCAGGCGGCTTTGAACGTGATCCAGAATGGGGCGCAGGCTATGCCGGATGGCGGCCGGCTGGAAGTGGTTCTCGAAGAGGACCGGAATGACGCGGAAAATCACACTCCGACCCTCTGGCCGAACGGACCCGGCAGCGATCGATCTTCGCATCCCGGGTCGAACACTGCCGTGCTGCGGATTACCGACCAGGGCCCGGGCATTCCCGAGGAGATACAGGAGAAGATCTTCGATCTGTACTTCACCACAAAGAGCGGGGGCAGCGGCATCGGCCTGGCGATGACTTACCGCATCCTGCAGTTGCACCACGGGAGCATCGACGTACAATCTAGGCAAGGCCGTGGCACGGAATTCCGGCTGCGAATTCCACTCACCGCCGCGGATCGGGGACGCCGGCATCTGCAGCCGGCGAATGTTGACGACGATAAGGGGTTGGGGAAATGAAGTCGCCTGCTCAGGAGCGTTGCATGGCTGCTGCCGTTCTTGCTCACGGGCTGCTTTAACTGCCATTTCACAGGACGCAGCCGACGCAGTCCGCGAAGCTCGCGCCGCCGCATCCAGCCTTCGCTGCCTGTCGAACTCGCATCAGTCGAGTTGCCGCCTTCTGAGATCGGGCATCGCCGCGAAACCCATTTACAACATGAGAGAGCGGGTACAAGCCGATCAAGCCGCCGGCCAGACCCGAAGACAGGAAAACACAAGAGGAAGCGCGAACTCGGAGGCCGCAAATGTTGAGGCTCCAGCGCCATCGGGCAGCTTTCCTCGGGCGACCCTGCCAACTTGCAGCAGCAGACAGAGCAGTCGATCGCGACCATCGAGCGCGGCTTGAATGGCATCAACCGCACGCTGCAGCGACCGAGCAGAAGACTGCGGATCAAATCCGGGAGTTTCTCAAACAGGCCAAAGCGGCCCTCGCCTCAGGCGATGTGGAGGGAGCGCACACGCTGGCCGCCAAGGCCCAGGTGCTGCTTGCCGGACTCACGGATAAACGGCGCTGCGTGCTCTACAGCTCGCCCCAGCTCAGTTTGCTGCGCAACGCGTCGAAAAAGCCGCTGTCGCCCAGGCGGACCAGCTTGACGGTTGCATGGAGCGGCAGCACCGCATCTCGTCGCCGCGGCGCAGTTCGATGCCCTGCTGGCCGTCGATGGTGAGCAGCGCGACGTTCGGGTACGCCCTCAACGCGCACGGTAAGCGAAGCGTCGCCGCGCACCACGATGGGGCGCAGCGTGAGCAGATGGGGGCAGATCGGTGTCACCACCATGGCGTCCACATCCGGCGTGAGGATGGGGCCGTTGGCGGCCAGCGTGTAGGCCGTGGAGCCTGTGGGCGTGGAGACGATCACGCCGTCGGCGCGGAAGCGCGCCACGCTCTTGCCATCCAGTTCCACAGCAAAGTCGCCCATGCGGGCGATGTCGCCCTTGGAGACCACAATCTCATTCAGCGCCTCGAAGCTGGCGATTTCTGCGCCCTGCGCGCCACAGCGCGGCGTGCAGCATGGCGCGCTCGTCGAGCGCTGTGGCAGCCGGCGCACCAGTTTTCCAGCGTGGCGTAGAGGTCGGCGAGGCGAACTTCAGTGAGGAAGCCGAGAAAGCCGAGGTTCACGCTGAGGATGGGCGTGCCGACCGTGGCAAAGATGCGCGCCGCGGCCAGCAGCGTGCCGTCGCCGCCCAGCACGATCACCAGCTCCGGGGCATCGCCGGGCAGATCCGCGCGATCGACCGCCGGCGCAGCCGTGGTGTAGCTGCCGCCTTCGCGGTCCAGCACCGGCTCGTAGCCGTGCTTGCGCAGCCACGCGATCAGTTCCGGCAAAAGCCGCTTAAGCTCTTCGCGGTGCGGTTTGCAGACGATGGCGACGCGGGTCATGCGGTTCAAGTGTAATGGATCGGGCCCGGTGGCGGCTGGTGCATTCAACGCGTGATTCGCATCGCATACAGCAGGAACTCGTGGTTGCCTTCGGCGCCGGTGATGGGCGACGGAATGGTCTCGGCGACCTGCCAGCCCAGCGAGCGCACGCAATCGGCGACTTTGTCGATGGCAAGCTGGTGCGCTGCGGGATCGCGCACAATGCCGCCCTTGCCCACATGCTCGCGCCCAGCCTCGAATTGCGGTTTTACGAGGATGACGGACTCTTCAAGCGCAGGCGCGGCGGCAAAAACCGGCCCAAGCAGCAGCGTGGCCGAGATGAACGAAACATCCATGACCAGAAGTGTGAGCGCTGGCATGAGGGGCGCGGCGGCCAGCGAACCGGGCTCGAGCAGCCGCGCGTTGGTGCGCTCCAGCAGGCGGACGCGCGGATCGTTGCGCAGCTTCATGGCGATCTGTCCGAATCCGGTATCGATAGCAGTGACGTGCGCGGCGCCATGCTGCAGCAGGCAATCAGTAAATCCGCCGGTCGAGGCGCCGACATCGAGGCAGGACCTGCCCGCGACGGCGAATCTGCCAATGCTCCAGTGCCGCCGCCAGCTTCAATCCGCCGCGGCTGACGTAAGGATGTCCTCGCCGAGCAGGCGAATTGGGGAGTCCGGCGAAACCGCCGTACCGGGCTTGTCGACTTTCTGCTCGCTGACCAGCACACGGCCGGCAAGGATGAGCGCCCGCGCGCGCTCGCGGCTGGGAACGAGGGCACGCTCCACGAGAATCACATCGAGACGCATCTTTGCAGCGCGGGCTCTCGGGGGACGTATCTCGGCGGGATCCGCCATTGCCGTCATGAGCTCCTTCAAAAAAACTTAAAGGGTCATTTCCCTGGCGGAAGATGACCCTTGGGCAGTTCTTGTTGCGCGCTTTCGCGGGCCGTTTACGGTTGCGTCTGACAGGCCGTGAGCGAAACGAGCGATGCACTGCCGGGCAAATTGCACGGCTGGCCGTAGCCGGGCACGCGGCTGGTGAAGTTGGGGTTGCCGCTGCCGCCATTCACCGTGGTTACGCGCATGTCCACAACGTCGCCCTCGATGAGCACCGTGGTGTCAATCAGGTCAGTGACCGTGGGGCTGGACCGAATAATGGTGATGTAGGGGCTGTCGGGAGAGGCCACATAGATCTTGCTGTACTCGGAGTTCTGGGTGGAAGCAATCATGCGCGGATGGCCTACTACAGTCAGTGTCTTTTCCACTGTGTGCGTGGATAAATTGACGACCGTGACGGTGCCATTTTGCGCGCCATCGTTTTGATTCGCGGTATAGGCCTTGGTTCCGTCGTAGAGGACCGTGACCGCAGCGGGGTTGGGGGTGGCGGTATTGCCCACTGGAATTGTGTAGGTGGTTCCAAAGGTGGGGCTGTCGTTGCCGTATTCGTCCAGGCTGACATCGATCACGCTAATCGATCCGCCATCGTAGTTCGCCACCACGATTTGTTGCGTTGCCTGGTTGTACTCCGCGTAAACGGGGCCGGCAATCGCACCCATGCCACAGGTCGGATTGGTGGTGATGTTGCAGTTTGGCGGTGCGTTGGCGGGCGTAAGGGCGGCCGTGGAAAGCGGCAGTGCGGGATGACACTTTACGGGTTGACCGTTCTGATTCACGAACGGCGTGCAAGCATCCAGCGTGTTGTTCTGGCTGTTGATTACGGTGATCGTATCGTCGCCGCGGTTCAGCACAAAGAAACGCTGCAGGTCAGGGCTCTGCAGAGCGTAGACGGGGCACTTGCCGACCGGAATCGCCGGATCAGTGGTATTGCTCGAGATCTCGATTGGCGTGACGACACCGGTTGGGGCCGTTCTGGGCGAAACGTTGCAGGTGATTGCCGCGTTAGGCGCTTTATCGGGAACGTTTTGGCTTAGGACGTATTCGCGCTGGCCTATCAACTGCGGGGACCCTGTAACGAACACGGGCATCGTGGCCGGACTGGTTGCTGTAGCCACAGGAATCGAAAGCTTATACGCCTGGGGAGATCCGCCGAAGATATCAACCACGTCGCCATTGAGGTCAGTAACCCAGAAGCCCGAGGACGGAGCCATAAGATTCACGAGTTGCGCCCCAGTCGGCAATGTAGATTCCCCGATGTCCTTCGCCTGGAGATTGGTGGTGATGGCGAAGTTGGACATGGTGCCGTCGCTGTTGATTGTGTACCCCGTAGCACCAATCTCATCCAACGTGAAAACTTTGGGGCCTGGTCCGATGGGCGTCTCGTTCAAGATCGAGTCGCCCGAGTAATCGACAATGGTGACGATGCCGGCGGATGTGGGCGATGGAGCAGAAATGACGATGGCGTATGACGTGGGCTGGGAGGGCGGACCGGAGGTGTTTACCGGCGTAACCACCGGCCTGTAGTTGTCTCCGCAACCGCCAATCAGGACAGCTATCGCCAAAGCCGCGCCTGCTTCAGCGAAGAACACACGCGCCCGGCCTGAAATCTCTGGAAAAAGCCTCATTCCGAATCTTTCCTGCTTTCCTGCTGATTGTAAATCAGACGGGTGGGGATTAGGAGTGCCCAAGACGTCTTCGGTGTGCGACGCAGGAGGGGAGAATTTGTCATCGCTCCCTGCCCGACACGCTCCGCGGCCTCGCGGGCTATGCAACTTTGGAGTTGCCGGAAAGGATACGATGAAGCGTGACCAACGAAAAGCTGGGCTGGCAATCGACGCTGGTGTCGCTCCTGGTGCTGCCCTTCGCGGGGACGGATGCCGTGTTCGCGTGCTTTGGGTGGGCGGAGCAATCCGCTGCCGTGCTGATTTGGACGGCGGGCCTGAGCGCGCTGCTTGGCTTGGTGACATGGAAGCTGCGGGCAGCCACGCCTGCAGGCGCAACAACCGGCGCGATCATCACGGCAAGCCTCATGTTTTCCACTGTCGAATTTCCATACCAGCCATGGCATACGGCTCTTATCCCAACGCTGGCTGTCTCAGCGCTTGCTTTCGGCGCAACACGGGTGGGCCGGGTGAAAAAGGTGCGGCTGGGAACGGCCGAGAAGCGGCGGGGTCGATCTGCGTCGCAGGTGGCAGCCAACCTGGGCGTAGCGGCACTGGCGTGGAGCGGGCTCACGCAGCGATGGATTATCGATTCAGACTTTGCACACACCACTCTCGTCGCCCAGCCGGTGTTTGCTTTGGGGCTGGCCGCATTGGCTGAAGCAGCGGCAGACACAGTCTCGTCGGAGTTAGGACAGGTGCTTGGGGGACGGCCGCGGATGATCACAACGTTTCGCGTGGCGGAGCCGGGAAAGGACGGCGCAGTGAGCTTGCTGGGCACGCTGGCCGGTGTGGCTGCAGCCGCAGCGGTGGCAGGCGCCGGAAGCTGGGCGCTGCGCGGCGACTGGAACCTGTTTGCGGTGAGTTGCGCAGGAGGCGTCTTCGGCCTGTTCTTCGACAGTCTGCTGGGAGCGACTCTGGAGCAGATTGGCTGGTTAAACAACGACGCGGTGAATTTTCTGTCAACGGCGAGCGCGTCGGGATTTGTGCTGGCTGCTGCTCAGCTATGTTTCGCTGAGCGCTCTGACCAGCGGCCAACACCGCACTTGTCCGCTCCCTCAATGCAGATGCAGCCGCCAGAAGGTGTAGCTGAGAATCTCATGGGCGATGCGCTCGAATTTCAGCATCCTGTCCTGCACGGCTGGGCGCGGCGCGCGGCGAAGTCAGCACATCCAGCCCTTCGGCAGCGCAAATGGCATGAATGCGGAACATGTGCGTGTCGTCGCTGACCACCACCAGCCGGTGCAGCCCGTTGACGCGAGCGATGACGGCAATGCGGCGCGCCGATTCCTCGGTGTTGCGGCTCTCGGTTTCAGCGATGATGTCCTTTCTGGAACGCCTCTGCTGATGAGGTATGCGCGGCCCACAGAACCCTCGTTGTATTGATCCCCGCCCGGACCTCCCAGCGTGATGATCAAGCGGAGCGATGCCGCGGTTGTAAAGCACGAGCGCGTGGTCGAGGCGGGCGCGGTAAACCGGCGAGGGCCGGCCATCGTACTCCGCCGCCCCCAGGACGCCGATTGCGTCTGCGGGCGCAGCCTGATCCTGATGGGCGTAGCTCTCGATTTGCGTGTAGACCCAGCGGCACCAGCCCAGGGCGGCGACGGCGAGGATGAAGAAGCAAAACCACAGCGCGCAGAAGCCATTTGCGGCGTTGCGTTCTGGCTGGCCGGGTCATGCACACTATCTTACTCAGTCTCGAGGGCCCTTCGTCCCTCGCTCCCTTGTTCCCTGCTTTTCTACCGCTGCAGGACCATGACGATTTCGTGCGGTGGGAATCGCGCCCTCGCGCAAAATCTCCCACCGCCCGGCTCCCAGCGTGAGATCGACGATGGTGGTGGGCTGCGCGCGGCCGGTCGGGCCGCCGTCGATGATGAGGGGAATGCGATCGCCGATCTGATCGCGGACGCAGGCGGCGTTGGTACACTCCGAGGCGCCCTGCAGATTGGCCGAGGTGGCCGTGATGGGCAGGCCGAAGCGCTCCACCACCGCGCGCGGAATGGCGGCATCGGGCACGCGCAGCGCCACGTTGCCGGTGTTGGCCGTGGAGCGCAGCGGCAGCTTGGTTCCGGCGCGGACAATGATGGTGAGCGGGCCGGGCCAGAAGCGGTCGGCCAGCTTGTCAAGCAGCGGATCGGTGTCGCGCGCCAACTCATAGGCCTGGGCCAAGCCGGAGATCAGCAGCGACAGCGGCTTGTGCTTCTGGCGGGTCTTGATCTGGTAGATCTGCTCCACGGCGTACAGGTTCACCGGGTCCACGGCCAGGCCGTAGAAGGTGTCGGTGGGCATGGCGATGACACCGCCTTTGCGCAGGCAGGAGACGATGTAATCGATCCGGTCCGGTTGGGGTTCATCGGGATGGACGCGCAAAATCTCCGCGGACAAGGAGGTCTACCTCGGTTCCCGAATAAGAAAAGAAGACGCTACAAATTCGGAAACTATCACAGCACTAGCTGTGGTGCAAGTTAAGAAGCCGGCTTTCAGCTGCTAGCTACTAGCTTAAAGCTCTAAGATTTTGGCGGATTCCTGGCGCATGGCACGGCTGAATTCATGACAAATGCCGAACAAGGTCGTCTATCTTGGAACTGCAGTTTACTCAATCGCATGCGGCCGATCCGGGCGCTGCGGATCCAGTTCTTCCTCTCGTCGATTGGGGTGAACACGGTGATTCGAAAGCTCGCAGGAACGAGTCTGCTTACGCTGCTCGCCATCCCCTCGGTTGCTCAGTCATCCGGCGCGGCGGCATCAGACGATCTCCACGGCCAGTCACCAGCCGCACCAGTTCCCATGTTTCTTGCGGCCGACGTGCATCGCAGTCCCCACATGTCGGAACCTTGGATGGATGGACCGCATCTTGAAGGCGACCGCTACGTGGTTTACGAAGCCACATTGGCCGACCTGATTGCCAATGCCTACGGCATCGACGAGGGAAACGTGGTCGGCGGCCCCAGCTGGCTCGAATACGACCGTTACGACATTACGGCGAAGACAGCAGCGACGACATCCGGCACCGACTAGAAGCTGATGCTGCGAGCGTTGCTTGCCGAGCGATTCAAGCTGGCGGTGCATACTGGAACCACGCCGATGCCGGCTTACGTGCTGAAAATGGCGAACGGCTCACCGAAGTTGAAATCGTCTGACAGTGGGGGAAACTCTGGTTGCGTGCCACAGCCACAAACCCCCGGCGGTCCGCCGCAGATTGCTTTCACCTGCCAAAACCAGACGATGGAGCAGCTCGCACAGCTTTTGCGCAACACCCGTGGCGGCGGTTACCTCGATCAGCCTGTGGTGGATGGCACGGACCTGAAGGGCTCGTACGATTTCGAATTGAAGTGGACGCCGAGCGGCGGCCGCGACCGCGCCGGGGCTGCGTCGGTTTCCATTTTCGACGCGCTCGAATCGCAGCTTGGACTCAAGCTGGCACTGGAAACGGCGCCAAGGCCTGTGATTCTGGTGGACAGCGCAGACGAAACGCCGACGCCCGACCCACCCGGCACCGAAAAGGCGCTGCCGCCGCTTCCCTTGCCTGAATTCGAAGTTTCAGTCGTCACTCCACACAAGCCCGGCACTCCAAGCCACGGCTCATTCGGCCGTGGCCGACTCGAAGTGCAAGGCTTGACGCTGCGCGACCTGATCACGGTGACCTGGGATCTGAACGACAGCAACAAGGGAGTGATTGCCAATGAGCCGCCGTGGCTGAGCAAAGACCGTTGGGATATCGTGGCGAAATGGTCGAGCGAGGACGACGAAGCCGTAAACAGGGCGCCAAATTCCGACTTCAGGCAATTCCAGAAGATGATGCGGGCTCTCCTGGCCGATCGTTTTCATCTGAAGGCTCACATGGAAGAACGCATGGGTGACACCTACAACCTGGTTGCTATGAACCCGAAAGTGACGCCGGCCGACCCGAAAAGCAGAACTCGGTGCAAGGAGGGCCCCGGCCCGGACGGCAAAGACCTGCGGATGACGAACCCGGTAATGAACCGGCTGGTGACCTGCCAGAATCTGACCATGGCGGAACTTGGTGACCAGTTGCAGTCGCTTGCCGATGGCTACGTCTACAACACCGTGCTCGACAAAACCGGGCTGAAAGGCGGCTACAACTTCACATTGAGCTTCAGCTCGGTGAATAACATTCTCAACAGCGGCGGTCCTTCGCCATCCGCACAAAATGCGGCAGCGGACGGGTCTGGAGAACCAATGGCGGCGGATCCCAACGGCGCTGTCTCGTTGTTTGACGCGGTGCGGCGGCAGCTTGGTTTGAAACTTGAACCTGAGAAGCGCCCGGTGCCCGTTCTCGTCATCGACCATATCGATGAAACTCCCACGCCGAATTAACTGCAGGATGTTTCACTCGACACCGTCCAGGCGGCGCAACATGAGTGCCGTCGTATCCGCATCGTGATCGGATGCAGCCAGACGCCGTAGAATCGCCTCAGAACACAGAGGTCTGCTGGCAATGCCGGTTCGCGTGGTGGAAAGCAAGCAAAATGCGCGCCTCAAAGAGCTGCGGCGGGCGCTGGCCGCGTCCGGGCGTGACAGTGCCCAGGGCCGGGTGGGCATCGAAGGACCGAATCTGCTTGAAGAGGCGCTTCGAGCGGGAGTGCGCATGACGACCATTTTTGTGGCGCATGGGCTGAGCGGCTGCTTGATGCGCTGCGCGGTGCCGCGGAAGTGGAAATTCTGCGGCTGCCCAGGGAGTTGCTCGACTCTGCGCTGGCCACCGAGATCGCCGCAGCCGATTGCCGCGTTGGTCGAGCCGCCCGATTGGACCTGGGCGCACTTCTTACAGCCCCCGCAAGAGCGCGCGGCGCTTGTCGTGGTGCTGGCCGGCATTCAGGATCCGGGAAACCTGGGCACGATTCTGCGCTCGGCCGAGGCTTTCGGCGCCGACGGCGTAGTGAGCCTGCCGGGAACGGTGAGCGCATGGAACCCGAAGGCGGTGCGCGCCTCGGCGGGCAGCGTCTTCCGCGTTCCGCTGCTCTGCTGCGAGCGAAAGAGAGTGCCTTGAAAAGCTGCACGAGGCCGGCGTGAAGATTCTTGCCGCACCGTGCGCGCCGCCCAGCCCGCCGATCTGGTGGACATGGCGGGCCCGGTTGCGCTCATCATCGGCAACGAGGGCAACGGCGTGCCGGCGAGCTGGCGGCAAGGCCGACGCCAGCAATCACGATTCCCTGCCCCGGTCCGGTGGAGAGCCTGAACGCCGCCGTCGCGGCCAGCGTGTTGCTGTATGAAGCGGCGCGGCAGCGGTCGGCTGCTGAGCGGCGGCCCGACTGGACCATCGAGGGGCGCGGCGATGAACTTGTTCGACGGATAGCCCGCTGACCCGGCACTCACACTCCTCCAAAAGTCCGCTCCATGCAATGGCTCCGCTGGCCGAGACGGATGCGGCCGCGCAGCCTGGACGAGTTGCTCGGGCAGGAGCACCTGGTCGGCCCCGGCAAGCCGTCTGCGCGTGCAGATCGAGCGCGACGATGCCAGCTCGATGATCTTCTGGGGTCCGCCGGGCGTGGGCAAAACCACGCTGGCCAAGATCGTTGCCGAAACGACCGAAGGCCAGCTTCATCGAGTTCTCGGCGGTGACCAGCGGCATCAAGGAGATCAAGCAGGTGATGGTGGACGCGGCCAAGGCCGCCCAGATGCACTCGCGCACGATCCTCTTCATCGATGAGATTCACCGCTTCAACAAGGCGCAGCAGGACGCGTTTCCTGCCTTACGTGGAGCGGGGCACGATCCGGCTGATCGGCGCGACGACCGAGAATCCCTCGTTCGAGATCATCTCGGCGCTGCTCTCGCGCTGCCGCGTGTATGTGCTGGAGCCGCTGAAGGAGGAGCAGATCGTGACGCTGCTCAGGCGCGCGCTGGCCGATAAGGAACGCGGGCTGGGCGCGCTGGAGCTGACGGCCGACGACGATGCGCTGGAGCTGATCGCAGGCTACTCCAGCGGCGACTGCCGCAACGCGTACAACACGCTGGAAGTGGCGGCGCAACTCGCTCAAGCCGACGGATAGCAGGCACATTACCAAAGTCCATCGCCGACCGAAGCCGCGCAGAAGCGCGTGCTGATGTACGACAAGGCGGGCGAGGAGCACTACAACCTGATCTCGGCGCTGCACAAGAGCGTGCGCAACTCCGATCCCGACGCCGCGCTCTACTGGCTGGGCCGCATGTTCGCCGGCGGCGAGGACCCGCTGTATCTCGCGCGGCGCATCGTGCGCATGGCCGTTGAGGACATCGGCCTCGCCGCACCCGAGGCGCTGAACCTGTGCCTCTCCGCGAAGGAGACCTACGATTTTCTCGGCTCGCCGGAGGGCGAGCTGGCGCTGGCCGAAGCCGTGGTGTATCTCGCGCTCGCGCCCAAGTCGAACTCGGTGTACACGGCCTGCGGCGCGGTGCAGGACGGACATCGAGACACACGCGCCAGGAGCCGGTGCCGCTGCACCTGCGCAACGCGCCGACCGAGTTGATGAAGGATCTCGACTACGGCAAGGGCTATCGCTACGCCCACGACGAAGAGGACAAAGTGGCCGACATGGACTGCCTGCCGGACTCGCTCAAAGGCCGGACTTACTACCACCCCACGCAGGAGGGCCGCGAGAAGCAGTTGGCGCAGCGGATGGAGGAGATACGGCGGATCAGGGCGGGCAAACGGGAGAAGAAGTAGGGATGAGTCGAATCACGCGGCGATCCGGATTCGACGACGCCCGATTCAATCTTCCCGCGTGTTCGTATTGCCCTTCTTCCCGTCGCCGTTGTCCTTCTCGTCGTCCGTGCCCGTTGAATCGGCAGGATCCACCGTGCCGAGGGAGTCATTGACAACACCGTCGCCTTTGACTTTTTCCTTTTGACCGCCGGGCATCTCGTGCGTGGGTTTGGTTTTTGCGCTCATCGCATCTCCTCGGCATTAAGATGCCGACGCCGCGAATAGCGTTGGGAGACGAGAACAATCGCAGAACGATGCGGGCGTCTCTACTCTCGCTCCTTGTTTCCTTGCCATTCAGTCTGCGTACTTCACTGAGCAGCCGTACGACCGCGTATAGGACTTCGCCACCGGCTTGCCCGCCATGGCTTCCGTCAGCGCGTCGTTCAGGTAGTTATCCGCGCCCTTGATGTCGCTCACGTCGGGTGTGGCCGGTCGTCGATCGCGCCTTCGTAGATCAGCTTGCCCTGGGGATCGATGACGTACATCTCCGGCGTGGTCTTGGCGTCTGATAAAGATGGCCCAGCTTGCCCTCGGGATCCATCAGCACCGCGGTGGGTTCGGCGTGCATCTCGGCCAGATACGCATTCTCCTCGGCGTCCGTCACGTAGCCCTGCTGTGCCCGGCGCCGAAGAGATGACCGTGAACCAGACCACGCCCTTCGCGGTCCACTCCTTTTGCAGGGCCTGCATGTTGCCGCTGACGTAATGCTTTCTGAGTGTAGGGGCAGCCCTGGTTGTGCCATTCGAGCACCACATATTTGCCGCGGTACTCGCTGAGCGAATGGGTTTGGCCGTGCGAGTCGGTTGCGGTGAATTGCGGCGCGGGCGAGCCCACAACGGCCTGCGCTGCGGCGGAGTCGGGCAGCAGGGCAAGCGCAAGAGCCGCGACGGCGGCGAGAGGAAGAAGAGATTTCATGAGAGTCAACCTCCTGAGGGGAATTCAGACGGGCGACGAATCGGGATTTCAAGCGATCAGATTTCACGCTTACTTTTGTTTGGACGAATCTGTAGCGGACTGGGTTTCAGAGGGGCTGGGCAGCTTGTTCAACGCGTCGATGACGATGCCGGGCGTAAGCACCTGCGGCAAGAGCTGCGGGTTGTTTTCCCCGGGCGTATAGAGCGCGTAGACGGGTACGCCGCTGCGGCCCAGCGCAGTGAGTGCCTGCGTGATGGCCGGATCCTGGCGGGTCCAGTCGGCCTTGAACAACGCCACGTTTCTGGCCCCAAATGCCTGCATCACTTCAGGCTGGTCGAGGGCGACACGCTCGTTGACCTGGCAGCTCAGGCACCAGCTTGCGGTGAAGTCCACAAAGACCGGCTGCCCGGCGGCCAGCGCGCGATTGACCGCATCGGCCGACCACGGCTGCCATGCGCCGGGAGCCGTTGCCGCCGCCGGAGGATGGGCCCGTGCCGCCGATGTGCTCGGCCAACTCTCTGGGCGCGGCGACGCTCAGTCACTAGCAACCGCGAGCAGAATGATCGCGGCTACAGCCGTTGCCCAGCGCTGGCCGGCCAGCGGCCCAGGAACCAGCCGGCGATGGCCAGCAGCAGAAAGCTCGACAGCAGCGCGAGCAACAGGTTCGCGCCATAAGCCTGCGCTACAACCCATGCCAGCCAGATGACCGTGCCGAAGATGGGAACCGCGACAGCCTGCTTGAGAACGTCCATCCACGCGCCGGGCTGTGGCAGCAGGCGTGTCCACGACGGATTGCAAAGTGAGCGCGACATAAGGCGCAGCCAGGCCGAGGGCGAGCGCTGTGAACACGGCGAAAGTGATGGCGGCCGGTTGCGCCAGCGCATAGCCGATGGCGGTCCCATAAACGGCGCGGTGCATGGCGTGGCGACAACGACAGCGAGCACGCCAGTGAAAAAGCTGCCCGCATAGCCCTGTTTCGCGGCGAGTGATCCGCCTGCGCTGGTGAGCGTGAGACCGATCTCAAACTGGCCGGCGAGCGAGAGGCCGAGGAAGAAGAGCAGGGCGGCCATGAGCGAGAGAAATACCGGCGACTGGAACTGGAATCCCCAGCCCAGCGTGGCTCCCGCGGCGCGCAGACCGAGCAGCGCTGCAACGAGCGCCCAGAACGAGACGAGAATCCCCGCGGCGTAGACGAATCCGTGCGCGCGCAGTTGATGGCGCTCCTCGACACCGCGACCGGCAAAGCGCCAGGCCTTTGAGGAAGAGCACGGGGAAGACGCAGGGCATGAGGTTGAGAAGAAGTCCGCCGAGAAAGGCGAGGCCGGCGATCCGGGCCAGCGCAGAAAGCGAAAACGTCGGCGCCGCAGCCGGCATAAACTCGATCCCCGCCGCCCCAAAGGACCGGTCCAGCGTCGCAGTAATCTCATAATTGCGACCACCAGCCAGCTCGAGCACCCCTTTCAACTGTGTGGGTGTTGTGGTGAGATTCGGGTCTTTCTTGAGGTCGAGTACCAGCCCTGTTTTTAACGGCGTCACAGTTTGCGGCGCGGGATTGTCGAGGATCTCTTCGTCTTCAGGGAAAAAAGCCGCTTGGGTTTCGCGCTGGCCGGTGGAGACGGCGAGACGAAAGCCGTCGGGTGTTTGCTGGAAGATGGCGCTGTCGGATGCTGGAAGCGACTGCGGAAGCGCATTGGCGAGACGGTCCCAGAGAGCTTGGTCGGGGCCGGAAACCGCAGCGGCCATGGGCGCGGCGCGCAGCAATTCAACGTTCTCATCCAGCTCGGCCTTGCCGGGAATGCAGACCGCGCGGCAGACCAGCCAGTCGACTTTTGCATGCAGGACTGTGGGGCCGGGCTTCACATTGTCCGCCACTTGAAACATGAACGGGAAAAGGACTTCATTCTTGTAGCCGAAGTCCATCAAGGGGCCGAGAGGCAGACGACTGGGTGCGGGAAACTGCATCGGTCCTGCAGTCATGCCTTTCGGCAGCGTCCAGTGAATATGCGGCGGCTCGCCGGAGTCACCTGCGTTCTGCCAGTAGACATGCCAGCCAGGCTCCAGCTTGAAGTACAAACCGGCCTGGTTGCTGCCTCCGGGATAAAGTTGATCGTGGGGAAAAACCAATTCGACGTGCAGGTGCGCGACGTCGGCGGCGTTCGATGCGGCCAGGGCCGGCAACGCAGCAGCGAGCAGGAACAGCAACCCGAAGATGAATGGGAGACGACGCATGAAAGGTGACTGCCGGATTCTCTTCTCAGGAATCAGTTTATCGAAATCGGCGGCAAGAGGTCGCAGCATCAGTGCGTCGGAGGCGCGCCGGCGCGTTTGGCGTGCTCACGATAGATGCAGTCGTTCTGCACGCATTTGACGCCGGCGCCGCGGGCGCGGGCGACGGCTTCGTCGTGGATCACATCATCCTGCAGCCAGAGATAAGGAATCCGCAAGCGGATCACATCGTCGACGATGGGCGGCACGTTCTCCGAGGCGCGAAAGACGTCGACCAGATCGATGCCCGAGCCGGTAAGCTCTCGGGCGGCGGTCTGCGCGGCGTCGAGATCGGGGTAGCAGGGTCCGCCCAACACTTCTTTCAGCACGGGATTGACGGGGAAGACGCGATAGCCGTTTTCAGCCAGATAGCGGCCAATGTTGTAGCTGGCGCGATGCGGTTTGTCGCTCATGCCGACGATGGCGATGTTCTTCGCTTTGTGTAACATCTCGTCGATGATTGCGGGGTCGTTGGTCATAGAGTCTATTTGTCCCGGCTCGGAGTTTTCGCGGTTACATGACCTCGCAACAAAAGCGCGGCATGGGTGTGACGCGCGTCATTGTGCCCGGTCCACTCCGGAGCCTATCTTCACATAGCTTATCCGACAGTGTAGGGATTCCGGCGAAAGTTGGCTGGACGTCTCGAGGTCGCGGGCGCTTTCGCTTATTAAGCCGCAAAGCCCGTTCGTGTCTCCGGTTCCCTTCTCCTCTAACTCTGTCCCGGATCTGGAAAGGGCCCGCCGATTGGCGGCGCATTGGGACATGAACGATCTGCTTCGCCGCCAGAAAAAACCTCTGCAATCTTCTTGCGCTTCGGCTCCCGCACTTTGCGTTTTCGCGGTCCTGATGGCCGGCACAGTTTGCGCCCCGTGCCAGGAGGACAAACCGGGGGCGGGCAACAACGCGGCAGCGGCTCCCACCGCAGCCGAATGTTCCAGGCAGGTTGAAATCGCCGAGCCCACAACAGAAGGCCTGGTCGCTTCGCTGAACAAGCGCGGCCTGGTGTATGTCAACACGGGTGAGCTCGACTGTGCCATTCGGGAATTTGATCGGGCGATCGAACTCAAGCCGGATCTCCCCGCCCTCTTCAACAACCGCGGTCTCGCTTACAGAGAGAAGGGCGATACCGAGCGGGCGATTCAGGACTTCGACCAGGCCATCTCGCTCAAAGCGGAAAATGCGGAAGCATTCAATAACCGCGGCAACGCTTACTTCATCAAGAACCAATTTGACCCCGCCATCGAGGACTACAATTGCGCGCTCGAATTCAGGTCGAATTATCCCGAAGCGCGCAACAATCGCGGCAACGCGTATGCAAGCAAGGGCGATCTGGGTCGGGCCATCGAGGACTACAGCGAAGCCATCCGCCTCAAGCCCGATTACGTTGAGCCGTACTTCAATCGCGGCGTCGCCTATATGCGCCGGGGAGAATTCAACAAAGCCATTTCAGAGTTCGATCAGGTGATCCGGCTCAAGCCCAATTCTCCCGAGGCGTTCAACGATCTCGGCTTCGCCTTGAATGCAATCGGCGAACACGAGAGCGCCATCAAAGAACTTAGTGAGGCCATCCGCCTCAAACCGGACTACGCAGAGGCTTACTGCAATCGCGGCGTGGCCTTCTACGTGACTGGCGCGCACAACCGCGCGATCGAAGACTTCGGCGAGGCCATCCGCCTGAAGCCGAATTACGCAACGGCATTCAATGATCGCGGCAGCGTGTACGCGGACGGAGGACAGCTCGAACGCGCCATCCAGGACTTCGACGAGGCCGTCCGGATCAACCCCGATTACGCCACGGCCCTGCGCAATCGTGCCCGAGCATCCGCGCGGAAAGACGAGCGCAATAGGGTCGCCGAGATTCCCAGCGCGAAGTCCAGCCAACCATAGGCGGACGGCGTGTGGGGTCCATCAGTCTGGCCGCTTCTGTGGCGTTCATCCAGGCTACACGTCCAGATCATCGCTCGCCTCGGCGGCCACTGCAGTTCCGCGGCGCTTGGCCAGCAAATAGCCGCGCAGAAACGGCTCAAGGTAACCGTCCAACACCTTGTCAACGTCGCCAACCTCGACCTTGGTGCGGTGATCTTTGGCCATGCGGTAGGGCTGCAGAACATAAGACCGGATCTGCGAGCCGAAGTTGATTTCCAGCTTCGAGTCTTCCAATTTCTTGCTCACGGCACGCTTTTTTTCGAGCTCATATTCATAGAGACGCGAGCGCAACATCTTCAACAAATACACGAACTGAACGAAGCAGGCATAAACA
>CAWJDG010000025.1:0-76587 GCA_963841365.1 uncultured Acidobacteriaceae bacterium
GACCGGCGGGATGGGAGAAACCATCCCGCACGGGCAAGGACACAACGTGAAAGTTTTTTGCAAAAGCACGAAGGGAAATGCCGAGTTCCATTGCGGTGTTTGCGGCCAAGGCTTCGTCCTGTTCTGGGAGCGTCAGCCTCGCACGGAGCGGGTTGCGATTCTGAGCGAGATCCAGGAAACAATGCGCAGGCACCATCGCACGTCCCACGGTCCCGATGCGCATCCGCAAGGGGGCTTTCTGGCTCCGGAGTGGGGCGACCCGAGCGAGCTGGCTGCAGCGGCGTTCAAGGGCGGCAATCAGGTGCCGGATCTGTGAAGCGCGCGGCCTGACGCAACAGCGGTTCTGAAGAAGAGAAACTGCCGAGCGGCGAACGCGCAGCACTGAGACCCCCATCCGCCTTCGGGGCCTCCCTCTTGGCACGAAACCGGCCCATCCGGCGAAAAGATGGCGAGATTTCTTGTGAGCGGTTAGGGTTTATCTGCTGATTCTGCACAGTTTATAGTGAAAATCCAAGCTCGCCCGATGCGCACTTGGGAGTTATACGCGAGTCCAGATCTGCGGGAGCGAAAGGCATCAAGAAAGACGCGCGGATGCCCCCTGACGGCCAGCGCGAGGGATAGCAGCCGAAACGGGTAACCACTTGAATTGGCGGCGTTTCCGGGGAATACACCGAAGGGCCAGGAGTGCACCCAGCCCTTTTGTGTTTAAGCTAGATTCTGCCGGAATCCGGCCGATCTTGTTTAGAGGGGCTGTACGTCAGCAGCCTGCCATCCTTTAGGGCCCTTGACGACGTTAAATTGCACGGCTTGACCCTCTTGCAAACTCTTGAAACCACTCGAGTTGATTGCAGAGTAATGCACGAAGACGTCTTCGCCGTTCTGGCGCGAAATGAAGCCAAAGCCCTTCGCGTCATTGAACCACTTCACAGTACCTTGTTCCATACTTGTTCGTATTTCCTGATTTTGAATTGCGCTGGATGAATCGGAGCGACCACTGGCAGAATCTTGCTTGGTTCCGGCGTTTTAGGAAATCAATCTCTTTTGAGCCTTTGTGCAAGGCCGCCGCTTCCTGATGGTCGCGTCGGCTAAGCGCCAGTGGCTTCGGGAAACAGAGTTCCTAAACCGCTTTGGGCGAGTGCTGCTCACGCCCGGTTCGACTCTAACGCTGACCATAGTGTATCATCCCCGTCAAAATATTGCGCGGGAAAACTGTGTCTCGTCTCATTCCCTACGTGCTTCCCCTTCAGAACCGATTGAACAGCTTAGCTTTAGCGGCGCACATCGACCTGTGATAAGGTGATAGGTCGCTATGACGCACGATCCCGTACCCGACTTTCTGTCTCGCGCCATCAAGGTGTTGGAGGCGGAGTTTGGGGCGCTGCTTGAGTTCGAAGCGGAGCCGAAGGCCGATGCGGAAGCGATCGCGAAGGTTCTGGAATCGACGGCGCATCGGTTGGGCGACAACTATCCGTATTTCCATCCTCTCTATGCCGGGCAGATGCTGAAGCCGCCGCATCCGGTGGCGCGGGCAGCTTACGCGCTGGCGATGAAGATCAATCCAAACAATCACGCCAGGGATGGCGGCCGAGCAAGTTCGGCGATGGAAGTGGAAGCGGTTCGAGAGATCGCCGGAATGTTTGGCTGGACGGAGTTTTTGGGGCACCTGACCTCGAGCGGGACGTTTGCCAACCTGGAAGCGCTATGGATGGCGGGCCAGTTAGCGCCGGGGCGGCGGATTGTGGGATCGGAGCAGGCGCACTACACGCACCAGCGGATTTCAGCGGTGTTGAAGCTGGAGTATGCGAGCGTCGCGGCGGACCGGCGCGGTCGGATGAACCTGGAGGTGCTGGAGGCCGAACTACGCAAGGGCGACGTGGGCACGGTGGTGGCAACCTTGGGCACGACGGCGATAGGCGCAGTGGATCCGCTCAAGGAGATTCTGGGGTTGCGCGAGCGTTATGGCTTCAGGGTGCATGTGGATGCGGCGTATGGCGGGTACTTTGGGCTGATCGCGGATGCGCTGGATGAACCGGCGCGGGAGGCTTATGCGGCGATAGGGCGGGCCGATTCGATCGTGATCGATCCGCACAAGCATGGGCTGCAGCCGTACGGTTGCGGATGCGTGCTGTTTCGCGATCCGGCGGTGGGGCGGCATTACAAGCACGATTCGCCGTACACGTATTTCACGTCGAAGGAGCTGCATCTGGGCGAGATCAGCCTGGAATGCTCGCGCGCGGGAGCGGCGGCGGTGGCGTTGTGGGCGACGCAACGGTTGCTGCCTCTGGTGAAGGATGGGGAGTTTGCGCGCGGGCTGGCGAAGAGTCGGCGTGCGGCTGTGGAGCTAGACCGAAGGCTGCGCGCCGACGGCCGGTTCGTTGGGTTGGGTTCGAGCGTTCCCGGGTCCCCAAGTGCGAGGGACCCGGGGCACGCGCAGAATTTGGGTTACCTACCGGAGCTGGACATTGTGGTGTGGGCATTGGCGCCAGCATTGCATGCAGCGGGCGCTCGGACGGCTTCTGAGCAGGCCCAAGAAGCGTTCGATGCATGCGCCGCGCGGGGATTACACCTGGCTTTAGTACAATTGCCGAGTTCCTGGTTTGAGACTTCAGGCCACGCCGGGAATGATGGCACGGTGACGTGCCTGCGCTCGGTGCTAATGAAGCCTGAGCATGAGGCGTGGCTGGGACAAATCTGGGATCGGTTGACCGCTGCGTGCGATGAAGTTGCGGGTGCGTAAGAGCAGCGGAAGATGGTTGTGTTTGGCTTGGGAAGAAAACGTTGTCAAAAGGCAGTGAGTGGGCTGGGCCTCCTGTTAGCGAGTCAGCAATGAGGCGTCAACGGCGCTGCTAGATTTTGAGGGTTTGAATTCAGCGAGGGGTTGAGGCTATGCACGATCCAGCGGTATTTCGTTCCATGCACCGTGAGCGGTTCCAGGCGGAGCCGGCAATCTTTGTGGGGCCGGGGCGCGTGAACCTGATTGGCGAGCACACCGATTACGCGGAAGGTTTTGTGATGCCGGCGGCGATCAACTTTGCCACGCTGGCGGGGATTTCGCCGCGTACGGATGGCAAGATCGCAATCTACTCAGAGAATCAGGGTGAGGAAAAGGTTTTTGACGGAGTGCAGGCCGAGCGAATCAAGCATTGGACCGATTACCCGATGGGAGTGACGGCGATTCTGGCCGGGAAAGGGCACAAGTTTCCGGGATTCAGTTTGAGTATCTGGAGCGATGTGCCGCTGTCGTCGGGGCTTTCCAGCTCGGCGGCGCTGGAGGTGTCGACGGCGCTGGCGGTGCTTTCGCTGGTGGGTGCCAGTTATCCGGGACCGGTGCTGGCGCGGCTGTGCCAGCGGGCTGAGAACGAGTTTGTGGGCGCGAATTGCGGAATCATGGACCAGTTCATCAGCATCAACGGCAAGGAAAACCACGCATTGCTGCTGGATTGCCGGGACTTGAGCTATAAGCTGGCGCCAATTCCGGATCACGTGGCGCTGGTGATTGCCAACACGATGGTGAAGCATTCGGTTGAGGGCGGAGATTATCCGACGCGGCGGCGCGAATCGGAGGCGGCGTGCGCGGTAATTGCGAGTCACCGGCCGGGTGTGACGTTTCTGCGCGACGCGACACTCGCGGATTTGGACAAGTGGGGCCATGAGATGGAGCCCAAGAGCCTGATGCGCGCGCGGCATGTAATCAGCGAAAATCTGCGCACGGCGGCGGCGTGCGATGCGCTGCTGAGGGGCGATATGAAAGAGCTGGGTCGGCTGATGGGCGAGGCGCACACGAGTTACAGCAAGGACTTTGAAGGAAGCTGCGTGGAGGCAGACGCCATGGTGGCGCTGGCGCAGGATTTGCCGGGTTTGATCGGCGCGCGGCTCACAGGCGGCGGGTTCGGCGGGTGCACCATCAACCTAGTGGAACAGAAAGATGCGCCAGCCTTTGCCGAGGCGCTTGGAGCTCGCTATGCCGAGCAGACGGGGATCGTTCCCCAGATTCACATTTGCCATGCATCGGGAGGAGCGCACTCATTGGAGTAGGGCGAAAGAAAAAGTTGGCGAGCCGGCGAGTTTACGGTTAAGCGGTGCGACGAGGCGCGCATCCAAACAAAAGTGGAAATTAGTTCACTATTTGGGCCCTTGTCTGCAAGTGACTGACACGAAAGAACCATTTTCGCAACCGGCTGGTGACATTGTTCGGCGTGGGTTCCTTGTTAAACTTGTGAGGTGTTTGCCCCGATGAAGAGTTCGGGGACCGTGAACTCGGCGTGGGCTTTCCGGTTATCTGCGAGGGGAAAGCAGGCACTCAATCTCCGAGCGCGCGGAACGACAGAAATATATGCAATCTACATCCTCGAAATCGTCAATGCACGAAACAATTCCTCAGTCCGGCCAAGTGGCCTACTTCTCGATGGAGATCGCGATCCATCCAGCCATGCCAACGTATTCGGGCGGCCTGGGTGTGCTAGCGGGGGACACGTTGCGCTCGGCTGCCGACCTAGGCGTGCCGCTGGTGGCGTTTTCGCTGCTGCATCGAAAGGGGTACTTCCAGCAGCATCTTGACGCCACAGGCGTGCAGAGCGAGGAAGTGCAGCCGTGGAATCCGTCGGATTTTTGCACAGAGGAAGCCGCGCGGGCGACGGTAGCCATTGAAGGGCGAACCGTAACGGTACGGGCGTGGCGGTACGACCTAGAGGGGATCTTTGGGCACGTGGTGCCAATCTATCTACTGGACACCGACGTGGATGAGAACTCGGGGTGGGACCGAGGCTTGACGGATCACCTGTATGGCGGAGACACGAATTACCGACTGCAGCAGGAGATTGTGCTTGGGATGGGCGGGGTGCGCATGGCGAAGGCGCTGGGACTCCAAGTAAACGTCTTCCATATGAACGAGGGGCACGCGGCGCTGCTGACGTTGGCGCTGCTGGAAGGCCAGTTAGGCGGAGGGCCGCTGGGCGCAGCGACGGAAGCGGACATTGAACTGGTACGGCGCAGGTGCGTGTTTACGACGCACACGCCGGTTCCCGCTGGCCATGACAGATTTTCGACGGAGCAGGCTATTCGCATTTTGGGCGGCGACCGGACAGCACGCATGGAAAAGCTGGGATGCTTCCGCGACGGCCTGCTGAACATGACATTGCTTGCGCTGCGCTTCTCGCGTTACACAAACGGAGTGGCGATGCAGCATGGCAAGGTATCGCGCCAAATGTTTCCGGAGCACGCGATCGACTCGATTACGAATGGCGTGCACGCGCCGACGTGGATTTCAGAACCGATGCAGCGGATGCTCGACCAGCACATTCCGGCGTGGAAGCGCGACAACCTTTATTTGCGCAACGCAATCGACGTGCCCGAAGCAGCGATCCTGGCCGCACACGCGCACGCCAAGGAAGAACTGTTGGCCGAGGTAGGGTCGCGAACCGGGCTGGTGCTCGATCCTAAGGTGTTGACTCTGGGCTTTGCTCGGCGTGCAGCGACATATAAGCGCGCCACCCTGCTGTTTACCGATCCGGAGCGGCTGAAGGAGATTGCGGCCAAGGCCGGGGGATTGCAAATTCTTTATGCCGGCAAAGCGCATCCGCAGGACGAACCAGGGAAAGCGCTGATCCAGCAAGTTGTTGCGGATGCGGCGCGGCTCGCGAATGACAATTTGCGAATTATTTACCTGGAAAACTACGCCTGGGATCTGGGTGCGCGGCTGACAGCCGGGGTGGATGTGTGGGTGAACAACCCGCGGCGGCCTTATGAGGCGTCTGGGACGAGCGGGATGAAGGCGGCGATGAATGGAGTGCCGAGCCTTTCGATTCTGGATGGATGGTGGATCGAGGGATGCATCGAAGGCGTGACGGGGTGGGCGATCGAGGACGGGGCCAACGACGAGGAAGAGGCGAACTCGCTCTACACTAAGCTGGAAACAGCGGTGGTTCCGCTTTACCGCGACGCGCCTGAGAAGTGGGCGCGACTGATGCGCACGACGCTGGCGTTCAATGGCTCGTACTTCAACACCAACCGCATGGTGAAACAGTACACGCGCAATGCCTACTATCCGGAGCGGATCCCGCAGACGGCAAAGGTGGAAGAGGCGGCGTACGCGGACTGAAAAACAGTGATCAGTGGTCAGAGCCTGTTGGTAGTTCTCGCGAGAGCGGAGACAGCCAACAGGCTTTAGAGTTTGCGGCGGAGGAACTCAAAGATTCCGTATCCGATGCAGGCGCTGACGAGCGCGATGGAAAAATTGGTGACCGTGAAGATGTCCAGCACGGCAAAGACGAATGTCTTGCCTTGACCGTTAACGCCGGTGAACTCGCCCATCAGCAAATTCGAGTAGAAGAGGAACACGATAAACGTGACTTCTACCAGGATTCGCCAGAGCGGTTTGAGCCGGGGAGGCGGAGTAAACGGCGTCATGGAGCGATGATACTGGCGGAGCCGCGAGAGCCCAAGCGAAATCGGAAATTGCGACGTGGACCCGGATGAACTGCGCGCGGCGCACTCACAACGGCCATTAAGCCTATAATTTTCTTGTTGTGAAACCTGCATTCTTATTGCGATTGCAAGCGATGCGGCGGTCGACTGCGCGCGCCGCTGCTGTGGTTTTGTGCGGTCTCGTTGCCAGCATGAGCGCATTTGGCCAGGCCCCCGCGGATGCGACTGACGCGGGGGGAGGGGCCAATTTCTCGGCCGGCCAGGGGCGCGTGCTGCTGGTGCTGCCTTTCGACAACCGAACGGGGCAGCCAACCCTTGAATGGATTCGCGAGGCGGCGGCGGAGATTCTGAGCATGCGCTTTGCCTCGGCCGGGTTCCAACCGACGAGCCGTGCCGACCGGGTGTACGCGCTGGATCATTTGGGTTTGCCGCAGGGGTTTCAACCGTCGCGGGCGAGTTCGCTGAAACTGGCGCAGACGCTGGACGCCGCTTCGATTGTGGTGGGCAGCTACACGATCAGTGGCAACGAGATTGTGGCCGAGGCAAAGCTGGTAGATGTGCAGCAACTGCGTATGTTGCGAGCGGTGAGCGCACGCGGCCAAATGCGCGACATGATCGCTGTTTTTGGTACGCTGGCATGGAAGCTGACGCGAGAGCTCGATCCCAAATTCAGCGTGGCAGAGGAAACTTTTGAAGCCGCAGGAAATGGGATGCGGCTGGACGCCTTCGAGCAGTACATCCGCGGCGTCACGGAGCCGGACCAGGCAGAGCGGGTGCAGCATTTAGAGCAGGCAGTGAAACTGAGCCCGGACTTTGGTCCAGCGTGGATGGCGCTGGGCCGCGAGGACTACAACGAACAGCAATACCAGGAGGCGGCGGCGGCTTTTGCCAAAGTTGACCGCAACGGCCCCAATGGGTTGGAGGCCGAGTTTTACCAAGGCCTGTCGCTGATGTTTTCAGGAGATTACGCAAATGCCGAAAGGGCCTTTGCCGAAGTGGCGCGGGTTTTGCCGCTCGCCGAGGTGGTAAATAACGAAGCCGTGGCAATGAGCCGGCAGGGGCACGACGGAACGTCGCTTTTTATCCAGGCGGCGGCTACCGACCCCAACACGGCTGATTACCACTTCAATTTGGCCGTGAGCCTGAAGCAGCATGGAAATCTGCAGGGCGCATTGAACGAATTAGCGCAGTGCCTGAAGCTGCGCCCCAACGACAGCGAGGCGCAATCGCTGGTGGAGGCATGGAAGCGGCCAGCGGCGGCAACGGGGACGAGCGGAACCGCAGATCCCGACGCGAGCGTCGATCCGCTGGAGCGGATCGTGCGCACATTTGACGCAGCCGCCTTCAAGCAGGCAGCGGCGATGCTGGATGAGGTGAATGAGGAGCGACTGGCAGCGCTGACGCCGCGCGAACAGGCTCGAGCTCTTTGCGCGCAAGCGAAGGGCTTTCTAGATCGCGGGCTGCTTCCGGAGGCGGAGCGTTTGTATCGAGCCGCTGTGGACGCTGACGGCACGAGCGCCCAGGCGCATGCGGGTCTGGCCAAGATCAGCGAGCGCAACGGCGACGCCGAAGTCGCGCGCAAGGAAGCTCGCATTGCGCTGCAGCTAAAGCCCACGGCCGATGCGTACCTTGTTCTGGCGCAGCTAGATCAAAAGGCCGGCTCTCTGGACGCGGCCGACCGCGAAGCTGGAGACGCGCTGAAGCTGGAGCCGGCGAACCCGGCGGCGCAGGAGCTGAAGCAGCAAATTGAGGCGAAGATGGGGAAGAGATAGCGGGGGTTAGATTGGTGGGATTATCTGCCACCTGCGCGGCGTGAATGTGGACGCGGCGAGGATCGGCATCTGGTAACCGAGAAGAAATGGGGCCTTGTTGAAAGAGGTGAGTCATGGGACGGGCCAATGGGATGCGCTGGCTGGGCGTCGGAGTGATTGCGGCAGGCCTTTTAATTGCCTCGGGGTTTTGCTTCAATCTGAACGCCGTTGCCCAGCAGCCGACAGTCGATAAGCTGGTGCTTGACGACACCATTCAGCCAGTCAGCGCGGACGAGCTAAGCCGCGCCATTGCGCGCGCCAATTCCGACGGAGCCCATGCCCTGCTGATTCAGATGGACACTCCGGGCGGCCTGGTGGATTCCATGCGCGCCATCGTCGCAGCCATACTCGGGTCGCACGTTCCAGTGATTGTCTACATTTCGCCCTCCGGCGCTCGCGCGGGCTCGGCCGGGTTCTTCATTCTGGAATCGGCGGACGTAGCCGCAATGGCTCCCGGCACGGAGGCGGGTGCTGCCCACGTGGTCTTCGAGATGGGCAAGCCCGATGCCACAGAAGAGGCAAAAGTTGAGAACGACGCAGAAGCGTTTCTGCGCTCTTACGTGACCAGGCGCAACCGAAACAGCGACGCCGCAGTGGCTGCCGTGAAGGATTCGCACTCGTACACGGCAGAGGAGGCGCTAAACCAGCACCTGATCGACCTGTTGGCCAATAGCGACACCGAGCTGATGAATGCGCTCGACGGCCGCGAGATCACGCGCATGGATGGATCGAAGATGACGCTGCACCTAGCGGGCGCGAAGATCATACCGATGAAGCCGACATTGCGTGACCAACTGCTGGGCTGGCTGGTGAATCCGAATATTGCGCTGCTCTTTCTGGTGGCGGGAGCGCTGCTGATCTATCTCGAGTTCAATAGCCCCGGCACCATTGTGCCCGGCGCGCTGGGGACACTGATGGTTCTGCTGGCCGTGTTCGCGCTCAATCTGCTGCCCATTCGCTACACCGCGGTTCTGTTACTCGTGGCAGCGATAGTTCTGTTGGTACTGGAGGCCAAGTTTGGCGGCCATGGCGCGCTGGCGATTGCGGGAATCGTCTGCCTGACCTTCGGGATGCTAACGCTGGTGGCAGCGCCGGTTCCGGAGATGGGCATCAGCCCGCTGGTCGCAATCAGCGTAAGCGCTGCGTTTGGGGCGATTACCGTGTTCCTGGTTCGATTGGCCGTGCGTGCGCGGCAGCGCAAGGCGCGCATTGGCGCGGACGCGATGGTTGGCTGCCCGGCAACGGCGATGGAGGCCCTAGCCCCGCAAGGACACGTGCTGGTGGAGGGCGAGATTTGGAATGCTGTAGCCAGCGCGCCGATCGCCGCGGGAAGCACGTTGCGAGTAGTTGGCCACAACCAGATGCTATTGCAGGTGGAACCGGATCAGAAGGCAGTGAACAGTACTCGGTGAACAGTGGTCGCCTTTTGTGCGATGAGTTGGGGTTCGTGGTATCCCACCCTGGCGAAATTGAGCGTGGGACGGGAGATTTCTGATCTTTCGAGCCGTTCTTGCGGGCACAAGCGGCGGCAGATCGCGTGGAGTACAATCCCTGCTGAGTGAGGAAAGGAAAGTCCAATGTCCATCGGTGATATGTCGGTTCCAATGCTGGTCGTCATCGCCATCGTCGTCCTCTACCTACTGAACTCGATCAAGATTCTGCGCGAGTACGAGCGCGGTGTGATCTTCCGGTTGGGCCGAGTGCTCGGAGCGCCCAAGGGACCCGGCATCATCCTGGTTTTCCGGCCGATCGACCAGATCGTGCGCATCTCGCTGCGTCAAGAAGTGCTGGAAGTTCCGCCCCAGGACGTGATCACGCGTGACAACGTCACTATCAAGGTGAATGCAGTGGTGACGCTTTACGTGGTGGATCCGAATGCCGCTGCCATTAAGGTGAACAATTACGTCTATCAGACGTCGCAATTGGCGCAGACCACGCTGCGCACGGTGCTGGGCGAGGTGGAGCTGGACGAGTTATTGAGTCATCGCGACAAGCTCAACATTCGCATTCAATCGATCATGGATCAGCGCACTGAGCCGTTTGGAGTCAAGGTGGTGTCGGTAGAAGTGAAGCAAGTGGACTTGCCAGAGCAGATGCAGCGCGCCATGGCCAAGCAGGCTGAGGCGGAACGCGAGAAGCGGTCAAAGATCATTCACGCGGAAGGCGAGTTCAGCGCGGCACAAAGGCTGGTGGACGCGGCCGCCCTGCTGGCGACCGAGCCCATCACCATTCAGTTGCGCTACCTGCAGACTTTAACTGAAATCGGCGTGGAGAAAAATACAACGATCGTCTTCCCGCTGCCGATCGAGATGATGCCGCTGCTGACCAAGCTCGGCGCCGCGGCCAAGGCGACGGAGAAGCAGTAGGCGGCGGAGAGCAAAGAACAGCTTGGATCGACGTAAAGGTGGTGCATGCCGAGATATTTTGACGACGAGGAATTGGAGCCCGAGAAAGAGTCGCGCGACACCGAGGTGACGTTGCGGCCTAGCGCGTTGCTGGCGATTTTCTTTGGGCTGGTGCTGCTCTGCGGGCTGTGCTTTGGCCTGGGGTATGAGGTGGGCCACCGTACTTCAGCGTCTTCTTCAGTGGCCGCCACACCACCCCCGGCTCAGACAGCGGCTCCGGATCAGGAGCCGCTCCAGGGAAATGGCTCGATTCCCAAGCCGCCAGCCGCAGCGCAAGCCGCGGCACCACCCGCAGCGGAAGCGAGCGACGGGTCGCAACCGGCGGCGGCAGGTGCAGCGGCGAACCCGGCGGCTCAACCGGGTTCAGCTTCGGGTTCAGCTTTGGGAGCGGGACAAGGTGGGTCGCCGCCCAATGCCTCGGCAGGAACAGCGCAGCCAGCGCCGCAGCCGCAGGTGCGGCCAGCGATTGCTTCGACACCGAACCCGCCGCAACCGGCGACAGGCGCGGCGCCGAATGTGCATGCGGCGCTGCCCGGTGCGGGACAACTGATGGTGCAGGTCGCCGCAGTGTCTCACAGCGAAGACGCCGACGTGCTGGTGAACGCACTGCGGAAGCGCGGCTACGCGGTGACGGCGCGGCGCGATCCAGGAGACGGGCTCATCCACGTGCGCGTTGGGCCATTCACGAGCCGCGAGGAAGCCAACCGCTGGCGTACGAAACTGCTGGACGACGGGTATAACGCGATGGTGCAGCCGTAGGCCGGTCTCACTCAATCATCCACCCTGGCAGACTCGACGCAATCGATGCTCGAACGGCGTCTGAAAGATCGTCGCGAGTGGCGTAATCGGCAGGGTTCACGGGCTTGTGAAAGACGATGTGCGCCGTTCCGGGATGGATGCTGAAGTTGCCCCAGGGAAGAATCTTGTCCGTCCCGATGATCGATATGGGGATGCAGGGCGCGCCGGAATCCTTAGCTAGATAGAACGGGCCTTTCTTGAACGGCAACATGCGAGCGTTGGGCGAGCGCTTGCCCTCAACGAATGTTGTGATGTGCAGGCCAACAGCCAAGACGCAATGCGCGTCGTCGACGGCCTGCTGCGCGCTTTCTACGAGGCCGTCGCGGTCGACCGGAATGAAACCAGCGAGTTTGAAGGCATAACCAAGGATTGGGAGTTTCATGAGCGACCGCTTTAAGAAGACCGAGGTGCGGCCGGGAAGATTTGTGATGAGCGCAGGCGCGTCGAGATTGGAGGCGTGGTTGGCCATGAAGATGCAGGCGCGGCCTGATGGGATGTGCTCGCGGCCCTCAACCTGCACATGGATGCCGGCCACGCGCATGGCGACGCGAGCGATGAAGCAGCCGACCGCGTAGAGGGGCGCCACGTTGCCGGTCAGCAGTGTGAACGGAATGAAGATAACGGCGGCAGGGATGGCGAGAACGAGAATGGTGACGAAAACGAGGAGCGAGACGATCATGCGGCGATGGAAAGGGTGTTCATCAATGAGTATCGCATTGTCAGGGGGAAGTTTTCATTTGTTGGTGCTGCGTTCCGGTTCGTGGTAACCCAGCCTGGCGGCAAGAACAAAAACGCCGCGAGGGTGGGGGCACCCGGCGTCTGGGTGGTTGCACCAGGGCAAGCGGAGTGAGACCTAGGTTCGCATCCATTCCGGAAGGCCGGAGGCGATAGCCGTGCGCACCGCCTGCATCAGATCTTCGCGCGCGGAAAAGGCGGCAGGGTCGATGGGCGGATGAACGATCACGTTCGCGATCCCCGGGTGAATGCGCAGACTGCCTTTGCGCAGGATTTTTTCAGTGCCGTAGATGGAGACCGGGATGCAGGGCACGCCGGCAGCCATGGCGAGGAAGAACGGGCCTTTCTTGAAGGGCAGCATGCGGCCGTCGGGCGAGCGAGTGCCCTCAACAAATGTGGTGATGTGGACGCCCTTCAAGAGCACGCGCCGTGCTTCGTCGACGCTGTGTTGCGCATCGGTGGGGTTGCCGGTGCGGTCGACGGCGATGAATTCGCCTTGGCGGAAGCCGGTGCCGAGGATCGGCAGGTTCATGAGGGAGCGCTTCATAAAGGCCGAGGTGCGGCCGGGGATGAGCGAGATGAGCGCGGGCGGGTCGAGATTGGAGACGTGGTTGGACATGAAGATGCAGGCGCGTTCGCGGGGCACGTTTTCCAGCCCATGGACGCGGATGCGCACGCCGGCGATCCGGCAACTGGATGACAGCATGAAGCGCGTGGCCTTGTAGAGCGGCAACACGTTGCCCGTGATCCAGCACCAGGGAATGAAGAGCATGGCCGAAGGAATGCCAAAGACGACCATGCTGGCGATGAAGATGAGGGACGAGATCATTCGTTCTTCTTGCCTTTACGTGTTTGCGGCAGCGGGATGTAGCTCGCGCAGGCGCGCGGGGAGTTTCTCATAGATGCCGTCGAAGCCGCCGTTGGAAAGGATGGCGACGACATCGCCGGGCGCGAGTTGAGGCGCGAGGGCAGTTACGATCGCGTCGGCGTCGGGGAGAAGCTCGGCGGGCGTGCCCTCAGCTTTGAGGGTGTGAACAACTTCTTCGGGATGGAGGCGCTCGGCCTCGGGGATGCGCTGCTGCTGGTAGACACCGGCGAGGACGACGTGATCGGCGACGCGAAGGCTGGCGACGAGATCGGCGGCAAGGACTTTGCGGCGCAGCGTATTGGAGCGCGGCTCGAGAACGGCCCAGAGGCGCGCGCCAGAGTAGACGGAACGCAGGGCACGAAGGGTTTCGCGAATGGCTGTGGGGTGGTGCGCGAAGTCTTCAACGATGGTGATGCCACCGATCTCGGCTCGGACTTCGAGGCGGCGCTTGACGCTCTTGAAAGAGGCGAGAGCCTCGGCAATGACTGCGCTGGAGATACCCTGCCCTGCCGCCAGAGCCGCGGCAGCGGTGGCGTTGAGCGCGTTGTGCTCGCCGGGCAAAACCATCTCGAGATTGGCCCACAAAGCACCGTTGCGCCAAACCTGCCAGCGAGTCAGGCCATCTTCGTGGCGAAGATCCTGGATACGCCAATCGGCATTAGGAGTGAGGCCGTAGCGCTCGACGCGGCAGAAGGCGTGGCTCACGCACTCGGTGACGTTGTCGCTGCCATCATAGGCGACGATGAGGCCGCGACGTGGCACGAGATTGACCAGAAGTTTGAATGCGCGCTTGACGGCTTCGAGATCGGCGTAAATGTCGGCGTGGTCGAACTCGACGTGGGTGAGGATGAGCGCTTCGGGAAAGTAGTGGAGGAACTTTGGACCTTTGTCGAAGAAGACGGTGTCGTACTCGTCGCCCTCGATGATGAAGGTGTGCGTGGGGCGAAGCTGGAAGCTGGTGCCGAAATTCTCTGCCACGCCGCCGATGAGGAACGAGGGATCGAGCGCCGGATTTTCGCGCGCGGCGACCTGGTAAATCCACGCAAGCATGCTGGTGGTGGTGGTCTTGCCGTGGGTTCCAGCGACGACGAGGGAGGAGCGGCCCTTGAGAAATTCGTCGTGGAGGAGCGCGGCCATCGACGTGCAAGGAATGCGCTCGTCGAGCACGCGCTCGATTTCAGGGTTGCCGCGGGAGAGGGCGTTGCCGATGACGACGAGGTCGGGGACGGGCGAAAGGTTCGATTCGGCGAAGGGCTCCATGACGGGAATGCCGAGCGAGCTCAGGAGATCGCTCATGGGTGGATAGGCTGCTTTGTCGGAGCCGGTGATGCGATGCCCCTGCAACTGCAAAAGGCCGGCAAGCGAGGCCATGGCGGTTCCGCAGATGCCGATGAGGTGGATACGGCGCGGTGGGGTGGTCACTTTGTCACCGCCGGTTCAAGCAGATTGAGGTGCGCTTCGCCGTTGAGGGTGAGTTCGGCCTCGACACCGAAGGTGAGCGTGACGTTTTCGCGCGAGACGTGCCCGCTGCGCAGTCCGATGGCGATGGGTCCTTCGAAGCCGTCGAGGGAATTAAGAATTGCCTCATCGAGCAACTCAGGCGCGGCGCCCGGAGAAACGCAATCGAGCATTTCGCCGAAGATAATGCCGTGCACACCATCGAGTTTGCGCGCTTTGCGCAATTGCCAGATCATGCGATCGATCTGGTAGGGTTTGGCGCCGGTGTCTTCAAGAAACAGGAGCGTGCCTTCGGTGAGCGGCTCCCATGGTGTGCCGAGCAGGGAAACGAGAATACTGAGACAGCCACCATAGAGCGTGCCACGGACCGAAGATGATTTGCCGCACTTCAACACCCGCAGGCCCTCGTCTAGGCCCAGGATGTAGGGATCGCCAGCCAACGCGGCGCGAAAACTGGGGAGATGAATTCCGTTGTGAAGATAGAAGTCTGCAGCCAGCATGGGGCCGTGAAACGCGGGCAGGCCCAACTCGTCGAGAAGACGCAGTTGGATGCCGGTCAAATCGCTGTAGGCAAAGAAGGGCTTGGGATGCGCGGCAATGGTTTCGAAGTCCAGGCCTTCGAGCAGATAATTTGAACCGTATCCGCCGCGCAGGCAAATGACGGCGCTGGTGCTGGGGTCGGCGAAGGCGGCGTGGAGATCGGCGAGTCGCTGCTCCTGGGTCCCGGCAAAATAGAGCGGCCCGCGGGTGAGTGTGTTCGGGCCTAACTTCGGCGTGAACCCAAGATCGCGCAAAGCTGCCAAGCCCCGTTCAGTGCGCTCAGGTTGAGCGGACGAGGCGAGTGCGACGATACCGATGGATGCGTCCGGTGCGACGGGGGCCAGTTTCATCAAGCGCGCCATTTCACCACGCCTCTCCGCGAGCAATGAGTGACGCCGGGCCAACCAAGTAGAGCTCCGTCCCGGGACCATCCCATGCCACCGTTTGCGCGCCACCAGGCGCGACAACAGTGAGCGGCGAAACGCAACGGCGCAAGGCGAGCGCCGCCGTGGCGGCTGCTGAGGTGCCGGTACCGGAAGAATTGGTTGGGCCGACACCGCGCTCGTAAATGCGGATCTGGATTTCGCGTTCACTTACGACGCGGACAAACTCGACGTTCGTATGCCTGGGGAAATCGCGATGCGCGCAAACTTCAGCGCCAATCGCTTCCCAGGCTTTGCCGGCAACCGCGAAGTCTGAATCCTCGACCAGGATGACAAAATGAGGGTTGCCAGTGGAAACCTCGACGCCGACGAGATCTGCGCCGTCGGTCAGCTTGAGCGTGTGCGGCACAAACCCGGGCACGCCCATACCCGTGGTGACCTCGACCGAAAAGCCGGGAGCCGCTCTCACGCTTTCGATGCGGCAGACGCGGAGACCTGCGTCGGTAGCAATCTTCAGTTCATCGCCTGGCTGAGAGCCCAACGATTCGGCCATCCATGCGGCTACACAGCGCGTGCCGTTTCCGCTGATTTCGGCGATTGAGCCGTCGGCATTGTGCAGGTGGATGCGCCCGGATTTGGGTCCGGTGGAAGCGAAAAACTCAATGCCGTCGGCGCCAATGCCGGAGTTCCTGTCGCAGAGTCGGCGCGTGAGACTGGCGCGATCGCGATCCGCTACAGCATCTTCGCTCACAATCAAGAAATCGTTGCCACATGCATGGGCCTTGGTGAACGGAATCAATCGTCCTCCGAAATGCGGAAAGTGGAAATTGTGCCGACGGCGGGCCGGGCAAACAGAAAAGCAATGAAGGAGCGAACGACGGCATGGTCAGCTCCAGCGAAGTGATGCAGGCGGCGAAAAATGAACGATTGCGCAAGGTTTGTCGAGACTGGATCCATGCTGTTTCCTTGCCCGATGCTACCACCGCCGATGGGGGCCTGTTGAGCATTGGAGGGCGTCATCTGGGGCCGCTTCCGGCGGCGGCTGGCTGTCGTGGCTGCGCCGAGGGATTTTGAGCGACCCACCACGAGGAGCGGTAGACAGTCGCCGTCGGCTGGCCTTTTGCAGTGAAGCGACCGGCGATGTAAAGGTCTGCGGGGTGCGCCTTGACGGCCTGGTCGATAGCATCGCCGTCGAAGGCCAGGATGATGGCGGCGTGAGTGGCGGGCGCGGAGAGCGCAGCGCGAAAAATGCCAAGGTCGCTTTCGTTGATGGTTTGCCGGAGGGGAATTCCAGTGAGGGACACAAGTTCGGGATATGCCGATGTATTCATCAGCACAGGGTCACGCGGGGAAACTGAGAGCTGTTTTTGCAAGAGGGCCGGAATGGCGTTGTCGTAAGGCAGGCGGGCCTGGATATTCCTGGCTCCCTCAGTGTAGACCTGTGGAACCTTGCGAAGCAGCAAGACGGTGTTGAGACCGGCGAGTGCGAAGAATACCGCGAAGGCGACGCTGGCTAGACCTTGGGCGGGGCGCGAGAAATTGAGGCGACGGAGGAGATGAATCGCTGATTGAGCCGCAAAGCCAAGGCCCAGGGCGAGCGCGGGGAGCAGTTCAATACCGTAACGCGTGTTGTACCAGGTGTAGGGCCACCAGGCGGGGAAGAAGATCGGTACCGATCCATATGCAACGGACCATGTGTAGAAGGGGACGGGCAGCCAGAGGAGCAAAATCCATGCGAAGGCTGGCGCGATGCGCGGGATTTTTGAGCGATGCCGACGACGATAGTGCCGAGCGAAGCGAACGCGAGGATGAGATTGGCGACTGCGTTGCAGGGCGAGGCGACGGAGTCAAGAAGTGAGACTTTGAGGTAGAAGAGCAGCGCGACCCAGGGATTGTGCCAGCCGGGATGCGGCGGCCAGGCGCCCGGTGTGGATGTGCGGAGCTCAATGGCCTTGGCGGAGAATGGGCCGCGCGCGAAGTAGAGCCAGTCGCCGAAGCAGACGGAGTTATAAACGAACCAGAGTAAGGGCGCGGCGACGACGGCGATGCTGGCCAGCCAGAAGGCGGCAGAAGATAAGCGTCCGCGCTCGCCCCGCACAGTGCGCCTGAGCAGAGTGAGGCCGATGCCGGTCCACGCAAGGAAGGCGATGATCCAGCCGTCGTAGCGCGTGAAGATGGCGGCGACGAGCGCCGCGGCGATGCAGAGCTGCAGGCGGCGGGTCGCCTTTGCACTGATTTGGTCCTCGATCGAGGCAGAGCACGCCACTCGACCAGCCAGACCACGATCCAGATGACTTCGCAGAGGAAGAGCGGCTCGGTCATGGCCGTGGTTTGCAGGTAAAGCAGGTTGGGATTGAGCGCGAAGAAGGCGAGCGCGAGCGCGGAGGGCGCGGGCTGAGCCAGTGGCGCGCCAGGCGATAGATGCCGGCGCAGGAGCCGATGTAGGCCAGCGCCGAAGGAATGACGCCGGCGAGGCCGTTGGCCCACCAGGCGTAGTTCTGCACGAAGGGAATGAGCAGAATGTGCGGCAGCGGCAGCCACACCGAGCCGAGTTGCGAGAAGCGCGGCGGTGCGCGAGTCGAAGACGCGGCGCGCGATGTGAAGATGGGCGACGGCGTCGCCGTAGTTGAGCATCGCGCCGTGATGCCAGCTCCAGACGATGGCGGCGAACGAGGCTGCCATGCAAAGGCCAGGACGGCCCAGCCTTCGGCGCTGCGAGATGCGTGCGGTCAGTCAAGGTGCGTGAGCTCGCGGAAGACATTGAAGCGCGCGTCGATTTCGGCGCGCGAAAGCTGCTGCAGGCGCTCCGTGCCGAAGCGCTCGCAGGCAAAGGAGCCCATCACGCCGCCGTAAAACATGGCGTGGCGCCAGGCGGCGGGCGTGAGCTCGGGTTGCGAAGCCAAGATAACCGAAGAAGCCGCCGGCAAAGCTGTCGCCGGCGCCGGTGGGATCGATGACCTCTTTGAGCGGGAGGGCCGGAGCTCTGAAGGTGCGAAGCTCCGCTTTCTTGCCTTTTGGAGTGGATTCGTGGAATAAAGTGGCGCCGTACTCGCCGTGCTTGACGACCAGCGCGCGGGGGCCGAGGGCGATGACGGCGCGCGCGGCCTGCACGAGGTTGTTGTTGCCGGCCAGCATGCGCGCTTCAGTGTCGTTGATGAGCAGAACGTCGAGACCCTTGAGGACTTCGAGCAGGGCCGGGCGATGGTCCTTGATCCAGTAGTTCATGGTGTCGCCGGCGACGAGCTTGACGCCGGGCATGGCCTCGCGCACGCGGCGCTGCAACACGGGATCGATGTTGGCGAGGAAGAGGAACTCGGAGTCGCGGTAGGCGTCGGGGATTTTGGGCTCGAAGGAGGCGAAGACGTTGAGCTCGGTGTTGTGCGTTTTGGCCTCGTTCAGATTTTCGAGATAGGAGCCTTCCCAGAAGAAGCTTTTGCCGGCGGTGTGCTCGATGCCGCGCGTATCGATGTTGCGGGCCTGTGAAGACGGCTTCCTGCTCGGGGCCGAAGTCCTCGCCGACGACGGCGATGACGCGCACATCGGTGAAGAAGCTGGCGGCGAGCGAGAAATAGGTGGCGGCGCCGCCCAGGCAGCGCTCGCGGCGGCCGGCGGGGGTTTCAATGGAATCGTAAGCGACGCTGCCGACGACGGTGATGGACATGTTGTTTTTCCTCTGTTCGTATCTTAGGGTTAGCAAGTCAGCAGGTCAGCTAGTTAGCAAGTCAGCGCGCGCCTCACCAGCCGTGATATTTGCCGAAGAGCAGTTTCAGCTTCTCTTTCGCCGCGGCGGGAATCGCGTCGGGCTGGGTGAGCACGGCATACTTTGCCGCCGAGGCGCAGGCGCAGTTGCGATCGCGCGGCATGGCGGCGACGGCAGCTTTGACGACCTTGGCGGCGTTGTCGGCGTTCTTGATGCAGCACGGCGACAATCTCCTCGATGGTGACGGCGTCGTGGCCCTCGCGCCAGCAGTCGTAGTCGGTGACCATGGCGACGGTGGCGTAGCAGATCTCGGCTTCGCGGGCGAGCTTGGCCTCCTGCAGGTTGGTCATGCCGATCACGTCGGCGCCCCAACTGCGATAGAGATTCGACTCGGCCTTGGTGGAGAACTGCGGGCCCTCCATGCAGACATAGGTGCCGCCGAGCTTGCCGACGACGCCGACCGTTTCGCAGGCCTCGGCAGCGGCTTTGGCCACCGTGGCGCAGACCGGATCGCCAAAGGCCACGTGGCCCACGATGCCGTCGCCGAAGAAAGTGGAGACGCGATGGAAGGTGCGGTCGATGAACTGGTCGGGAATGACGAAGTCGGTGGGCTTGTGCTCTTCCTTGAGCGAGCCGACGGCCGAAACGGAAACGATGCGCTCGACGCCGAGCTTTTTGAAGGCGTAAATGTTGGCGCGGAAGTTGAGCTCCGAGGGCAGGATGCGATGGCCGCGGCCGTGGCGGGCGAGAAAAGCGACTTTGCGGCCCTCGAGCTCGCCGAGAACGAAGGCGTCGGAGGGTGCGCCGAAGGGCGTTTCGACGCGCTCTTCGTGGACGTTGGTGAATCCGGGCATGGAGTAGAGCCCGCTGCCGCCGATGATGCCGATTTCTGCTTCAGACACTTGCTGCTCCTGCTTGTTCCCTGGCCGTTAGCTCTTAGCTCCGTCGTGCGGGAACGATGGTCATTCGTTCATCCGGCAACAGCAGCTAAGAACTAAAGGCTCTTCATCGCTGGTCGATCAGGCGGATGGATTCCATGAACACGTCGCCGTCGATGGTCAAACTGTGCGCGCTGATTTTGTCCATCGTATCCTGCGCGGTGTGGTGGTAGCTGTTGTTGGGCCCGTAGTCGAGGTCGATGATGTCGATGGACGGCACGCCGCGCTCGACAAAGGGCAGGTGATCGTCCTCGACGGCCATCTGTTGCTGAAAAAAGTAGCGCTGGTAGCCGAATTTCTTGGCCGCTTCGGCGACGAGCGAGACGAGCCAGCCGGTGGAGTTGGTTTCGCGCTGGATGTCGAGGTCCTTGTCGCCGATCATGTCGGCGAGCAGGAAGGCCTTGATTTGGTTGAGGGTTCCATCGCGGCCCCATTTGGCGGCGAGATGCCGGCTGCCGTAAGTGGAGTCGGAGCGCGACCAGCTTCTGGATGGCCTCTTCGCCGTCAAAAAAGACCAGCCAGACAGAGTAGCCGTCGAGCTTTTTGCCGGCGCTGCGGACTCGGCACGAAGCCGGTCGGCGATGGCCATCAGCAGGCCGGTGGTGGAGGCGCCGTCGTTGGCGCCGACGAAGTTGATGTTGCGGAGCGGGTAGTTGGTTTCGTAGTGCGTGCCGAGAACGATGATGCCGGGCTTTTTGCCGGGGAAGCGCACGATGAAGTTGCACAGCGGCACAGGGCCGATGGGCGTGTCGGCGGTGAATGTGTCTTCTTCAAGCTGATCGTGGTCGCGAAGAAAATGGGCGCGGAGGAACTCTTCGGCTTTGACGTGACCGGGGCCGGTGGGCCAGCGCGGGCCGATGGCGACGAACTTCGCGAGCATATTCGTAGGCTTTGGCGCCGTCGAAGTGGGCTTGTGCGGATGAAGTGAGCGGAGCGATGAGGAAGATCAGGAAAATTGGCCATAAGGATAGCCGGTTGCGAAGCATTGTGGTCTCCCACCCATGGCGCAAAGTACGCGCCATGGATGGGGCACCCAGTGTACGCGGAACAACTCTCTTCCAAGACGAGGAAATGCTCATCCGGCGGCCCCCTTCGCCTCTTTCTTCTTCCTGCGTGAGGGGTGAACCCACCACGCGACGCCAATGCCGAGGACGTAGAGCGCTAGCATGGGGACGGCGTAAATGCACATGGTGGCGGGATCGGGGCTTGGGCAGATGATGGCAGCGACCAGAAAGACGGCGAGGATCGCGTAGCGGATGTTCTTCCACAGAAACTTCGGGCTAACGATGCCGAACAGGGCAAGGAAAAAGATCAGGATTGGCAGCTCGAAGCTGACACCGAGGCCGAGGATGATCGAGAGGAAGAAGCCCGAATACTCCTCGATGGTGACCATGGGGGTGAAGTTATGGCCGAAGTCCACGATGAGGATTTTGAGCGCTCCGGGCAAGACCCAGTAGTAGCCGAAGGCTGCGCCCGTGACAAAGAGGCTCACGGTGGCGAGCATGAACGGCACGACAAAGCGTCGCTCCTTTCGGTAAAGGCCCGGCGCGATGAACAACCAGACCTGGTAAAGGATGAAGGGCGAAGCGACGATCGCTCCACCGATCAGGGACACTTGCAGGTCGAGGTTCAAGGGGTCCATAGGGTGCGTGAAGACCAGCGACTTGCCGATGTGGGTTAGTGGAGCCTGAATAAAGTCGACGAACCGGTTATGAAAGGCCCAGACGGAAATGAAGCCAAGCCCGAGATAGATGGCCGAATGCACGATGCGGCGACGTAACTCGTCAAGGTGCTCCATCAGGCTCATGCCCGGGAGTTCTGCGCGCTCGGTGACTGCTTTTCGAGCTTTGTCGATTGCTTCCGCAGGGTCAACCATGGTGGGCTGCCGGCTCCGATCTTTCGGCTTCGGGAGTCACGTTTTCGTGGGCCGCGCCGGCATCGCCAGCGAAAAGCTCCTGTTGCTGCGGTTGCGCGCCGGGCCTTTTGGCTGCGACAGTTTCGCCGGTAGAGGGGGGCAGGATACGAGGGGCGGCTTCATCCGGCGGCGGAGATGAAGGAAGTTCTTTTGGCGGAGCGGATTCGGCTGCGGATGTTGTGCCGCTGTCGGCAGCGGGATCTGAAACGGGAGCTTCGTCGCGATAGGGACTTTCAAGGGCGGCAGGGGCGGGCGCTTCCGATTCCGGAGTTGCTGCGGGAGATTCGGCCGCCACGACGGGTGATTCTGTGGCAACGGCGGATGATTCCGCAGGTTGCGAAGTGGATTGCTCAAGCTGCGGCGGCGCGGGAGCAGCAGCGAGGGCGCGCTGGCGCTCCTGCTCTTCCTTCTGGCGGCGTTCGGCCTCCTCGGAGTTGCGCAATTCCTCTTCCATCTGGAATTTAAAGTCGTTGGAGGCTTTGCGAAATTCGTACATGAGCTTGCCGAGCTGACGCCCGATTTTGGGAAGGCGCCGCGGCCCGAAGACCACCAGAGCCAGCACCATGAGGATGAGTGTGTCAGGCATGCTGATGGTGGCGATGTGGATTGGCGGCGGAATTCCCATGAAGGACCATGATAACTGGCGGCAAGTGGCGGTCACAAACGGCCGGTGTCGACGACGGCGATTGCGCCGGCGTTACAATGAGAGCAGATGGGACGGTGCAGACCGGTGGAACGCTTTCGAATCCGCCGGCTTTTGGCCGCATCCCATGTGATAGAGGCTGCAACAACCCCGCGGATGGGGGCTTCTCCTGAAGGACTTGGCGACAGTGCCGATGAGTTCAGGAATGCCGGTGCATCCGCTGCGGCCAAGCGAGAAAGCTTTCAACATCCCCGTCCGTAATGGACTGAAGGCGGAATATTGTGACCGTGGTTCTTGACGAAATGACCTCAGCCTCTGCGGAGGCTGGCGAGACTTGTTCTCTTGAAAACTACCTGGCGCTGCCGGACCACCGGATGGATGGTCGGATTGCGGAGGCGCGCGCACGGCTGGGCGCGACAACCGTTATTCTGGGCCACCATTACCAGCGCGATGAAGTGGTGCGCTTTGCCGACTTTACCGGAGACAGCTACAAGCTCTCAAAGACTGCTGCCGAGAGCGATGCCAGGTACATCGTCTTCTGCGGCGTGCATTTTATGGCGGAGAGCGCCGATGTGTTGGCGCGCGAGGGGCAGCAGGTGATCTTGCCGGACCTGAACGCCGGATGCTCGATGGCGGATATGGCGGAGATTTCGCAGGTGGAAGACTGCTGGGATGTGCTCACGCACCTTCACCTTTCGGACGAGTTCGTGCCGGTGACCTACATCAACTCGACGGCGGCCATCAAGGCATTTTGCGGCGAGCATGGTGGATTGGTGTGCACGTCATCGAGCGCACGGACCGCGATGGATTGGGCCTTTGCGCGCGGGAAGCGGATCTTGTTTTTGCCGGATCAGCATCTGGGACGTAACACGGGTCATGCGATGGGGATTCCGCTGGAAGAGATGGCAGTTTGGGATCCGTGGGCGATTCAGATTGGATCGTTGCGGGGCGGACAGACGAAGGAGCGACTGGCGGCGAGCCGCATTCTGCTGTGGAAGGGGCATTGCGCTGTGCATCAACGCTTTTTGCCGAGCCATGTAGACCAGGTGCGGGCGAAGTACCCAGGAATTCAAGTGATTGTGCACCCCGAATGCCGTTATGAGGTTTGCCAGAAGGCCGATGCGCTGGGCTCGACGGAGCAATTGATTGCGCGCGTGGAGAAGGCACCGTCGGGATCGATGTTTGCGATTGGGACGGAGATTCACCTGGTGAATCGATTGGCGCGGCGGTTTGCGCCCGAAGGCAAGAAGATCATCACTCTCGATGACACGGGCTGCCTGTGCACTACGATGTATCGGATCAGCCCGCAACACCTGGCGTGGGCACTGGAAAACCTTGTGGAAGGCCGCGTGGTGAACCGCGTGCAGGTGAAGGCCGATGTCAAGCGATGGGCGCGGGTGGCGCTGGACCGGATGCTTGCCGCCCGCAGCCAATAGCTTGTAGCCGGTAGCTCGGAGCTAACAACCTTCAAACTTAAGCTGTCAGCCAATCGCTCGCTGTTTCACCAGCGCTCTGTGTTCCCTCTGTGTTCCTAGTTCCCTGCTTTCTATTCCCTGTTCCCGATACAATGGCCGTGTTCGATGAGGAGCCGCGTAATGAAGCGATACCGGATTGCGCTGGTGCCAGGAGACGGGATCGGGAAGGAAGTGGTTCCGGCGGGACGGCGGGTACTGGAGGCGCTGGCTGGAGCGGAGAGTGAGCTTGCGTTTGAGTTTGAGAGTTTCGCGTGGGGCGGAGACTACTATCGCGCACACGGCGCGATGATGCCGGCCGACGGGCTGGATGCGCTGAAAACAAAAGACGCGATTCTGTTTGGGTCAGCAGGCGATCCTGACATTCCTGATCACATTACGCTGTGGGGATTGCGGCTGAAGATCTGCCAGGGGCTGGATCAGTATGCGAACCTACGGCCAACGCGGATTTTACCGGGGATTGATGCGCCGCTGAAACGATGCCGCGCTGAAGATCTGGACTGGGTGATTGTGCGGGAGAACAGCGAGGGCGAGTACTCGGGCGCGGGTGGGCGCGTACACCAGGGATTCCCGATGGAAGTGGCGGCGGAAGTTTCGGTGATGACGCGCACGGGAGTGGAGCGCATTCAGCGGTATGCGTTCCGGCTTGCCCAATCGCGGCCGCGCAAGCTGCTGACCGTGGTGACGAAGAGCAATGCGCAGCGGCACGGGATGGTGATGTGGGATGAGATTGCCGCGGAGGTGGCGAGGGATTTCCCCGAAGTGCGGTGGGACAAGGAGATGGTGGACGCGATGACGGCGCGGATGGTGAACCGGCCGGCTTCGATCGATACCGTGGTCGCGACAAATTTGCACGCGGATATTCTGAGCGACCTGGCGGCGGCGCTGGCCGGGAGTCTGGGGATCGGGCCGACGGCGAACATCAATCCTGAGCGGGTGTATCCATCGATGTTCGAACCGATTCACGGATCGGCGTTCGACATCATGGGCAAAGGTATCGCAAATCCTGTGGGAACGTTCTGGACGGCGGCGCTGATGCTGGAGCATCTGGGCGAGGCGGATGCGGCGCGGCGGCTGATGGCGGCGGTGGAGAGCGTGACGGCGAACCCCAAGCTGCACACACGCGATTTGGGCGGAACGGCGACAACGGCCGAGGTGACCGATGCGGTTTGCGCCGCGATTGCGAGAACCCAGGCCTCAGAATCGAGACCTGGGGTGCCCGCAACCAAGCTGCCATTGGCCACTGCGTGAATGGTCCCGCAGCGATCTCGGAGATAGAGAACCGCGTAACGCGGAAGCTGCAGCTACGAATCCTTCCTTTTGTGATGCTGCTTTACCTGGTCAGTTTTCTGGACCGCTCAAACCTGGGATTTGCGGCCTTCAGCATGAATCAGGCGATTGGGCTAACGCCGGCCATGTTTGGCTTTGGCGGGGGTGTGTTTTTTATCGGATACATTGCATTCCAGGTGCCTTCAAACCTGATGTTATTGCGCGTGGGCGCGCGGGTTTGGATTGCGCTCGTAGTGGTGGTGTGGGGCGCTGTGTCGATGTCTTCGGCATTTGTCGAGGGGCCGCGCAGTTTTTATGCGATGCGGCTTCTGCTGGGGATTGCCGAGTCAGGGTTCTTTCCTGGCACGCTACTTTATTTAAGCCTGTGGTTCCCTGCTCGGAAACGTGCCGTGGCCATTGCGTGGTTCATGGCTGCGGCACCGCTATCAACGGTGGTGGGCTCGCCCATTTCGGGAGCGCTGATGGAGCTGCCGCGGTTTGCAGGGTTGGCCAACTGGCAGTGGCTCTACATCATCGAAGGGCTGCCGGCGATTCTGCTGGGGTTGCTGACAATGAAAGTGCTGACAGACGCGCCAGAGCAGGCGGCTTGGCTGGATGCGGACGAATGCGCATGGCTCAAAAAGACGCTGGCGGCGGAGCGCGCCGAGAACATCGCGCACGGAGGAGGCGCGGCAGCAGTTTGGGCTGCACTGCGTGATCCGCGAGTAGTGGCACTGGCGCTGGTCTATTCGGGAACCTCGGCCGGGCTTTATGCGATTGGATTCTGGGCACCGCTGCTGATCAAGCAATTCGGATATTCGGCGCTGACCGTCGGGTGGCTGAATGCACTGCCTAGCATTGCGGCTGTTGTGGGGATGGTGTTGTGGGCGCGGCACTCTGACCGGACACTGGAGCGCATCTGGCACGTGGCGATCCCCTGCGTGCTGGGTTGTGCGGGACTGATGTGGGCGGGATATGCTCATGCTGCGTTGGCGGTGATTCTGGCGTTGGCGATCGCGAGCTTCGGCGTCAATGGATCGAAGCCTCCGCTGTGGGCAATGCCGAGCTTGTTCCTGTCGGGTGCGAGCGCAGCAGCCGGGATTGCGCTGATCAACTCGCTCGGCAACCTGGGCGGATTTGTGGGGCCGCTGCTGATCGGCTGGATCAAGGACCGATGGGGAAGCTATACAGGCGGGTTGGAAGCGGTGGGCGCAATGATGGCGTTGTCGGCGGTGGTGATGCTGACAATGAGGCAACGTATCCGCTCTGCGTAGGCTCAAATCTCTCGTGAGTGCAATTGCGGTTCACATACAATAATTTCGGGCTCCCGGCTTCCACTCCCCTCACCCACGGAGTGGCTCTCCGCTCAGGACGATTAGATATGCGCTTGAATCGAGTGCGGACCTTTCTGTTGCTTGTTTTGCTGCTGACGATCTCATGGTCGCGGCATGCGGCGGCCTATTCCCTGCTCACGCACGAACAGCTTATCGATCTGACCTGGCAGGATTCGATCGTTCCACTGCTGCTCAGCAGCTATCCCAACCTCACTGCAGCGGAGCTGGACCGTGCCCGTGCCTACGCCTACGGTGGCTGCGTGATCCAGGACATCGGCTACTATCCGTTCGGCGACCAGTTCTTCTCCGATCTGACGCATTACGTGCGCACCGGCGATTTTGTCCTCGCCCTCTTTCGCAATGCGCACAACGCCAATGAACTGGCCTTTGCAGTGGGCGCGCTATCGCACTACATGGGCGACTCGTATGGCCACTCGCAAGCCACAAACCGCGCAGTCGCCTTGCAGTTTCCTAAACTCGCAAAGCGATATGGGCCGAGCGTGAACTATGCCGAGGGCAAGCATCAACACATACAAGCCGAGTTCGCGTTCGACATTGATCAGATTGCGAAGCACCGGCTGGCGCCGCTCGGCTACCTGCGCCACATCGGAATCAAGGTTCCTGTGCACCAAGTTGCGCTTGCTTACTACGAAACGTACGGCCTGACCGAGGGATTTGACGGGAATAGAGGCCGGCAATTCATCAACGTCGGGGCCTACGACATGGCAACGCGGAAGTTGATTCCCCGCATTGCTTATTCAATTACCGTGCTGCAGCACAACCATGAGCCCGCGGAGCCGGACACGCCCGATGCGGCCGAGATCGAGAAGGAATCGGCTGCGGCAGCTACGCTGTACGGTTGGGCTGCTTACCGCAAAAAAGCCAGCGTGGAAACGCACCTGATTGCTGCTCTGATCTGGGTGCTGCCGAAGTTGGGACCATTGGCGATGGTTGCGGTGAAGGGCCCGACACCCGCGGCTGAGGCTGATTACATGCACAGCATGGTCTCTTCCACATCTTCATTGCGTGCGCGACTGGCACGCTTTACGCCTGCAGCGGGCCGGCGCAGACCCTCTGCGGGAGCTACTGGCCCAACGGCCACGCTGGAGGCGCTCAATCCGCAGCATCCCCTGCCAAATCGAGACCTTGACACCGGGCAGGTGGTCAAGCCGGGCGGCTATTCGCTCACTGATGCCACTTACGCCAAGCTCCTTCACCGCTTGACGCGCCGACCCGCGAAGCCGATTCCTCCGGGGATCAAGAGTGACGTCGAGGCATATTACTCCGATCCCAACGCGCCCATTACAACCAAGAAGGATCGCAACGATTGGGCGCAGGTGCAGGCCGACTTGAAGACACTGGCCACTATGCCCACGAGTAGTGCGCCAGCGCCCTATCCCACATACGGCGAACTCAATCCGCCGCCAAGGCTGTCAAAGTAACAAGACCTCTCCACAGAAGGACTTGCCGAAAAGTATTATCCTGTCTGCACTCGCGATTACGGTGTTTCTTTGGTCTCTGTGGTTTTGGGGCTTTGCGCCTAGTGACCTTTTCTTTAGAAAACGCCACTTGAGAGCGTGGGCTCTGCCACAAATTGACTGAAGAAACGCTGCATCGATTCGCGATGCATTGGAGAACGCCTGTGAAGACTTCCATCCGTCAAAATCTGTACGTCATTGCGCTCTCGATTCTGACCAGCGCGGGTATCGCTCTGTTTGCGCAAGGCGCGCCAGCCCCGGCGGCCACGCACAAGCTGCCCGAGATCAAGTATGTGAAATACACGCTACCTAACGGCCTGACGGTGCTGACGCACGAGGATCACAGGCTGCCGTTGGTGGCTGTAGACCTGTGGTATCACGTGGGTCCGCTGAATGAGCGGCCCGGACGCACGGGCTTTGCGCACCTGTTTGAACACATGATGTTTGAGGGATCGGAGCACGTGGGCGAAAAGGCGCACATCAAATATGTGCAGTCTGCCGGGGCCACGGATGTGAACGGTACAACCAGCTTTGACCGCACCAATTATTTCGAGACGATGCCCAGCAACCAACTGGAGCTGGCTCTGTGGCTGGAGAGCGACCGGATGGGCTTTCTGATGGAAGGCCTGAACCGCGAATTGCTCACCAACCAGCGGGATGTGGTGCGCAATGAAAGAAGGCAGGGCGAGGGACGGCCTTACTACGTGGCACAGGAACAGGTGTTTCACCTACTGTTTCCCAAGGAGCATCCGTACTACGGCATGGTGATCGGCAGTCACGCGGACGTTGAGTCGGCGCGGATTGCCGATGTACGCGATTTCCACCAGCTGTACTACACTCCGAACAACGCGTCGATTGCGATTGCTGGAGATTTCGATCCCGTAAAACTGCGCGCGCTGTTGACGAAGTATTTTGGCCCGATTCCGGAGGGTCCGCCGGTGCCACCGGTGACGGCGGTGACCCCGCCTATCGCCGAGCAACGCCGCGCCACTGTGACGGATACGGTTCAATTGCCGCAGCTCAGCATCGCGTGGCTGACACCGGCTGCATTTACACCCGATGCGTATAGCGTGGACTCGGCCTCATTTGCTTTAGGCGGTGCCAAGGCGAGCCGGCTTGCTGAAGCTCTGGTGTACAAGTCGCAAACGGCGCAAAGAGCGAGTTGCTACTCCGATGCGCTGAAGTTGACGGGGCTGACGGAGTGCGAGATCACGGCCAAGCCCGGAGTGAAGCTCGAAGATCTTGAGGCGACGTTCTGGACGGAGCTCGCCAAGCTGCAGCAGGACGGGCCGACGGCCGATGAAGTGGCGTCCGCGAAGGCTCTCGACCTGACCGACAAGATGACCGGGCTTGAGCGGCTGGGAGGTTTCGGCGGCATTGCCGATACGCTCGATCGCTACAACCAGTACACGGGTGACCCGGACTTTCTGCCCAAAGACGTTGCTATGACGGAGGCGGTGACGAAGGCAAGCGTGAAGGCCGCTGCGGAGAAGTATCTGCGCAAGGATGCAGCCGTGGTGGTGTATTGCGTGCCGGGAAAGAAAGTACTGGACGATGTGCCGCGCAGCCCGGCGGACACAGATGCGAATGTGAAGCTCAAGAACCCTTACACGCCGGAGTTTGAAGCCGCCCAGGGTTGGCGGAAAGACAAGCCCGCGCCGGGGCCATCACCGGTGATCCATCTGCCGGCGCCAGAGGAGTTCACGCTGGCGAATGGGCTAAAGGTGTTGCTGGTGGAGAACCACTCGCTGCCGGTTCTAAGCGCCGAGATTGTGTCGCGGGCCGGGAGCGAGAACGATCCAGCGGCCGAGAGCGGGCTGGCGACGCTGACCGCGGAGGTGATGAGCGACGGGACCGCATCGCGCGATCTGACACAACTGGCGACCGACGAAGAACGGATTGGAACGCACGTTGAGACGGGCGCGGGCATGGAATCGGGCAGCGTGTCGATCGACATACTGACGACACATACGGCCGAGGGGATGAACTTATTGGCCGATGTGGTCGAACATCCCGGCTTCCGTCCGGAAGATATGGAGCGGCGGCGGAAACAGCGCCTGGTGCGCATTGCGCAGGAGACCGATAGCGTCCAGAGCATGGCCATGCGCGTGGGACCGAAGCTGGTTTTTGGCGACGGGGCGTACGGCAGGAGCGGCACGGGCACGGCGGAGGGGGTGGGATCGCTGACGTCGGCAGATCTCTCCTCTTTTTATGCGGCTCACTACGGACCGCGCGACTCGGCCCTGATCCTGGCGGGAGATGTGACTCGTGCGCAGGCTGAGAGCCTGGCGCGCCAATACTTCGGCAAGTGGACGGGAAAGACGGAGGCTGCACCGACGATTCCACCGGCGCCAGCGCCGCAAGCAACGCATGTGGTAATCGTGGACAAGCCCGGAGCGCCGCAGACGGCACTGGAGGCGTACGGCGTAGGCGTTCCGGTGGGATCGCCTGACGCGGACGTGTTGACGGTGATGAACTACACGCTGGGCGCGAGTTTTGGAAGCCGAATCAACATGAACCTGCGCGAGGTGCACGGGTATACTTACGGCGCGGGGTCCGGTTTCACGGAGTACAACGACGGCGGCATGTTCAACGCCGGTGGACTGGTGCGGACGGACGTAACGGCGGCTGCCGCCAAAGAGCTGATGGGCGAGATCAGCAAGTTCCCAACGAAGCCGTCGACTACCGAAGAGCTGGCCGCGGCCAAGGAAGCATCGGTCCGTTCGCTACCAGGACGCTTTGAAACCACATCCGCGATCGTGAGAGCGATTGACGGGATCTTTGTCTACGGCCGTCCGCTCGACTACTACACGAAGCTGCCGGCGAAGTACGACGCGATCACCGAAGCGGATATTGCGCGGGTGGCGCAGCAGTATCTGCATCCCGATCAGCTTGTGATCGTCGCAGCGGGCGATCGCGCGAAGATCGAACCGGGGCTGAAAGATGCGGGGCTGGGGCCGGTCGAAGTGCGGGACATCAAGGGAAAGCTGGTCACGGATCAGAAGTAGGACCGGGGCGGCTGGTCACAATTTTTTCTCGCGCAGCGCTGAGCCGAGAGTGCGAAAGCCATCTCACGGACGAAGCTGTATACCCCCTCCCGGTTAGGGGTGCCCCCCCTTTTTTAAGGTCAAGTGCTTTGTTACCAGTTAGATGTACCATTGATCTCTGGCTGTAACCCGATGATACCAAACGAGTTAGACCGTAAGTTCCCGATCTAAAGGGGTTACGGGCTTATTTTCGGCGCATTTTCTGGTCCTCGCGCCGAATTTCACGCGAAAGACCAGCTTGGCGGCGGAGTGGCCCAACCGCGAAGATGGCCTAGTTGAACGCTATGGTTTTATTGTGCGCCAAGAGGGGGAAATTGCCAGCAAATGGAAGAGGCGGAGAATCAAGGGCCTAGGGAGAAGACCACTTGACGGCGGGGTGAGGTGAAGCGGTGAGGAGGCGTTGCGAGTTGACCGCGCATGCCCACCCAAGCAGAGCTTGAATGGGCTACCCCCTAGTGCCTAGAGAATGCTGTCGATGGGGTTAGGTCCGACCTTGTTTCGCTTTCCTTGAGGTCCATGCGCTGAATGAGACCGTTGGTGATGGTATAAACGTGCCACACTTCGCTATCAGAGAGGATATCGCCGGCAAGATTCTTCACAATTTGATGAACTTTGACGTTGGCAATTCCGCCTTTTTGTTCAATCGCGTCAAGTGGTTCCACGTAAGGATCAAACTCCTGCCACTGACGGGTCCAATAGGACCGAATCTGTTCTTTCCCGACGACTCGCCCGCCTTCCGATGCCTTGGGCCAGCTAACGTTCTCACTCATGAGCGCCAGGGCGCTGTCGATATCGCGACGATTGAAGGCAGAGTACGCCTGAGCGATCAACATTTGTGTGTTCAGCATGAATCCTCCCGAGTACAAATGTGTGCCTTGCAGATGGATGCACGAGATGCTCTGGAGGCTCGCCTAAAACAGCAGCTACCCAATGCAGGCCGTCAACCTTTCGTCTTTACGCGGCCGGAATCGAGGGAACGGTCGAGATTGAGGCTGCATCGGCTGTTGCGCGCCGCAGCCACCAACTTCCTGAAGCTTACCGCTACGAGACGATACAGCGATGAAGTGATCACTATCCCGGGTCTCAAAAGCGAGACCTGGGGCATCCGCGCCCGATCCTTTGCGGAGGATCAAGATGTGGGCCAACCAGCGAATCAGAAGGTCGGCGAGGACGAGGGCTATGTATCGCTACCGTGGTTGCCATCACCCGGGCCGGATCTTGGCGGCGTGGCCGGCCGAGTTGCAGAAGTTACCGTGCGCACAGGCGGCAATTGGCTTGCCGGCGCCAAGTGCAAGGCGACGATGATGGCTTCAGCCGGCTTGCTGCTCGCGCACCGGTAGGAGTGCGGCGTTCCTGAGTCGAAGTAGACTGCATCGCCGGGGGCCAGCGTAGCTTCCTGATCTCCGTGCCGCAACGCAAGGTCACCAGCGAGGAGGTACAGGAACTCGAATCCCACGTGCATGTGCGCTTTCGGTTCCACCTGCTCGGGCAGCGGAACGAACTCCGCAAAGTACGGGTCCATGTGCCTGTCGGGCACCATGTAGCCGAGGCTCTCAAAGGTGTAAGTGGGCGGCTCAACACCGGTTTGCGGCATGCGGACGCGGTCTTTCCTGCGATGAACGCGGAAGACTGCCGCCGGTTCGGTCTCGAAGAAATAGGACAGGTCCTTGGAGAAGACCATGGCAATGCGCGCCAGATTGCGCAGCGTGGGCACTACCCTGCCCGTTTCCAACTGGGACAGAAAGCTGGCCGAAAGCCCTGTGTGCTTGCCCAGATCCACTAAACCCATCGACTTTTTGAGCCGCAAGCGCCGGATGCGCTCACCCAGGTGCTTTTCAGTGATAAACCGTTCAGCGGTGTCCGGGTCCGCCATGGTTTTATGCATTTCTTCGCTGCTCAGTTCGAGCCGTTCGGTCATCGCGACTCCTTATCAAGATAGGATGCACTTCTTGAGCTTTTGTCGTCCAGATCAAAACATTTTCGCGTGCTACCAAATAGACCAGTTGATTATCGGGTTGAAGATGGTCGCGTTATTCTGGATAGTCCCGGTTCAGCTTCTAGCTTCTAGCTCCTAGCTGTTAGCTTCATGGTCTGCGCGACCGGTTCTGATAGAAGGATGAACGATGCCCGAAGAAACTGCTCCCTCCTCTGAAACTGCCAAGGCAACTCCTCCGGTAGCCAGCATCGCCGAAATCGGCCGGCACGAGGGCCAATCGGTTACGCTGCGCGGATGGCTGTATAACCTGCGCGAGAGCGGCAAACTGGTCTTTCCGATCTTTCGCGACGGCACCGGCTCCATCCAGGGCGTGGCACACGTGAAGAGCGTGACGCCCGAAGTATTTGATGCGCTGAAGAACCTGACGCAGGAATCGTCGGTCATCGTAACGGGAAAGGTGCGGGCGGATAAGCGCGCGCCGGGCGGCTATGAGCTGGACGTTGAGGACGTGCAAGTGGTGCAGCGAGTGCCCGAGTCCGATCCATACCCGATTACGCTCAAGGAGCACGGGGTTGACTTTCTGCAGGAGAAGCGGCACCTGTGGGTACGGAGCCCGCGCCAAGCGGCCATTCTGCGCATACGGGCGGAGATCATGCGCGCGGCGGCGGAGTATTTCGACAGCAACGGATTTATCCGGACCGACCCGCCGATCTTGACTCCGGCTGCGTGCGAGGGTACGTCGACGCTGTTTCCAGTGGACTATTTCGGTGACCCCGCGTACCTGACACAGAGCGGCCAGCTTTATGTGGAGTCGACGGCGCTGGCGCTGGGCAAGGTGTACAGCTTTGGGCCGACGTTCCGCGCGGAAAAGTCGAAGACGCGGCGGCATTTGACGGAGTTCTGGATGGTGGAGCCCGAAGTGGCCTTCATGGACCTGGACGGGCTGATGGAGCTGGCAGAGAACTACATCTCGCATATTGTGCAGAGTGTACTGAAGAATCGCGCGCCGGAGTTGGCGACGATCGGGCGCGACGCGGCGAAGCTGGCAGCGGTTTTGCCGCCGTTTCCGCGGCTGCGTTACGACGAGGCCGCGAAGATGCTGAACCAGGCGCACAAGGATGGGCATCTTGAAGCGCCGTTCGAATATGGCAACGACTTTGGCTCGCCCGATGAAACGTGGCTGAGCTCGCAATACGACAGGCCGGTGATGGTGCACCGCTATCCGGCCGAAGTGAAGGCGTTCTACATGGAGCCCGACCCCAAGGATCCGAAGTATGCGCTGTGCGTAGACGTGCTGGCGCCGGAGGGGTACGGAGAGATCATCGGAGGGTCGCAGCGCGTGTCGAGCTACGAACTGCTGAGTTCGCGCATCGACAAACACGGTCTGCCGCGCGCGGCGTTCGAGTGGTATCTGGACCTGCGCCGTTATGGCAGCGTACCGCACGCAGGATTCGGCATGGGCATTGAGCGCGTGGTGGCGTGGGTGTGCGGGCTGGACCACGTGCGGGAGACGATTCCGTTCGCGAGGACGCTGCACCGGATGTATCCGTAAAAGACAGTGGTCAGTGATCAGTGGTCAGTAGTCAGAGAGCGAGGGAACAAGGGAACGAGACGTAGAGATTAGGGGCTTGCAGCCCATTGATCCAGTGACCAATGGGCTGCTTTATTTTGGGAGCCAATGATCGGGCGAGTCAGGGAGCCGCGGCACATTTACTGCGATGACGATACTTTTTCTTTCTGCTTTCCGGGATTGAGGATCTTGAGGTTGTCAACGACGGAGAAGACGTTCGGTACTGCATTGGCGCGGGTTCGGATGAGGGTGTCATCCATCTGGTTGTCCACTACCCCGGTCAACGTGACGTGCCCGTTGTCGACGATGATGTGAATGGACGGCAAGGCCTGGTACCCGTAACGAGTTCCGATCTCTGGATCGCCGTAAATGGCTCTCTCCTCGGCCCGCCGTATCTGCCAATCCATTGGAGACAAGGGCAGAAGTTTGATGTTGTTGACCACTTGCGTGACGCCCGGTATCCGCTTGACTGCAGCTTCCGCGTCGGAGCGAATGTCTGACGGGGGCTCAGGGGGGCAAGCGCCCTGCAAGGTGACGACACTGCCATTGATACTGAAGGAGAGGTCGTCGAAGATCGAGTAGTAGGGCAACATCAAGAGAGCATGGCGGACCTGTTGCGCCAATTGCGTTTCATTCTGCGGTCCCCCAGTGAAGACTTGGTTCTGTGGCTGTCTCTGCTGGGCCCCAGCAAGAACCGCAGCCAAAAGTGCCATGCTAAGGACTCCTAAAAATCTACGCATCAGTTAATCCCTCCGCTGTATTTGGATGTAGAAAATACGAGGAACGCGCTGGATGCTGCAGATATTTTGGTCGCTGCTTAGAGACAACTTCCACGGACCCGTCTTGCATCGTGGATCCTCTTTCAGAACCGCGTGTCTTGGCCGGCTATCCCGAGTTCGGTGATCAGAATCAAAGAGAAAAGCGAAGGTGGTGGCTGCGCGGATCGTGTTTTTAGAAAAGGGACGTTTTTGATTACGAGGCCGTGCGAGAATGCCCGCAGCTTGGCGAAGCGCGCGGAAGAGGCGCTGAAGAACGATAGAAGAATAGAAGAAGGAAAGAAGTGACTACGGATTTTTTCGCGAGTAGTCCACGAGGGTTAAAAAGCCCTATTCTTGCGTCGGTTTCGGCACGACTCAAGAGGCTGCAGAAAGAGAGAGCGAAGGGGAGAGAATCTTCCCTCGGCGGCTAAAGCCGCACTCAAGCTGCGGCATTTACGGCACGAGTAAACTCGTGCCCCTTCAAAACACCGAGTTCTCTTGCTCGTCGCGGCGAGTGGGGTCGTGCTCTGACACAAAACGGATTCGTGAGAAACGGCTTGGAAAAGAATCTGGCGCCAATTAAAGAGGCCGTCTTTGAGACGCGCCTGTAGATTCCTTAAGGGAGTTGAGAATTATGGAAACAAACGTCGCCATGTCGGCGAAGGAGGTTAACGAATTGAAGAAGGCACCGCGGATGGAAGGGGTGCTGCCGCAGTTTCATGAACGATGGAGTCCGCGGTCGTTTGCCAACCGAGAAGTGAGCGCGGAGATGCTCAGAAAGGTCTTTGAGGCGGCGCGGTGGACCGCTTCGTCGAATAACGAGCAGCCATGGCGGTTTTTTGTGGGCCACAGGCCAGACGAGACCTACAAGAAGATTTTTGATTCGTTGGGTGAGTCGAATAAGAAATGGGCGTGGAGAGCGCCGGTGCTGATTCTGGGGACGACGAACGCCAAATTCAACCGCAACGGCGCAAACAACCGCGTAGCGCTGTTCGACCTTGGAGCGGCGAGTTCGTACCTGACGCTCCAAGCGGCGGCACTGGGCTTGGCAACGCACCAGATGGCCGGATTCGACACGGAAAAGGTGCGGAAGTCGCTGACGATTCCTGCAGATTACCTGATGGGCTCAGTGATCGCGCTGGGGTATCAAGGTGAGCCCGCGGCTCTGGAAGATGGGCAGTTGATTGAGCGAGAGACCTCGCGGCGAACGCGGAAAGGGTTTAGCGAGATTGTGCTGAGCGCGTGGGACGTGCCAGCGGCAATCTGAGAGCCGCGGCGGACTGGCTGCGCGGCAGGATAGAGTGGAGTTTGGAGGCACTCTGCTTGAGCCCTACGAAGAAACGCAGGCACAGCATCGTGCAAGTAGCCGCGCGAAGTGCGGCGCCACGAAGACGCAGGCGACTGGGTTGGGTGGGACGCGGGGTGGTGACGTGCGTGGTGGCGGTTGTGGCGCTGATCGCCTGGGCGGCAATTACGCGGGCGCTGGCTCCCACCGAGAACACGACGCAAGAACATTTTGACGTGCTGGTTGTGCTGGGTGCGCCAGCGGATGCAGACGGGAACCCGACGCCGCGAGAGCTGGCGCGGGTGAGCGAGGCGGTGCGCGAGTATGAGCGGGGTGCGGCGCCGCGGATGATTATGACCGGCGGGGCGGCGCATAACCGCTTTGTGGAAGCGCAGGTGATGGCACGGACTGCGGAGGCGCAGGGGATTCCGAAGGAGGAGATCCTGACGGACCCGGCGGCGCTGAATACGATCGAGAATGCTTGCGATTCCGCGCGGATCATGCGGAGCCATGGATGGCAATCGGCGGAGGTAGTTTCAAGCGCGAGCCACTTGCCGCGGGCAGCGATGATCCTGAGCCGGCTGCCGATCAAATGGCGGGTACATGCCGCTCCGCCTGTGGAACCGGAGGCTGCAGGAGTGTCGATGGCAAGGAATTTGGTGGAGATTTTGAAGACGGTACATTACCTGGTGTGGTCGCGGCAGAGAGAAGCGTGTGAGCTGTAGGTTCTGCTAACGCTTCCGGGGCGAACCCTCGTCTAAGAAGAAATGCCAGAACTGCGCGTTGTCCGCTCTCGGGGAGGTCTTGTAAGCTGGTTAGTGATGCATCTCCCAGGAAAGTTAACTGCCTCTTTTGCCGCTCTTCTCGCTCTAGGTGTGTGCGCTGGAGTTCGCATGCAGGCGCAGAGCTCGAGTTCCCAGAGCCCGCCTACCCCGACCCCCGCACCGCAGGGAGCGGAGGCACCGATCAGCACGCCCTATGTTTCGGTCAATCCGCTGGAAAAGGTGCGCTACGACAACCGCTATGACCTGTCGTTGGGGATGGGTTACGACCACATGAAGGCGGGTCCAACGCTGCTGCAGGGAGCGAACCTGGGCGGGCTGGATATGGACGGCTCATATTGGCTGACCCGGCATTGGGGGATCCAAAGCTCGGGGAGGGCTTATGTGGGCACCAGCGGGACCGCTCCCAACTCGCCGAACAACGTTCGCGGCGCGATGGTGAAGGAGTACTACTTTGTTGGCGGCGGGGAATGGCTGGGGCCGCACAACGAGCACGGGGCGCTGATTGCCCATGCGATGTTCGGCGGCGTGTATGGGAATTTCCAGAAGGATTTGCTGGGGCAGCCGCCCGCAAAATTCGATTTCTATAACAACCAGATTGCGCCGGCGGCGATTATCGGCGGGCACATCGACCTGAACCGGTCAGAGCACTGGGTCTTCAGGATCACTCCTGACGCGATCATCAAGCGCTACAGCATTGACTACGCTCCGCATACCACGTCGACGGATGTGAACTTCGCGATTTCAGTGGGGTTGCAGTACAAGTTCACCAAGATGAAGCGGTCGACGAAGAAGGCGAACTGGGTGTCTGGCTGGTAGGAGCGGCTGGAGCAGGCAGCGAAGGCGCCTAATGGCACAGTTGGGCTTGGTTCGGAGCGGCTCGGTCCGGGCCTGAAGGCTGCGATTCTTAGGGCCTTTTTCCGGGAGCTGAAGCTCCCTGCTCCCTCCTGTGGCGGCCTTGCGACGGCGGTGATCATCCCATCAACCATAGCGCTGGGACGGCTTAGTGGGAGCGGAATGCATCTCATCGCACGGGGCGGACTCCAGCAAATCTGATAGCGCCGATGGAGAGGGCTACTCCCAAGTTCAATGCGGCGTGTGGTATTCTCCTGCGTTCGGTGGCACCGAGGAAATGTGCCGCCAGAAAATATGCTGTTCCGGATGGCGACACTCCCCCGTCGCGCAGGAACGCGCGGGCCAGCAGCGAAGCGAGGGCGGGAGCCTTATGGATATGAAAGACACTCTGGGCGTGTTGCTTGCGGGCGGGGCAGGGGAGAGACTGTTTCCACTGACGCGTGACAGGGCCAAGCCGGCGGTGCCGTTTGGCGGGCACTACCGCATTATCGACATCACGCTTTCGAACTGCATCAACTCGGGATTGCGACGAGTGTACGTGCTGACGCAGTACAAGGCGCTGAGCCTGAACCGGCACATCCGCGAGGGGTGGACGGGGATCGTGGCGCAGGAACTGGGCGAGTTTTTTGAGCTGATGCCGCCCATGCAGCGCACCGGCTCCAATTGGTATATGGGGACCGCGGACGCCGTTTACCAGAATATCTATTCGATCGGCAGCGAGCAGCCCACGCATGTGATCATCCTGTCGGGCGACCACATCTACAAGATGGACTACAGCCGCATGCTGGCGCACCATAGGGAAACAAATGCCGAAGTGACCTTGGCGACGCTGCCGATTGGTCCCGACGAAGTTTCGCGGTTTGGAGTGGTGGAGGTGGGCCACACGGGAGAGATCCTGGGATTCCAGGAGAAACCCGCGTCGACGAGCTTCCGCTCGCCTTTCAATCCCGACGCCGTGGATGCGTCGATGGGAATTTACATCTTCAACACGGAGACGCTGCTGAAGGCGCTGATCGCTGACGCCGATGATCCGGATTCAAAGCACGACTTTGGGCACAACATTCTGCCCAACCTGCTAGGCAAGAAGAAGATGATGGCCTACAGCTTTGTGGACGAGAACAAGAAGGAGGCGCTCTACTGGCGGGACGTGGGCACGTTGGACGCTTACTACGAAGCGAACATGGATTTGTGCTCGGTTTCGCCGGTGTTCAACCTGTATGACAAGAGCTGGCCGATCCGCACGAGGGTGCGACAGTATCCGCCGGCGAAATTTGTGTTTGGGGAGCCGGGCCGGTCGGGCATGGCCGTGAACTCGATCATCACGGCGGGCGTGATTATTTCAGGTGCTTCGGTATATAACTCGGTGCTGTCGCAGGACGTGCGCGTGAACTCCTATTCAGACGTGGATGCGAGCATTATTTTTTCGCACGTGAACGTTGGCCGGCATTGCCGCATCCGGCGGGCGATTATCGACCGCGACGTGCATATTCCCGAGGGCACTGTGATCGGCTACGACCCGGTGGAAGACAAGCGGCGGTATTTTGTGACGCCGTCGGGATTGACGATTGTTACGCGCGACGCCTCGTTGTTTGAGAATCCGGTGGCTCCGGAGTTTCAGGAGCGATACTGACGGCAGTGGTCAGTGATCAGGACTTCGGCGGTAATTCAGCGCCTTCGTAGTCGAACTTGCGCAGATTTCGCAGACATTCTGTGAGAGCGCCCATCAGAGTTTCGGCCCAGCCGCAGGGCTGGAACTTCATGGCCTTCTGATTCAAATCAATATCCGCCACGGCGAAGAATTTCATGTCGCTGGTTTTGGCAGTAGCGAATTCCTTGACCGTGATGCGCGCTTCGATCTCGCCGGACGCATGTTTTTTCTTAATGGAGAAGAAGTGCAGCCTGGCGAGCGATTCCGAGGGATCCTGTTGGGTGAATTTCCAGTCTTCCACGTTGTGACCTCCATTGCTGCCAAGTTTACGGTGTAACCGAAAGCGTCGGGCGATTTTCTTGCGGGGGCGGCAGCATAATCCTTCCGCGCCGGGCGAAGGAGGCGTCAAGCTGGCGCGATGACCTGGCGAGTCATGCGATGGCACCTAGGGATTCTGACAAGAATCCGGCAGCTCCGGAGTTTCAGTTGCGGTCCTATACGAAGGCTCCGGCGGGCAATGCGCAAGATTGATGATTGGACTGGGGCGGCCTTGGCTCGTCTTCATCGGTTTCGGTCAGAGCGTCGAATACCCTGACATGCAGGTCTGTCTGGCTTGTGAAGTTCATCTGCCGCTCCTGAAGAAATGCAAAGCGGAATGGAGAGGAACGTTCCATCTGATCCCAGAAGGAACCAGAGAAGAATTCGCGCGCATTCGCGACGGCGCCGATGATGATGGAGCGCCAGCTCATGCGGAGCAGGTCTTTGAGCATGGCGTCCCGCCCGTAAGGCGGTCGAGCTCGGCGCCGACGCGCTTCGCTGAAGTTGAGCAACTGGGTGACGAGGCAGTCGAGCGGGATGCCTGCGGCCGACGGCGCGCGTAAAGAGCGTGGCGGAGCCGCGGCGAAGGTCCTCGCGAACGTCCTGGAGGTCGTCGCCTAACTGGAGCAGCACTCCCCAATCGAAGGCGATCTGGCTCTCCTGCTGGGTTGAGCCAGCCCCGGACCAGGCAGGCATCGGCGAGAACGGAGGTGCCGCCCTTGGCGCAACTGATGCGGAGGATTTCGTCGCCAGTGCAGTGCAGGTCGCCGATGAGGCCGGCGCCGAGCTGGGCGATGCTCTCTTCCTGCGCCCGATGGATGGCCAGCAAGGAATCGAAGACCTGCGGGTAGCGTGCGCGAGGATACTGGCCTTCAATCATTGCGACCAGCTCCCAGATGGATGCCTCGTGCGCATCGTTAGCGGCAGAAGGCGCTCGCCGCGCAAGCGCTGGCGGAAATCGCGCGCAGAAACGACGTTTGTCCGCGGGTGGACGCATCGCGGCGATCGAGATAGTTGTCGGTGTAGGGGTAGAGAAGGCTGTACCGACGATGGACGGCGTGATGCGCGAAGGCTCGTCGAGGAGAGGCTGCAATCCGTAGACGGTCCAGGCGTTGCGGCAGGCCTGAACAATCTCGGCCATGCCGAGGGCGGAGTCGAAGCGGCGTGCGCGGAACGGGCAAATTCGATGCCTGCGGGCAGGAATCCGTCGGCAATCAGCCGAATCGCTTTACTTTCCAAGCCGAGGGCGGCTGCCGCAAACGTGGGAAACACGGAATTGAGGCGCTTCTGCACCACAGGGCAGCGGGACCGGGTGAGGGGCGCGCTGCTTATCTCCCGCTCGACGGCGCGCATCGCCTGGTCATAGGCTTTTTCGCGTCTGTGCTGTTCCCATGGGGTGAAGTGTGGGCCGGAAGGAAGCGGAAGGCGAGCGCAGGCGCACCACGCTCGGATGGCGCGCTCAGACTGGGCTTGGATCCATGGCCAGGTGTAGATCGCGTGCATCTCACCGGAGTTTACGAAGAATAGACGTGGATAGTTCCTGAAGGCAGGGACCGAGGGAGCGAGGGACTAACGGCCAGGGAGTAAGGAGTAGGGAGAAGAAAAATGAGGGGCTAGGGAACGAGAGACGCAGGGGAGAAGTGCGCGGCGAACTGCGACGGAACTAACCGCACAATTCTTTCGTACTACCCGACTATGCAGTGCGTGGGTACATTAAGCTGGAGCATGGCGGGGCTGATGACGCCCGCGTTAGTACCTGCGGTGCGACGGACGCCTTCGGCACGAGGCAGCTTTAATCCCATGGATGCGGGTTCCGGACAGCCGACAGTCCGGGAACATTCCGCTAGAGCCGCAGGGATGGCACCGGCGGCCCGCGCAGCGAGCGTGGAGGTGAGACCTCTGGAGCAGGACTGGTCCCAGATAGTCCGCCGCTGCATGGACGGAGATTCCGGCGCATGGGCCGAGATGGTCCGCACGCATCAGAAGCGTGTGTATGGTCTCTGTTACCGCTTTACGGGGAATCGCCGCGGACGCCGAAGATCTGACCCAGGACGTTTTCCTCAAGATCTATTCGAATCTGGGCAGTTTCGACGCAGCACGTGGCAGCCTGCCGGTGTGGATTACGACCATGACGCGCAATCTGCTGGTGGATAACTTCAGGCGGACGCGGAACCAGCGGGCGACGGGCTCGTTGGACGATGGCTGGGACCAGGCGGAGGAACTGAGGCCGATAGACCGGCTGGTGGCCACGGGGCCGACGCCGCACGAGTCGGCGGCGCGGAACGAGTTGGCCAAGATGGTGCAAGAAGCTTTGGCGAGGGTTACGGTGGAACTGCGCGAGGCCGTGATTTTGAGAGATCTGCAAGACCTTGATTACAAAGAGATTGCACAAGTTCTAGGGATTCCCGAAGGGACCGTCAAGTCGCGCATCAGCCGGGGCCGTGCGGAACTTGCGCGGCTATTAGAACGTAATCAAAGGGAGGTGATGTAGCCATGGCAGAGCGCACACACATTCCGGGCTCCCCAGCCTGCGGCGAATGGGAGACGCTGTTGGCGGATGCGCTGGACGGACTGCTTAGCCCAACGGACGAAGCAAAGTTTACAGCGCACAAGGCGGTCTGCCCGGCCTGCGCAGCGCTGTATGAAGAAGCGCGGAAGGGGCGCGAATGGCTGAAGTTTCTCTCGCCCGAGCCGGAGCCGCCAGCGGAACTTCTTGAAAAGATTCTTGCGAAGACAGGCCCAGGCCACAAGGCACCCATGGGATGGACGGCAGGCGATGCGTTGCCGGTGCCTGCGGTGTCGGGTGCGATTCCTCCCTTTGTTCCGCCCGTGTGGCAGCAGCCGGGATTTCTTGCGCGGATTCGCGCCAGCGTGCAGCCGCGGCATGCTGATGACGGCGGCAATGGCGTTCTTTTCAATCGCGCTGACACTGAACCTGGCCGGCGTGCGGTTGACAAGCCTGCGGCTGGCCGATTTGCGGCCGAGGGCGATGCGCTCGCTAATGGAGCGGCAATTGACCATGGCTTCGGTGCCGATCGTGCGGTATTACGACCACCTGCGGTTTGTGTATGAAGTGGAATCGCGGGTGCGCGAGCTGCGTGGCGAGGCCGAGGGTGGTGGCAGCCGCAGCGCAACGACGTGCAACCGGCGACGCCGGGCGAGACACGGCAGAATCCGGGAAAGAACCCGGGCCAGCAACGACGGAGGATTGCGCGTGGACCCTCAGGAAGAGCCGGGGAATCCGGCGACGGGGTCAGCGGGCGGCACAGCGAATGAATTCTTAGAGACTTCCCTGACGTTCCAGAGACGAGAACCGTGCAGTCTGGCGGCTCTGCAATGCGAGCAAGGGAAAGGAGCAGAGTATGGATTGCGTAAACCATAGCGGCGTAAGTGCGACCGCATACTGCCAGAACTGCGGCAAGGCGCTTTGCCCAGGCATGCGTGCGAAGTGCGCCCGCCGGCCAGATCTTCTGCGAACCGTGCTGGACGGCGTGGCAGGGCATGCAACAGCCCTTTGTGGCGCCGCCTGTGGGTGTGCCCAGCCCGGGCCTGGCGGCCGTGCTGGGACTGATTCCCGGCGTGGGCGCGATGTACAACGGCCAGTTCATCAAAGGGCTGATTCACGTGGTGTATCTTCGCGGTGCTGGTGAGCGCCGCGCATGTTTACGGCGTGTTTGGCCTCTTCATTGCCGGGTGGATCTTCTACCAGGTGTTCGAGGCTTATCACACGGCAAAGGCGCGACGTGACGGCGAGCCGTTGCCCGACCCGCTGGGGCTGAACGAAATTGGCAACCTGTTTGTTTCCGGCGGGCGGGGTCAGCCTGGGTCGGCGAGTTGGCACCGCAGGGCCGGGTCCGGCGGGCCATATCAGGGCCCGAATCAGACTGCGAATCCGGCTGCCGGTCAGGCGCAATACCAACCGCCGTATCAGGCGCCATATCAAAGTCCGTAGCAGGGTCCGTATCAAGGGCCGTATACGCCGCCTCCGCCGGGATTTGGCGGCCCGGGAGTTCCGCCGGTTCCACCCATGCCGCCGGTTCCGCCCATGCATTGGCGGCGCCGGGAGCCGATCGGAGCCGTGATTCTGATTGCCCTGGGGCTTGCTGTTCCTGATGGGGCAGATGGATTGGTTCTCAGGCCGGATGTTTGAGATTGAGCTGGCCGGTGGTGCTGATTGGATTGGGCGTGTGGCTGATCGTGAACCGCATGCGGGATGCGCAGGGGAATTCGCAAGGAGGTCCTAAATGAGCCGCTATATCATGATTCGCCGATTGCGGGGGCCGGCCATTTTGCTGCTGATCGGGGTGGTGGCGCTGCTTCATCAAGCAGGCGCACTGGCGCACTTCTGGCGGCTGTTGTGGCCGCTGCTGCTGATCCTGATAGGCGTGATGCTGCTTGCGGAGCGGGCTGCGCTGGCTGCGGAGGGCTATCCGCTGTTTCCGGGCGGGCCGTGGCAAGGCTCGGCGTACCCAGGAACAGCGAATCCCGCTGCCGGGCAGGGCGCGCAGCAATCTGCGACAAATGCGGGCTCGGCCATTGTGCCTTCGCATCCGGATGACTTCGGGAGCGGGTTGAATGGAGGACAGTCATGAGCAGCGTACCTCCGAACATGCCTCCCGGGGAGGCGCACCGCCGCCGTACGATCCGAAGATGCAGTGGCGGGTGTATCGCGAGCAGCAACGTGCCGCATGGCGCGCGCAACGCGATGCATGGCGGGCGCAGCGGCATGCATGGAAGGCCAGCTATGCGGGCCCGTACGGGCCGCGCGTGCCCTCTGTGGTGGGTCCGGTGCTCCTGGTGTGCATCGGCGTGATCGCATTGCTGGTGGTTACCGGCCATATTGACTCCGGCGCTTTCTGGACGTGGTATGGGCGATGGTGGCCGCTGCTTTTGATCGTGGCGGGGCTGGCGTTGCTGGCGCGAGTGGGCGCTGGACATGCGGCGGGAAACTCCCGGTGCGGCGCAGCGGCGGCTTCATCGGAGTTCTTATCTTCCTGGCGATTTTGGGCGCGCTGGCGGCGAGTGCACAACCACTTTCCGGGCCCGTGGAACGGAGATTTCGGAGACAACGACTTTTTCAACGTGTTTGGTATGCCGGAGCACGATCTTGACCAGGCGGTGGACAACAGGCACGATTCCGGCGAATGCGTCGATTGAGATCGTGAATCCGCGCGGGGACGTGAGCATTACCGCAGGCGACCAAACCAACATGGAGGTGCAGGCGCACGAGGTTGCATACGCGAACTCCGACTCACAGGCGAAGAAGATTTTTGACGCGGAGGCGGCACATGTGACGGTGAGTGGGAGCGCGGTGCTGATCCAGGCGACGAACAATTCGAAAGGCAAGGTCAACCTGAATATTACGATCCCGAAGACGGCCAAGGTGACGGTGAACGCCGGCAAGGGAGATGTAACGGCGTCGGGGCTGGGCGCGGGAATCGACGTGACCGCACGCGGAGACATTCACCTGAACTCGATGGCCGGCCCGGTTGTGGGGCACTTTCCCAATGGGAGGCACGACGAGTTTTCTGCCCACGACGTCCAGGGCGACATGACGCTCGACGGAGACCTCAACGATCTGACTCTTTCGGAGATCAAAGGCACAGTCACACAGGATGGAGCCCTTCTTGGCGACGTGCATTTGGAAAGCATCAGCGGGCCGGTGCACCTGCACACGTCGGTGACTACAGTTGAATTGTCGGAATTGGCTGGCGATCTTACGCTGGACTCGGACGATTTGCGAATTACCGAGGCCAAGGGGCCGGTGCGGGTAACGACGCACTCAAAGGACGTGGACCTGAGCCAGATCTACGGCGACAGCAGCGTGCAAGACCGCGACGGGACCATCAACATCGAACCGGCCGGACCCTATGGCATCGAGGCGACAAACGACAAGGGCGACGTGGAGATTACGCTGCCACCCAACGCGTCGGCGAGTGTGAGCGGGCATACGCACAATGGCGAGATCGTTACGGATTACGGGCTGACGGTGAGCGGGGACGAAGACAAGACGGTGAGCGGGAAGATTGGGTCGGGCAGCGCGCACATTGTGCTGAGCTCGGATAACGGCGACTTGCACATCAAGAAGGGACCGGCGTTCCCGGCTGCAGCGCCAGAGGAGCCAAACGCTCAGGCTGCGCCCAATGCCAAGCACCTGAAGAGCTCGAAAACGCTGCCGTCACAGCCAGTTACGCAATAGGGCTGCAAGCGAGCTGAACTGATTTTGCCGCGGGCGCGGGAGGCAAGCCCTTCCGTGCCTGTTCATTTTTCAGTCGGGGAGTTGTATGCTGTTGGCCGGGGGTCGATCAGGGTATGGGACATACGCCGGTCAACGTAATCACTGTGGAGCGGGAGTACGGATCGCACGGCGGGGAGTTCGCACACGATTTGGCTGGGCACCTGGGTTGGCGCCTGCTGGACTCGGAGCTGGTGAAGGGCGCGGCGCGAATAGCCGGCGTGGATCCGAAGCTGGCGGCCCGGTTCGACGAGCGGCTCGATCCCTGGTACTACCGTTACGGCAAAATCTTCTGGCAGGATCCGGTGTACGCGCCCGCTCCCAGCGGCGAGGAGCATATTTTTGATTCGCAGCGCATGCTGGACCTGATCCGGCAGGAGATTCTGCAAGCGGCCAAGCAGGGTAATTGCGTGCTGGTGGGACGCGGATCAGCCTGCGCGCTGGCGGGAAGGCCGGGGTGCTTCCACATCTTTGTATATGCCACCTCGAGCGCGAAGAAGGATTGGTTCGCAAGGGCGTTTCCGGATCAGGCGCAGGATGCTGAGCATCAACTGGCGGCGTTCGACCGGCGCCGCGCTGCCGTGATACGCAAGTTCTACCAGCAGGAGTGGTGCTCGCGCGGGCTGTATCACATGCTGCTTAATTCGTGCATCGGGACAGAGGCGATGATTTCGGCAACGCAGTGTGCGGCGGGGTTATGCGTGGGGACGCCCGAATCTGTGGCGAGATGATCTTTTACGGCTGATGCGCGCCCGTTCGGACTATGCGGCGAAGCGGGGGACGCGTGCTGCGATGCGCGTGAAGATTTCCCAGGGAATGGTTCCCGTGGCGTCAGCGTGATCGAAGGCAGTGATGGTTTCGCCGTCCTGCGCACCCAAAATGACAACTTCGTCGCCGGCTGCCACGCCGGAGACTTCCGTCACGTCGAGCACGGCCTGATCCATGCTGACGCGGCCCACGAGCGGCGCGCGCTGGCCACGCACCAACAAGCTGAAACGGTTGCCGAGGGAGCGAGTGAGGCCGTCGCCGTAACCGACGGAGACGAGCGCGAGACGCATGGGTTCCGTGGCGACGAAGGTTGCGTTGTAACCAACGGTTGCGCCAGCGGGGACCGAGCGCACACCGACGACTGAGGCTTTCCACGTGAGGACGGGCTGAAACGCGGCGCGTGCGGCGGGCAACGAGAGCGGCTCCGGCTCAGGACTGAAATCCGGCTCGAAGCGCGGGACAAGGCCGTAAAGGGCGAGGCCGGGACGCAGCAGGGCCTTCATGCCGTGGCGGGCGGCGAGATCGGCTATAGTGCGCGCGTGGCCTGCAAGCAGCGCGGCGGAGTTGCCCACGTTGAGCCATTCCGCAAAGAGGCCGGCGGACGAAATGCGGCTCATGGCTTCGTCAAGCGTGGCGAGCTGCGCTTGCGTCACCTGGCCGTCGGCCTCGTCGGCGGCAAAGAGATGCGTCATGACGCCCTCAAGCCGGAGGGGCGACCCGGGACCGAAGTACGCAAAGATACGGGCCAATTCGCCAGGACTTGCGCCCTGACGGCTCATGCCGGTGTCGATCTCGAGATGGATGGGGAACGAACCGGGCTGCGCACTGGCGGAACGGGCGGCGAATTGCAATTCATCGAGTTGCCAGGGCTCCCATGCAACGGGGGTGAGCCGGTAGTCGATTGCGGCATGGGCCTGGCCGGAAAAGATGCCTGCGAGCACGAGGACTTTGGCGTCAGGACACAACGCGCGGGCGACAATGCCTTCTTCTACGGTTGTAACGCCAAGCCATTTTGCTCCCGCGCGCTCTACGGCCGGGGCGCAGAGAGCGAGAGAGTGGCCGTAGGCATTGGCCTTGAGCATGGCGAGAAGTTCGGCGTGAGGAGCGGCGAGGCCGGCGAGAAAACGGAAGTTCTCTTCGAGAGCGCGGGTGCGAATCTCGACCCAGCAGGGGCGTGTTGGCATGGGGGTTGGCAAGGATCAGTTTACGGCATGGCTGAAGAAGTGATGTCGCGTTGCGATTCGCCCGCGGAGATCCGCTTTCCGTTGGCCGCTGATTCATGAACGATCCTTCAGCACCGGCCTTAGCATGATTCGGACGCATGGATTGTCGGTTCTGTCTGCTGAAAGACAGTCGAAACACTTTGAAGTACTGAACGAGGCCGGCGCGGACAGTCGATTGAACGGGCTTGGAGCGCGGCATAGGATCAGCGAATCTGACTGCGGAAGAGAGACCGGAGCTGCTCTACCTCAGCCTCGTTCAGGCCGCGCTTCGTCAAAACGTGAAAGGACTTTCCTTTCGTGAGCGAGAAAACGTCCTTCCCTTCCTTCCAGCCACTGTACTCGCTCCACGGCACAAAGCTGGTCGCGCCGGTGGAGGTGCTGGTGCTGATTCCATTCGCATCGACGGATGCGGATCCCGGCGTATTGCTCGGCTTCGAAACAGCGCGCCGCACCGCTGAATGCTTGCGGTACCAATAAAGGGAAATGAGCAACACAGGGATCAGCAGCAAAGCCCAAGAGACGGGCGGAACATGTTTCCCGGCTATCCGGCTCTTGATGTCCACCCACAGGATCGCGACGAGCAGAACAATGGCATACCCATTGGCTTGGAGAACTTTCAGCCAGTAGGTCTTGGGCCGGTTTAGACCGATCGCTTGGCTTAGTTCATCCGCAGTGATTTCCGTATGGATCTGCACTACGCTCTCCTCCAGGATTTTCCTCATTGTACAGAAGATTAACCCGTCCGCCAGGGTATCAATCCGGGATCGCCGGGAACTCGTGTGTTTGCCGGCTCCGGACCTCATCAAAACAGTGCGAACGCGACCACGGTTTCATCGCGCGATCCAACTTCGTTGAGGAGTTCCAATTCGTGCTCGTGCGGCACGGGCCGGCTTTATGCTCGCCATTGATCTGGGCACGAGCCCGTAGCATCATTGTCGGAATGAAAAATCGTTCCGTGCCAGTCACCACTGTGCTTCCGCATCTTGTCTATAGAAATGTCTCTGACGCGTGCGATTGGCTCACCCGAGTCTTCGGCTTCAAGGAGCACTTCCGCTATGGCGAGCCGGTGAGCGGGATTCAGATGTTCCTGGGAGGCGCTGTGATCATGATCTCCGGCCCCAGGGAGCGAACCCAAAGCCCGGCGGTTGCGAGATGTAACACGCAAATGCTGACCATCGTGGTTGCCAATGTGGACGCTCATTATGCGAAGACCCGCAGGGAGGGAGCGACGATTTGGGAAGAGCTGCACGAAACCATCTATGGAGAAAGGCAATACGGCGTAGAGGACCTGGACGGCCATCGCTGGCTTTTTGCCGAACACGCCCGCGATGTGAGCCCCGAGGAGTGGGGAGCTACGGTCGCGAATCCGCTACCGTGATGGTGCGCCGGTTGAGTTGGCTGTTCCGGCGGTCGGGGCAAGCAGAGCAACTTATTTTTCGTAGGACATCGCCTGCACGAGGCCATTCTTCACTGCTTTATGTGCTCCAACGGTCGCTCCCATCAGAGAGCCCAGCGCCGCGAAGGCGCCTGCGATTGGCCACCACCCATATGTGATTTCGAGGGTCCAGAAACGGGTGAATTTCACAGCGATGACTGCCTTCGCGAGATACGTGAGCCCGATCCCAACGACCGTGCCTGGAATCGCAACAACCATGGTCTCCCAAAAGAGGATCGCAAAAAAATAGGAATAGGGCACACCAAGAACCCGGAGTATTCCGAATTCCTGCGCATACTCCAGCACGTCAAAATAGCGTTCAATCGCCAGAAGCACGAAACCGACTGCCAGCATAAACAAGAGAAGCACCGATAACCAGATTCCGGTCATCGTACGCACCACTGTCGAGTTTGACGCCATACCGCGCACAATTCCGACCCGCCCTAAAACGATGCCCACTTCAAGCGCGAACGCGGCAATGCGCGCGCAGACCACGAACCGGTTCTCTCGTAAGTGCTCGAAAATAAGACGATTCTTCACGAATCCTGACTTTTCTGACGCAGGAGCGCGAAGGCGACGACCGTTTCGGCTTGCGATCCGATTTCGTCGAGCAGGGTTGCTTCGAGATCGTAAGGGATGGGCATTTCGCAGGCGGCGACTTGCTCTGCGGTTGCGCCGATGAAGCAGAGCTCGCAATGACCCAGGCCTGCGGCGCCGTCTTCACTCTCGGCGCGAACCGGCGGGCCGAAGACGCGGCAGGTCATTGGACGCCACGCATAGACATCGCAGCGCCCAGTGGCGGGGTCGAGCGCGGGGCAAGGGGCATCGTTGGCGAAGCTTTCAAAGCGGGCTTGATCCGCGATGGATGTGCCAAGGACTCCGGTTTCGGAATCACCGGGGAAGCTGGAGCGATGCTCGGCGAGCCAGGCATGGGTGCGACGCTCGATTTCGGAGGCGAGCGCGGGATCGTTGGTGCGAAGTGTGGACATGCTGGCGCGGAGGCGCGCGGCATCGAGTGCATTGATGGCGAATGCACCGTCGCAGCACTGCGTACAACCTATTCGGCAGGCGAGGAGGTCTCCGGCACGGCGGGCGGCATCGGCGAGCGAGGCGTCGACGATCTGGACAAGCTCGGCATCGCGCGCGGGAAGGGGCATGTGGGCAAGGATAAATCGTCGAGATGTGTTTGACTTGACGGAAGCATCGCTTCCCACCCTGAACGCAAGAAGCGCGTTTAGATTGGGACACCCGCCGTTTCTCAGTCTGATTCGATCGGCGATTGCGCGCGGGGCGGGGCAGGAGCTAACCTTGGGCGCGGAGGATTCCCCATGGCTGAATCCCACAGTACCGTGATGCCGACGCTGCGCTATCGCAATGCTCCCGCAGCGATTGACTGGCTGTGCCAGGTTTTTGGTTTTGAGCGGCATGCCGTGCATGAAGCTCCCGATGGAACCATCGGCCACGCGGAATTGGCGCTGGGCGGCGGAATGATCATGCTGGGCTCGGCCAGGGACGATGCGTATGGGCGCGGGTTCAAGGCTCCAGGTGAGCTGGGCGGAGTGGAGACGCGGAGCGCCTACATCGTGGTGGCGGATGCGGATGCGGTATACGCGCGTGCGCAAGCGGCTGGAGCGGTTGTGGTGCGGCCATTGAAGGATACCGGCTATGGCAGCCGCGAGTTTACTGTGAAAGATCCCGAAGGCCACTCATGGAGCGTGGGAACTTACGATCCGTGGGCGCCACAGGGATCGTCATGACGCAATCAAGCAATGCGATATAGTCAAACCGTAGTCGTGGGAGGTCCCCGTTGAAAATGGTTTCGCTGATTGGTTCTTTGGCAGTGGTGTCAATGGCCGCGGCAAATACGTACTCGCAAACAGCCCGTTTGCTGGTGGATCAAAAGGGCGATCGCAGCCTGGCGATCGTGGAGCCCATCGCCGGCAAAGTGCTTGCCGATGTGGCCGAGGGTGGCATTACCGGACATGAGGTTGCAGGTTCGCTCGACGGCAAGCTTGCGTTTGTGCCCATCTACGGGAACAGCGGCGTGGGCAAGCCGGGAACCGACGGGACGAAGATTGTGGTGATCGATGTGGCCACGCACAAGGTTGTGGGCGACATCGATTTCGACCACGGAGTGCGGCCGCATTGCGCGGTGTTCGGGCCGAAAGATGGGCTGCTCTACGTGAGCACAGAACTGGACCACTCGATCACGGTGATTGATCCGAAGGCGCTGAAGATCGTTGGCTCGATTTCGACGGGACAGCCAGAGAGCCATATGTTCACGATTTCGCATGACGGACTGCGCGGGTACACGGCAAATGTTGGGCCGGGCACGGTGAGTGTGCTCGACATGAAGGCTCGCAGGACGCTGAAGATCATTCCCGTGTCGGGGAACACGCAGCGGATTGCGATTTCAAACGATGATCGGTGGGTGTTTACCGCGGACCAGACTGCGCCGCGCATGGCGGTGATCGATACGACAACCGATACGGTGAAAAGCTGGGTGAAGCTGAACGGGCTGGGCTATGGAGGCGCTCCGACGAAAGACGGACGTTGGATGCTGATGGCGATTCCGGACAAGAACGAGGTAGACGTGATCGACTTGAAGACGATGACTTTGGCGCGAACGGTTGCGGTGGGCAAGAGCCCGCAGGAGGTGCTGGTGCGGCCCGACGGAAAGGTGGCCTACGTTTCGTGCACTGGAAGCAACCAGGTGGCAGAGATTGATTTGGCAACGTGGACGGTGACTCGGACGATCGCGACCGGAAACGGGACGGATGGGCTGGGGTGGGCGAAATAAGGCAGCAAGCCGGCGAGTCAGCGAGTCAGCCATTGCGCGGCGGGTTGAGGGTTGTGCTATCCCACCCTAAACGCAAAGAGCGCGTTTAGGATGGGGCACCCCGATTGGTGTGCCTCAACGAGCAACTTCGGGATTCACGGCAGGTTCATGGAGGTTGGAGATGGCAGGAGGATGCACGCACGGTGGAACGATCAAGAAGGGTGTGAAGCCGCGCACGAAGGGCTGTGAGGAGTGCCTGAAGTTGGGCGACACGTGGCTACACCTGCGCATGTGCCTGGAGTGCGGGCATGTGGGCTGCTGCGATTCGTCAAAGAACCGGCATGCGCGGGCGCACTTCAATGAGACGAAGCATCCGCTGATTCAGAGTGCCGAGCGGGGCGAGGATTGGAAATGGTGCTACGTGGACCAGGTGTATTTGTAGCGGCTGCTGCGATCCCCTCCGCGCCACAAAAAGCATCCGCAGATCAGGATGACAAGACCGAACGCTTGTACAGTCCCACCCTAAACGCAAAGAACGCGTTTAGGATGGGGCACCCCATTTCTTGCGGGAATCTGGCTACGCCAAATCGACTTCAATCTTCTTGGAGTCTGGGTCAAGCTTCGTGATTTTGAAGGTGCGAATCTGGCTTTCGGCAAGGGCTCGGGTTTGGCCGACGGCGCGGGAGCGCTGCCTTTCCAGCGGGCTTTGAGCATCGATGAAAGCTGCGAGAGGTCGGGTGCGGCATTGGAGGGTTGCGCGGAGGAAGCGGCGCCGGACGTTTGAGAAGAAGCGGGCGCGGAGGCAAGCGGCGGGAGCGGTGCGGCAAGTGGAGCGGATGCCTTCGCCGAGTTCGACGATTGCGCCGGAAAAATTGAGTTCGACGACGCGGCCGGAGATTTTATCGCCCACTTTGTGCTCGGCGATGTATTCGTCGATGCTGGTTGGGATCAGCTGCTTCATCGAGAGCTTAATCTGGCGCTTTTCCGAATCGATAGCGAGGACGAGAGCTTTGACGCGCTGGCCCTCGCGCAGGACGTCGCGCGGATGATTGATGCGCCGATCGGCCACGATTTCGCTGATGTGGACGAGGCCGTCGATGCCTTCGGCGATCTGAATGAATGCGCCAAAGTTCATGATTTTGGTGATGGGACCTTCAACCTCGGAGCCGACGGGGAATTTGCGCTCGATTCGAGCCAGGGATCGGCGAGCGTTTGCTTGAGGCCGAGCGAGATGCGGCCCTGCTCGGTGCCCGCGGGAGGCTTGACGGAGAGAATGACAGCGTCGACGCGGTCGCCTTGCTTGAGCAGGTCGGAGGGATGGCGAACCTTTTTGGCCCACGACATCTCCGAGATATGAATGAGGCCTTCGAGGCCGGGCTCGAGCTCGACGAATGCGCCGAAATCAGTGAGGCGAGTGACGTCGCCGGCGATGCGCTGGCCGGGCACGTAGCGTTCTGCCGCAGTCTCCCACGGCTCGGGCTGGAGCTGCTTGAGGCCGAGCGAGATTTTGCCGGTATCGGGATCGATTTTGAGGATGCGGAGCGTGAGTTGCTCGCCGACGGTGAGCACGTCTTCAGGCTTGGCGACGCGGGCGCGGGAGATGTCGCTGATGTGGAGGAGGCCGTCGAGACCGGGCTCGATTTCGACGAATGCGCCATAAGGCATGAGGGTGCGGACCGTGCCGGTGACAGTGGCGCCGGGTTCGAGCGCGGCGCGGCGGTGATTGGACGCCGGCGCGGGCTTGCTCTTCGAGGACGACGCGGCGATCGACGACGACGTCTTCATCGGTGACGTCGAGCTTGGTGATGCGGCAGGTGATTTGCTGGCCGACGAGGGCTTCGAGCTCGGCGGCGTCGCGCGTGCCGCTGCGGCTGGCGGGCATGAAGGCGCGGACGCCGATGTCGACGCTGAGGCCGCCTTTGATGACCTCGGTGACGGTGCCGGCAACGGCGATTTTCTCGGCGAAGGCGCGCTCGAGGGCGGACCAGTCGCGGGGCTGCGCGACGCGGAAGCGCGAGAGCTCGTAGTAGCCTTCCTCGTTGCGGCCGGTGATGGAGACGGGCAACGAGTCGCCGGGCTTGACGGCTTCAGCGTTGTTCTCGAATGCCGAGCGGGGCAGAACGCCTTCGATCTTGTAGCCGACGTCGAGGACGACCTGATCGGCGGTGAGCGAGACAACTGTGCCCTGGAGCTGGCGGGATTCGGCGCGGTGCGTGTGCTCGTGTTCGAAAGCGGAGAGCGCGTCGGCGAAGGAGGAATTGTTATCCGGGCCTTGATCTTCATCGGCCTCTCGAAGAGGCGGTTCTTTGCCGGGCTCTTCGATTGGTTTCGGAGGGGGCTTTTCGGCGGGTTCATCAATCGGCGGCGGTGCAGGAGCGTTAGCGGGCTCATTGACCGGTGAAGGGTTGGGCTCATCGGTGCGCGCGGAGCTGGCGTCGAGGCCTTCGTTGGACTGGCCGTCCAGGCCTTGGTTTTGGAAGGCAATGGCGGCGGCTTCTAACGCAAGTTCGGACGCCGGTTCAGTGGAGGGCTGAGGTTGCGAGAGGGATTCGTCGCTCATGGCGGGTACTGGTCCATTGTTTCACGGATCGGCGGCTTACTCTGGAAAGTGCTAGTCCGTGGCTCGAATGCATATGGCCATACGCAGGATGCGTGCGATTGGCTTCGAACTTCACGTCAGATAATTGATCGCGTTCGAGAGCAGGCGGCGGTGGAAGACGCGGTGCATCTGGGTGATGCGATGGAAGAGCAGCTTGCGGCCCTGGCCCCAGTAGACGAAGGTGCCCGCGCCGATTTTGCGGTCGTGATCGCGGCTGTAAGCGGCGATGATTTCGATTCCGTCGCCGTCGACGATGAGGCCGTTTGAGTCAGAACCTTTCACCTGGTAATCGATGCTCATGGCGCGGTTGACAGGCAGGCCATCGTAAACGGGATGCTTTTTAACGAAGAACCAGGTGCCCATCCAGGAAGCGCGCGAGGAGCCGACCATACCGGAGAAGCGGAAGCCGGCCGCGGAGGCGAGTTGCGCGCCCGCGCCGACGGCCTGGCCATCACTGGTGCAGAGGACGAAGAGCGGCGTGCCGGAATTGAAGGCTGCGACGATGTCTTGCGGGAGTTGCGTAGGTGGAATGGAGCGGCTGCGGCGGTCGGCTCCGACGTCGTCAGTGCTTACGGTGTCAGTGGGCCGCGCGGTGGGAGGCGAGGCGATGATGAGGTCGTAGCGCTGGTTTGGCGCGAATGGCTCGAGCGTGATGCCGGGAATGGGCTTAAGCTGCGCGGCCAATTCGTCAGAGAGGCCAAGCGTGGCGATGCGCAGATCACTGAAGATGATTGGTGTGGGATTGACGACCCAGATCTCGCGCTTATGCTCGGTCTCTTCCTCGGCATTAAGCGCAAAGCGCGTGGTCCATACGCCCTCACGATCGAGTACGGGACTCGAAACATTTTCCTTCACCAGATACGACAACTGATCGCGCAAGAATGCGGGGGCATTGTAGGCGCCGATGGTTTGCCGGATGCCGTGCGGACTGGTGATGGAAAAGGTGAGGCGACCAGGCGCGTGCCGGTTGGAGTCGTTCAGAAGGTAAAGGTCGAAGGGGACTTTCTCGCCGAGCGCAGCGACGAGGGCCTTCTGCTTGGCGACGGGCCGGATTGGCAGGAGCGCGTTGCGAATGGGATCGGGATTGGATTTGAAGTCGCGGAAGTTATCGACGAGGCCGGAGTGATCCTCCATGGCGGTAGATTCCCAACCACTGACGGTTGCGTAGTCATTGAAGTCGCAGATGCGGATGTTCTCAAGGAATTGCCCCCACGACTCGTAGGCGCGGCGGCCGATGGACTGAAAAAGATCGCTGTTGGTTGGGAAGGCCTTGCGAAATCCCCATTTGTCGAGAAATGCATTGTAGGCGGAGAGGATCTCCTGATGGTCGGCGAGGTCGTAGCTGTGGCCGCCGTGCTTCATTATCTGCTTGATGAGCGCGGCGTGATCGTCGCTGGATGCAGCGCCCTTCATTTCGCCCCATTCGACGATCTCGGGGCGGTTGGAGGAGTGGTAGAGGAATTCAGTGGGGCTGACGTATTGCGCGTCCTGCCAGACGTCGGAGGGCTGGCCCTGGTGCTCGTCCCACCATCCGCCCGCCCCGCCCTCGGCAGAGGTGCGTATGTGATCGCTATAGGGTTCGATCCATGCCTGCGAAGCGCGCGAGGCGAAGCCGTCGTTGGCGACGATGGCGCGGCTCGGATCTTCAGAATGCACGAGGCGGAGAACGCGCTCGAGATTGGGATTCGAGAGATCGGGGCGGGCTTCGTTTTGCAGAATGTATTCAACGACCGAGGGATGACTGCGGAAGGCGCGAATCATGCCCAGGATTTTGGCCTGCATGTAGCGCTCGGCGAAGCTGGGCGGCTGGCCCGCGCGGCCCACTGCCTGATAGCCTCCGCCGGGCTCGAGACAGCGCAGCAGGCCGCGGCGATCCTGGATCGCGAGGACTTCTTCCTTGGCGAGGTTGCGATGGAAGTTGAGGCAGTTGAGGTGGAACTGCTGGGCCACCATCACTTCTTTTTCAGCCAGCTCGGGTGTGGGGAAGAGACCGTTGAGCGCCCAGTAGCCCCACGAGATGGCCGTGTAGATGCGGATGCGGCGGCCGTTGAGGCGGAAGAGCGCGTTGGTTCCTATGCCCTGCGGCGCGAACCAGCGGAAGCCGAAGTTGACGGTGTGCGAGGCACTTGCGGAGGCGCTTGTCCATTGGGTTTTCATCCGGTAGAGCTGTGGTGAATCGAGATCCCAGAGGTGCGCCGAGGTGCAGGAGAGCTCGGATTGGAAGGTGGCGGTTTGGTTGGCTTGGAGCGGGGCTGCGACTTCAGTGTGTGCGAGCTCGTGGCCAGTGGCAGGATCGAGGACGGAGAAACGCAAGCGGCCGTCGGCGGCGGCGGAGCCGGTGTTCCAGATTTCGGCGTAGGCGGTGATGTGGCGAGGCTCGGGGGTGTTGAGGACCCAGCCATCGCGGATGCGCACGGGGCCGTGAGCACTGAGCGTGAGCGCGCGATCGAGGCCGCCGAATCCGTGACTCTTTTGGAATGTGGCGTCGCCCCAGGTGATTCTGCCGCCGTCAACCCAGTCGAGCCGGCCACCAGGGTTGGTAATGCGAATGGCGAGCTGATTCGCTGCACCCGGATGCGCTGCGGCGGTGATGTCGCACTCGAAGGGCAGTTCTTCCATAATGCTGTAGCCGACGAGTTCGTGGTTCACGTAGACCTCGGCACGCTGGCGCGCCGCGCGAATGTGGAGAAAGATGCGTTTGCCGGCGAAGGATGCGGGGATGTTGAGCGAGCGCCACCACCACGAGACGCCATAGTACGCGCCGTTCTTGACTTCGTCATCGGAAGTTTCGAAGCGGTACTCGTCGTTGTAGGGGCGCATGCCCTGCAGGCCCCAGAAATACTGCTCCACCGTGCTGGGCAGCGTGATGGGAATGCCCTGGCTCGCGCTCAGCGTGTCCCAACCGCCGGTGGGCGGGTTGACGGGCAGGTCGGCGAGGTGGACATCTTCGGGTAGATAGACGGTGTCGTTCTTCCACTCAGCCTTTTGATCGGGCCACAGGCGCCAGCCGGAGTCGGGGATGGCGAGGCTGTCTGCATCGTGGGGCGCGGCCTGGTTTTGGGCGGACGATGGGATGCGCGTGGCGACGAGCGCCGCTGCCGAAGCTTGTAGAAATTTCCTGCGATTGACGGGCGAGGTGGGGCCGTTGGTCATGGTTTTAGGGTTCGCAGTCTTTGTGGCTGGTTTGAACGGAGCCGAGTATATCACTGCGATTGCGTGGCGGTCCTGCTACGTCCGCGCCCGCAATGCGCGCGCCAGTATACCCTGTGAACAGATCATGGAGCCCGCTTCCCTACAGCCGCGGCGCGGCCTGGAGGCTTTTGCCTCACGAGACTTCAGACGGTACCAGTTGGCGCGCGTAGCGGTGGTCCTGGGCGCTGAGGCGCAGTCGGTCGCGGTTGCCTGGCAGGTGTATTCCATCACGCACCGCGCGATTGACCTGGGGTACACCGGACTGGCGCTGTTTTTGCCGGGGCTGATCTTCCTTTTTCCGGCGGGGCACGTGGCCGACCGCTTCGATCGCCGCCACGTGATCCTGGCCTGCTACTCGCTGCAAGTGGCCTGTTCCAGTGCGCTGGTGATGCTGGCGCGCAACAATACGCAAAACATCCTGGCCATTTACGCCGTGTTGTTTTTTGTGGGGACGGGGCGCGCGTATACTGGGCCAGCAAGTTCGGCATTGATTCCGCATCTTGTGCCGGAGATTCACTTCGTGAATGCCGTGACGTGGGGCGGAGCTATTTTTCAGTTTGCCAACATCACCGGGCCAGCGCTGGGTGGGCTGCTGTTTACGTTTCCGTTGGCGCGCTTTGCGCCGGGTTCGCGGCTCGAAGGTGCTGGCATTGTGTATGTATTCACGCTGTCTACGCTGGGGTGGTTCCTTGTACTGGTGAGCACTCTGCACGTGCGGCCCGGCCGCATGGAGCACCGGGCCACTTCAATCAAAGTGGTGATGGCTGGTTTCAAATATGTGCTCCGGGCGCGGATTCTGCTGGGATCGTTTTCGCTGGATTTGTTTGTGGTGCTGCTGGGCGGCGCAGTCGCGCTGATGCCGATTTTTGCGCGCGAGATTTTGCACCAGGGCCCGCGCGGATTGGGCATGTTGCGGGCGGCACCGGCGGCGGGCGCAGTGGCGATGTCGCTGGTGATGGCGCGTTTTCCGCTGCAGCGACGCGCGGGACGCTGGCTGTTTATCTGTGTTTCAATCTTCGGCGCGGCGACGGTGGTCTTTGGACTCTCGCACAGTTTGTGGCTTTCGCTGGCCTCGCTGGCTCTTGCGGGAGCGGCCGACACCATCAGCGTGATTATTCGCGGCTCGCTGCTGCAACTGGCCACGCCGCCCGAAATGCGCGGCCGGGTGAGCGCAGTGAATTCGCTGTTTATCGGCGCGTCAAACGAGTTGGGCGAGTTTGAGAGCGGCCTGACCGCGCAATGGTGGGGCGCGGTGCGGGCGACGGTGATTGGCGGGTTGGGCGCGCTGGCTGTGGCTGGGCTGTGGTCGGTGATCTTTCCTGACCTGCGCAAGGCCGATGAACTGACGGCGGAGAGCCTGCGCCAATATGTGCCGGCAGCGCAGGAGATTTTGTCGGGGTTGTGAAGGGTTCACGCGACCCCACCCTAAACGCACAATACGCGTTTAGAATGGGGCACCCCAAATTGTGCGAAGGCGCTCAGTGGGCGTGGGGGCGGGGACGGGTGGCACGATTGCGCTCGAAGAGGATGCGCAGGCCGTCGAGAGTGAGCAGGTCGTCGATCTGCTGAATGTAACGCGAGTCGGGGGCGATGAGATGCGCGAGGCCGCCGCTGGCGATGATGCGGGGAGGCTTGTCTGGCTGGGCACCGAGCTCGGCGAGGATGCGCTCAATGATGCCATCAACTAGACCGATGTAGCCGAAGTAGAGGCCGCTCTGCAGGTGCCCCACGGTGTTGGTGCCGATGACTTTGGCGGGGCGCTTGATATCGACGCGGCTGAGGCGAGCGGCACGGGAGAAGAGCGCGTCGGCGCTGAGGCCGAGGCCGGGCGCGATGGCGCCTCCGAGATATTCGCCCCGGGCCGAGATGACTTCAAACTTGGTGGCGGTACCGAAGTCGACTACGATGCAAGGGCCGCCGTAGCGCTCGTAGGCGGCGATGCAATCGGCGATGCGATCGGCGCCGAGCTCGGTGGGGTTGTCGATGAGCATCTTCATGCCGGTCTTGATGCCCGGTTCGACGAACATCGGCTCGACGTGAAAATAAGTTTCGCAGACCTGGCGCAACGTGGAGTCGACGGGCGGCACGACGGAAGCGATGATGATGTCTGTGACCTGGCTAGGCGACATGCCGTGCATCTCAAAGAGGTTCACGAAGAAGACGCCGTACTCGTCGACGGTTTGGGTCCGATGCGAGGTGACGCGCCAGTGCGCGGCGAGTTCGGGTTTCTCGCCATCGAGCTTGTAGAGGCCGAGCGTCGTGTTGGTATTGCCGACATCGAGAGCGAGCAGCATGTTTTCCTTCAGCCATTAGCTCTTAGCTATTAGCCATTAGCTCCTTCGGTCCAAATGCAGAAACCATTGTCATTTTCCATAAAACTGGTGGTGGAAAGCTAAAAGCTAACGGCTAAGAGCTACTAGCTTGGTGTTTCTGTCCGGCGCGGAGGCCGCCGGTTTGCACGGTGACCAATCCGTTCGCCGTTTTGACGCGCAGAAATCCATTCTCATCTAAGCCGGCTGTGACACCCTCACAGGCTTGCGGCCCATGCACTTGAACGCTGCGCCCTCGTGTCCAGGTAGAAGCCTGTTCCACACGCGCGAGAATCGTTTTTGCCGCTGCCGGATTGGACAGAGCCTGCGTTTCTTGCTCCAGCGATTTTAGCAGGGCGACGAGGAGAGCCTGGCGGGAGATGCGATGGCCAGTTTCCAGATCGAGGGAGGTTGCGGGCGTGGCGAGGCCTGGAGCGAACTCGCGCTGATGGACATTGATGCCGATGCCAACCACTGCGTGGGGCAGCCTTTTGGATTCGGTTCGTGACTCAACCAGGATGCCGCCGGTTTTGCGCGGGCCGATGAGGAGGTCGTTGGGCCAGCGCAGGTCGATATCGAGGCCAGTCATGGTGCGGATGGCATGAGCGGCAGCGAGGCCGGCAGCAAGAGGAAGAAGCGCAAGCCGTGAGGCGGGAAGCGGCAGGCGAAAAAGGACGCTGACGTACAGGCCCTCGCCGGCTGTGGAGAGCCAGGTGTGATTGTCGCGTCCGCGGCCGGCGGTCTGCTCATCGGCGAGATAAACGGAGCCGTTGGGCGCGCCATCGTGCTGAGGGTTGCCGCGCGCAGCGGCGAGTGCGTCGGCGTTGGTTGAGCCGGTGACGCGGGCGAAGTGCAGCTTGCCGACGAAGAGCGTGCCTGCGAGAGCGGATTCCAGTGCGGGGAGATCGAACACGGACTAGCCTGGCTCCGCGACGATGGTCATAGAGATGTCGGCGGCGCGGGCCGAGTGAGTGAGCGCGCCGACGCTGATGAAGTCTACGCCCGTCTCAGCATAGGCGCGAACATTTTCAAGGACGATGCCGCCTGAAGCTTCAGTGGGAATCCAGCGCCCGGGCTGGCCGGCTGCGGCAGCCTTGATGCGTTCGATGGAGCGACGAACCTCGGCGGGCGACATGTTGTCGAGGAGAATGGCCTCGGCTCCGTGGGAGAGAGCTTCTTCAAGCTCCTTCTGGGTGCGCACCTCAACCTGGACGCGCTGCGGAGGCTTGCGCTGCTCGATCGCGCGCTTGAGAACCGTGGCGATGCCGCCGCCAAGCGCGATGTGATTGTTCTTGATGAGGATGCCGGATGCGAGATCGATGCGGTGATTGGTTCCCCCGCCGCAGAGGACCGCGTATTTTTCAAGAGCGCGCAGGCCGGGGACGGTTTTGCGGGTGTCGAGCACGCGGGCGTGGGTGCCTTGAATCGCGTCAGCATATTTGCGGGTGAGCGTGGCGATGCCGCTGAGGTGCTGAAGGAGGTTGAGAATGACGCGCTCGCAACTGAGCAGTACGCGCGCATTGTGGCGGATGACAGCGAGGACCTGACCCGCGTGGACGCGCACACCATCGAAGATTTCGGGGTGGCTGATGACTTCAAAGCGGGTTTGCGCAAAGGGGCGCGGATTATGCTTTCCATCAAGGCGAGCGAAGATCTCAAAGAAGCGCGGGACGGCGCCGAGACCGGCGACCACCAGATCTTCGCGCGCAATGATGGAGCCGTCGGCGCGCAGGAATGGATCGATTGTGAGATTGGTGGTGGCATCGAGGGTGGCCTGGTCCTCCTGGAGGGCCTGCTCGAGAAGCGCGTCGATGCGGTGGCTTTTCCAATCCATAAGTCAGTGAACAGTGGTCAGTGGACAGTGATCGGCGAACAGTTGTCAATCCCCCGGCAGTCCATCAATGTCCCCCTGGGCCTTGTCCAGCAGCCTCTTTGCCTCGTCTCGCTGTTTCTTCAAGCCCTCGACGATATGCGCAGGAGCCTTGGCGAGAAACCCAGGGTTTTTGAGCTGGCGGTCAGAGGACGCGATGATCTTTTCGAATTTGGCAATGTCCTTTGTCAAGCGGTCGCGTTCGGCGGGGACGTCGACGGTGCGTTCGTAGATAACGGCTATATCAAACGACGGAGTGTGGCGATTGGGCAGGCCGACAGTAATGGCATCGACGATGCGGAGTTCACTTACTCGGGCGAGGCTTTCGATGATAGCTACGTTGGCGTCTACTACTGGCCGTCGCTCCGCGGCGATGCGCAGCTCCACCGGGGTAGGGGCTCTCTCTTCGACGCCAGCTTCCTTGCGCAACGCGCGGATTTCGGTGATCAGGCTATTGACGTCTTGAAAATCAAGGACGACGCTCTGCGCAAATTCCGAATATGACTCCATCTGGTACTTCGGGTCGCCTTGCGGATAGTTCGTTAGTGCGATGGATTTGGCTGGCGGCCTGCCGTCATAGAGCGCATGCCAAATTTCTTCCGTAAGAAATGGCATAATCGGAGACAGCATCCGTAGCGCCGCCTCGAAAACCGAAATTAGTCTGGTGAGCGCCGCCTTTGTGGCGGACCTGTCTGCGGTCTCAGAGAAATTCAACCTCAGCTTGACGATTTCGAGGTACCAGTCGCAAAAACTCCCCCAAAAGAACTTGTAAACCGCGCTGGCGGCATCATCGTATCGGTAGGCCTCCAGCGACCTGCCGACCTCTGTTGCCGCTGCGTGGAGTTCTGCAACGATCCAACGCGCTTCGAGCGGATCGTCGGGGCTGTCGTAGGGCATTCCGCCCAGTTCAGCGGGATCGACTGTAATCCCGACCTCGGCCGCACGGTCCACGTTCATGAAGATGAAGCGAGCGGCGTTCCAGATTTTGTTGGCGAAGGCACGGTAGCCTTCGGTGCGGGCGACGTTGAAAGCGATGTCGGTACCGGGCGAGGCCATGCTGGCCAGCGTGAAGCGCACGGCATCAGTTCCATAAGTCTTAACGATTTCAATGGGGTCGATGACGTTGCCCTTGGTCTTGGACATTTTTTCGCGGTTGGCGTCGCGGACGAGGGCGTGGATGTAGACCTCTTTGAACGGCACGGATTCGGCGAGGGGGCGCGGGCTGCCGTCGGGCATGGGAATGTCCCCGGCGAACCAGCAGCCGAGCATGATCATGCGCGCGACCCAGAAAAAGAGGATGTCGAAGCCGGTGACGAGGAGCGAAGTGGGGTAGAAGGCGTCGAAGTCTGCTCGATTTTCCTTCGTCAGGTTCGGCCAGCCGAAGACGGAGACGGGCAGGAGGCCAGAGGAGAACCATGTGTCGAGGACGTCGGTTTCCTGTGTGATTTGACCGGAGCCGCAGTGGGCGCAGGCGGTGGGATCGCCTGTCGAGCCGGGCTGGGGCACCGTGATTTTGTGGCAGGCGGCGCAGTGCCAGGCGGGGATGCGATGGCCCCACCAAAGCTGGCGCGAGATGCACCAGTCGTGGATGTTGTTCATCCATTCGAGATAGATCTTTTCGTAATTCTCCGGCGTGAAGCGGATAGCCTTGTTGCCGTTGGCGTCGGGCTTGACGGCTGCGATGGCCTTCTCGGCAAGCGGCTGAATCTTGATGAACCACTGCGTGGACAGGCGCGGCTCGACCACGGTTTTGCAGCGGTCGCAGTGGCCCACGTTGTTGATGTGGTCTTTGATTCCGGCCAGGAGCCCTTGCTCTTCGAGATCGGCGACAATTTTCTTGCGGGCGACGTAGCGATCAAGGCCGGCATAAGCGCCGCCGTGCTCGTTGATGTGAGCGCGGTCGTCCATCACGTTGATGGAGGGCAAGTGGTGGCGCTCGCCGAGAGCGAAGTCGTTGGGGTCGTGGGCGGGCGTGACTTTAACGGCGCCGGTGCCGAATTCGCGGCTGACCCAGGGATCGACAACGATGGGAATCTCGCGATTCATCAGGGGCAGGCGCAGCTTTTTGCCGTGGAGATGCAGATAGCGTTCGTCCTCGGGATGAACGGCAACGGCCGTATCGCCGAGCATGGTTTCAGGGCGCGTGGTGGCAACAGTGATGAACTCGCCGGTTTCTTTGCCTCCGTCGCCGATGACGGGATAGCGAATCTCCCACAGATGGCCCTTTTGCTCGGAGTGGACGACTTCAAGATCGCTGATGGCGGTTTGGCAGCGCGGACACCAGTTGACGATGTAGGCGCCGCGGTAGATGAGGCCCTGGTGGTAGAGGCGGACGAAGGCTTCGCGCACGGCGACGGAGAGGCGCTCGTCCATTGTGAAGTATTCGCGGCTCCAGTCGACGGAAACGCCGAGGCGCTTCATCTGCTCGAGGATGGCGCCGCCGTAATGCTGCTTCCATTGCCAAACGCGCTCGACGAAGGCTTCGCGGCCAAGCTTCTGGCGCGATGTGCCTTCTTCAGTCAGTTGGCGCTCAACCATCATCTGCGTGGCGATGCCGGCGTGGTCGGTGCCCGGCAGCCACAGAGCGAGACGGCCGCTCATGCGCCGCCAGCGAGTGAGAATGTCCATCTCCGTCTGGTTGAGCATGTGGCCCATGTGCAGACGGCCCGTGACGTTGGGCGGGGGCAGCAGAATTGTGAAAGGGGCCTGGCCGGCCGGGCGTTGGTTTTGGACAGGTGTTGTCGGGGGTAGGAACTGCGAATAGATTTTCGCGGACCCAGTAATCGGCCCAATGATCTTCAATGGCGGTTGGGTCGTAAGCTTTGGGCAGGTCGTGAGGCATTTTTTCTTCGGCGAGCCCCCGGAGATTTCGGGAAACACCCATGAAAAGAGGGGTTTTGAAGCGAGGGGACTACTCCTCAGGTTAGCAGATGGTGGGCGGAGGCCCGCCGAATGAGTACGGCAGGTGATGGACACAATTCAAGTGAAAAGGGCCGCAGGCATTGAGTCTGCGGCCCTTTGGATTTGAATTGATCGGGAGCTTAAAACGGGTTCAGCTTGCCGAGACCCTTCTTCTTCTTTTTCTTGCTGGAGGACTCGTCGCTCAAATCGACTTTGGGCTTCTTGGTCTTGCCGCCGTTTTCGGCGGTGTCGGTAGGTTGAGGCGGGTTCTGGCCGGGCTTGATGTCGTTTACCTGGAGAGGAGCATCGGCAGGTTTTTCGGCGGCAGGCAGTGCAGTGTTGGTGGGTCCGACCGCCTTGACCACAGCGTTGGGATCGGATTGAGTCGCGTTGGCTGGCGGCTGAGCTGAGCCGTTGGGCGCGTTGACCACTTCAACGCCAACACCTGTGCCCTCAGCGGGCGCCTGCATTTGCAGCGGAGCGGTGGAGGGCTGATCGCTGCGCGGCGGCTCGTTGGGGCCGGTGGGGTGACCGCCGCAGCAGGCGCGGGCGGCTTGCCGGCGTTGATGGCATCCGTGATAATGGTGCGGTCCTGCTTGCTGACGTCGGGCGCGAGGGTGCGCGTGGGATCGTCAAGGGTGGGCTCGCCCACGTGTACAGCCTCGACAACGGTGGGACCGCGCTTGATGATGTCGAGGGTTTTGTCAGTGAAGTGCAAGGGCTGGCGGCTGCGTTCTTCGGCATCACTTTCTGCGATGGCCGACTGGGTCGGCTCGGGCACGGGGCGATTCATTGCGACCAGGCGATCGCGGGCATCCTCAACGTGGGGTGCCATGGGATAGCGCGTGATGACCTTGGCGTAAGCGGCGGCGGCCTTGTCCTGATACACGGAGCGCAAACGTTCTCTGACTGCGCCGGGAACGCCGGGCCTAATCGCCCAGTTGTGCGCCTCACCTGCATAGGCGTCGCCGATGGCGATGAGGACCTGGTCACTCTTGGAGTACAGCGGATAGGTGTCGGCCACGGTTTGAAGGCGCGCGATGGCGGCAACGTAATCTTCGCGGCTCTCGTAGTAGAAGCCGATCTGGGCTTCGCGCTCGCCCAGAACCTCCTGCACGTCGCGCAGCCGCTGCTTGGCACGCGGCACCAGCGCCGAATCCGGGAACATGTTGATCATGTCCCGGTATTCCTTTTCAGCTTGCTGGGCGTTGGTGTAGTCGCGGTCAGGCTTCTCCATTTGCTGGTAGTAAATGTCGGCCACCTTCATCTTGGCTTCGGCAGCTTCAGGAGCGTTGGGAAAGAACGTGATGAAGTCCTCGTACTCTGCCTCGGCCTGGGTGAGCGCTGCGGAACCACCCTCTTTGAACCATGTGTCGCCTACTGAAAGCTTGGCGCGCATGCGGTATTCCGATTCAGGATAGGTATTGAGCAAAGTTTGCAGGTCGAGCCGGGCGACGTCATAGCGGCCCTTTTTCAAGGCGACCATGGCCTTGTCGTAGAGCTCTTTGTCAGGCTGCTTGGACTGCACGTTGGCAAGCGGGTTGGCGCTCAGGTCGTAGGCCTTCTTTTGCTTTTTCTTGTCCTTGGCGTTGGATGAAACCCCGCCCAGAAACAACACGACAAGTGCGACAGCGACTAGCTTGATTGACAACCGGTTCATACCACCTCAATGCGCGGGAGGTCCGTCGACTGGCCACTCGCTCTTTCCATGATCCTATAGAGAATTTTATCTCGCCCGCCTGATTTTGCGCTCGGCCTTACGTGCCGCAGCTAGCAGGGCGCGTGCATCCCGCTCGGGCTGTCCAGCCCCGAAGACGGCATTGCCCGCCACCAGCAACTCCGCACCCGCTTGGACGATGGCGGAGACCGTGTCGTGAGCCACACCGCCGTCCACTTCAATTCTAAACTTGAGGCCCAGCTCCCGCCTTAACTCGACAAGACGGCGGATCTTATCGAGCGAAAAGGGAATGAACTCCTGCCCGCCGAAGCCGGGGTTCACGCTCATGATGAGCACATGATGGACCATGGGGAGGATGTTGACGATGAGATCGACGCGCGTGGCAGGGTTCAGGACCACTCCCGGCTTCATGCCGTGGTGAATGATCATCTCAAGCGAGCGGTGCAAGTGGGTGCAGGCCTCGTAGTGGACGCTGACCCAGTTGGCGCCCGCCTCAGCGAAGGCGGCGATGTATTCATTGGGGTTATCGATCATCAGGTGGCAGTCGAGCGGCAGGCGAGTAGCCTTGCGAATGCTCGCGACGACGGGCGGACCGAGGGTGATGTTGGGCACGAAGTGGCCGTCCATCACGTCGACGTGGATGGCGGTGCCACCGCCCCGCTCGGCCGCGGCGATCTGGTCGGCCAGGTGGGCAAAATCCGCAGACAGGATGGAGGGCAGCAGCGCAACCATGGATTTGGGTGTAACTCCTTGCGGGGACAGTGTATCAGTGGTAACTAGGGCGAGTCTGCGCGCGCAACTGCGCAAGTATCGCGAGTGCAAACAGTCTATGGCCTCCAAGTTATCCGCAGTTTCCACTTGCGGTTAGAATTCCACATCGATCGGAACGGGGTCGACGGAGTTGGCGAAATGCAGGAGCAACGTGTCGCCGTCGATCTGGTAGGCGGCTGGCGGCAAGTTCTGGCCTGCAATGGAGACTCTAGTGGCCCTGAGGCGCGATTGAATGCGCACGACCCCATTGGTAACGGCTTGGCCGGTGACGGTGAATGTAAGTTGGTGCAGTGTCGAGTGGACGTCGCGCACTTCACAGGCTGCTGCAACGACGCGTGGCGATGCTTTGTGCGCAGCGCTGCCATCGGCGCTGTCGAGGTCGAAGAGCAGGTCGCGGGTTCCCGGAGCGAGCGCGACTTTGGTGAGAACGGGAAGATCAGCGTCAAAGAGATCGACGAAGCGGCCGTGCAGCGTAACCGGCTTGGCGTCCGGAATAGACTCGTCCAGGCCCGCGGCGACGATGTAGGGACCGCGGCGCAGGACAAGCGCGTTGGTTTCGGTCCAGGGCAGATGGATTGCTTTGGCTGCCTCGCGGGCGAATCTGCGCAAGGTGTCACCCCCGTCGGCCTGGTAAGTGAGTGCTGAAGGCGAGACGCGCTCGGACAGCACAACGCCGCGGCCGGCGTGAAAGAGTCCGGCAGCGTCGATCGGGATTTGTAACTGCGCGAATAAATGCTCGCGCGGCGACGTATAACTATTGGGCGCGGTGTTCCACCATTCACGCACGGAGTCATAAGGGTCGTCATCGTTGTCGACGACAACGAGAGCGCCGCCGGCTCGCACCCACTGAACGAGCGCGGCATGAAACTCGGGCTTGGGAGGCTTTTGGCCTTCGTAAGTCAAGAAAAGCAACTTATAGCGGCTAAGGAAGGCGGGCGTGGTTGCGCTTTCAATTTGCACTGGGTCGACGGGGATGCCACTCATGACGAGCGGGAGCGCCAATCCGTAGAAGGAGCCGAGATATTGATCGGAGGGTTGCGGAGCGGCACGCTGGAACATCATCGTATCGGAGACGAGGACGCCGACCCCGCGCGTGCCTGCGACCTGCCAGCGGGTGTCGGGCTGCTTCATGTCGCCGAGGGCGGCAATGACGGTTTGCAGTTCGGTCTCGTACGACTTCGGAATGCCCTCCATCGGCACGCTGATCTTCGGCGTCGGCGTGGTGCGGGCCGCGCCGGTTGGGTTCACGCTCGACCCCTGCCGAAGTTTTTCAGCATCCTGCTCCGTAGCCGGGTGCATTCCGGTAAAGACGCGCTTCGGCCATGGCATGATCTCGTACCGCCAGACTTCAGGCTGCAAAAGCGAGGCGGTCAGCGTGCTTTGCCAGTTGGTGCGGTAATCGTCCCAGGTGTTGTTCGGGCTGTCTGCGACTGGATCGTTCAGGTACCAGATGCGGCGCCCGGAAGCTCGCACCAGGTTCTGCATCGCGCCGTATTCCAGAAACGCCGTTTCGAAGGTGCGCTGCGCGAGCTTGCCGTCGTACATGTTGGGCACTCGCGCCGTGCCCGTCCACACCTGGGCAATGTATCCGGCCGCGCCGACGCCGATGAGCGACGACTCGGGGCTGACGATGCGCCACGTGGAGTAGTTGATGAGCGAGTGCGTTGCCACGTAGCAGGGAATGGTGCGGCCATGCTCTTTGCCGTACGCGTTTACGAAGTCGAAGACCTGCCCCAGCGCGCGGCGATAGAGATAGTACTTCAGTTTGGAGGCGCGATATTGCGCGTCGGGTGAGGAGTCGGGCGCCTGCCATGGCTCGCCGTAATACGCCTGCCATTGCCGTTTGAAGTCCCCGCTCCAGCCGCTGCGCGCCCAGAACTCCGGCTCTTCAAGGTACACGGCCTCCACACCCTGGTCGAGCGCGCGCTTCACGCCCACGCTCAGATAGCGGCCGTAATCTTCGCCCGGTGACATGTACGGCACCATCGGATTGCCGCCATGAATAATGTGCTGGCCGTCGACGTCGGTCTGCGCCTGATCCCAGTGGTCAGTGCCGTCGAATTTGCCGTCGAGATAATCCTGATAGCCGCCCCAGGCGACGCCGGTCATTAGATCGACGGTGTAGCCGTGGTCGCGCCATGAGGTGACGAGGCCGGGCAGTTTGAGGCCAATGCCGTAGACCATGGCCGCGTCGGCGTTCAGGTTGATGCGCGGTGTCCAGGGATCGCCGCTTTGAAACGTGAGGCGCTGGTCGGCGCGGCGGGCGGTGAGTTCGGCGTTGGTTTGCGATTGGGCGGCGGCGAGGGAGGCGAAAAGGAAACAGGAAAGCGGAAGGACGAGTTTCAACGTGGTTTTCTCCGGGAATGTACGACCCTCCAGTTTATGAGATACCGGTTCCCTGCAGGTTGAGGATTATCGGGAGGCAGTGAGGACCCTGGCGGCAACGCGGCCGACGCCGCGCAGGATGGATTTGATGGGCCAGCGATCTTCAGGATCAGGGAAGAAGATTTCGCCCACGCGGCGCGCCTCGGGGCGGTAGTACCAGCGCTTGAGGAGAGCGAGATGGCCCTGGCGCTCGGTGGACGAGGGCGCGGATGAGCGGGTGGCGAGCGAGGCCAACGCGGCTTCAAGGCGGGATTCGAGGAGGGTGCGCGGGATTTTGGTGGGGGCGGGCGAAGCCTCAGGGGCTAAAGCCCCTTCGTTTTTGAGTGGCTCTGCGGCACGACTAGAGTCGTGCCCTGACACTCCTTGCTCTGCCGAGGGAGAATCTCCGCGGCCCACAAATCCCGTGCCCTCCGAGATATCTTCCGGGCGGCTTTGGTCGATTCCTGCCCCGTGTTCGCCGATCTCTGCCGCTTCCGGGATCGGTTCGATGCCGAGGGGCTGCGCGAAGAGAGACGTTGAACCGGATTGCTCGTTCTGGATTCTCATGCCGAGCGTGGAGAATGCGGCGGGGCCACGGAGGCGGCCGTTTTCAAAGAGGAAGATGGCAACTTCGTCAGGACTCGCCGATGATTGCAGAACGACGGTGCGCAGACGGCTTAGGGGGCGTACAAGTTCGGAGGCTAGGGCACGGACGGATTCGACGCGCTGCACTTGCGCGTGGAGCGCGGCGGCCGATTCAAACTCGAGCTCGGCCGAAGCCTGATCGCGCTCGGCGCGGAGGGTGACCAGACGGCTGTCACCACGCGTGGCGAGGAAGCTCTGGACCGCAGTGGATTCTTCGGCATAACGCTCGTCGGTGCAGCCCTTATAGCAAGGGGCGAGGCACATCTTCATCTCGGAGTAAACGCAGCCGGGATAGCTGGGATCCGGGGCGAGATCGAAGGTGCAACGGCGGAGGAGAAAAAGCTTCAGCATCTCCTCGGCGTAGCGCTCGGCAGCGGCGCGCGACGGGAAGGGGCCGTACGCCCAATCGGCCTCGCGCTGGCTGGGGCGATGCGTGACGACAATGCGCGGGTATGGATTGCCGCCGAGAAAGCGCACAAAGGGGGGGTGGCGCAGGTGCATGCGGGCAATGGTTTGGTCTGGGGACTTCGTCCCGTATATCTCCTGGAGCAGTTCAAACTGAACGAGCAGAGATTCGAACTCGGAGCCTGTGAGCCGCCAGCGGATGCTGCGCACAAGGCCGGCGAGATGCAAGCGGCGCGGATGCTTTGGCGAGGGCTGCAGCAGACGCTCGAGGCGGCCGCGAAGATTGGGCGTGCGGCCGATGTAGGGCTCGGCATGAGGGTCAGCGCCATGGAGAATGAAGACTGCAGGCGCAGGCGGCAATTGGGCGAGCGCGGCTTTTGGGCCGGCCGGATCGAAAGGAAGAGATTGGAATTCGGGCGGCACAGACCGTCGTCATCCTCCGGAACGCGTAGTGCGCCGGCGCGCTCAGAGTGATTGTACGGCGAGCAGAGTGGACCAGATGGGGCCAGTTCATGGCTTTGCCGAGATTTGGCGAAGCTGGTATGCTGCGTGCGCGGAGAAAAGCGATTTAGGAGAGCGGCTATGTGGTTTTTGGGCATGGACGTAGGTACGGGCGGAACTCGGGCGGTCATCGTGGATGCCGCGGGAAAGCTGATGGGCTCAGCGTCGTGCGAGCACGCGCCGTTTCGCGCGGAACATCCTGGATGGGCGGAGCAGGATCCCGAAGACTGGTGGCGCGCGGCGAAAGAAGCAATACACGGAGCTCTTGCGAGCACTCCGGAGCCGCGCCAGGAGATTGCGGCGATTGCACTGACCGGGCAGATGCACGGGGCAGTGATGCTGGACGAAGCGGGGGCAGTTTTGCGACCGGCGCTCATCTGGTGTGACACGCGGACTCAGCCGGAGTGCGATTGGCTGACTGAGAAGATCGGGTACGAGAGATTGATCGAGCTTACCTGCAATCCGGCGCTGCCGAACTTTACGCTGACCAAGCTGCTGTGGGTGAAGACGCACGAGCCGGAGACGTTCAAGAAGATCAAGCACGTGATGTGCCCCAAGGATTATGTGCGCTACCGGCTGACAGGCGAGTTCGCCATCGACGTGCAGGAGGCGAGTGGGACGCTACTGCTGGATGTGACGCACCGGCGATGGTCGCATGAAGTAGCGGAGGCGGCGGGGATCGAGATGAGTTGGCTGCCGAATCTATACGAGTCGCCGGAGATTTGCGCGCACATCAGCGAGGAAGCGGCGGGGCTGACGGGGTTGAAGGCGGGAACTCCGGTGGCGGCGGGCGCAGGCGACCAGGGCGCGGGCGCGGTGGGCATGGGGATTCTGCAGCCGGGGAGTGTGTCGGCGACGATAGGGACTTCAGGGGTGGTGTTTGCGGCGACGGCCGAACCGACGAAGGATCCGAAGGGACGGCTGCATACGTTCTGCCATGCCGTTCCGGGCGTATGGCATGTGATGGGAGTGACGCAGAGCGCCGGACTGAGCCTGCACTGGTTACGGGAGACCTTCTTTGCCGGGCAAACATACGACGCGCTGAGCGAGGGAGCAGCGAAGGTTCCAGCGGGTTGCGAGGGGCTGGAGTGGGCGCCGTATCTGCTCGGAGAGAGAACGCCGCATCTCGATCCTGAGGTAAGAGCGGCGTTTGCCGGCATTGGCGTGCAGCATGGGCCGGCGCACTTTGTGCGGGCGGTGCTGGAGGGAGTTGCGTACTCGCTTGAAGATACGTTTGCGCTGTTCCGTGAGTTGGAGATTCCGGTGAACGCCATCCGACTGGGTGGAGGCGGCGCGCGCGGCACGCTGTGGCGGCAGATTCAGGCGGCGGTTTATGGTCACGCGGTCGAAGTACTGAAGGCCGAAGAGGGCGGTGCGTTCGGATGTGCGCTGATGGCCGGCGTTGGCGCTGGCCACTGGAAGGACCTGAACGAGGCTTGCGGACGGGCGATCCAGGTGGCAGAGCGGATTGAGCCGAATGCGGCGGACGTGACGGCTTACAAGGCTGGGTACGAGCGGTGGAGGAAGATGTATCCGGCGCTGCGGAGCCTGGAGTAAGACTGGGAACGAGGGAGCTAGGAAGCTACGGACTCGGCGGCGGGCACGAGGAAGTCAGCGAACGTGAATCCGTCGCGAGTGACGACTTCTCCCGTTGCAAGCGGGAGCGGCGTGGAAAACATGGGACCGGCGTAGACACAGGTGTGGAATTCGCCGCGCTCGCCGCAGGGATCGGCACCGGGCGGTAAATCACGCAACAAATCCAGATCGAACTCGCGGCCTGCGAAGGACACGGGGAGTTGCTTTGTGTCGACGCAGGAGAGGCGCGCACGAAGGCCTCCGCCGATCATGTCGCGGGCCAGCGCATCGGTGGGGATCTGCCAGAGAGGAAAGAGCGGCTCGAGGCTGGTGGGGCCGAGCTGACGCTCGCGATAGGCGCGGACGTCCTCAAGGAAGAGGTCGCCGAAGGCGACGGCGTCGATCCGCTCGTTGATGGCGCGTTGGCAGGCTTCGGCCATGCGCTGCTCGTAGATCTCATTGGGGCAGGGCCATGGGAGAGGCACGATCCATAATGGGAGGCGCGCCGCGGCGGCCTGCGCTTCGAGGACTGCGTGACGCACGCCATGCATGGCAACGCGGTCGAACTCCGCATTGAGCGTCGTGAGGAGGCCGCAGAGTTCGATGGAGGGATCGCGGCGGAGAACGTGGAGGGTCCATGCGCTGTCTTTGCCGCTGCTCCATGAAAGGAGAACGCGCTTCATAGGGCGATGATAGCGTGACGCGAGCGCGCACAGTGAGCAAAACGCATCTAAACACAGTGGCGAACCTGGTCGCCGCGCGGGTTGGCGGAGCGAGCCGGTCCGGCTGCGGCGGGGAGGATACGACATGCTCTGGAGCAGAAGTCTGCTTGCTGGAACGGCCGCTCTGCTCGGACTTTGCATCACGGCGCGCGGCGAGGACGCGAGACCGATTGTGCAGCAGGCGGTGAAAACCGAAGTGGCGGCCGACGCTGCGGATCATACGCATTGGCTCTACCACGAAGTGGACCGCAAACCGGACGCGAACGTGGAGCAATGGGTGGCCGAGGCAAATAAGGGGCAGTTGACGCGGCTGGTCAAGAAAAACGGCGTGCCTGTGAGCAAAGCGGCGCAGCGCAATGGGATGAACGAGTTTATCCAAAGTGCGGATGCCCAGGCGAAGCAGCGAAAGGCAGACGAGCATGATGACGAGCAGGCGTCAGAGATGCTGAAGATGCTGCCGGGCGCGTTCTTATGGACCAAGACGGGTGAACAGGGCAACAACATGGTTCTCCACTTCAAACCGAATCCACAGTTTCATCCACCCACGCGGCAGGCGCGGGTGTTCGCGGCGATGGCCGGCGAAATGAAGGTGGACAAGACGCAGCATCGCATTGTGAGTCTGAAAGGACGAATGATTCACGACGTGAAATTCTGGGGCGGCGCCCTGGGAAGTCTGCAAGCCGGCGGGAGCTTCGACGTGGAGCGGCGCAACACCGGCGGCGGCGAGTGGCAAATCACTGAAACTCATATACACATTCGAGGCCGAGCCTTGATCTTCAAGTCGATCTCCGAAGAGGAAGACGACGTGAAATCGCAGTTCAAACAACTCTCGGGGAATATCTCACTCGAAAACGCTGAAAGCTTGCTGATGAAGCAGAACGGGTGATGGGCTCAATGCTGACGCGGGCGCCGGCGGGGCCAAATCGTTAGCGAGTCGGCGAGTTAGCGAGTCGGCGAATCAGCAAGTCGGCTAATGCCGCCGCAACATTTGGCGAGTCAGCGAGTCAGCTTTGGGGTGCTGCCGTTCCATTCGCCTGCATATACCTGGATCCCCTCCCCCTTAGGCCCCCCCCCCCACCCTTTTTGAGGGCAAGTGCTTTCCTTTCAGTCGTTTGTACCGGCAAGAAATTACTTGACTAACCCAAACTTTTACGCTATGCTCTTTTTATCGAGGATAAAAGATGGCAGAATTTCCAACAACCCTTTTAGAAGCAACGCGATACTTCGCTGACGAACAGCGTTGCATTGATACTATTGCCTCTCTTCGCTGGCCGGATGGTAAGCCGATCTGTCCGAAGTGCGGAGCGGAAGAGAACGAGCGCAAGCATTACTGGTTTGCAACTCAAAAGCGGTGGAAGTGCTACGCCTGCCGGAAGCAGTTTTCGGTCAAGGTCAACTCGATTTTCGAAGATAGCGCCATCAGCCTAGACAAGTGGCTCGTTGCTCTCTGGATGCTCTGCAATTGCAAAAACGGCATCTCCAGGCTACGGATCGCCCGTGATTTGAAACTAACGCAGAAATCAGCATGGTTCGTCCTGCAACGTCTCCGCTCGATCCTGCCTACCGAATCAGAGCAGAAATTCGGTTTCGGTGGCCCCGTGAAGGTGATGAGACATATATCGGCCCAAAACCCTCAGAAGATGCACAAGGATCGCAAGCGAAGGTGCAGCCCGTGACGCCCTTCAAAGGCGTGGCATGGTCGGCAAAACTGTCGTGCAAGGAATCGTTGGACCGCGAACTGCGCCAAGTACGCGCAACGTGCTCCCCAATCATCCGCCGTGAAACGATACAGAGCCAAATTCTCGAGAACGTGACTCCTTATCGCCAAGGTCTACACCGATGAATCGTACATTTACGATCTCGTGAAGAAAAACTTCATCCATCAGATTGTGAATCACTCGCAAGAATACGTTCGTGGGCAGGTCCACACTCAGGGGATTGAGAATTTCTGGAGTTTACTCAAGAGGACATTGCGCGGCACCTACGTTGCTGTCGAGCCGTTCCACTTGGAGCGGTATTTGGCGGAGCAGGTTTTCAGATACAACAACAGGACCACGAAGGACAATCCGCTGACAGATGCGGATCGCTTTGCGCTGGCAGTATCGCAAATTGGGGACAAGCGCCTCACCTTTGCAGAACTGACCGGCAAGGTGCCTCCCAGTTAAGACTGGGGCTTTGCGGGGACGTAATGTATTTCTTATAACGCGAAACCTTCTCACCCTTCCTCTCGGTCAAACGCCGCTGGA
>CAWJDG010000026.1:0-86025 GCA_963841365.1 uncultured Acidobacteriaceae bacterium
ACCACGCAGTTACATTCCTTTTCAAGAACAGCGATCTATATGGGCAACTTCCCGGCGCACATATCAAGGTGCGTACTGATTCCAAGGGTTTCTATGTGCAGGTCAACAACAAAGAATCGAAATTCGTCATCGTAGAAGCGCGATAGGCGAGGCGCGCCCCTGGTGTGGCCTTCTTATTCCCAGAAAGTCGTAACGGCGTGGCTCGGACACGGCGGAAATAGGTCAAAACAGACTTAGCCTGATGTCAAGTCAGGCAAAGTCCTAGGAAGCCAACCCACATCTAAAACACTTATTCATCAAGAGCGGTTCTAGGTGCGCTTTCGAGTGCCCGATCCCGCTAATTTTTGGCGGCGCGCTGCTTCTTTCGCCGGCCTTTTATGGACTCCGAAAACTCCCTTTTTAGGGCTTGAGGGAATTTCTTTCTTTTAAGGCGGCAAGAAATTCAACACGCGCGCGAGAGCGCATGTGCGCGTATTTCTGCATAAACCCCCTTTTTATGGTTGGGGGAAATTCGCCTCCGCGCTGATGTATCGGTAAGGATTTGTGTGACATCCAGCCCTTTTATGTGTAGGAATTGATCTCGCGCGCGTGCACACACGTGCGAAGCGTTTGGGAAATTCCTTAATGCTGTGCTTTTTTCACCAAGTGCGCACGCGAGAGCGTTTCGAAAACCTTCAAACGCCGTCCGCGCCGGGCTGCTCTGTGAGCGCGTAAACCACCTTCAGGCCCATCTTCCGCATAATGCCCTTTGTGGGCCGCCATTGACCCGCTAGAAGCCGGTTTACGTCCTTCGGGGGGACTCCAAGGAATTGGGCCACCTCGGCCATAGATTTCCCCTGTAGCCGCTCTCTCAGGAGAATAGGGAATTGCGCCGGGTAGATGGTGACTTCTTTGACCGGGACAAGCTTCTGCTGGCTTGACTCTAAGAGTCGATCCGTGCTCTCAAACTGCTTTCGAATGTCGCTAGTTGTATTTGGTCTCTATCATTCCACTTCCCTTTCATGCGCTGGTCGTTGCTGTTGATTTAGCCGCGGTCTCGGCGATCTCCAGAACCTCCGGGCGGTGCTTACTCCAAAAGTCGAGATCTGGCCAATAGACTGTCAGTTTGCCGCGCTGCTCACGTATGACGGTCCCCGGCTCACCAGCCCGGCAGGCCCGCAGAAACACCTTGGCGCCGGCTGCAATCGTCATGCGACTACCATCCTGCGAGCCTCGGCGCCCGGTGGTGTTCGGCTACAGCAGCCTCTATGGGCTTTTCAGTATCCCGACACGCCGCACAGAGCCACCGTGGAGCCGCCCGAGCACGGCAAATTACGCGTTGGACGGCTGTGGCGGGCATCTGACAGCCTTGACACACGTAAGAACCCGTGTAGCCGCCATTTTGGCCATAGGGTATGTTTGCCTCTGAACAGCGCGTTTTCGACCAGCGCCGGCTCGGACCGCCCGGCCACATCACGCGGACTTCGGCGCGCTCCCGATTGGGGTTTGGTTCAAACGTTGCGCCACCTAGCGGCCTGTTTCCGGGTACGCTGTGCGGGTACAGTGGCTTTCGCTGAATCGGCCGCAGTCTCGAATCGCTCATATGCCTCAAAGTCTGCTTTTAAAATCAGGCCGTAGATAAGGCCGTCAGACGTGATCTGAAAACCCTCAGCCCTTAGTGCTACCAGGAAAGCCCTCCATGGCGCCAGTGGCCTGCCGTTGGCGGCGCACCAGTGAGCAAGGTCGCGGTATAACGCGCCAGTTCCGCCCCACCAGTGGTCACGGTAGACACACCGCTCCTTGAGCCAAAACTCCCATCCCTCATCTATCGGGGTATCTGCGGGCGAAGCGCCGCGACTTTGCAAAAGACCAATGATTTGACCTTGTGCCGGCGAAGAGCATCGAGGAGGGGCGTGGCGGCATCTTCCGGTGCGATCACCAGGCAGTCGCCTTCTACTTGCATCTGGCCGCCGTTCGCTTCGACTGCGCGAATGAGTTCCATAGCTGTGCTCATAGTCTCGCCTCAGATAGGGTAGTCTTTCGGTTTTCAACCGTAACAGCCGTAACAAGCCTTTGTTCATGCGGGTTTGAGGCGCTTTTCGCAACCGTAACAGGCGGGTTAGTGTTACGGTTTGAAAATGCGGTTTCATCCAATAACGACGCGGGTTGTAGACGGTGTTACGGTTGAAGGGGCAGAATGCGCACAATAGCGCGACCATACATCCTCGAAATCCTCCGCTCATACCCTTGGCCACGTCGCCTAAGATACGAATATTGTGAGGCTGGACCTTAAACTTTGCGAGTTCACGGGCGAGGCCGTTTGGCTGTAGGCCATCCCCGCGGTTCCAATCAGCCCAAGGGCGCCCCTCGATTCCGCAAAGGCCAGAGGTCAGATCCTTCGAAAAAAGCCTCTCTGTGTTCTGCTCATCGAAGACAGTGCGAATATCGTTTAGAAGGGTGGCGCCCCTCGATCCCTCATCGTTGCTGTCTGCCTTGAATACGGTTCGCAGAGCGACCGTAAGCTGTTTTAGCCAACCGTCGCCGGCAAGTTGCGCGATGGCCAGCAGGGGTTCCGCAATGTCGTTTATGTCGATCACTGAGACTATCAATTGGGGCCGGCATTAGCGACTCCAAAGCCCCCGACGCGCCCCGCGCCGACCACGCTTCCAGCTTCTCCTTGATGGGGAGCGCCTGTACCTTAACCGCTTTCTGGCGGAAAGGCTCCACGCTTTCGCTTGGTCGTTTGCGACGCATGGCAATGACGATTGATCGGGACGCGACTGTATCCGGTAAATCACCGATTCCGGCAAAGCATTTTGGACTGTATGCGTTAAAGCCCTTTAGCTCGTGAGTCCTGCCGTCGCATTTATAGAATGTTCCGCCCCTACGGAAACCCTCATTCAAAATTCCCCGAATTGCTTCGGCGTATTCTTTGTTCCCGCCAAGCTGCGCGTCCATCTCATCGAGAAAGATCGTTGGCGCTTTAGCGTCAATGCAGCGCACCAACGCAGCGGCAGTCATCCACCCGAACGACGGGGTTCGCCGAGATCGCCTCAAGGGTTTCCATCACTCGCGACTTTCCGCACGCCTTCTCTGGTGCAGTGATGTGAATGTAGGGCGTGGTTTCAGCGGCGGTTAGGGCGTAAGTGTGTAACACCCAGGCGGCCATGACGGTCACTTGAGCATCTGACGCGACAATAAAACGCAGCATCCAGTTCCGGCAACTATCGAGTAAGTCTCCAGTGAATCGGGAGCTTTCTCTGGCGTCATCGGGGGCAATGGTGCGGTAGGCTCGGCTCTTGATTTCGGCAGGCTCTGTCTTAATGGGCTCGGCTGGCGGTGTCCATTTCGGCGCGCTCTGCATCAGCGCAAACAGTTCCGCTGATGTGTGCTGCTGCAGATAGTCAGTCACGTCTCCTTTGTCTGGTAGACCCGGCAGTTCCACAAGGTGTACGGCTTGGGCATATTTCGACGCGCTCAAGCAGATGTGCTGTGCATGTTTCCGTCCAGGCTCGTCGTTGTCTTGAAAGACGAAAGCCTTTTTGCCTTTAAGGTATGGCGAGTACTCATCATCAAGCCACTTGCCGGCGCCGCCTATGTTCGTGGTTGCGCTGTAGACAAGCTGGGCGCCGTTGTCGGGGAAGTCGGCCGCGGCCCGCATCAGGTTGAGGGCATCCTTTTCACCCTCTGCGATCAAGACAACGTTCGAGCGAACGACCGTGAGCAAGGTTGAATGGGACGCGCGTCACCCCTTCCATGTTCCCTATCCAGCCACCATTACCATTGGGGCGCCGTTGGCTGAAACCCTTTGGCTCATAGCGCACGGTCTGGTAGACAACCCTTCCAGCCTCATCGTGGTAGTCATAGGTCTCTTTGATGGTTCTGCGCTGTGACTCGATAGGTGTCGGCACATCCCGCCCAATGGTTGCGAGCACGGCCGTCCAGCATTCAGCATTTTCCTTATTCGGGTTCAGCTTGCGCTCAAAATGGATCAGGCCGCCATGAATGTTACAAGCGAAGCACGTCCACTGACCTTTGCGAAAGTTAATCGAAAGACTTTCTGTTTTGTCGTTGTGAAATGGGCAGCGAGCGCTCACTTGATCGCGAGCAGGTAAGTTCCGATTCAGGCGGTTCTCAAAGTAGCGACGGCTCTCGTCGAATGTCGGATCAAATGGCACACGCTTTTCCCCTCCGGCGTCGATAAGCGCTGCGCGTTCCCTGGTGCAGTAAGGGCGGTGGCCATCAGGCAACCCTCGCTGGGGTCGTTCCGGATTCAATCAGGCCATCAATGGCGCTCTGCTGGATGCGTACAGCCCTGCCAAGCCGCACAATCTCTATCTTGCGCTCGTAAATCCATGCCCAGATGGTTCGGCTGGATAAGCCAAGCTGTGCGGCGGATTCCTTTACGGTCAAAAGTTTGGTGTGCATTAATACCTCGCAAATTGCTGTATCTAGAACCAGCGTGCGCCGCCACGATTGACAATGCAATTATTTGTGGTAGTGTCTTATTAGAGAGATGTACTATCAGAAATCACGGGAAGGAGCCACATACCGTGCTTAACAGCGTAATGGAAGGTATAAGGGGGCAGATGGGCGAGCTTCTTGGCCTCGATTCGCCAGTTCCCCTCTCTTCGCCACGAACAGGTCAGACGCTAGATCAACGGGATTTTCTGGCACTCCTGAACTTTAAAGACCCTGCGCCTGCGCCAATTCGCGCCGGGGGGTTACAACGCATCGCATGGGCGGCGTCGGCGCAAGCCAGTATCGCGGAATGCCTCCGGATATGGGTAGACGATTGGTTGGAATCGGGCAGAGCTGCTAACGGGCGGGAAACCCCGACGAACCGCACGTTTTCGCTTGCCAAACAGGCTTCCGAAGCCGCTTACAAATATTCCAAGAAGGGGCGTGGGAATCTACTCTGGGGTTCAGAATAGCCTTGAATTGTGGTTCAACCTCTATAGCGATGACAAGGTGTCGGTCGGAAGAGTATCGCGCATTGCTCCTCCCGTTGAGGCGGTCGCGAGCGAAAGGCTGGTCCTATTCCTTCTTTCGGGACTTAAGAACAAGCTGGCTAAATGTCGCAATCGAGAGTGCGGGAAATACTTCGTCCTTAAGCAATGGAATCGCACCTACAAAAGAGGCACCCTCTGCCCCGAGTGCCAACGGGCGCGCAGTTTCAAGAGTGCCATGAAGGCAACCGCACGATGATAGGAAGGACGCCTGAAAGCGTTGCGGATATTTGCCGCGAAGAGGTTTCAGAAACGAATTCTGGCTGACGCTGACTGGTACAAAGATGCGAAGCTTAAGAACCAGATCGCGATCTACCTCAACACTCAAATTGCCCGGTCGCTTGATCTCTCGAAGGTCTATCCCAGAGGCGTCACGGGGAAATGGGTGGCATGGAGTCAGAACTGGAATAAGATCATCGAGGCTGCAGGGGTTAGGGGGCGTCATGTCCGTTTTTCGCTATAAAGGTAGCAAGGTTTGGACGATGGATTTCATCTTTCACGGTCAGCGGATTCGCGAGACCACTGGCACGCGCTCAAAAACGCTGGCGCTGAAAATCGAAGACAAGCGGCGCCGCAATCTCGAAGAGGGTGCCGCCGGCATCAAGAAGGCAGTGGCGCCGCGGCTACTGTCGGTCGCTGCGAATGAATGGCTGGAAATGAAGAAGGCCACACTCGCGCCGCGCTCGGTGAAGATCGAAAAGGCCAACCTCGCACATATCCTGCCAGAGTTGGGCCGCAAGTTAATCTGTGACATCGAAGCGCGTGACGTGGCTCGCTATCAGCAAAATCGGCTGGCGAAGAGGCGTCCCCAAAGACGGTCAACCTCGAAATGGGGACACTGCGCGCCATCCTTAAGCGCTCGGGGCATTGGGCGCGTATCCAGCCCGAAGTAAACATGCTCTGACGCGCGATGACATCGGGCGGGCAATCACTCCCGAGGAAGAGGCTCCGCTTTTAGAGGGTGCGCACAGTCCCGCTCACGTTCCCTTGTTCCATTCGTCACGCTGGCGATTGAGACCGGCGCCCGGTATGGAACCATCCGGACCCTGCAATGGGGACTGTGGATTTGAGAATCGCTGCCTGAAATGGGGCAAAGACAAGACGGCTCAGGTACGGGCCGCTTGTTCCCCTTAAATCAGCGCGCCGTTGCTGCGCTCAATTTCTGGGCAACACACTTCCCCGACCGCAAGCCTGAGCATTACGTGTTCCCCGCGGAGCGATACGGGGCTGGTGGAGACGAGTTCAGCCCGAAGGCTTACCACGTTGATCCGTCCAAAGCCCATAGGCAGCATCAAGGAAGCATGGGAAGCTGCTAGGCTACGCGCAGCAAGGATCCTACAGGGGGGATCGGAAGCCGACGGTCAAGGCGGACATGCAGAACCGGTCGCGCCCCTCGACTGCCGCTTCCATGATCTGCGGCACACGGCCGTCTCTCGGATGCTGAACGCAGGAACGCCACTCGCCAAGGTGGCGAAGATCGTAGGGTGGAGCGCATCCACGATGGTACTCATGGCGAAACGCTACGGGCACTTCTCTCTGAATGATCTGCGGGGAGCGGTTGAGAGCATCAGCGGAGCGGAATTGAAGCGGGGTCCTTGGTAAATTCCCCGGTATCGGAGAAAGCTCCGAAGCGAAGCGGCCTAACTGATTGATTTTATTGGTGGACGCGGAAGGAATCGAACCTTCAACCTGTCGGTTAAGAGCCGAATGCTCTGCCAGTTGAGCTACGCGTCCTTGGGGTTCAAAAAAGCCGCGTTCGAGACGATCTCGCGCGACTTGTGAGGGGAAAAGATACCGCCCTCACCTTGAAAAATATACCACAGGCGGAGGTTGGTCCCCAAGGGCAGCATAGCGAGATGCATGCACTCCGGACCGTGGCGTTTGCCGGTTTGCATGACAGCTTTGCGCGTGCATAGCTGCGCTATTTGCCGCCGCTAAACTCGTGCACCGCGTCGAGCATGGCGACGATATTTTCGACCGGCGTGGCGGCCTGCACGTTGTGGATGGTGTTGAAGACGAAGCCGCCGCCGGGCGCGAAGATTTCGCAGCGGCGAAGCACCTGCTCACGCACCTCTGCGGGCGTTCCGAAGGGCAGCACCTTCTGCGTGTCGACGCCCCCACCCCAGAAGACGATGCGATCGCCATACTCCGCCTTCAGGCGCTCCGGCTCCATGCCTGTGGCTGAGCATTGCACTGGATTGAGAATGTCGAAGCCAGCCTCAATGAACGTGGGAATGAACTTGGAGACGGCGCCGCAACTGTGCTTGAAGGTTTTCCACGGCGTATGCGCGTGGATCCAATCGTTCACCTGCTTGTAGTAGGGGAAGTAAAGGTCGCGCAGGGTATTGACCGAGCAGAAAGCGGAGGTCTGCGTGCCGAAGTCTGTGCCGCAGACGAAGACGGCGTGAACGTTGTCGCCGACGGCCGCATAGACACGGGCAAGATTTTCAAGGGCGGTTTCGCACTGGCGCTCAAAGACTTTGTGGATGTAATCGCGACGGCTGCGCGTCGAAACGTACCACTCGGTAACGTCGCGGATGCCTTTGGGATGTTTGAGAGATGGGCCTGGCACGTGCGCGATATCGCCGAAGGCAGTGCCGCCGAACCCGGCGATTACGCCTGCGCCTGTCGCGGCCGCGTCGCGCACCGCGCGCACCAGATGGTCCAGTTCCGGCTGGGTGATGGGCTTGAACTCTTCCAGATTGTCTTCAGGATTCAGCGCGTCTTCGTCGAACGGCTCCTGACGAATGATGGAGTCAAAGAAAAAGCCACCCTGTGGCATGCGGCCGCTCGGCGGAACGGTAGTGTCACCCTCGGGATAGATCACGGTGTCACCGCGCGCGTCGGTCGTGGTGTTGAAGTCACCGGGAACCAACACTTCGAGGCCGTTGAAACTCCAGCTCTTCCATCGTTCAATGGGAAAGCCGAACGTGGTGTTGCGCGAGAACGCGCCGACTACGTCGACGCCCATGGCGGCGCGCAGATCTTCTTCGATGATAGCGAGCATCTGGAATGGCTCATGTACGCGGACGGGACGCTTTTCGAGGCCATAGTAGTCGCGTAGCGCGGCCACGCAACTGGCGTGCATGCCGGTGACCGCTGTGCCGCCGAAGTCGATAGGAATGCGGTCGGGCTGCTTGTGACGGAGGGACTCCAGAAGCCTGTCGCGGGAGGCCGTTTGAACTTCCACTGCGGTGGTGTCGCTCATTGCTTTCAGCTCCCTCCGCCGGCTCCCGAAAGGATTGAGGCGCAGGATCATTCTACGCACTTCTCGTTCAGGCGGAGCGGAAGACGTTCCTTGGGATTTGAGATTGAGTATAAATCGCAGCGGAGTAGCGCGGCAGGCGAGCGTAAAAATCTCGGGCACGGCAAGAAGGAGCAGTAGGCGCGAGAGGTTTGGAGACCGGCCTGACAACCTTACCGCGCCACGCGAATGTGCAACTCCTTAAGCTGCTGATCGCTGACTGTGGTGGGCGCTTCGGCCATGAGGTCAATGGCCTTGGCGGTCTTGGGGAAGGCGATGACTTCGCGCAGATTGGATGCGCCTGCGAGCAACATCACGATGCGATCGAGTCCAAGCGCGATGCCACCATGGGGCGGCGTGCCGTATTCGAGTGCGTCGAGGAAGAAGCCGAATCTTGCTCTTGCTTCCTCCTCACTGATCCCAAGCGAGGCAAAAATCTGCTGCTGCACATCCTTGCGGTGAATGCGGATGGAGCCGGAGCCAAGTTCGAGGCCGTTCATGGCCAGGTCGTAACAGTCGGCGCGAACAGAGGCTGGATCGCTGACCAGGTTTGCCATGTCGGCTTCGTATGGCGCAGTAAATGGATGATGCGCGGGCATCCACTTGCCCGAGGCGAGATCGTACTCGAACATCGGGAAATCAGTGAGCCACATGGGATGGAAAGCCTGCAAGCCGTCGACCGAAGTCAACGGACGCGCCGCGAGATCTTGCGTTTTCGACGACTTCGTCGGTAACCCGGAATGCGCGATGGCGGTCGGCGTATTTTTTCGCAAGCTCGGTACGGAAGTTGCCCGCAGCGGCGTAGACGTTGATCTCGCGCTCGGACAGGCGGCCAGGAAACTTGGTGTCGCTGGCCTTGATGTGGTGCGCGGGATCGCCGGCAACAATGATGACAAAATCGGCGTCGGCTGCGCCGGCAAGCTCGCGGACTTTGGCGGCGGCCTCAGGAAAGCTCTTCGCAAGGCGTTTGAAATCGTCGATGAACTTTGCGCCTTTCTTCTGGTCGAAGAGGGGATGGTTTTCTTCGCGCTCCTTGCGGCTGAGCTCGCCGACGCTGGGGATGCGCAAGGCAACCACGGGAAGCGCGGGATCGATTTGCAGGGTGGCAAGCGCGGCGTCAGTGAATGCGGAACGGACATCCGTGAGGCCAGGCAGGCGCAGGTCGGGCTTGTCGGTGCCGAACTGGCGCATGGATTCGTCGTAGCTGATGCGCGGAAACGGAATGGGGAGCGCGACACCGGCTGCGGCGAAGGCAGCAGCCATGAACTGCTCGACGACGGTAAAGACCGAGTCGCGGCGAGGGAAGCTCATTTCGAGATCGACCTGGGTGAACTCAAGCTGGCGGTCGGCGCGGAGATCTTCATCGCGGAAGCAGCGGGCGATCTGGAAGTAGCGGTCGAAGCCGGAGATCATGAGGATCTGTTTGAAGATCTGCGGCGACTGCGGCAGCGCGTAGAACTCGCCGGGATGGACGCGGCTGGGGACGAGAAAATCGCGCGCGCCCTCGGGCGTGGACTTGGTGAGGATGGGCGTTTCGATTTCGAGAAAGCCCTGTTTGCGAGAGGCTTTCGCGGATGGCAAGGGTGATCTCATGGCGGAGGCGGAAGTTGCGCTGCATCTCCGGGCGGCGCAGGTCAACGTAGCGGTACTTGAGGCGGACTTCTTCGTTCTGGATGGCTTCTTCAGAGGGCGAAAACGGCGCCAGGCGCGTGTCGTTGAGGACGAGCAGCTCGGTGGCTTCGATCTCGATTTCGCCGGTGGGCATCTTGGGATTGATGGCGTCTTGATCGCGCAGGCGCACTTTGCCCACGGCGGCGACGACGTACTCCGGGCGGACCTGTTCGCCCTTGGCGTGGCCGTCGGGCGTCAGCTCCTTGTCGAGCACAATCTGGGCGATGCCGGAGCGGTCGCGAAGGTCGAGAAAGATGAGGTTGCCGTGGTCGCGGCGGCGATTAACCCAGCCCATCAGCACCACTTGCTTGCCGGCATCGGCGGCGCGCAGGTCGCCGCACAGATGCGTCCGTTCAAGATTGCCTAAAAAGTCGAGCACTCCCGGTATCCTTCTACTCGCTTGCGGGCATGGCTAGAGTGCGCAGCCAGCTCCGCGCGAGGAACCTTTGTTTGTATGCCTGTGGCGAAGTCCTTCACTGTCAGGATACCGGATTGGATGCTCGTCTTCGCCGAGGATGACGATGCGGCGGGCGGTCTTGTCGGCGGCTTCGAAGGATTTTTTGAGGCGAAAGCTGCCGTCGCCGAGCTCGATGCGGAGGCCGGCGCGGCGCAGTTCGCGGGCAAGCGCGAGGGCGGCGGAGTTGAGGTCTTCGCCGAGCGGAGCGATATAAGCATCCACCGCCGCTTGCCGCGGGGCGGACTTTTGGTCGAGTTGTGGCCTGGAGTGTCAGCACCAGCCGGTCGAGGCCCATGGCGAATCCGATGCCCGGCGCTTTCGGTCCGCCGATGGCTTCGCTCAGGCCGTCGTAGCGGCCGCCGCCGAGCAGGGCGTTCTGCGCGCCGAGTCCGCCGTGCGTGAACTCGAAGGTGGTGCGGGTGTAGTAGTCGAGGCCGCGCACCAGGCGGTGGTTGAGCTGTATGGAACGCCGGCTGCATCGAGGGCCGCGGTGACGGCGGCGAAGTGTTTTTTTGATTCGTCGTCGAGCGAGTCGGCGATCATGGGCAGCGTCGCGATGATGGGCTGGTCCTCAGGGACTTTGCAGTCGAAGCACGCGCAGCGGATTGGTGACGGCGCGGCGCTGGCAGTCTGCGCACATCGTAGGAGCGAGCGGGGCGAGCGCGGCGCGGAGAATCTCGTTATAACGGGCGCGATCGGCGGAGGAGCCGACGGAGTTGAGCTCGAGCGTCCAGCCGGTGATGCCTAGCTCGTCGAGCAGCGTCGCGAGCATTTCCAGAACTTCGGCGTCGCGCAGCGGCGACTCGCTGCCCGAGGAGGGAGGGCCGATGACCTCGGCGCCGATCTGCCAGAACTGGCGGTAGCGGCCCTTCTGCGGACGCTCGCGGCGGAACTGCGGGCCGATGTAATAGAGCTTCTGCAACTGGCCGGTTTCGCCGAGCTTGTGCTCGATGTAGGCGCGAACCACGCCGGCGGTGTTCTCGGGGCGGAGGGTGAGGGACTGCGGTTTTTCCGATTGCGCGCGCGCGCGATCCTCCCATGTGTACATTTCTTTAGAGACGATGTCGGTTTCCTCGCCCACGCTGCGGGCAAAGAGCGAAGTGTCTTCGAAGATCGGGGTGCGGATTTCGCCGAAGTTATAGCGGGCGAAAACCTTGCGCGCGGTGGCCTCGATGCGGTCCCACAACGCCGTCTCCGGCGGCAAAAGATCGCGCGTACCGCGGACGGCTTTCAGGGTGGTCATAACTCGTCTAGTTTAAATGGCTGAGGATGCGCGCCTACGCCCTCTTCTTAATCGACTTCAGCAAGGTGCCGTCGATGCGCGTCTGCCAGCCCGGACCGGTGGACCGGAAGTGGTCGATCACTTCGGGAGACAAGCGGAGCGAAACGAGCTTTTTCGTTGGAGCTTTTTGCGGGCCGCGCTTGCCGCGCCGAACGACTTTGCCGTTGCGGATCAGGTCTGCTTGCGCGAAGAAGTTACGCGTCGCTTCCGCATCGTTCGGGTCGTACGGACCGTCCTCGGGCTGATAGGGGATGGGATCGCCTTCTTTGAAGGCCAGGACGCGGTTCCAGTCGGTTTTACTTTGTGTCTTCTTCATACTGTTTGCGCTCCTCGCGGCTGGCGTGGCGGAAAGAGATCAAGCGGACATCGTCTCCGCGTTCGATGTAAACCAAGGTCAATAGCCGACCTTTGACCAATGCCAGCGCGACATCCATCAGGCGGTACTCGTCCCCGCGGCTCGCGTCATAAGTGCATTTGTCCGGGTTTTCGTAAACGAGGCAAGCGTCGGTGAAGTCGAGTCCATGCTTCTTCAGGTTGGACTTCCGCTTGGGCTCGTCCCAGACCTACACGGTTTAATTGTAGCTACAATTTCAGCAGATTGCAATCAGAGTTTTGCATTCTGACGAGTTTGCTCTTCTGTAGAGCCATAACCTGCGACAATCTTCCGGATCGATGGCAACCCTTGGCGGCGGTTTGATCGTGATTCGGATCACGGTTGATGAATGAGGGCCATGATTAGTCTCGAAGTGAGGGCGCGACTTGAGAGCGCGCCCGCGATCGAGGAGCAACCCTTTCATGGCTTATGTCGTCACCGATGCCTGCATCAAGGATTTTGTCTGCGTAGCAGAGTGTGCCACCGCCGCTATCGCGCCTGCTCAGAGCGATCCTGCCGCCGCAACCGTAACGCAGGTTTATATCAATCCCGATGAGTGCATCGATTGCGGAAACTGCGCGTCGGTCTGCGAACAGAACGCAATCTTCTCGCAGGATGAACTGCCTGCGGACAAAGCGCAGTTCGCCGGGAGAAACAAGGATTATTTCAGTTAGTCCGGAAAATTCCTTCCCGACGGGGACCTCTCGCAGTTTCTGAATGACTTTACTAGTTAGGGTTTGGCGCAGGCGCTGGGGCCTGTGAACCGCCGGCGGGCGGAGGCTCCGCGTGCGGCGCAGCGGGCGTGCTTGGCTCAGATGGGTTTGGCGCCGGTTGACTCGTTGGGCTGGTTTCAGTAGGTGGAGTGGCCGGAGGCGCAGCGGACGGTTCGGCCGACGGTGCTGCGGGCACCTCGGCCGGAGCAGGAGTCGGGATTGCCGGAAGCGCCTTCATTGCGGGCGCGGGCAGGGAGATGGGCGTCACCGGCAAGGTGAGCGTTTGCACTGTGGCAGGGTCGTCGCGCAGCTTCACATAGAGAACACCGTTTGCCGGGTGGGGAACGATGAGATGGATTCCGGTGAACTCGGGGGGCACTTCGACAGGATTTTCAAACGATGGCGCGGAAGCAAAGGACTCTGCCAGGAAGAGATTGCTTCCGCTTAACATGCAGGGCTTGGAAACGGAGCGCGGGCAGCGCAGATCCTTGAAGCCGGGGAGGCGCACCAAGGTACCGAGTGGCAACCAGTCGCCGGCCGCTCCATCATTTGAAATTGCACGCACACGGACCGGCCCAAAGGCCGAAGAGCCAAACCGGGCGAGAGGCTCGATGCTGGCTTCGGCGGTGTCGGCGCTTTCGAGCATGAGGCTGCCGTCACTCAGTGCGAGCGTGGTGTGAAAGCCCCCGTCCGCGGCAGCCAGCTCGACCTTTTCGTCGCGCGGGAATGCCGCCGGCACAATGGACTTGAGAAAGAAAACCAGCTTGCCCTCGACGGGCAAGTCGTCGGGGCTGCCCAGTTGCACGGGCATCGCCGCTTCGATGTTGTCGTCCTGAACGCCCTTGCTCAGAAGCGCAACCTCAGGCCGAGGCGGTTCAACAGTGACCGGCGCTTTGAGCGTACGAGCGTCCTTGAGCTCCACTCGCGCAACATAAGACTTGAAGGGCTCAAGGCTCGATGTGGATCCGGCGGCATTCATTGCCAACTGATCGTAATTTTCAACGCGCTTGAGTGCGGAGGGAGTGAAGGTGATGCTACCGACCCGAGCCTTCGCTACCTCGTCGAGCCTTGTGCCCTCGAGCAAAGCAGTTTTATCGCCCGAGCTGAGCGTCAAGCGGACCAGCGACGCTTCCGCGTCGTAGGCTTCGAGCGCCAAGTGGTCCGGCTTGGCTAAACCGTACTGATAGACGGCGACGTTTACCGGCCCTGGCTCCGCATCCTTGAGAGGCACTGTAACTTCCAGTTCGCCGGGCTTGGACGATTTCCAAATGACGGGAGCCAGACGGCCCCCATGAGTCTGGGCTTCAACCCTTTCGACGCAGACCGAGCTTTGGCCCTCGATGTGGAGATTGTCATCGCGGCCTACAACCGACGCAGTTTGGTCGGCGGGAGCCAGGGTCCATGATCCAGATTGCGCTGAATATAACCGATACTGCGGCCCCCGCCAATCGTCAAAACCCCATTTGCCGTGCACCATTCCGGTGAGTTCACCCGCAGGCAGCGCCGGAACTGGTTGCGTGGGAACGAGGCCACCCCTGCCTGGATCGGCCATCACCGGCAGGTCCACGGGGGACGCTTTTGAATCGGCGCTGGCCTCCACCTGCAGCACGAGATCGTGAGCTATCCCGGTTGCAAAGAACAAAGGCGCTCCCTCGGCCGGCAGGACGAGTTTCGGTTTCAACGCACAAAAGCTGTCTTCCGTGTTCACTGGATGGAGCGGCTCGGGGAGTGCCGGCCCTATGGGCGGCAGCGCCACCACAACGACCGACTTGGGATTGCGGAAGGAAGGCGGCATATTCAGCCGCAAATTCAGGCTGTCGTCTTTAGGCAGAGCCAGCGCGGGAATGTACTGGAAATGGGCGGTGTGCAGCGAACTCAGGATTTTGGCGGTGTCGACGATGGCGCCGACATAGGGACTATAAGCGCCTCCGCCGGCAATCGATGTCGTGCTGAGGGCGTTCACAAGATCCAGGGCGGATCCGGTCGCGATCTGGTTTACAAGCGATTGCGCATTGGCGTCATCGAGCACCATGCCTTCAGAGTTCTGCGAGAGGCACGAGGCCTGCTGATCGTACGGTTTAGCGAAACAGGCCTCATTGATTTTGATTCCCAGGCTGCGGGCAGCCAACTCGGCTCGCGTTTTCAGCGCGGCAGGATCGAACTGTGAGGTGACCTTGACGTCGGAGAGATAGGTCTCCAAGCGCATTCGTTCCCAACTGGCGGCCTGCAAATCCTGGGCGGCGCGCACAAAGGAACCTGGCTCGTCATGCACAGCCTTGCGCAAAGTGGTAAAGTCGCCTCCTGTTTCCGGGGCCAGAAAAAGCAGCGCCTGCTCCGCCTCGGGGGGAATGGTGACAAAGACGCCTTCGTCGTGGGCCTGTCGCGTCCAGGTTTCCACGCGTGTGAACCAATTGGGCGGCGGGGGGTTGGTGGACCCGCGGAGGAAGACCACCACGAGGACGAAGTGGGTGGCCTGGCTCTCGGGCAAGTCGGGATGAACCCAGAGCCGGTCTCCGGGCAGCAGGTTGGCCACCTCTGAAATCGGCAGAGTGACATCGCCGCGCTTTACGTGCACATCTACTTTTGGTCCGGAGAGGTCAAAGGGCGCCCCTTCTGCATAGAACAGGGAAGAAAGCAGGCAACAAGAAAGCAGCAACTGCAGGAGGCGGCGCATATATACTCCATTTTACGAATTTCGGCTCTAAGGGTGAACGGGCACTCTTGCGGCGTCTGTCGGGATACCCACATCGATCGAGGAAGAATTCCCGGCGTTTGGCGCCGGAGAAACTCGGCTCAACTAAAATCTTTTCACAAAACCCGGGAAATATCTGTTGTCAGGCTGGGTGCTGGTGCATATGATGGATCATTAACCGTAGTTTGAAGAACCATTGTGGGCTCTTTTACCCGCTGGCTGGATAGATGCATGCGTATACCGAACCAGCCAATGAAACGCTGATAGCGCAGTCTTTATTGCAAAGAACAGACGAGTTGGAACCGGTCTCCCCCCCAATCCCAAGAGCTTCTAAACGGATTCATAGGACGAGTTCTGTTATCTGATGCGTACGGCGCAGCGCCCGGCCCGGGCTAAGAAAGGGCCGGAGGAGTTGCTCGCTCCGCACCAGCAGGCGGCAGTAGAGGGAGAAGAAGATATGAAATCGGCGAGAGCTGCGCATCAAAGCGTTGAAAATGGCAGCCTGAGCATCCCCGGGGCGGAAGAAATTGTTGAAGAGGCATTAAATGAACTGGCATATTCGCAAGACCCGGGCATGTCGCGGGCGCTAAGATTTCTGGCGCCGCCGGGATATCAAGTGATTGTGGAGTTGTGCAGCGAAAACGGCCGCAGCAAGCGCCGTACCGCTTCAGCAGATAGTTGGTCGCCCGAGGAAGATGAAGTGCGCATCTACTTTGAACGCATCGACGGCGACGAGCCTGCCCCGCGCATGAGCCGGGCATCGCGCCTGGTGACGACTCATGCTGTGGAAGAGGATGGGGAAGCAGAGGAACCGGTGCTGCCTGCCGATATGGACGCGCGCGTAAAGGAGTTGTCTGCTGCCTTGGCCGAGGCCGAGCGCGGCGGTCACGCCTTTATCGCGCTCAAGTGGTTTCGCGATTCATTTCTGCCCCGCAAGGCTTTCCGCTGGAACCAGCACCCGGAGACGCGGCAGGCCGTGCTGGCTGAGGCGATCCAGCGCGGCGTGGTGCTGACCAGCAAGATCGCAAACCCCAAGACCCCGGCATATCCCACCACCACCATCCGCCTCAATCGCGCTGAAGCGGGGATTCCAGAGGAGACGCAGCGCTTTCAGCCGGTGGAGATGCATGGAGAGCCGGTTGCGGTGGCGATTGATGAGGAACGAGGAGGCGCGTGAGCTTTTATTTTCTTGAAGCGACGGCATTCGCCAAGCTGTTTGTGCGCGAACCCGGAACGGAAGCGCTGATCCATCTGCTGGAGACCATAGAGGACAATCGCAAGTTGATTTCGTCCGCGACTCCGCTCGAGGTCTACGCGGCCATCCGGCGGCGGGAACGCGATGGACAGATCGCGCCAGAAGCCGCAACCAGTGCGCTCGAGTTCTTGCGCCTTGAGGCCGCGCGCATGGTGCAACAACCGCTGAACCCAGGGGTTCTTGAAGCGGCGCGACAGTTGCTCGATCGCACTGCACTGCGCTGGCCCGATACCCTGCAACTGGGTTCTGCGATAGCCGCGCGCGACATGTTCCCGGGCACTGAGATCATCTTTGTCAGTGCCTCTGCGGCACTGCTGGACGCGGCAAAAAAGGAGGGACTGGAGACGGTCGATCCGGCGAAGCTTCCGGAATTGGAACCGGAGCCGGCAAAAGTGCCGGAACCAACGAACCAACCGCAGTAAATCGGTTCTGACCGGCAGCGATCAGGCGGGCAAAACCTCCCATGCGTTCCGCCAATCTAATTCCCGGGTGCAGCCAAGCTGATCATGCTTCTCACACTTCCCCGCTTTGCGCATATTCCTGCTTCGCTCGGTGTCTTCGCCGTTCTGCTTGTTGTACCCAATCGAGCAGGGGCGCAGGCTCCGAATGCGTCGAATACTTCTTTGGCTTCTCCGGTGGGGCGATGGAAAACCGTTGACGACGCAACGGGCAAGGCCAAATCGATTGTTGCCATCCGAGAAGAAGGCGGAAAGCTTTACGGAATGATCGAGCGGCTCTTCGACCCTCCGGTTCCTCGTCCTACTTGCTACCTTTGCAAGGGCGCGGTGAAAGACCGTCCCCTGGTCGGCCTGCAAATTCTCTGGGGATTCAAGCAGGATGGCAATCAATGGTCCGGCGGCCAGGTCCTCGATCCGGAAAGCGGAAGAATTTATCATGCTTCGCTCGCGCTTGAAGATGGGGGCAAGAAACTCCGCTTGCACGGCTACATCGGAATTCCTTTGCTGGGCCGCACGGAGCATTGGCTGCGAGCGGAGTGAAAACGAAGCCGCCGGCGGTTACAGCGATTCCAGAATTGCTATTCCCAGAAGCCTGGATGCCAAGTGGCGTTTTCCTCGAGAAAACGCCACATTTCATCGAGCTACGTGGGGCATGAGAATCCTGGAACCGCTCTAGGGTGTATCGACATATACGGGTAGGCAGCGACGGGAGACGAAGAACTGGGGAAAAATAGCCCCGTCCCTCCGGGTTGCGGCGCAAATCCGGGGTCCCCGGCGACGGCTTTTTGTCGCTGGGGTGGAAATCCGGCCATACTTCATTCTCGCCCTCGACGGTGGACCCGCCACAGGCTTCGGGCTCGGCTTCGTCTGGCCGGATTTTCGCTCGCAACGCCGCCCATCCGTATATGTCGAGACACCCTAGCTCTTGGCATCTCCCCGTCACCCGTCGCCCGTGGTTGCGCAACTTGCGACACGTTCTTCTCTTCGGCTCTGAAGGACGAAATGCCACTAGCGGTGTTCCGAGGCTTCTTCGATTTTGGGTAGCTCCAACTCTTTGTTCTTTCCCTGCTCCAGCTTGCCGCCATGGCGCCGATCCGACTGCAGCAGGAGGACGGCGAAGATAAGCCCGGCCACGCCAAGGCTCGCGAACATGATCTGCGTTGCGGTGTAGGTTCCTGTCGCGTCGCGGAGCTTGCCATTCAGGAGCGGGAATAGCCCCAGCCCCAGGTTCTGGATGGCCGTCATCAGGCCGAAGGCGGTGCCAACGCGCTTCTCCTCCACCACCAGCGGAACTGATGGCCACATGGCCGCGGGAACCAGCACGAAAGCTGCGCCGAGCACGATCATGCTGGGGATTGGATTCCAGTGAGTGATGCCCATGATGAGGTGGGCGGGAATCAGCATCAGGGAGCCCACGACCATCAGCGTGGCCCGCTTGCCGATACGGTCAATCAGATCGCCGGCGAAGGGCGCGAAGACCATCGACGCGAAGATGATGATGCTGGTCATTCCCGGTGCCGTCGAGAACATATGCAGGAAGTTGCCAAAAATCTGGACCAGGAAGCTGCCTGTGGATGAGCTGACCAGCGGGATGCCCCACTTGTCGTGGAACATGTCGGTCGCGAGGGCCGTGAAGGGGAAGATGGCGCTATAGAAGGTGACGCAGAGCAGGACAACGTACCAGAAGGAAGAGTTGAACTTCCGGATATCGGAGAAGACGATCTTGTCGCCGCCCTCCGGCTTCGGCAGCGCGAGCACCTTCTCGCCATGCAGGTCCATGGCGTTGTAGACCAGGTTGCAGAGCACGGAGAACAGGCAGAAGCCCGCCGCCGCCCAAAGCGCCGTGCGGTAGCTGCCAAAGTAGCGCGCGATGAGTTCTTCGGTGTTGAAGCTGAAGAGAGTCCCGACGCGGCTGATGGTGAGAGCAATGCCGAACGCTAGGGCCATCTCCTTGCCCTTGAACCAGCGGCTGATGATCGCGCTCTGCACCACGATCAGCGATTCCGAGCCGGCGCCAAAGATCAACCGCCCGGCGAAGAGCTCCCACGTGGAATGGGCTAGGGCTACGATGGTGGCGCCCACCAGGACGAGTGTGCAGAACAGGAGGCTCGCGTGGCGTGGGCCCAGCTTGTCGTAGAGCATCCCCCCGAAGAAGACGATGACGACGGCAGCCACGGAGTAGGCGGTGTAAAGGTTGCCGATGGTGCTGCGGTTCAGATGCAGAGCCTCGATGAGCGTTGGCGCCAGAGCGCCGATGCTGTCGTAGGCGAAATAGCTCCCCAAAACCAGCAGGCTGATGAACATCAGAATAGTGAAGCGGTAAGGGCGCCTGGATGGGTGGAAGAATCCAAAGGATTCCGGACCTGTGTTTTCGGAATTGGACGAGCGGCGTGCAGGTTCGGGCATGAAAGAGAGACTCCTCGAAGCACTGCGGAGCCGCGAATCCATGCGGTGTGATGTCCGCAGCCTCGAGAATAGCAGAGCCTCCGAAGCAGGAAGGTGACACATCGAGTCACCTGCCCCGCGATGAAACGAAGTGTTCCCGATGCGGAAGTCCGGCGCCTATTGATGTCCGACTTCAACGATCATGAAGGTGCCTGGTTTTGGCGTGGGACGGCGCGATCCTGGCGCGGGCGGCTCTAATTCAGCCGTGGGTAGATAAAGGGTGTGCGTGCCGTGATCGACACCCATGGTGCGCGCTCCAGCCGGCGTTTTGACCACCTGCTCCACTTCGAATTTTCCATCCTTCTGGCCGATCACGATCAAAGTCCCGTCGCCGCAGCTTGCGAAAGCCTGACCGCCGTCCATCTTGACGGCATCGACGCCCGCGCCGATGGGCAGGTCAGCAACTACCTTGCCGTCATCCGTGCTCATGACGATGAGTTTTTGCGGATTGCGGCAGCCAATGAAGAGCAGGTGGTTCTTCTTGTCGAGTGCCAGCCCAACCGGGTGTCCGCCGGGAGCCACAGGCCAGCGCGCAATCACTTTGCGGGTCTTGAGATCGACCACGGCCAGGAGATCTTTGTCTTCGAGGTTGATGTAAGCCCTCCCCTCGCCGTCGGCAGCGAGGAATTCGGGGCCGCCGCCAAGTTCGATGGGCGGATCGATTTTGCCGTTCACGAGATCGATGTCCGGCTTGAAGGTCATGAGCTTGTTGCCGTCGCCAGAGACGGCCAGGACGAGATTTTGGCCCTCGTCATAGATGATCCCGTCAGAGTCGGGCATGGTGGCGAGTTTGCCAAGGACGGCATACGTCTTGAGATCGAAGATCAGGATGGCACCGTCGCCGCCGCCATCGGTAATGAAGCCGCGGCCGAGCGCCGGAACAATCGCGGTACCATGCGAGCGCTTCTGGCCCGGGATGTCGCCCAGGACTTTGCCGCTGGCGGCGTCGATGACCATGGTGTGCGTGCTGCGGGTGACAAAAATGCGATGCGTCTGCGAATCGACGGTGAGATAGTCCCATCCACCATCGCCGCCGATTTGCGCGGTCTTCGTGACGGTCCAGTTCGCTTGTACCAGCGCAGGCAAAGAGCCTGCAAGAAGTACGACCGCCATCGACAGCATCATCATCCGCGTGATTCGCATCTCATTTCTCCTCGGCCGGCCCAATGCAGCGGGGCAATCCGCGAGCATTGGATCGACAGCAAACACGATAGCACGCGCAACTTAGGGAACGATGAATGCCGCGGGTAGGCTCACGACTGCGCGGCCGAAGTACACTGATTTCGCATGACTCTGGCTCTGCTGGTTGCTGCGCCGCTTCCGGTTTCTTTGGACCCGCTTGCCCACTGGCAGGTAGCGGCGGCCTATATTGTGTTCGCCGTCAGCTATGTTGTGTTCGCGCTGGGCAAGCTGCCGGGAATGAAAATCGACCGGCCCGGCATGGGAATCATCGGGGCCGTGCTGATGGTGGCCTTCGGGATCGTAAGCGCGCGACAGGCACTGCGCTCTATCGATTTCGGCACGCTGGTGCTGCTGTTCTCGATGATGCTGGTGGTGGGCTGCCTCAGGCTGGCTGGCTTCTTTGAGTGGATCACGGAACAGATTGTGGTGCGATTGAAACCGCGCCACCTGTTGCCGACCGTCATCTTTATTACCGGCGTCCTGTCGGCATTCTTCGTCAACGACATCATTTGCCTGGTGATGGTTCCGTTTGCGCTGGCGGCTACGCGGCGCATGGGACTGAAGCCGCTGCCGTATCTTCTGGCCGTTGCGACGGCGTCGAATATCGGCAGCGTGGCGACGATTACAGGCAATCCGCAGAATATGCTCATCGGCTCGTTCTCTGGTTTGAGCTATCGCTATTTCTTCTTGCGGCTGGGCCCGGTGGCGCTGATCGGGCTGTTGCTCGACTGGCTCCTGATCCGCTGGATCTTTGGCGGCGAACACGTGCCAACGGAAGCTGCGAGTATTTCGGCTGCCGCTCCGCACATTGAAATCCGCAGCTTGCGCAAGCCGGCGATCGTGGTCGCGCTGGTGCTGGCGGGATTCCTGGGCGGCGTCCCACCGCCGATGATGGCCGCCATTGGAGCGGCGCTGATGCTGATTACGCGCACGCGCGAGCCGCGCCAGGTGTATGACGAAGTGGACTGGGGCCTGCTGGTATTTTTCGTCGGCCTCTTTCTGATCGTGGGCGGCGCGGAGAACGCGGGATTGACCAGAGATCTGTTCGCATCGGCTGACCGCTTGAACCTGCAGAATGCGGGCGTGTTTACGGCGGTCACGGCGCTGCTATCGAACCTGGTGAGCAATGTGCCGGCAGTGATGGTACTCAAGTCGCTGGTGCCGTCGTTCCACGATGCGCAGACCGGGTGGCTGGTGCTGGCCATGGCGAGCACATTGGCCGGCAACCTGACGATTACCGGATCGGTTGCGAACCTGATCGTGGTGGAGCGGGCGCACGATGAGGTCCATATCGGCTTCTGGGACTACTCGCGCGTGGGGATTCCGGTGACGTTGCTGACGCTGGCGGTGGGTTGGGCGTGGCTGAGCTTGGTTCGGTGAGCTTTGTGCGGTGAGGCGCGGGCTACTCGCGGCGGAACTTGTTGGCTTGCTCAAACTCGTCGCGCAGGACAGGCGTGCGCAGGTTTTCGCGCAGGTGGGCGAGGCGTTGCTCGAGAGCCAGCAGGGCGCGCTCAATAGCTTCGGTGTTTGTGTGCGCGATGTCGCGCCACATGGAGTAGGGGCTGGCGCCGAGACGCGTCATCTCGCGCAGAGCGCGGCCGCCCACGTCCTTAAGCTCGGGCGCGTCACCCACTTCTTCTTCAAGCAGCGCGCTCATTGCCGTGGCCGTGAACTGCGGCAGATGGCTGACCCACGCGACCAGCTCGTCGTGACGGACGGGGTCGAGATCGAGGGTCTTTGCGCCCATTTTCGTCACCCACGTCCGCCAATTCCTAACCAGTTCTGCCGAATCCGAAGAACGTCGCGCTGTAGGATCGTCAGTAAACAGCCAGACAGCGCCGCGAAAGAGGTTGGCATCGGCGAGGGCAGCGCCACCGCGCTCCTTGCCCGCCATGGGATGGCCGGGGAGAAATGCTGCGCGCTCGGGCGTGTTGTAGAGACGCGACGCCGACTCGGCGATCACGCGCTTGGTGCTGCCCACGTCGGTGACCAGATGTTCCGGGCCGAGGACGGGGGCGAGCTTTTCCATGAAATCGAGCGTGGCGTTGATGGGCACGGCAATGACTGTCACCTGGCTCCCGCGCGCGGCCTCGATCGCATCGGCCGCGACAGAGTCAATCGCACCCGTGGTGAGCGCAAGCTGCGCCTGCTCGCGGGTGCGGTTCCAACCGGCAATATGGCCTTCAAATCGTGCAGCGCGCAAGGCGAGACCCACTGAAGTGCCCAGCAGTCCCGTGCCGAGAATGGAAATGCGTTCGATCATGCGGAGTCTCGTTGCTCCGTTAGCTTACAACGTTCGGCCCACGGCTTGAGCGATCACGCGCAGCTCTGCGACCAGTTTTTCAAACTGCTCGAGATACAGGGTCTGCGCGGCATCGGAGACGGCCTTGTCGGCGTTGGGGTGGATCTCAATGATCAGGCCGTCGGCTCCCGCTGCCACAGCGGCCTTGGCCATGGCGGGCACCATATCGCGGCGGCCAGTGCCATGTGACGGATCAGCGACAACGGGCAGGTGTGAGAGTTTCTTGATCACCGGAATGGCGGCGATGTCCATTGTATTGCGCGTGGCGGTTTCGTAAGTGCGAATGCCGCGCTCGCAGAGAATGACGTCGTAGTTGCCCCCGGAGAGGATGTACTCGCTCGAAAGCAAAAGCTCCTCGATGGTGGCGGCGATGCCGCGTTTGAGCAGAATGGGCTTGCGAAACTGGCCAAGCTCGCGCAGCAGGTTGAAGTTCTGCATGTTGCGCGCTCCAACCTGGAAGCAATCGACGTAGGGAAGCATGGGCTCGATCTGCGCGATCTCCATCACTTCGCTGACGACGAGCAAGCCGTTGTCTTGCGCTGCGTCGTGCATTAGTTCGAGGCCGGGAATGCCAAGGCCCTGAAATGAGTAGGGCGAGCTGCGTGGTTTGAAGGCGCCTCCGCGCAGAAACCCTCCGCCAGCAGCCTTAACGCAGGCGGCGATGGAAGAAATCTGCTCGCGGTTCTCGACGGCGCATGGTCCGGCGATGACAGCGACCTGCTGCCCGCCGATTTTGGCGCCGTTGGAAAACTCAATGACCGTGCCTTCAGGGCGGAAAGCACGGCCTGCAAGCTTGTAGGGTGCGCTGATGCGGTGCACGTGGAGTACGCCCGGCAACATTTCAAATTTGGTGAGGTCGAGGCTGGCCGTTGGGCCCACGCCGGCCAGGATGGTCTGGAACTCGCCCGTGGTGCGATGCACATCAACGCCGGCCTCTTCCATGGCGCTAATGACGGTATCGATTTGTTCTTCGGTAGCTTTCTCCTGCATTGCAACTATCATGATTTGTTCCCTGTCTCGGGCGCATGTTCGCCCGCGGCGTGGCCCGGCTGGTTGCCCTCGGATTGGGCGGCCTGGGCGCTCCTCTGTGACGCCAACTCGTTCCGCTGCAGTGATCGCATCACGTCGATGATGCGCTCGTAGATATGCGTCAGCTCGATGTCGGGCAGCGGGCCTTTGTTGGCCGCGCGCACGTTTGCGTAGATGATTTTTTCGCGATTCGGCTCGTAAACCGGAAGCGAAGTGGCGGCCTTCAGGTAGCCAATCATCTGCGCAGCGCGAGCCCGCTCGCTGAGCAGTTCAACGAGCTGGCGGTCCAGCGCATCGATTTGGATGCGCAATTCTTCGATGGTCATTGCAACCTCATTGAGCTGACAGCTCACAGCAAACAGCCAACAGCCCAATCCTGCTCATGCGGGATGAGGCAGCCGCACTCGCCGCGGATCACGCTGTTTGCTGAAAGCTGTTCGCTGTTGACTGCTTTCCTTACCGGGCCAGCGCCGCTTGATTCTGGCGCAGGCCCCTGATAAATCGAGCCACCGCGTCGGGCGCTGATTCAGCGGTCGAGCGTTCGACCAGCTCGACGATGGCGCTGCCGACGACGGCGGCATCCGCGAACTCCCCCACCTGGGCGAAGTGCTCCGCGTTGCTGATACCAAACCCCACGGCCACCGGAAGCTGCGTCCATCGGCGAATGCGGGCGACAAGGGCGGCGGCATCGCTGGCGACACTTTGCTGCGTGCCGGTAACGCCGACGCGCGAAATGGCATAAACAAAACCTTTGGAGTGCGTAGCGATGGCTTGAAGACGCACATCGGGGCTGGTGGGCGCAGCGAGAAAGATGGGCGCGAGATTCACACGGCTCATCTCGGCGAGATACTCAGCGGCCTCTTCGACGATCAAGTCGGTGGCGAGCACGCCGTCAACTCCGGCTGATTTTGCGTCGTCAGCAAATTTGCGCATGCCATAGCGGAGGATGGGGTTGAGATAACTGAAGATCACGAGGCCGGCGGCGGGACGGGCAGCGCGAATTTCGCGCGCGAGAGTGAGGACGTCTTTGAGACGCGTGCCGTGGGCGAGGGCACGCTCACTGGCGCGCTGTATGATGGGGCCGTCGGCGAGCGGGTCGCTGAACGGCACGCCGAGTTCGATCACGTCGGCGCCTGCGTCGATGGCTGCGACCGCGATTTCGCGGGTGGCGGCCAACGATGGATCGCCCGCAGTGAGATACACCACGAGGCCCGGCTTGTGATCGAATCGGATCGGCATTGGCGTGCGGTTACGCTCCCTGAATGTGCAGCTCGCGGGCCAGAATGCCCATGTCTTTATCGCCGCGACCAGAGAGATTCACCAACAGTATTTCACGGGCCGGGAGCGAGGGAGCAAGACGAAGAGCCTCGGCCACGGCATGGGCGCTTTCGAGCGCAGGCAGAATGCCCTCGGTGCGCGCCAGCTTGACGACCGCATCGAGTGCGCTTGCATCATCGCACGAGACGTACTCCGCACGGCCGGAGTCGTGGAGCGCGGCGTGCTCGGGGCCAATCGAGGCGTAATCAAGACCGGCGGAAACAGAGTGCGTGAGCGCGATCTGACCGTCCTCGTCCTGGAGAACATAAGAATATGTGCCTTGCAGGACGCCGGGCGCGCCGCCGTGGAAGCGGGCCGCGTGCTCACCGAGTGCGGTGCCGCGTCCGCCGGCTTCAACACCGATCAGGCGCACCTGGCTGTCAGAAAGGAATTCGTAGAAAGCGCCGATCGCATTCGATCCACCTCCAACACAGGCGATGACAGCCGAAGGCAGGCGGCCTTCCTTCTCAAAAATCTGCTGCTTCATCTCTTTGCCAATGATGCGTTGGAAGTCGCGCACCATGGTGGGGTAAGGGTGTGCGCCGAGGGCGCTGCCGAGCAGGTAATAGGTGGTGCGGACGTTGGTGACCCAATCGCGCATGGCTTCGCTGATAGCGTCTTTGAGCGTCTTTGAGCCGGACGAAACGCCGCGCACTTCAGCGCCGAGCAGGCGCATGCGCAGCACATTCAGCTCCTGGCGCGCCATATCTACATCGCCCATGTAAATGACGCAGCCGAGGCCGAGCAACGCGCAGACAGTAGCTGTGGCCACGCCGTGCTGGCCCGCGCCGGTCTCGGCGATCACGCGCTTCTTGCCCATGCGTTTCGCGAGCAGCCCCTGGCCCAGCGCGTTGTTGATCTTGTGCGCGCCGGTGTGCAGCAGATCTTCACGCTTGAGGTAAATCTTTGCGCCGCCGAGTGTTTCGCTGAGCCGTTTGGCAAAGTAGAGCGGCGTGGGGCGACCGGCGTAGTCCGCAAGCAGCGCCGAAAGCTCAGCCTGGAAGGCGGCATCCGCCTTGGCCGTCTCGTACTCGTGCTCGAGCTCATCTAGCGCGGCCACCAGCGTTTCCGGCACGTAGCGCCCGCCATAGACGCCGAAGCGGCCGGGCCGCAATTCGGAGGGACTTGCCGGAAGAATGACCGATGCCATGAGGAACTCCTGCATCAACGCGCGCGGAATGGGGAACCTTTCAGTTTACCCGGAGAGGAGCGCGAAGCGGTAAGACGGCCGATGCTGGTCCTGAAACCAGCCTTCATACGGGCTGACTTTGATTTCGAAGCGAGCCGGGCCGCAGTTCCGAATCCAGTTCCTTGCCGATTTTTACGACCAGCGGCAAAAGGGCTTCAACATCCGCCGCCGAGGTGCGGAAGTTAACGATGCAGGTGCGAAGGGCGAATTTCCCGTGGACGACGGCATTAGAAAGGTAGGCCTCGCCGCTGTTCTGCACACGGGTAAGGACTTCGTTATTCAGCCGGTCAAGATAGCTTTCGACTTCGGGGTTGCCGTGAACCAGGTTGGGGGGTACGAAGCGAAACGTGGCAATGCTGAGCGACTGGGTGAAGGGCTCGAGCTCCGGGTAGCGCGGAATCTGGCTGAACAGATGGCGCGAAATGCGGATATCGTCGGAGATCATCTGCACATAACCGTTCCGCCCAACGTGCTGCAGAGCGAGCCAGACTTTCAGAGCGCGGAAGCCGCGGGAATTCTGCGGGCCAAGGTCGAAGTAATTGATTGCCTCGGTTTCGAAGTGGTAGTAGGGAGGGTGATACGCGAACGCATCGCGCAGCTTTTCGCGGCTGCGCACCAGCGCGCATCCGGCTTCGATTGGCGCATAGAGCCATTTGTGGGGGTCTATGGCGACGGAATCGGCATCGCTCAAAGCGAGGATCTCAGCGGGGGCATCGGGCAAGACGGCGGCCATTGCTCCATAGGCGCCGTCGACGTGAAACCAGAGATTGAATTCGCGGCTGACCGAGGCCAGCTCGGCAAGTGGATCGATGGCACCTGTGCCGACGGTTCCGGCAGCGCCAATAACCAGGGAGGGCCGGTCACCAGCGGCGAGGTCGTTGGCAATTTGGTGGCGCAGGTCTGGGATTTCCATCTGCATTCGATCATTGGTCGAGATCCAGCGAATAGCGTCAGTTCCCAGGCCGGCGATATCGGCTGCTTTCTGGACCCAGGTGTGCGTTTCCTTCGAACAATAGACGCGCAGCCGGGCGCCATCGAGGCCAATGGTGCGCACGTCGCGGCCCGCCTTGGCCTGGCGGGCGGCGAGAAAGCCCACGATGTTGGCCATGTTTCCGCCGCTGACAAACAGGCCGCCGCAATCTTCCGGATAGCCGAGCATGTCGGCGATCCAGCGGACGGTCTGAGCCTCGATTTCGCTCGCCATCGGCGATAGCGGCCAGGCGCCCACGTTCGCATTCACGGCAGATGCGAGCAAATCGCCAAGGACACCGATGGGCGCGGGAGGCGAGGTAATGTAGCCCCAGAAGCGCGGATGGCCGTTGAACAAGGAGTGCTCAAACAGCAGGTCGGCCGCGCGGTTGAGCAACTGGGCGGGGTCCGCGCCGTCAAGAGGAAGACAGCGCCCACCGTCGAGGGCCGTTCGGATTTCAGTCGGCGATTCAGCGCGCGTCACGGGCCGGGACGGAAGAGAATCAAGCAGGCCGGCGATGCGGTCGACGAGCTCGTGGCCCAGCGCTCGGAATTGCGCCGAATCCATCGACAAAGGCGAATTGCGCGAACGGCCGTCGCTTTCCATTGTCCTGTGCAGCACTTTGGCTGCCGCATCGGTACTGCTTCATGTGGTCTGTCGGCTTGCTACGACTGCTCTTCCTCGACTTGCTGGGCCAGATACCGCTCATAACCCAGTTCCTTGATCTGATGAAGCTGAGCTTCAAGCCAGTCCACGTGACCCTCTTCGTCGTGGAGCATCTTCTCGAAGAGATTCTTTGATGCGTTGTCGCCCTCTTCCTGGCACACGGCGATCGATTTGTTGTAGGAGACTACCGCGTCGAGCTCTAACTGAAGCTGGCGCTCCAGTTGATGCTTCACGTCAAGGCCCACCTCAAGTTTCATCGGTTCCGTCAGGTTTGGCGTTCCATCAAGAAAAAGAATGCGTTCAATCAGCCCCTCGGCGTGACGCATCTCGTCGATCGATTGTTTTTTGATGAACTTGGCTAAGCGGGCATACTTCCAATTCTCCAGCATCTCAGCGTGCAGGAAGTATTGGTTGATAGCCAGCAACTCGTCGCGCAGGGCGGCGTTCAGCGCCGCAATGACTTTACGGTTTCCCTTCATAGTCCCTCGATTTTAGGAAGTGCGACGATCTCCGTCAAGCGATCAATCGAAGACCTGAGGCGCTATCGCGAGGCGGCCAATTCCGCCTCAGTGCCGCCCACGACTCCAAATAGCATGAACATGAATGGCCGATGCCCGGGACCTCGAGTCCGTCTCCATTTTCATGGCGCAGATCAATACGTCATGCCGTCTTCTTCTTGCGGCTGATGTCGCAAAGCATATCCGAATGAATGTTTAGTCCGATATTGGTCATGTTGTAGAAGTGTTCGCTCGCGACCAGCCACACGATCTCACAGATGGCACGCTCGGAATAGTACCTGGCCAGCCTCGCGAATGTCTCGGGCTTCACGTTTTTGTCGCGGACCAACTCCGTCACGTAGTCGAGCGCGGCACGCTCCGCATCGCTGAAGAGGGGACTGGTGGCGTAGTCTTCGAGCGCGTCGAATTTGGCTTCGCTCATTCGCGCCTTGATCACGAAGAAGCGGCCGATATCGATGCAGAAGGTGCAGACGTTGATGTGTGCTACGCGTTCGCGAACGAGCATGGCCAATTCCTGGGGCAGCTCCAGTTTCTTGTCGAGCTTGGCGATCTTCGAAACGAAGAGGCCGAAGGCGGTGGGCATCCGGGAGAAGACGACTTTGAGTGGGGTCGGCACCTTGCCGAATTGTTTCTTCGATCCGGCATAGGCGAGCTTCTTAAAGAATCCTCGCGGCTTTTCGATAGGGGGAAGAAAAGTATCCATAGTCATAGTTTCCATTGATGAACCTCCGGGGGTTGTTGATTGCCTCTTAATCTGCGGAATCGCATACTGCCGACGATGCGTTCCGGCACTACTCAACGGATGACGTGCGAAGGGCGCAAAATGTGACATCCGGCCCTTATGAAAAGGTACGAGGCTTCTTGACATTTCGTTACATGCACCATCTCGGCCTGAATCAAAGACCTGGGCTGCGCAATGTGACGATAGCCAGCCTCCGCTGCCCAATTCGATGCATGAGAACTGCGATCGACGCAGGTCATTCGCCGTGGCTGGCTGCGCGGGCGTTGGCGATAAAGGCGCGGATCTTGGCAGGATCCTTGCGGCCAGGCGTGGCTTCGACGCCGCTGACGACGTCTACGCCCCAAGGATGGAGTGTAGTAATGGCTTCTGCGACGTTTTCCGGCGTGAGGCCGCCGGCGGCGATGAGCTTGCGCTCTTTCGCAAATTGATCGAAAACCGGGCGGGCAGCAGACCAGTCGAATGGGACGCCCGTGCCGCCAGTAGCATAGGTTGTTCGCGAATCAACGAGGATGCCGTCGACGCTGGACGCCGATTTCGGGTTAAACGCAGCGGTTGCGCCGCCGCCATCGAAATGCACCACGCGCAAAATGCGGATGCGAGCACCGAAACGCGCTCGGATTCTTACCGGCAAATCTCGTGGAGCGTCGAAGTGCAGTTGCACGCCAGTTAGTGCGCAACTTTCCACTGCGTATGTAATCTCGTTAAAAGATGCGTCGACAAAGACACCGATTTTTTCGAACGCTGGCGGCAGATGCGGCACGATGGCGGCGACCTGATCTGGAGTCACCCGGCGAGGGCTGGGCGCAAAGACAAAGCCAATCGCATCGGCACCCGCTTCGGCGGCGACCTGCGCGTCTGCCAGCGAAGTGTTGCCGCAGATTTTGATCCAGAGGCTCATGATTTTTCCGCGGCGCCCCTCAATAGCGCGGCCAGCGCAACGCCGGGATCGGGCTGGCGCATGAGGCTCTCGCCGATGAGGAATGCGTGGAAGCCGGCGCGCCGCAAACGGACGATGTCTTCAGGCGTTGAGATGCCGCTTTCGGTGACGCGTACGACGCCTGCAGGAATGCGATCGACCAGCGCGAGCGACGTCTGAGGGCTTACCTCGAAGGTTCTGAGGTCGCGGTTGTTGACGCCGATGGCGTCGGCGCCGGTTTCTCCCAGAGATTCAAGAACCTGGTCGAGTTCGTCCGCAGTGTGGACTTCGACCAGCACGTCGAGCGCGAGCGCGTGCGCGGCATTGGCGAAGCGCTTGAGCTCGTCGCTAGTGAGTGCGGCAGCGATGAGCAGAATGGCGTCGGCGCGGTGGGCGCGGGCCTCGACGATTTGGTACTCGTCGATGATGAAGTCCTTGCGCAGGCAAGGCAGCGGCGTGGAGGCCGATGCGAGTTCGAGATTGTGCAGGCTGCCCTGGAAGTAGGGCTCGTCCGTGAGTACAGAAAGCGCTGCGGCGCCTCCGTTGCGGTAGCGGCGCGCGAGCCAGGCCGGGTCGAATGCGGAGCGGATGAGGCCTTTGGAGGGCGAAGCTTTTTTGAGTTCGGCGATGACGGCTGGAGCAAGAGCGGCCTGACGGCGCAGTGCCGCGGCCCATCCTCGCGGATGGTGCTCGGCGGCGCGGCGCTCCAACTCCGGCACGGGTACGTCCACCTTCGCAGCGGCCAGCGTAGTGCGCGTCGAAGCCAGAATGGTCGCAAGAAATGTGTCAGCGCGGGTGGTCATGCGTCTACGTCAAGTATACGAGGGGCGAAGTTGGGATCTGGATCAAACCCCTGACGCGGGAATGGGCGCTTCGATTTTCGCAAGTTCCCGCGCGGCTTTGCGCCCCAGCCGAATGCAGTCGGGAACGCCGATGCCGTCGTACGCGTTGCCGGCGAGCCGCAGACCGGGCAGTGCAGCGACGCGCGAGTTGATGCGCTGCAGGCGCTCGCGGTGGCCGACGGCGTATTGCGCCATGGCAAGGCGCCAGCGTGAAACCTGCGCATACTCGGGCTCGATGGATGCGCTGATCGTCTTTGCGCCGAGAATCTCGTTCATCTCACGGCGGACGGTTGCAACGAGAACATCGTCGCTCTCGGCCAGCAGCTCGTCACGTTTCATTCCGCCAAGAAAGGCGCGGAAGACGGCCTTGCCCGGCGGCGTGCGGCCAAGGAACTTGCGATGGACGAAGGTGCAGGCCAGCATCGAACGGCCCTCAACGGCGGGGACCAGGAAGCCGAAGCCCTCAGGAAGCGGTCCAATGCGCGCTTCGTCGTAAATCATATTCACAGTGATCGAGGAAGAGTAGGGGATGGCGCTGAGCTCGGCGCCGAGCGCGGGATCAACCGAAGCGAGCAGATCGCCGGCGACCCACGCAGGCGCAGCCATGATGACTGCATCGAATTCCTGCTTCGCGCCGGCCGCGGCGACGCTCCAGCCGGCGGCGTCCTTCTCAATCGCGCTGACGGATGTTGCGGTGCGCAGACAAGCGGGGTCGAGGCGCTTGGTGAGTGCACCGACCAACTGCTGCATGCCACCGCGCAGGGCAGTAAAAATGGCCGCTCCGCGGTTTGATCCTTTGGAGGAGTTTTTTGCCGCCGCACGCATCTTGCGATGCGCAGCCAGCATGCCGCGTGTGAGCGAGCCATACTTTGTCTCCATCTCCACGAGGCGCGGAAGCACAGTTTGTGCGCTGAGTTGTGCGGCGTCGCCGCCATAGATGCCGCTGAGCAGCGGATCAGCAAGGCGATCCACGGCCTCCTGGCCGAAGTGCCGCTGGACCAGCGCGGCCACGGACTCGTCGTGGCCGGCAGAGCGCGGAGGGTGCAGCAACTCGAGCGCCATGCGCACCTTGGTGCGAATACTGAACAGCCGCGTAAGCGCGGTGGGAACCAACTTGGTGGGCACAAGGAACATGAGGCCATCGGGCAGGGCCACAAGGCGATTGCGGACGACGATATACGTTTTGCGCGCGGTGTCATTCGATGGCACTAGATCCCCGCCGAGGCCAAGCTCGCGGCAGAGTTCGGCGGCGGCAGGTTTTTCCGTAAGGAAGGAATCGGGCCCGCGTTCGAGCACTGCACCGCTCACGATTTCAGATGCCAGCGAACCGCCGAGCTGTGGACGCGCCTCATACAGCGTGTACTCGACGGCGTCTCCCGCGGTGCGCGATTTTTCGAGTTCATAAGCCGCAGCTAACCCAGCAATGCCACCGCCAATGATTGCAATCCGCATTCTTCGACCTCACATTATGTTTACAGCAATTTGCGGCATGCGCGTGCTTGGAAGGGGACGATCGGCCCAGCCAGAGATGCCCTGACGATAGGATCGAGGCGCAGGATGGCGGCGGCAAGTGATTTAAGTCACTGGACGGACTAAAATCGGGAGCTATGTTGAAAGCCGCCTGTTCTTCGCGTTCAATTCATCTGGCGGCCGCAGCCTCGTCCGACGAAAAAATCCTGATCGCACAATTTCCCACACGTTCATTCAAATCGTGTGCTCCGTAACAGGAGGCCCTCGCATGAGCGCCGAATTGATTCACCGCCTTCATTTTGCATTCACCATCACCTTTCATTATCTGTTTCCGCAGCTCACCATGGGCCTGGCGCTGCTGATCGTGGTGCTCAAGACGGTGGCACTCAGAACCGGCAGCGAAACCTGGGAGCGCGCAGCGCGCTTCTGGGGCCGCATCTTCGCCATCAACTTTGTCTTCGGCGTGGTCACTGGCATTCCCATGGAGTTTGAGTTCGGCACCAACTGGGCGCGGTTCTCGCGGCTCTCGGGCGGCGTCATCGGCCAGCCGCTGGCCATGGAAGGCGTCTTCAGCTTCTTTCTCGAGTCGGCGTTTCTCGGCCTGTTTCTCTATGGCGAAAAGCGCATCTCCACCTCATGCACTGGTTCTCGGCGGTGATGGTCTTCCTGGGCTCGTGGATCTCAGGGTTCTTCATCATCGTGACCGACGCGTGGATGCAGCATCCAGTGGCCTTCGATCGCATGCCCGATGGGCGCTTTGAGGTGCTCAGCTTCTGGCAACTGCTGCTGAATCCGTGGGGACTGTTGCAGTACATGCACAACATGACTGGCGCGGTGGTCACAGCGGCCTTCGTGATGAGCGCCGTGGGCGCGTTCTATCTTCTTGAGGGCCGGCGCGAAGAGTACGCGCAAATCTTTCTCAAGGTGGGCGTGATTGCAGGTGTCATCTCGTCCATCGCCATCATCTTCCCTACGGGCGATTTGGCAGGCAAGTATGTAGCGCGCAACCAGCCGGCGGCAATCGCAGCGATGGAAGGGTTATTCCAGACGCAAATTGGAGCAGGGATCGTTCTGGTGGGCCAGCCGAACGAGGAGACAGGCCAGATCGACAATCCGATCGTCGTGAACAACGTGTTGAGCTTCCTGATTTACGGCACGACGAAGGCCGAAGTGAAGGGACTCGATCAGTTTCCGCGCGATGAATGGCCGCAGGCGCTGCCGCTCCTCTTCTACGCCTACCACATCATGGCGGGGCTGGGGACGTGGTTTGTTCTCTGATGGTTGTGGCCGCCTTCCTGCTTTGGCGCGGGCGGCTCTACAAAGCGCAGTGGACGCAGTGGGCGCTGTTGCTCAGCTTTCCTCTCCCGTATATAGCGAACACCGCAGGCTGGATGACTGCTGAGCTGGGCCGGCAGCCGTGGCTGATCTACGGGTTGATGCGCACCAGCGAGGGCTACTCGAATACTGTTTCGGCGGGCAACGGGTTGTTCACGCTTATAGGTTTTATGGGGCTTTACACGCTGCTGGGCCTGCTTTTCACGGTGCTTGTCTACCGCGAAATCAGTGCCGGGCCGGAGCCGAAGATGTCCTCCACTGTGCCCGTCATAGCGGAGTAACAGAATGCGCGAGGCGCGATTCATGTCGAGGCATTACGGCACGACTAAAGTCGGCCCTGACCCGTCGTGCCCCGTCGAACGATGGGAGTTTTGAAATGATGGGTTTCATTTGGTTTTGGCTCGTTGCGGTAATGATCGTCGGCTACGTGGTGCTCGACGGGTTTGACCTGGGCGTGGGCGTACTGCATTTGTTCCTGGTGCGCACCGAGGCAGAGCGCAAGGCCACGCTGGCAAGCATCGGGCCGGTGTGGGATGGTAACGAGGTCTGGCTGCTGGCTGGCGGCGGTACGCTCTATTTTGCTTTTCCGCTGCTTTACGCGTCGGCCTTCAGCGGGTTCTATCTGCCGCTGATGATTGTGCTGTGGCTGCTGGTGCTGCGCGGCATCAGCCTGGAGCTGCGCAACCACATCGACGTCGGCGTGTGGCGCTCGCTGCTCGATGGCGTCTTCGGACTGGCGAGCGCGCTGCTCACCATCTTCTACGGTGCGGCGCTGGCCAACGTGCTGCGCGGTGTGCCACTGAACGCAAGACGGCTACTTCTTCCTGCCGCTGTGGACGAATTGGAAGCCTGGAGCGGCGCCGGGAATTCTGGACTGGTACACGGTGATTGGCGGGCTGGTGGCGCTGGTCGCCCTCACATTGCATGGAGCTTTGTGGCTGACTCTGAAAACTTCAGGCGAGCTGGAACAGCGCGCGCGCAAGATCGTCTCGCCTTTGTGGGGGTGCCTTCTGGCTCTCACCACGGTCAGTCTCATTGCCACCATTGCCGTGCGGCCGGCGAGCCTGGACAACTACTATCACTATCCCGCCACCTTCGTTGTGCCGGCGGGCGTGGTTGTTTCGCTGGCCGCTATCTGGCTTTGGAATCGGAAGGGGAGGGCCATGAAGGCATTTCTGGCTTCATGCCTCTACCTGTTCTTCATGCTGGCCGGAGCCTGCTGGGGCGTTTATCCTGTGCTGCTGCCTGCGACCACCGGCCCGGCGAACGACATCACGCTCAACCGCGCCATCTCGGGACCGCACACGCTGGCTGTAGGGCTGATGTGGTGGCTGTTTGGCATGGCACTGGCCGTGGGCTATGTGGTTTTTGTCTACTCGCGCTTCAAAGGCAAGGTGGACGCAGAGCTTGGCGGGCACTGAAACCTTATGTCCAAGCGGTCCCAGCGAATAGCCAGATCTGGCAGGCCAGGACTGGAAGCTTCGGGCTGGCAGGTCAGGGCTTTAGCCCTGACATTCAAACCGCTCCCTACGCTTCGGCCTTCAGGCCCTGAGGTATGCTCTCTTTGCGTAGTCCGAGCAATTACCTCATGTCGCGCAGATTTGGCGGTGCTGGATCCATTCGGCCAAGGAACTTCGTGTGTACATGTTGATAGTCGGAGAGATCGCGCTGCGCCGGGTTTGCTGCAATGTATTCGAGTTGGTTGTAGAAATCCGAGACATCGCGGACCCGATGTTCGTGGAATCCAGGTTGCCAGACTTCACCTCGAAACTGCACTCCAAGGTCGTGAGAGTACCCTCCCTTGATGCATTGAGCGCACTGTTCGATTGATTGATTTGCTGCCCGAGGTTAGAAGCACGTGCAAATGTTCCGGCATCACGGCGAAACCGTGTAGCAGATAACGGCCCTGATCGCGGTATCGGAACAGAACGCTGATCAAGAGTTCGGCGTTCGCAGTTGTTTGGAACAGCGACCGCCGTTCGTACGTCGCGGTCGTCAGCGCATATGTTGGCATCAACTAATCCTGGCTGTACACCTCAGGGCCTAAAGGCCGCGCTCGAGTTTTCTTAGTTTGTGCCGGGGCTGAAGTCCCGGCCTACCAGTCCCGGCCTACCAATTCCGGACTATTAGTTCCGGCTTGTTGTCGGGCCGACCCACACGATCGCTCGCAAACCTACAGCGTGACCAGCGTCCCCGCCGTGGTCAGTTGGCGGTAGGCATCCGCCTGGCTGTCGAGTTCCGGGTCCCAGTTTTTGGGCTGGTAGATGCAGCAGGGTTCCTGGGCCAACGGGTCGCCGGTAAGCGCGTAGGCCCGCGCCCTGCGATCCGCCGCAGATCTCCTTGAACTCGCAGGCGCCGCACTTGCCTTCAAGACGGCTGGTGTTGCGCAGGGCCTTGAAGATGGGCGCGTTGCGATAGATCTCGGCCAGCGGAGTCTCGCGAATATTTCCAGCGTGGATGGGCAGAAAGCCGCTGGGGTAGACGTTGCCCATATGGGAGATAAACACAAAACCTTTGCCGTCGTTGACGCGACGCGTGGCCCAGCCCATGTTGCGGGTTTTGGCGTCAGCGGTGGGCGTGCCAGGTTCGTATGCCACGCCATGCGGATGCCCCGAACCGTGTGCCGCCCCGTGGCCCATGCGGCGCTCTTCAAGATTGTGCTGCAGCAGATAGCGCCGATAGTGCATGGCTTCGGTGGTCTTGATCTGGAAGTTCACGCGGTGTGAGAGCTCATAGATCTTGCCGAAGACCTGTTCGAATTCCTCTCCGGATAGCAGATCGTCCAACTGGCCGCGGCCCACGGGAACGAGGAAGAAGACGTTCCACATGACGATGGCGAGCTTCTCAAACAGATTGCAGAGGCTGTCGAGGTCGTGCGCGTTGTGGCGGCTGATGGTGGTGTGCACCTGGATGGGGATTCCGGCTTCGTTGGCCCACTCAATGGCCTGGATGGTGCGCGCCCATGCGCCCGGCAAGCCACGAAATGCGTCGTGAATCTCGGGGGTCGAGCCGTCAAGCGAGATGCCGAGCCGCACCAGCCCAGCCTCTTTCAGCTTGAAGATGGCCTCGCGGGTGAGCAGCGGCGTGGCGCTGGGGGTGACCGCTACCTGCACGCCCTTGCCGGCGGCGTAACGGATCAATTCGAAAAGGTCTTTGCGCTTAAGGGGGTCGCCGCCGGTGAAGACGAAGATCGGGATGTGCATATCGGCGATCTGGTCGATGAGGGCCATGCCTTCGGCGTGCGTTAGCTCGTCAGGGTGCGGAATGGGCTGGGCGGCGGCGCGGCAGTGCTTGCAGGCCAGGTCACAGGACTGTGTGACTTCCCAGATGGCGAGGAACGGCGATTCGTCGTAGTCGATCCCGCCGCGGGCGGGAATGTTGTGCATCGGCTGCATAAGACCTCCAGCAGAATCGCGGCAGGCCAGACTCCAGCAACGGTCAAGCGCCTGGGGTGGAACGGGTTCCCGTTGAAGAATTCGTGACAACGTCAAAAAATGCCAACGAAACCACGCGCGGTAAAACCGCCCAGGGCCACGATTCCGGTCCAGAAGATCAGTTTTCAGGTGGGTTAGGCTGTGATTGGGATCACTTTATGTGCCCCAACGGGGACGGAGGTGCAGTGGCGCTGGACAAAATCTGGGAATCGGGAACACAATTTTCTCAGGCATTCACGATTCTGCGTGGGCCCGCGCCTATATTAGCTATACCAAGGTGGCAGAGCGCCGAAGTTGGGTTGGCGGATCGCGGGAAGGTGAGATAAATCACCTTGTTCTGTGCGACATGACACCGCAAAAACGGTATCGGTTCTGCAACCGTTTGAACGCACTCAGAAGGAGGTTCCTATGGCAGCCGTCATGAAGCCAGGTTGGAGCAAGCCCTCCACTATCCTGTTCGCATCCGAAATACCGGCTAACGAAAAGGCCTTTTCGTTCGCACTCGCGCAAGCCAGGGAATTTGATTCCGATCTGATCCTCTTTCACGCTTATGACACGCTCGTGGTCGCCGCATCAGAGGCGTCGGGCATCCGTTACTACGACTATGCCGCTGCGGCCCGCACAGAGAAACAGCATCTGGAACCGCTTGCGCGACGCATCCGCGAAGCCGGCCTGAAGTGCGAGGTGGTCGTACGGCCCGGGCTACCGGCCGACGAAATTCTCGCCTACACGCGGGAGCGCGTGATCGACCGGATCGTGATGGGCACGCACTCTCCTGGACCAATCGGCAAGCTGCTGGTGGGTTCAGTGGCTGAGGCGGTATTGCGTACCGCCAGCTCGCCGGTCTACATCATCGGCCCCGATGTAGTGGACGGCAGCTACCGCAACTTTGCCACGCGCACCATTCTCTGTGCCACAAGCCTGCACGAGGCCAGCACCGTGGTGGCAGCATTTGCCGCGGAACTGGCCGCTCAACATGGGGCGCGCCTGATCCTGCAGCATGTGATTCGACCTCAGGACCGCGCGGATTTCCTAGCCGGGCGCTCGCTGGACCAAGTGGAAGCGGGCATGCTCGCGTTGGTTCCCACCCGGCTGCAGGGGCAGATTGCGATCCAGACCATCGTGGTGGCGGGCGATCCGACGGAAGAGTTGCTGTACCAGAGCCACGCGCAGCAGGCGGACCTCATCGTTCTGGGCGCGCAAGGCGCATCTGCTTTTGCCGCTATCACCCGGCATGGCGTCGTCTACAAGACCCTGGCTCATTCGCTCTGCCCGGTGATGACGCTGTCGCCGGTTGTGCTGGCAGAATGCGGGTCGAAGACGGAGAATCTGCGCCCGGCTGAAGCCTACATGGCAGGCGTCTTCTAGGGTGTATCGACATATACGGGTAGGCAGCGACGGGAGCCATTTTTTCTCAGATCGAGGAATGAGGAGCGACGCATACCGGGTGTCTGCTAGCGACGAGGGACGAAGAGCTGGGGAAAAATGGCCCCGTCCCTTCGGGTTGCGGCGCAAATCCGGGGTCCCCGGCGACGGCTTTTTGTCGCTGGGGTGGAAATCCGGCCATACTTCATTCTCGCCCTCGACGGTGGACCCGCCACAGGCTTCGGGCTCGGCTTCATCTGGCCGGATTTTCGCTCGCAACGCTGCCCATCCGTATATGTCGGTACACCCTAGTCAGCTTTTGGTCCGGGCAAATTGCAGGGCAGGACTCTCGCGGAGCGTGTCTCATACGTCATATTCCCGACCTGCTGAGCCGCGCGAACTATGCGCATGACGTCCGTTGACGGTTCGCTCGTCAGATCACTTTCAGCAGTAACAGAATGACGACGATGGTCAGGATCAAGCTGACGCCGCCTCCGCCGTAGTAGCCCCATCCCGGACCCGCCCGGTAGCCACCATACCCGAAGCCAAAAATCAGCAGGATGAGAATGATCAGCAACAGCATTTTGGTCTCCTTGAAACTGCGGCAATTCGCTGCGCGCATTGGCGCAAGTCTCCCCGTGTGATGCAAGAGAAACTTCCGTGGCTGCCTTGCGCGCTGCATCGATCGAAATCAAATTGAATTCGCGATTGTTGGTATTGCAGCCCACGCGCGGTGCAACATTCGATGCGCCAATTGCATCGCCCTTCAATTCGCCTCGTGCGCGTGAGGCGAACAACCCGCAGGAGTGGCGCGGCGTCAAAGCCTGTTTGTGGACGCAACGGAAGCGTCAGAAAAAGAAGAATCATCAGGAGGTGATCGATGCTTTGGACAATCTTTGTAATCCTTCTCGTTTTGTGGTTGCTGGGCGTTGTCACGTCGTACACGCTGGGCGGATTCATCCACATCTTGCTCGTGATTGCACTCGTTGTACTGCTGATCCAGTTGATTTCGGGACGCAGAGTTGTTTAGGAAGGATAACTGGCAACGAAAGGCTTCGCGCCATAATTGGCACTTGGCGCATTCGATAAACGAAGATAAAACGCGACCGGAGGTGGAACTATGAATAAAGATCAAGTAAAAGGCGCAGTAAACGATGCGGCAGGGCGAGCGAAACGCCAGGTCGGCGAGTGGACCGGCGACACCGACGCGCAAGTGGAAGGCGCGGCGCAGCAGTTGAAGGGCAAAGCTCAAAAGGTGGTCGGCACGGTGAAAGACGCGGCACACGACGCGAAGACCGATGCTGATCGCGAGCGGGAGCGCAATCGCGAAAACGAACGCGCGCGCGAAGAGGAGCACGCGCACTCGGGCCACAATCACCAATGAACAGCTCGGTCGACCTGCAGGGAGGGCCTTGGCTGAATTGGCAAAGCTCGATTTGCAAGCCGGTCGGCCGCATAAACCGGTATGACGAACAAAAACTTAAAGCCCGACAACGGGAGTGGGCAGCGATTTCCGGTTCGCGCCATTTACTTGGCCGCTGGGCTTGCTGTCCATACTCTTTTGTCTCTTGAGTCGCTTGTAAGAATGAGATCGAGCTCGCTGAAGCCCTGATCCAAGTCACGAAATCAAATGCCACCTGAAGCTGGGGACCCCAAATGAAGCTTGCAGGAATCATCCTGATCCTAGCGGGAGTCGCCGCGCTCATTTACGGCGGGTTCTCTTACACGACCCACAAGAAGACCATCGACATGGGTCCCGTCCAGGTCGAACGCGCGCACCATCACGATGTGCCCATCCCGCCCTTGATGGGTGTCGCCTTCCTCGCCGGTGGCGGGCTGCTCGTTTACTTCGGCGCCAAACAAAGCCGCTAAGCCAGATCGGCGGGCAGGATTCACGGTCAGCTCTCTCTCGCCGCCACTCCCCCAAATCTCAAGCCTCAAAGCCGCTTGGGGCGCTGGAAGGCCGAAATCGGAATGCGCTATACTTGGCGCAATGGGCCAGGCGTTTAGGTGCCGCCCGTCGCGAGGTGCGTCTTCCACAGAGACTCAGGCATCCGCATCACCGATGTTCCGCCTTCGCAGACGACGCGGTGGCGTGCCGTGGTTCGCGTGCTCCGAAGTCCCATGGATAGTTTGAGTTGCGCGCTTCTGCCTGCCTCCTGCGCTCTTTGCGGCTCCCCTCTGCCGCGGCTTTCGTCGATTCCAATTTGTGATGCTTGCTGGACGGAGTTTCCGGTCCAGACTGGGCCCGTGTGTATACGCTGCGGCGATGCCTTGAACGCGCCGGCAAGCCTTTCGCCATCATCACTTTGCCGCGCCTGCCGCATGGCGCCGCCTGCCTTTGCAAAGGCGGCATCGTACGGGGTTTATCAGGGCCGCATGCGGGAAGCCATTCACGCACTCAAATACGGTCGGCTTCACCCGGCTGCGCGGGGGCTGGGGCGCATGCTGGCAGAGGCGATCGCAAAACTGGCCGCCGAGGCGCCCGGAGAGTTGCTGGTGGTTCCCGTGCCGCTGCACCGCGCGAAATATGGGCAGCGGGGATTCAACCAGTCGCGGTCGCTTGCCGCTGAAGCGCTCCGATTCCTGCGCAAGAGCCATCCAAAGTGGCGGCTCACGCTAGCTCCGAGCACGCTCATGCGCCTACGCTCCACCGAGAGCCAGGCGGGGTTGACGCCGCGGCAGCGAAGGCTGAATGTGCGCGGAGCATTTTCCGTTTCCGACCAGGCGCAGATCAAAGAGCGAAACATTCTGTTGATCGACGACATTTTGACCACTGGGGCCACGGCGCGCGCCGCCGCGCAGGCGCTGATGAGGGCCGGGGCTGCTTCAGTATGGGTGGCTACACTGGCTCGAGCACAGCGTACAGCAGGATTTGGGCACGGCCTGGGATTTGCAGACGCGGAAGAAAGTGAAACGCAGACAGGAAAGGTAAGACTTGCAACGAGTTTGAGTTCGGATGCATCGTTACGCGGACAACCATCTTTTTGACCAGGGGAAGAAGAGATGTCGTTGGGAAAAGCCATGATTCACGCGCGCAAGCAAAAGGCGATCGCGAAAGCCGTGGTGATGTCCTCGGACCACAGCGCCGTGCAACACCCTCACGTGCTGCAGATGCCGGTTCTGGTGCTGAATGCATCCTATGAGCCGATCAATATCTGCGGCGCGCGCCGGGCGCTGGTGCTGGTGCTCAAGGGCATTGCGCGCACTGAGGAAGAGCACGGGCTCAAGCTTCATGCGCAGCGCGCCATCATCGCCATGCCCTCGGTGATTCGTCTGCTCGAGTACCGCCGCATCCCCCACCAGACGCGCGCCCTCTCGCGCAAGAACATCCTGCTGCGCGACCGCAACACCTGCCAGTACTGCGGCGAGGCCATGCCGCCCAGCGAATTGACGCTCGACCACGTAGTGCCGCGTTCGCGCGGCGGCAACTCCACATGGGAGAACCTGGTAGCCTGCTGCCACGAATGCAATCGCCAAAAGGGCAATCGCCTGCTCAGCGAGATCGACGACATGATTCTGCTGCGCGAGCCGCGCCCCTTCTCGCTGCACACCAGCCGCCAGATCATGCGCATGCTGGGCCGCAGCGACGACCGCTGGCGGAAGTATTTGTTCTATTAGCAATCCACCGTAGAGCATCGCACGGGCCGTCAATTCCCTCGTGGTGACTTGAGAGCCCGCACCATTCAACAATATGCAACCATCCAGTTGCATTATTCTGGATGCCGCGCTATTATGCAACCAAGAGGTTGCATAACGTGGATAATACAATCGTGAAACGAATCGAACTCAACGCGCCCATCTCCCGCGTTTGGCGCGCGCTTACGGATTACCGCGAATTCGGCGAATGGTTCCGCGTCGCGCTGGAAGGGCCGTTCGTTCCCGGCGAGACTTCGCGGGGTCACATGACATATCCCGGATACGAGCACCTGAAGTGGGAGGCCGTCATCCAGAGGATGGAGCCGGAGCGGCTTTTTTCCTACACCTGGCATCCGTTTGCGGTCGATCCCAACGCCGATTACTCGAAAGAAACACCTACCCTCGTCGAATTCCGCCTGGAGAAAACCGCGAAGGGAACGCTGCTCACGGTTACCGAGTCGGGCTTCGAGAACATTCCCGCAGTTCGCCGCGCCGATGCCATTCGCATGAACGATGGCGGATGGGCGCAGCAGATGAAGAACATCGAGAGCTATGTCACGGAAAAGCCTTAGCCGCGCTCGCCTCAAGCAGCCTTCGCAAGCGGTGCTCTTCGCCGCACTGGGCGATAAGACGCGGCTGGCACTGGTGGCGCGGCTCAGCGCGGGGCGGTCCGCATCGATCTCGCAATTGACTGCGGGCGCTCGCATCACTCGACAGGCCGTTAGCAAACACCTGCGCGTGCTGCAACGGGCGGGCATCGTGCACAGCACGCGCACAGGCCGGGAAAATCGGTTCGCACTCGAACCGCGCCCGTTTCAGGATATGGAGGAGTATCTAAATTTCGTCTCGCGGCAGTGGGATCAGTCGCTGGCGCGGCTCAAGTCATTCGTTGAGAAATGACCGATCGGCAAGCCGGAGAGGGCCTCTAACGGCGTGCTCGCAGTCGTGCCATTCGAGTGCGGCCCGATTCCGCCCTGCGGCGTAGAATGGCCGGGATGATAACGCACAATCGAATTGTGTTGCTTGCACTGCTGCTGGCAGTCGCTCCTGGCGCTGCGTTCAGTGCGCCTCCCAAGCCTCCGGACTTTGGCCCAAAAGTCCTCCTCTTCACTCCCTCCATGCCCGCAGCAGCAATTCAGCAGCAGATCGACAAGGTCTACGCCATTCAGCAGCACAGCGAGTTCGGCACGGCGCGCAATGCATTGCTGTTCCTGCCCGGCGACTACAAAGTCGACGTTCCCATCGGCTTTTACACGCAGGTTGTGGGCCTGGGTGCCGACGCCGGACGCCGTTCACATCACCGGCAACGTCCACGCCGACGCGAGCCTGCCGCGCGAACAACGCCACCTGCACTTTCTGGCGCGGCGTCGAGGGCTTCTGCCGTCACGCCCACCGGAGGCACCATGCAATGGGCCGTTTCGCAGGCCGCGCCCTTCCGCCGCATGCACATTAAAGGCAACTCGTGCTCCACCAGAATCGCGGCTGGGCCAGCGGCGGCTGGATGTCCGACGCGCTGATCGACGGCAACGTGGACTCCGGCTCGCAACAGCAGTGGATCGCGCGCAACACCGTGAGTGGCGCAGCTGGACCGGCTCCAACTGGAACATGGTGTTTGTCGGCGACGTCAATCCGCGCCCGCCGGCGAGTGGCCTTCGCCGCCCTACACCAAAGTCGCCCGCGTTCCCATCGTGCGCGAAAAGCCGTTTCTCTATGTCGATGCGCGTGGGAATTATTTCGTCCGCATTCCGGCGCTGCGCAGCCAACAGCACCGGCATCACCTGGCGAGGCGGAACGACGCCCGGCCGCTCCATCCGCTCGAGCCGCTTCTACATCGCGCATCCCGGCGACACCGCCGCCGCATCAACGCGCAACTCGCGCGCGGCAAGAATCTCCTCTTCACTCCCGGCATCTACGAGCTCACTGAGCCTATCCGCGTCACGCGCCCCGGCACCATCGTTCTCGGCCTCGGCTTCGCCACGCTCAAGCCAGTCAACGGCACTGCGGCGCTCACTGACCGCCGACGTGGATGGCATCATTCTCGCCGGCCTTCTCTTTGATGCCGGCGCCGCGCAATCTCCTGTGCTGGTCGAGGTCGGTGCCGAAATCGGTACTGGCGGCAGCCACGCAAATCACTGCCCGCGATCCCGATCTCACTGCACGACGTATTCTTCCGCGTGGGCGGCGCAGGCGTGGGCCGCGCCACCGTCAATCTCCGCATCAACGCCAACGACACCATCATCGATCACACCTGGATCTGGCGCGCCGATCACGGCATGCGGGCGTGGGCTGGGACCAGAACCCAGCGCCAACGGCTCTCGTCGTCAACGGCAACCGCGTCACCGCCTACGGCCTCTTCGTGGAGCACCATCAGCAGTACCAGGTGCTGTGGAACGGCAAGGCCGGCCGCACATACTTTTATCAATCCGAAATTCCCTACGATCCGCCCAGACCAGGCCAGTTACTCCAGCGGATGCGCACACGGCAACGCGTCAACGGCTGGGCATCCTACAAGGTGGCCGACGCGTCACCACGCATGAAGCCTGGGGACTTGGCATTTACTCTGTCTTCCGCCATCCCAACGTCGTGCTCACCCGCGCCATTGAAGTGCCGCACGTTCCCGGCGTTCGCTTTCATCACATGATCACGGTCGCGCTCGATAATCTGGGCGAAATCTCCAACGTCATCGACAATGCCGGTGGCGCCACCGCCACGCATCCGCGTTTCACGCCCAAGCTGGCGGAGTTTCCTCCGCCCGCGGAACATCAAGATCAGAAATGATGAAGCGTATCCGTTGTAGCCAAATCTTCCGAAGCACGCACCGCATCTATGCGTTGGCCGCGCTTCTCGCCATCCCGTTTTTTGCCGCGCCTTTCTCTTCGCCGCAATCGCAGCCCGGCGCGCTGCGCCCTCGTTCGAAGTGGCTACCATCAAGCCCACGCCGACCCCCGATCCGAGGCAAGGGCTACTGGAGACTTCCCGGCATCAGAGCCGCTTTTTCGCCCACAGTGTCTCTCTGCAATTCCTCATTCAGATGGCGTTCGGCGTCGAAGCCAATCAGATCTCCGGCAAGCCCTCCTGGCTCGACTCGGATTTCTACGATATCGAAGCCAAGCCGGAGGAGGGAATCAAACTTTCGCCCGAGGAGTTGAAATCGCGCCTGCAGAATCTCCTCATCGAGCGATTCCATCTTGCGACGCACTTCGAAACAAAAATGGTACGTGGCTATGCATTGGTCGCAGCCAAAGGCGGCCCCAAACTGCAGCTCACCAAGGGCGACCATTTCCCTGGATTTCGCGTCCATACCAGCGCAGGACACCTCGAAGGCCTCAACTGGTCCATGCCATTTCTGGCCACGATGTTGCAGCGCGTGACCGGCCTCAAGGTCGCCGATCAAACCGGCATCACCGGCAGCTACGATATCAAACTCGAATTCGCGCCCGAACTTCAAACTGATTCCTCTTCGCCGTCACTGTTCACTGCTCTGAGAGAAACTCTTGGGTTGGAATTGAAAGCGCAGCAGGTCCCAATGCAAGTCCTTGTGATCGGCCACGTTGACCGGACTCCCGGCGGAAACTAGGCTGCATCGCACGTTACGGCAAAGTGCACAGCGCGGTTTTTTCATCCCATCGTTCCGGGAATTCGTAATCCGGCAACTCGCTGAATTCACGATGTTTCTCCGTGTGCGGTTGCTCTCTGCTCGTCGGCGTTGTGAGCCGATCGCCCCCCTGCCACATCAAAAACTCGCGGGACGTGTTTATGCATTTGAGGAAACGAATGTGCGGCATGCGTTAAAAGGAGCAACGGCTATGTGGACTCAAAAACTTCAAATTGCTGCCTTGGTGGCGGCCGGATCGTTGCTCGCGGCCCCCTTGACGATGGCGGCAGACAACAACCAGGCGAATGGCAGCCAACTCGGGCAGGGACGCGCGGTGGTTACGGTTCTGCCCGGAAGCGAGGTTCCGGGCGGGATTCCTCAGGACGCCCTGCACCTGAAGGTGAACGGCAAGGATTCGAATATCACCGGATGGACGGCGCTGCACAGTCCCGCGAGCGCGGTCGAGGTCGTGATCCTGATCGACGATGGTGCGCGCGAAAGTATCGGGACGCAACTGGGCGACATCACGAAGTTCATTCAGGGGCTGCGGCCGGATGCGAAGGTCGCAGTGGCGTACATGCAAAACGGCCGCGCAGCTTTGGCGGGGCCGTTGACCACAGATCATGCCGCCGTGGTGCGCGAGTTGCATCTGCCGATGGCAGGAATGCCCGGCGTGAGCGCCAGCCCGTACTTTTGCCTCTCCGATCTCGCGAAAAACTGGCCTTCTACAAACGCGCATGCGCGGCGCGAAGTGGTCATGGTAACGGATGGCGTGGACTACTACGAGATGCGGTACGATCCTGAGGATCCATATGTGAAGGCCGCGATCGACGATTCAGTTCGTGCGCATCTGATTGTCTATTCCATTTACTGGCGCAACCAGGGTCGCTTTGACCGCACCGGTTACGCGGCCAATGATGGCCAGAACTTGCTGGCGCAGCTCACCGAGGCCACGGGCGGCAACAGCTACTGGGAGGGGTACGGCAATCCGGTAAGCTTTGAGCCGTATTTTGCGGATATTGACCGTCGCATCCACAACCAGTATGAGCTGGATTTCATGACGCCGCTGAACGGCAAGCCGCAAATGGCGAACCTGAAACTGAAGGTGAGTTCACGCGTGAAGCTGGACGCACCGCAACAGGTGTACGTGCACGCAGGAGCGGAATAACCTGACCTCTGATTGCTTGTCTTTCATCAACAGGGCGTGCCCCAGGTCCCGATTTTGGGACCTGGGATGGCGCGATCATTCAGAAGAATATTCAGCGGTCAAAAAAGCTGAAACGCAGCGGGTGTCGACGTGCGCTCAGTAAGCCAGCGCCACCGCGTCACAACGCATCTCGCTACCTGCCGCATACACGCGGTCTGAGCCCTGGTGGCGGAGTTCGATCGCCTCGTAGCGGCCAAAGCCGCCGTCGCTGGGTCCCATCGGCCAGCCCAGGTCGATGAGCGCCTTGCGCGTCTCCGGCGGAATGCCGGCTTCGAGGTGCAGCAGCCCGCGTGGTCCGAGACCGGGGCGGTCTTCGCCCATCGATTGCGAAGAGCCTTCATGGTGCCAGCGCGGACTGTCGGCGGAGGACTGCACGTCCAGGCCATAATCCACGCGATTGAGGATGATCTGCGTCTGGCCCTGCGGCTGCATGTCTCCGCCCATCACGCCGAACGAAATCCACGGCACGCCATTCTTTGACGCGAAGCCGGGAATGATGGTTTGGAATGGCCGCTTGCCGGGCGCGTAGATGTTGGGGTGGCCATCCTGCAACGAGAACAATTGTCCGCGATCCTGGAACATGAAGCCGAGGTGGTCGGCAACCAGGCCCGAGCCCATGCCGCGGAAGTTTGACTGAATCTGCGAGACCATCATTCCGTCTTTGTCGGCCGTGGTGAAGTACGTGGTATCGCCATGGCTCGGCGCCTGGCCCGGTGCCACTTGATCGTTGATCGCATCGAGGCGGATAAGCTTGGCGCGTTCCTTCGCGTATTCCTTTGAGTTGAGCCATTCGATGGGAATTTTGGCGAAGTGCGGGTCGGCGTAGTAGCGCGCGCGATCTTCGTAAGCAAGGCGCTTGGCTTCGATTTGCACCTGGAGCGATTGCGGCGACTGGAAGCCGAAGCCGCGCACGTCGAAGTTCTCGATGATGTTCAGCATCTGCAGAGTCGCCAAACCCTGCGTGTTGGCAGGCATGCCGTAGACATCCAACCCGCGATAGCTTGTCACCAGTGGTTCAACCCACTCGGCGTGGTGCTCGCGCAGATCGTCCGCAGACAGCCAGCCGCCGATGCGTTTGAAGTAGGCGTCGATGGTTTTGGCGATGGGGCCGTCGTAGAAGGCGTCGCGGCCGCCTTCGGCGATCATGCGATAGGTGTGGGCCAGGTCGGGATTGCGACGCACGTCGTATTCGTTGGGTGCGACGCCGCCCGGCGTGTAGGTGGCGACAGCGTTGGCCGTCTCTTCAACGCCGGAGTTGGCACGGAGAAACGCCGCCATATTGCGCTTGATGTAGTAGCCAATGATTTGCGGCGTTGGATCGCCGTTCTCGCAGGCAGCGATTGCTGGCTCGAAGAGCTCGGCCCACTTGAGTTTGCCGTAGCGCTGGTGCAGCGTCCACCATCCGTCGAGCGCGCCGGGCGTGGAAACCGTGACGGCGCCCAACGACGGAAGGTGGCCACTGACGGCGCGCGAACGCGCTGTTGCAAGCGAAAGAGATTTTGGCGACCGGCCGGAGCTGGCCATGCCGGCGAGCTTGCCCACTTTAGGATCCCAAACGAAGGCAAAGCAATCGCCGCCAAGCCCGGAGCTGACCGGCTCGACAAATCCGAGTACCGCATTTGCGGCCACCGCGGCATCGACAGCGGAACCGCCGCGTTTGAGCATCTCGATCGCCGCCTGCGTGGCCAATGGATGCGCGGTGCCGGCGGCGCCGTTCAGTCCCAATGCAGGTGATCGCGTCGTAAAGCTGGCGCCTGAAGGCCGGTCACCGGCATGAACGTCGGGGCGAATAAACCGCTCAGCGCCCGCGGCCTGGAATGGCGGCAACTCAGCAGCAGTCGCAGCTTCGCTGCTCTGCGCCTGGCCCGTTGCCTTGCTCTGCACGCTGGTGGCTGATCCAACGGCAGCCAGAGAAAGTGTCTGAATAAAAGTGCGGCGGCGCATGGAAAATCCTTGAGTCTAGATTACAGTCTGCGAGCAGAACCGAAGCATGTTCCTCAATTTAAATGGGCGTGCGCTCTTGCCGCATCGCTTTTGCTGCATGTCGAGGCGGAGGAACGCACGCCCGGATGGTGTAAATCCAGGATCAGAAGATAAACTTGCCGCTGATCTGGAGCTGCCGCGATGATCCGCCATCACTGATGGCGAAGCGAGTTGATGTGATCTGGCCAAAGCTCGAGGACTGCACGTTGCCCGACGGTTGGCCGAAGTTGGGATGGTTCAGGATGTCGAAGGCATCGGCCCGCAGGGTGAACGACAAACTCTCGCAGATCTTGGTGTCCTTCTCGCCTGACATGTCGAGATCCGCGAAACCCGGCCCGGTAAAGGCATTGCGCTGCATGGTGCCCAGGGCGGTGTAAACGGTGGGCGTGGTTGCCGTGGCGCTGGCCTGTGTGCCCAGAATTTCAAGGCGCAGGCCGAGGTGACGTTCGTTGATGTCGCAGATCGTGCCGCCGTAGCGCCAGTCCGGTGCTCTGGAACAAGGTGACGTTGGCGATTCCTGCCAACTGTTGTTTCTTGCGGACGACGGGCCAAGCTGCGTGGGACGCGGGAGGCCCGTGACGCCGTTGAAGCTTGAGCTGCCCGCAATAATATTCACGGGGTTGCCGGTCTGGTATTGGAAGATGCTCGAAAGCTGGTAGCCCGAGACCAGGCGGTTGCCGTGGAAGGGCAAGTCATAGATCGCGGTCCCCGCAAAATGCTGGCGCACGTTGAAGTCCGACAGGCCATAGTTCTCGAAGGGGTTGGTGCTGTCAGGCAGAGTCAGGCCACCCTGCGACCCGAGCGAGTTGAGGTCCAGTGACTTGGTCCACTCGTAGTTCATCTTGATCTCAATGCCATTACTCATGTTCTTGCTGAGCGCCGCCCACATGGCGTTGTAGTTGGAAAAGCTATTGCTGGTTCTGTAGCCGATGTTCGAGGCGATCGCGCCGCCAGGAACCACAGGGCTGGTGGCAGCGAGCACGGTGAACGGGTGTACCTGTATTGCGCTCGTAGCGCCGGTCACCTGGTTGATGTTGGATTCAACCTCCAGATGGCGTCCGACTGAGCCGTCATAGTAGAGCTGGGCAACCATACCCCAGGGCAGCGCCTGCTGCACGTTCAGGTTAAAGCTCTCGATGTACGCGTTTTTGTACTTGGGGTTGACGCCGTAGAGCGAGATGCCGGAAGCCTTCGCCGAGGCATAGAGCGAAGACAGGGGAATCGGCAGTAGCGCAGTTATAGGAGACCGCTGTGCTGAAGGGAGGGTTGGATGCCATCGCCGTGACAACACCCGAGACCGGCTGGTCCACCAGGTAAGCATATCCGCCGCGCAACACGGTCTTGCCGGTCCCAAAAAGATCCGATGCAAATCCCACCCGGGGTTCCAGGTTGTAGTTCTGCTTGTAAGCGGCGTTGGCCGCCAGCCCGTTCGTCCCTACCTGCGTGAGAGTCACGGTGGAGGGATTGAAGATGGTGAAGCGATTCTCACCTTCAACCGGGGTTCCATTCCACTCGAAGCGCAGGCCGAGCTCCAGCGTGAGGGTGGGTGTGGCTTTGAAATTGTCCTGCGCGAATCCTGCCGTGGAGTCCGCATAGACGCGGCTGGTGACAATATTCGGCTGGATGCTGAAGATGGTTGCCTCATCGCTCTGGAATAAACTGGTCGGCGTCGTCGAAGTGGTAAATGTCAGCGTGCCGATATTTCCGGCGAAGCTGGCCACCAGATAGCGGCGGAATTCGCCGCCCCACTTAATGCTGTTCTTGCCCTTGAGCATCGACACCGTGTCCGAAAGGACGCCCGCGGTATCGTCGCGCCCTTGCGGGAAAGCCGATGGTCCGCCGAAGACCAGACCGATATCCGACAGCGAAGTCTGGGGCAGCCCGACATTGCCGGTCAGGCCATCGCCGAGCCCGACACTCGTGGGGCTGATCAGGTTGGCCGGAATGAAAGCGATGGAGATGCGATTGAAGCCGAGGCGCGCTTCATTCACCACGCTCGGATTGAAGATATGAGTCTCGGTAAGGGTGCCAATCTGGCGATGCGCGGCACGGTGGTCACCCCAGCCGGGAATGGTGTCTCCCTGCAATGCGGGCTCTGTGCGCATGTCCTTTTGCAGCGCATAAAAACCGTGCAGGGAATCGCTTGCGCCGAACTGCTGCAGACCGTCGCCGGTATACTGGTCGATCTGCACTGGGCCCGGCGTAAACGAGACGAAGTTCGTGGTGCCGCTGTTCGGCAGTGGAAGGAGCGCGGCCAGCGCCGCCGCGATGGGCTCGGCGGTTTTATTCGCAGCAATCGTCGCTTGGTTCGCCTGGGTGATCACCTGGCTGTTTTGCAGAATGCCCTGATGCTGGCGCAGGCCTTCATAACTTCCGAAGAAGAAGGTGTGACCCTTCCAGATTGGCCCGCCTGCCGAGCCGCCGAAGTTGTCGCGCTTCAACGGGGCCTTATCACCCGTATTGGCAATGAGCGCGAGCCCGGTAGCGGGGTTAAACGGGCGATTGAAGTAGTTGCGGGCATCAAGAGCTTCGTTGCGGAAGTAGTCGAAAGCTTCGCCATGGAAACGGTCGGTGCCGGAGCGCGTGGCAACGGTCGCGATGGAGCCGTCGCTGCGTCCGTATTCCGCGCTGAAAGTGGAGTTATCGATCTTGAACTCCGAGGTGGTGCTGATCGACGGCTGAAAGGTGATCTGGTTCTGGCTGATGTCGTTCAGATTGATGCCGTTGATCTGGAAGTTGACCGAGTCTTCGCGATTGCCGGCCGTGATGAATGAGTTGGCGCCCAGGCCGCGGCTGGCCGCGGTAAGACTGCCTGCGGCGTCTGCCACCACGCCTCCGGGCGTGAGCACCGTGAGATCGAGGAAGTGCCGGCCGTTGAGCGGAAGTTCCTGCACCGCTGTATTGTCAATAACCTGGCCGACAGTGATGGTCTCTGCCTCGATTTGCGCCGCAGTGTCGCTGACCTGAACCGTCTCGCCTGCCGTGGAGACAGCGAGACGCATGTTCTCGGTTTCCTGCCGGTCAACCTCGAGCGTAACTTTGGGCACGGTGTAAGTGCCGAAGCCGGTGGCCGTGGCCTGCACCTTGTAGTCGCCGGGCTGCAGCGAAGGCACTGCATAGAGGCCGTCGGCGTCGGTGTTGACGACTCGGTCGAGGCCGGTTCCCAGGTTATGCACCGTTACTTTGGCATTCGGAATGACGGCCCCGCTGGGGTCAGTGACGGTCCCGGAAAGGCTTGCTGTGGATTGCCCCCACGCTCCGAGGGCGCAGGTTCCTAGCAGAGTGACGTACACAAAGAGCTGTTTGTGTCTCATATAACCTCCAAAGTTTGCTGATCGATCAAGTGGGACAACGATTACCTGGAGCCCAACAATGCTCAGGGCCCCGGCGTTGGGTCTGTTCTATGTCCGCAATCTGAACTGACAACTGGGCCTTAGTTGGACAGGAAGGCCCCAAAAAGGGAAAGGGAAAATATCATCGCTGGTACATGAGCAGGATCAACACGGCATGTAATATCAGGCGGATCGGGCTGGGGAATAGCGCCTGGTCTGGCAACATGCCAAGGCAGCGAGATGAAGTGGAGTATATGGGATATTGTCTATGACTGCAAGATTTTTCTATTGAAAAATCCGATGTTTATGAATCCGTGAACCCCAGACCCATTCATGCGAATCTATTGGAAAGCAAGCAAGAATGGGTAGGGGCCAGCATGGAGCCCGTCGTGCATGCAGGCGCTTCTGAAAGTCAAAATTCCCCGGCCATCGCACAAAAAGAGCGACCAAGAGACAGAGGAGAAGACTGTTGTCCGCGATCGATTCCACATTGCCCGCTCCGGCTGCCGGTCCCGTCCCAGCGGGCGGGACTGCGGCCCAGCCGGCGCAGATCGAAAACCCCGATCTGGCGCTGCATGCGCAATGGAAGCCGAGGGTCAACCCCTGGTTGATTGCGATGACGGTGGCGCTGGCCGCGTTCATGGAGGTACTGGACACCTCGATTGCCAACGTGGCTTTGCCGCATATTGGAGGCAGCCTGGGCGCGAGCACCGACGAGGCGACATGGGTGCTCACAAGCTACCTCGTATCGAACGCGATCGTGCTGCCGCTCGGTGGCTGGGCCTCGTCGGTCATGGGCCGCCGCAACTTCTTTGTCTTCTGCATTACGGTTTTTACCGTCGCCAGTTTTCTCTGCGGCGCCGCGCCGTCGTTGCCCATCCTGCTCCTCTGCCGTGTCCTTCAGGGCGCGGGTGGAGGCGGAATGCAACCCATGGCGCAGGCCATCATGGCTGACTCGTTTGAGCCGCACAAACGCGGGCAGGCCTTCGCCCTTTACGGACTCGTGGCCGTGCTGGCGCCGTCCATTGGCCCCACGCTCGGCGGTTGGATTACCGACAACTTCTCTTGGCGCTGGATTTTCTTCATCAACATCCCCGTCGGCATCCTGGCCTTCATCCTCGTCACGCGCCTCGTCGAAGATCCGCCCTGGATCAAGGCCGACCCTTCGCGTCTGCGCAACATGGATTACCTCGGCCTCGCATTTCTTGCCATCGCCATGGGCGGCCTGCAAGTGATGCTCGACAAAGGCGAAGAGAACGACTGGTTCTCGTCTCCCTTCATCTGCTTCTTCGCATTTCTCTTCGTCTTCGGCATCATCGGTCTCTTTCTTTGGGAGTGGAACAAAAAGGATCCGCTCATCAACCTGCGCCTCTTCCGGTACAAAAACTTCGCTATTTGTTGCTTCCTCATGATGCTCGTGGGTGGCGTGTTGAACGCCAACACCGTGCTGCAGCCACAGTTCACGCAGCAGTTGCTGGGCTACACTGCGACGACGGCCGGTCTGGCTCTCACTGCCGGCGGCGTCACGCTGGTTTTCATGATGCCACTGGCCGGAATCGCCACCGGAAGAATCGCCGCTCGCTGGCTCGCCGTCTTCGGTTTCGCCTTACTCGTGATCACTTTCTGGTACGCCGCACACATCACCAGTCTGCAGATGAGTTTTGCGCAGGCGTCCTGGCTGCGCGTCGTCCAAATGCTTCCCCTGCCGTTTTGCTTTATCTCCATCACAAATGCGGCATACATCGGAATGCCCAAGGAGCAGAGCAACCAGGTTTCGGGCCTCATTAACTTTGTCCGCAACATCGGCGGTTCCATCCTCATCGCCATCACCAACGCCCAGGTCACTTCACGGTCAATGTGGCACGAGCAGCACCTGCAGCAGGCGATGCAGCCGGGCGCGCTCGGCTTCGACCAGCACAGTCAGGCGCTCACCGGATTTCTAAATGGGTCCTTCGGGTCGGCGAACGGCGCCAGTTTGGCTTTGGCCCAGATTTACCACCAACTGATCCAGCAGGCGCAGACACAGGGCTATCAGGATGTCTACATGGAGCTCGCATGGGCTTCGATCGTCCTCATCGGCTTATCTTTCATGCTCAGCAAAAGCCGACCTGACGCAGGAGCGGGCGCAAGAGCGGTGCACTAAGGTTCACCCTCAATCTTGTCGCAAAACTTCAGCCTTATCTGGGATATCCGGTGCGTAAGCTCCATTTCGGCGCGCCGGAGTCCTGCGTGATCTTCCCCATAGCCCTTTCCGCCGAATGGGCCTATAATTCGTGCAGAATTTCAACCTGAACAAGATGCCCGTTTGCTGACATCTGCCGGGGAGGGTGTGATGTTGAAGTCGTTCCTGCTCTTTTTTGCAGTGCTTTTGATCGCTGTTGCCGCGGTGCCGTTGTTGAGTCGAGGCGCGCAGCAGACCGCGCCAGCTCCCGCGCTCACTCAGGAAGCGCCCGTTGCGCCGGCCCCGGCCGTGCCGGTTAGGAATCCCGTAAAGCCCACTGCCGAATCACAGGCGAAAGCGAAGAGCCTTTATCAAATCGATTGCGCCATGTGCCACGGCGACAACGGCAACGGCAAAACCGATCTGGCCACCAGCATGAGCTTGACCCTCGCTGACTGGAGCGACCCAAAGTCACTTGCCGACAAGCAGGATGGGGAACTGTTCAACATCATCCGCAATGGCAAAGGCGAAAAGATGCCTCCCGAGGCTGAGGGCCGCGCCAAGGACTCTGAGGTTTGGAACCTGATTATCTATATTCGATCGTTCTCGAAGCCGCAGGCGCAGGCAGCTACTCCCTCGAAGTAGGCTTGCGAAGGTGCAACTCGAAAAGAGAATGTGGCTAGGTGCCACTTCGGCCACGAAAAGCGCCAGTCTCTATCCAGTGATTGTCAGCACCGGGCACGGCGCGTTGGCGATGATGTCAAAGGCGCCAGACAGGCGCGATTGCAGCCAAAGGTGCGAGCTCTTTCGGAGCGAGAGTACCAGAAGATCCGCTTGAGACTCCCGTAAACGCTCAAGAATGCGCACATGGGCCGACCCGACCTCGACAATGCCGCGCGGATTGCGGATGGCATCAGCCTGCTGCGGAACCAGCTCTTCAAGCACGGCATTGAACTGTTTTTGAATCTCGCTGAACCGTTCCGGATCGTTCCTGTCGTCAGAGCGAACCACGTGGAGCACGTCGAGCGATGAGTCGAACGCCTGTGCCATGGCAACCGCGTAAGTGGCGCCGCGCGCCGCAGCCGGATAGAGTCCGGTGGCATACAGTACGCGGCGGAAGGGAGCGCATTCGGGTTGGCAAGCAGGAACCTCCGGCCCCACGGTCAGCGATGGCCCATTGGTGGCGCGCAGAATCCGCTCTGCCACTGAGCCGACAATGCCGCGCTCCATCCTGCCTCTACCCTTTGTTCCCAAAACGATGAGCGACGGAGCATTCTCATCTGCCAAACGCGGGATCACTTCACGTGGATCTCCTTCAAGCAGAACCGGAGTCGCGTTTTTCGTCTCTGCACCGAAACGCTTTGCCTCGGCCGCCAGTGCAGTCTCCAGATCTTTGCGTTGTGCGCTCTTCGTCTGCGAGCCGTCTTCCGCCTCAACCTCCATGGCGGCATTCGAAAGCAGAAATGCGTGCGCCGCCAGCAGGTCAACGTTAAATCGCCTGGCGAGCAACGACGCATAACCGCCCGCCTTTTCCGCAAACGCAGAAAAATCGGTGGCATGGATAACCGCTTTCAGTGGCATAGGCGGAGCATTGATGCGAGCGTCCATACGTCGAAGATCTCCACGGGCCCGACACCATATCCCGGGTCGGATTGTAGATGCGTCGTGCGTCTCTGGGGATTCTGCAAGGCTAAACAAAAAGGCAGTCGGGCCTGTTGCGCCCGACAAGGGGAACGGGTTCATGGTACTACGCCGCTGCCGGGGCGGCGTTTCGCGGTCGCGAAGCGGAACCCGCTATTCTGATTCCGCCATGTCTGATCCAAACGATTTTCACGGTAAATGGGCGCTGGTCACCGGTGCCAGCGCGGGAATTGGCGCAGCTCTGGCTCGCGAACTGGCTAGCCACGGCGCCAAGCTGATCCTGACTGCGCGGCGCCGCGAACGGCTTGAAGCGCTGGCGGCCGAATTGTCTGCAAAAGGAACCGAAACCCGCATCGTCGTTGCCGACCTCAACGATCCGGCCGCACCACAGCAGATCTACGATGCCACCGAAGGCGCCGGAATCGCCGTCGACATCCTCATCAACAACGCCGGCCTCGGCCAGCATGGCGCCTTCCACCTGAACCGCGCTGAGCAGGAAACTTGGCAAGTGCGTGTCAACTGCGAGGCGGTCTTGCGCCTTTCGCGGCTTTTTATTCCGCGCATGATCGAGCGGCAGCGCGGCTGGGTTCTCATTGTTTCCTCAATGGCGAGTTTTCAGCCCATGCCATACAACGCCACGTACGCGGCAACCAAGGCGTTTGACCGGTTCTTTTCGCTGGGACTAGCCGCTGAGGTTGAGCGCTTCGGGGTGAAGGTGACGGCGCTTTGTCCGGGACCGGTGGAGACGGAATTCTTCACGGTCGCAGGCAGCGCCGGCTTCTCTCGCCGTCTTGGCAGTCAGACCGCAGAAGAGGTGGCGCGCAAGGCCCTCGTGGCGCTCGCCCGCGGGCGGCGAACGATCGTTCCGAGCTTCAAAGGAGTTTTAGTGTCGTCGCTTGTGCGCTTCCTTCCCATGCCGACGATCCTCGCCATTCTTGAGAAGGGCCTGCGGCCTCGCGGAATCTCAGAAAGCTCCTAGCTGAATCAGAACTTGCACGGGAACGGCGCCGGCGGCGACAATGGCGGGCGACAGGGGTCGATTGCATGAGATTAAATTCCATCGCCAGGGTGGTGGCTGTTTGCTCGCTGGCCAGTTTGGCCGCTTTGCTGTGGGCGCAGCATGCCAACGGCATTCCCAAACATGGACGCGCGATTTTCACGTTCAACGGCACTGACCTGAGCCAGTTCGATACGTTCCTGCGCGGCAGCGGATTGAACTCCGACCCTGAGCACGTCTTCACAGTAGAGAACGGCGTGATTCACGTATCCGGCACACAAATGGGCTACATCGTCACCAGGCAGGAATACAAGAACTACTATCTGCGCGCCGAGTTCAAATGGGGCGAGGGAACATTCGGCTCGCGGGCTGGTAAAGCGCGCGACAGCGGCATTCTCTACAACATCCAAGGCGAAAACAAGGTCTGGCCGCGATCGATTGAATTCCAGATCAACGAAGGCTGCACGGGCGACTTCTGGATGACTGACGGCGCAGCTCTCACGGGCAAAAATGGAGTCCGCGTGACGGGCCCGGATGGAAAGGCTGCGAAGATCGACCGCTTCAACAAAGGTCTGGTGCAAAACGTCGCCGGCTACCGCGACCCAACGAACGAATTGGAGAAGCCGCACGGCGAGTGGAACGTGGTGGAGCTGGTGAATCGCGGAGACGGCCACGTTTGGCAATACGTGAATGGCAAGTTGGCCAACGAGGGAACCGATGCGTTCACGTCCAGTGGAAAGATTCTCTTTCAATCGGAAGGCGCTGAAGTCTATTTCCGGAATATCAAGCTATACCCGCTGAAATAGTTATCGCCAAAAGCGGACGAGGCCTCTTAAGGAGATCGCGATGAAATTGCGCTTGTCGCTCATGTTTGTTCTGCTCTCGCTTGCTGTTCCCGCCATTGCACAGGCGCCGAAGTCCGAGACTGCCGAACGCCTGACTAAACCCGGCCCCGGCCCTTACGGAGTTCCGGAGGTCACGTTCTTCGTTCACCGGCTAGGGACAGATCACGCTGAAGGCGTCACCACGCTCGACATGAACGGGGACGGCTATCCCGACATTCTCAGTGGAGCCTATTGGTACGAGAATCCAGGGCCGAATGGGGGCGAGTGGAAGCGGCATCAATACCGCGAGGCTGGAATTCGCAGCGAATTCGTCTCCGACTGTGGCGAATGGACGATCGACGTAAATCATGACGGCCTGCCTGACGTGGTGACCGCGGGCTGGATGACGAATGGCATTTTCTGGTGGGAGAATCCCGGCAAGCTCGGCGCACCGTGGAAGAAGCATTTCATCACCGACAGCTATGACACTGAGGGCGGCTGGATGGCCGACATCAATGGCGATGGCAAGCCCGACCTGATCTTTGCCCACTACGGGCACATGGGACTGCTGTGGATCGATTTCTCCGGGCCCGAGCCGAAAGTGCATCACGTCGGCGGCCGCGAGCAGGATGGCCACGGCACCGGCGTGGCCGACGTCGACGGTGACGGCAAAATGGACATCCTCACGCCCAATGGCTGGTTCCGTCAGATCGATGCCGACAAGGACCAATGGGAGTGGCACGGTGACTGGCAAATGGGCGACGCGGGTTTCCCCATCATCGGCTACGACGTGAACGGCGACGGCAAGACCGACATCATCTACGGCCACGGTCACAGCTACGGACTCTACTGGCTTGAGCAAAAATCTACCGGAACAGCGATTAGCGAGGGAGACGACGGGTTACGCTGGATCAAGCACACCATCGACGAATCGTATTCGCAGATTCACGCACTCAAACTGGTGGACATCGATGGCGACGGGCAGCCGGAATTGCTGGCCGGCAAACGCTATCGTGGGCACAGCGGTCATGATCCGGGCTCTTATGACCCGCTGGTGGTTTATTACTACAAGATCGACCGCAAGACGGCCACGTTCACGCGTTATGCCATCAGCGTCAACGGCACGGCCGGCGCAGGGACGCAGTTTGTTACTGAGGACATGGACAAAGACGGCGACATCGACATTGTGACCGCCGGCAAGAGCGGTGTGCATTTCTTTGAGAATCTGACCATCGACCGAGTGCCCAAGGCAGAACGCGAAAAAGAGATTCTGCTCGACACAAATTGGCCGTTCCCCGGCGAAGGTCCGCAGGTGCCGCAGGATGAGGAGCCGAAGAAATAGCGCTTCGGCCCTGGAATGCCCCGAGCCGGCGCACCGCAATGAACGCTGCGGCGTCCGGCTCGCAGTCGCAATCCGGTATCACCACCGGTAAACAGTCAGGTTGTCAACATACGCAGTCGCCGAACCACGTGAGCCAAGCCCATCAAGCTGGAAGTTGGTGAGCAGCGTTGAAGCCCAACCAAGACTGAACGCCGAGTTTCCCGTGGCGCCAACCAGGTCGGACTCCACGCCGTCAAGCACAGCTGTCTGATAAGTGACGTTCCCACTGCTATCGCGCGAGTACGAAATCTGCACGTGATGCCATGCGTTCGCCGCCCAGGTGCGAGGCGCAGGGCAGGGAGCGTTCGAATGCACCCACGTATCCACGGGGCTCGCGGGCGTTCCCGAATTGATGGTGTAGTCCCACGTGCCTGTATACCCATCGCATTGCACCCCGTAGATCACGGTATTGCCGTTGCTCATCACCTGGTTCATATCCAGCTCAAGGTTTGCGATCGCCGAAGGATTCGTGATCCAGATCTCGGCGTCGTAGACGAAGTGGGTTGCATTGGGATCGGCCCCAAACGTGGTGTGAAAGATCTCGCCGCCTGAGCCGGTAAAGCTCATGGAATACTTCCGAGCCGCTCCGCTCAATGACGGCGAATTCACAATGCTGCTTGAGCCGTTCGCGCTTCCCTGCGAGCCTGGGTCCCAGTTCCAGGCCCATCCCTGAAGGGTCTGGATGTCGTTCGTTGTTGAGACGGCGCCAGCTTGAGACGCAGAAACAACTGTGAGATTCAAATCCGTATCGTCCGCCGCACCGCTTGTTCCCCAGCATTTCACGTGCAAGGTGTGCAGTCCGTTCCCGGCAATCACCATGGAGCTGAACGAGGCTGGGACGATGGCCGTGGCGCCGTAGTCGATCGAGTAGCCCATTGCCGCCACGGGCTGGGAGTCGCAGGTGTCAGTGCCGGCGACCAATAGGAATGGTGAACTTACCTGGGCGCCGTTTGTTGGAGTTGCAACAGCGATTGCCGATGCAGGCACGACGCACAGTGCCAGCGCGAGAAGCGTGAGAAGAGAAGTTTTCATAGGTTCCCCCGAGGAATTCATTCCCCGAGCGCGCATCCGCACTTGCGAGGTCCAAGCGCCTTGCGTCAGCAGGGTTGCCCATCTGGCAGGGCTCCCCATGAAATTGAGCTCAGAGGTTCTCGCGATCCGCGATTCTCGGGGGAATGTGAGTGGAAGGTAGCTGGGATTTCAGTTGGACGATGTGACGCAGATCACACGAAAACTCCCCAGCCTGGGCTCAGGGACGAAACTGCGATGATTTCTGTGGAAAAGTCCGGTCGATGACTCGTGGCTGCCGCCTGCTCACACAGCAGTCGCATTGCGCCGAATCCGGAATTTGCGCAAGCCGCTAGTTGCTGCTTGACGCCGGGGTCAGGGTGAAGGAGTCGAAGAAGCGCTTCACATCTTCGTCACGCCGCGCGCTGGCAGCAGGGAAAGTTGCAATCAGCATGTAAAGATGCGTGCCGGCCAGGACTAGGCGCGCATTCAGAATGCCGCCCTGATCGTTGCGAGCCGAAAATTGTCGAGCAGGATAGCCGTCGATCCTGTTGCGTGATTCTCCGGTGAGGACCGTCTGCGTACGCGCCAGAGCGCCGTCCCGAGCCATATCGAGGGTCTTCTCCGCATCTTGACTGCTGGCGCGCTCCACGGGAGGATGGTCGGCCCAGGCCACGGCAAAGGTGGTGTCGGAACCGGGGGATGCCGAGATCATGTTGACCTCTTCTACGCCCCCGAGCTCGTTATATGCGGGAATCTGGGCTTCGTCGGTGCCGGTTGGCATTTGGACTCTGAAGCCGTCCGGGCTGCAGTCCAGGGCTTGCCATTCGATCTTGGCTGGGGTTGGGCCCGGGTTGGTCTGGTCTGAACTCTGGCTTTCTTGGGCCTTGCCGGGGCCGGCCAATCCTAACTCGCCGCGGTACACATAGATGCAGTACGCGATCGCCCCGAACACAAGAATGCTCAGAACGAAGTAAACCGGCCTCTTCACAGTCAAAGAGTGCCGAAATAGGCCCTACAGGCGCAAGCCGTTTGCCATGTTTTACCTGCGTAAGGTGCCAGAGGGGTAAAGAAACAAGCCCTGCCGCAGGCTGGTCCGGCAGGATGTGGGATTTCCACCGAGGGCACGCACTTGCAACCTTTTCTGAAATCCTGCATCCTAACAAGTAATTAGCAGAGGCTTCCCCATGATGTCCCACCAAAGCAAGGTAACAACTCTCTCATGAGGGTTCTTCGGAACCTCTTCCCAAAAATCCCCCCTGGTTACCCTCCCATAATCTGCCTCTCGAGCGGGCCTACCGGAAGGTAGGCCCACACGCTCTTCCGAAATCTCCAAATTCCACTGAATGTCAATTGAAGAGGCAGCCCGGTAGAATCAAGGGTGCAATGCGCTCTCGTTCCGGGACGAAACCATCACATACACCCGGTTCGGCTCTCAAGGCCGTCGATTCTTGCTTCTCCATTGCGGGGCTGGTCCGAAGCCGGCGCGGAAAGCCCGCTGAGAGCGCCCGTACCCCCCGCTTTCAGCGCGCAGAGACGGAGGATTTGGGGCACCCGGCACCTGTCCCGGCCCGTTCCCCCAACGGCGTGGAGTGGCTGCCGATTCCCGGGTGGGATGATTCCTGGCTTTGGTCGGGATTCAGTACCCGCAAAGGGGGATTGAGCCGGGCATATTGCGCGGACGATGCGCCAGGCGAGCTGAATCTGGGATTTACCGCGGCCGACGACCGGGAGACCGTACTTCGCAACCGCCGCCTGCTGGCCGAGGCCGTCACCGGCGACGCCGCAACGCCGATCGTCGCCCTGCGGCAGTTCCACTCCAACCTTGTCGTCCAGGCCACGCCGATCCGACGCTGCCCGCGGAGCGCCCCCGCAGGGCCGACGGGCAAATGACCGACGAGCCGGGGTTGCTGCTCGCCATTCAAACCGCCGATTGCATCCCGGTTCTGGTGGCCGACCGCAGGCGGCGCGCGGTGGCGGCATTCCACGCCGGCTGGCGCGGAACCGTGAAGCGCATCGTCGAAACCGGCGTCGGCCGCATGAGGCTGGCCTTCGGCTCCCGGCCCGAGGATCTGGTCGCCGCCATCGGTCCCGGCATCGGCGCCTGCTGTTACGCCGTCGGCGAAGAGGTGCTTTCGGAGTTCGAGTCGCAGTTCTCTTATGCGCGCGAGCTCTTTCGCGAGGTGTTCGACGCCGACCCGGTGCGAAACGAAATATCCGATGCTGTTTTTGACCCAGCGCGCGCCGGGCCACTCGCCCATCGGCCCCAGCCTGCACGTGGATCTGGTCGAGGCCAACCGCCGCCAGTTGCTGGCCGCCGGGCTTCACGCCCGGAGCGATTCAGGTGGTGGGCGGCTGCACGCAATGCCAGACGGAGCTGTTCTTCTCGCATCGGGCCTCGCACGGGCACGCGGGGCGCATGATGGCGGTGATCGGCATTCGCGAACGCAAAGACAGCGCCAATCCCGCCGAGCCGATGAAGTGGGTCGAGTTCAGCGGAGGCTGGACCCGGATGCGCTGGGCTGCAAACCTGCTATGGCGACTATCGCTACTCAGGCTTGACGGCCTCGCCCGGGTTCACCAGGTCGCGCAGTTCCTTCGACGGCTTGAAGTAGGGAACTTTCTTGGCAGGCACTTCCACGCGCGCGCCGGTCTTGGGGTTGCGGCCAATGCGGGGATTGCGCTGGCGGATGCGAAACGAGCCGAAACCGCGAATCTCGATCTTGTCTCCGCTTTGCAGGGCGCCGATCACGGAGCCGAAGATGGTTTCGACGATCACTTCTCCGTCGCGCCGGGTCAAATCGCCCAGGGCTGTCACCTTCTCCACCAGGTCCGCTTTTGTCATCTCGCTTAAACCTCCGCACTCAGCATAAACGGATTTTGCCGGGCAGCGCGCGAAAAAGCAAGCCCCCTGTGAGAATTTATCCTTTGCGCATCAGCAAGTTGGCCGGCAACAGATACCTTTGCGGGGTCAGGAGCCGCCGCCTCCGGGCACTGCCGAGGCGTAGCGCCTGACCATGTCCAGCTACCACTGTGAGCAACGGCAGCCTCGGCGGCCCAGGACTGTCTGAGGTAGCAGTTATGCTTGAATCTCCGCCGCTGAATGACCTATCCGCACTACAGCATCGTGATTCCCGCCTATAACGAGGCCGCGCGCATCGGCAACGCCCTCGAGGCGGTCATCGCCTGCATCCGCAAGCGCGGCTGGTCCGCCGAGGTCGTCGTGGTCGACGACGGCTCGCGCGACCAAACCGCCGAGATGGTCCGCGCCTTTGCCGCCAACGCCCCCGAGGTCCGGCTGCTCCAGAATCCCGGCAACCGCGGCAAGGGCTACAGCGTGCGCAACGGCATTCTCCACTCCCTCGGCGAAGTGGTGATGTTCACCGACGCCGATCTCTCCGCGCCCATCGAGGAGGCCGAGGGCCTGTTTGCCGCCATCGCCGCCGGCGCCGACATCGCCATCGGCTCCCGCTGGCTGGAGCGCACGCGCCAGACCATTCGCCAGCCGCTTTACCGGCAGTTTTTCGGCCGCTGCTTCAACGCGCGTCACCCGCGCCGTCATGGGCCTGCCCTACGCCGACACGCAGTGCGGCTTCAAGGCCTTTACCCGCGCCGCCGCGCAAACCGTCTTCCAGCTCCAGACCATCGAGCGCTGGGGCTTCGATCCCGAGATTCTCTTCATCGCCCTCAAGCGCGGCTACCGCATCGAGGAAGTCCCCGTGAGCTGGGCCCACGACGAGCGCACCCGCATCAGCTACCTCAAAGACGGCATGCGCATGCTGCAGGACATCGCCATCGTCCGCTGGAACGCCCTGCTCGGCCGCTACAACAAGCAGGTCGAGCGGATTCATCGCGCCGGCCTGGTCAAGTAGCGTTTCCACGCCCTGTGTGCGCGATTTACCGGTGATCTTTTCTCGCAAATCGATGCGCCCGCCCGTGAGGTCCCTGCGTCTATATGCAGTTCGCGGAACGTACACCTCCTCAGAGCTTAAGCGCAGGGTACAGAGTCCAGCGCATGAAGCAACTCGATCGTTTGGAGAGACTCACATGATGAGAAAACTCGGGCTCGCAGCTCTGCTCTTTGCGTTCGGCACCGTGGCCGCACTCGCAGCAGACTTTAACGGCAAATGGACCGCCAGGTCCAGGGGCGCAATGGTCCGCAAACCATCTCCTTTGACTTCCACGTGGATGGTTCGACGTTGACGGGCAAGATCACTACGCCGCGCGGCGACATGGACATCACCAACGGCAAGGTCGACGGGGACAACATCTCCTTTGACCAGGTGATGAATATGAATGGCAATTCGTTCACGCTGAGCTACAAGGGAACGGCCGACGGCGCCGATTCCATCAAGTTCACACGCACATTCGGTGGCGGCGGCGACCGGCCTCCGCAAGAGTTCGTAGCCAAGCGCGGTTCCGCGGCTGAAGCTCCAGCGGCACCGGCACCTCCTCCTCCGCCCCCAGCTCCACCGCAGTAATCCAAGTGCAGTTTCCAATTCCAATTCACGGGGCGGGTGGTGGTGTGCGTTTACCTTTCGGTGCCTCCGCCCCCATACCTCTTTTGGGGTGAAACGCCTTCCTCCCCGTGGATTTGAATTCTTCGTCGATGCTATGCGCCCGAGCCAGCGAACAGAAATTCCCAGGACGTATCGAGATACAACCAACGTTGTGTGCCGAACCAACTGGTGGGCAAGCCAGGGATATGCAAGAGCGTATGCCCGTCGGCGCACATCAGCTCGGTCCCGTTCCAGCCTAGAAAGGTCCTGGACGCAAAACCGACATTTGCTGGGTTGGTGACGAGCCTGAGGCATACCGGGCATCGCCGGCGCTGATCGAGCGCTGCCCACTGCATGCCGAACAAGCAGATCGAAAAGGATGCAACGAGCTGTACGTACTGCGATGCGATCGAATAGCCCGTCGCATGCCAATATGCCAGGTCGAGCGACGCAAAGTAGGCGATCGCCAGCACCATTGCGATTTTCGTGGCCAGGAATCCCCATCGGCAGACCCTGCGCGACCACGACGGCCTGTGCAAGCTGAAGCAGGATTCGCCCATCGAAACGGATGTGACGGCAGGCAATGCCAGGAACGCCAGCAAGACCGTAAACAGATAGATGTCCCACGGTCTCTGAGTCCGCTCTTTGAAGGAGACGCCCCAGAGGTCGTCAATGGTGACGTCCGGATTGGTCTCGGTGATATGTACGCGCGCAGTCCACATAGCCGATTGCCCCAAGGACGTCAGGTGAGCGACTAAGAATCCGGGTCTGCCTGCGGCGAAGCTCGAATCCGAATCGAGAAGCCACGCGTCGACTCGTCCAGGCAGCCTCCACGCCCAGTCCGGCGCGACTCCCACGATGGTGGCGCGTCGCAGGCCGATGCGCATCGTTCTGCCGAAGATATGGGGATTGCCCCCGAACTCCGTCTTCCATGTGGCATCGCTCAGAACCACCTCGGGCAAGCTGCGATCCACTTCGCCGGCCAGAGACCTGTACCGTATCGGCAGACCCAGCAAGGCAAAGAGATTCGAGCTTGAGTGAGCGACCGACCATGAAGCTTTCGCATCGGTTGCCGTTGCCCTCGATATCAGCTCCCCGTCAATTCGATAGAAGGCAAAGCCATCAAAATACCGCTGCCTGCGCGCCTTCCAAGTCCGATATTGTTCAACAGTGATGGTAGCCACCGAATCGTTGTTATGGCGTGCGTACTGAATCAGAATGAGCCCAGGCTTGACCTGATACCGCGAGTCCTGGACTTCGCTGCGTACTCTGGGCAACAGAAGCGCAACAGCGCAGCTCAAGGTGAGTGCAGCGGCAAGCCCGAGAATGCATTGCCCGGCCGATCCGCGCAACGCGGCCGATGATTCACCGCTGAAGGAATGCCGCCTCAGGCAAAGAGCGTCTTGAAATGCCCCCAGGCAGAACGACGTAACTTCGCGCTCGGCTTGCCATGAGGCTTCCCGCATCGGCGCGCACGTCCGACGTACGTGCCATAGCTCTGCATGCCACTCCTCTAACCAATCGGCGCGCCGCCTGGCGGGGACGGCAAGCGAAGCGACGCGGAGAAGAGCAAGTTGCGAGCGGCGGCAAGCAGACTCAACGAGAGGCGTCATCGAGACTCTGCCTCCTCTGAAGGAATAAGTCTCATGAGCAGCGGATAACGCCTGCGCGATGCTTCAAGCGTCGCCCTTCCTGCCGGAGTGAGCTTGTAATACTTTCTCGGCGGCCTCTGCTCCGCATCTGCGATGGACTGGCGCTCCCAATGTGAGCGAATGAGCTCATCACGCTCCAGCCGCCGCATGGCCGGATAAACGGTTCCACTGGGCAGCCCCGTCATCTCCATGATGCTGAAGCCGTAAATGAATCCGGCGTCGACCGCTTGAAGCACCATCGCCGCTGTGTGCGAAAGTTTTGCCTCTGGGGCCATGCCGAATTGTACCTATGTAGCGATCTACTTGACAACACTATATGCCGATTGCTACATAGGGTACAGGGTGAGTCGTGCTGGAACTCAAAAACCTGTACCGAAGCTTCCGCACCATTCCCGCCATCGTGGATGTCAGCTTCAAAGTTGCGCCTGGCGAAATTGTGGGTTTTCTGGGACCGAACGGCGCCGGCAAATCGACTACGGTCAAGATCATCACCGGCATGTTGCGGCCGAACGAAGGGCACGTGTTTTTCGAAGGTCATGACATTCGCAATGACATGGTCGCGTTTCGCCGCATTCTCGGCTACGTTCCTGAAGAAGCGCATCTCTACAGCTACCTTTCGGGCCTGGAATATCTGCAACTGGTGGGGAGGCTCCGCGGCCTCGGGGAAGCGCTGATCGAAGCCAAAGCAACCGGGCTGCTAAAGCTCTTGAACCTTGAGTCCTGGCAATACTCGCCCATCTCGACCTACTCCAAGGGAATGCGCCAGCGCGTGCTGATTGCCGCAGCCCTGCTGCACGATCCGAAACTTCTCATATTCGATGAACCCCTCTCAGGCCTCGACGTGATCTCAGCGCGGCTGTTCAAAGACCTGCTTGAAATGCTCGCAGCGCAAGGCAAAGCCATCCTCTATATCTCGCACGTGCTCGAAGTGGTGGAGCAGATTTGCAACCGCGTGATCGTGATTGCCAAGGGCAGGATCGTCGCCGATGCTCGGCCCGCGGACCTTGCGAATTTGATGAGCCTGCCGAACCTTGAAAGCGTCTTTGCGCAACTGGTGCAGCAGCAGGACACCCACGCACTTGCGCAAAAGATTGTTGAGGTGATGCAGAGTGGCCATTCGTGAGGATTTCCAGCGGCTCTTCATGATGGCGGAGCCGGAAGCGCTCTCGCTCAACGCCCAGGCGGCAATGGGCCAGGCGCAGAAGGAGCGCAGCCAGTTTTCGCTACTGGTGCATCATTTTCTTGAGCGATTCTTCAACCACGAAACTGCCTCGCCCGATGGCGACGCCAAAGCGCGGCTGGTGCTGATCGCTTTTACAGTCGGTCTTCCGGAATTAGTGGTTGCGATGTACTTGTGGCCCGTGTACCACCCTTTTCTTGGATGGCCTCCGGGCTCGCATGGCGGGCCGCCGCCCTATTGGCTGCAGGTGAATCATCACTTGTTTTTCGTACTCTATTCGTTTGTGGCCATAGGCATCGTCACGGTCTTTGAGTGGGACCTTTTCTTTCCCGACTTGGTTGACATCAATGTTCTGACGACTTTGCCGGTGCCGAATTTCAGGCTGTTTCTCGCGCGGGTTGCTGCGATTTTTGTGCTTATCGCCGCATTCTTGTTCGATGCGAATATCCTGGCGCCAATCGTTCTTCCCGCCGCCATCGATCCACCCAATCTGCCGCGCTTTATGACGGGTCACGTCGTGGCAGTCATCGGCAGCGGTTTGTTTGCAGCGATTTTTATTCTGGCTCTGGAGGGCGTACTGCTGTCCATTCTCGGAGAGCGGCTCTTCCGCAAGCTTTCACTCTTAATACAGGGACTGTTCATTACGGTTCTGCTCATGCTCCTGCTCCTGTTTCCGGTGCTCTCGAACGCAGTTCCCGCAATACTCCAGTCTGGCAGTGGTTATACGCTCTGCTTTCCTCCCTTCTGGTTTCTGGGCATCTATCAACGGCTGATGGAGGGCCCGTCTGCGCTGCCGGTGTATACCAGGCTTGCGCAAATTGGATGCATGGCCCTGCTTGTGACGGCGGGCCTGGCCTCGCTTACTTACCCGATCGCCTATATCCGCAGGGTGCGGCAATTGGTGGAAGGACCGGGAGTGCGCGCGTCGCGGAACTGGGCGGCATGGCCGCTGCATAAGGTGCTGCACGCAACAGTGGTGCGGACTCCGGTTCGACGCGCCGTCTTTCACTTCATCAGTCAAAGCCTGCTAAGGGTGCAGCGCTATCGCATCTATCTTGTCTTTTATGGGGGCGCCGGTCTTTCGGTCGTTGTTGCCGCCGTTCTGCGGCTGGTTGTCGTTCATCGCCAGATCCGCGTGGAAATCTCACCCGATGGCATTCGCGCAGCGATTGGAATTGTGGCTTTCTGGGTTATCGCCGGGCTGCGCATGGCGTTCGTTTCTCCCGGCAACCAGCAGGGAAGCTGGGTGTTTCGTTTCATCCACGGCAGACCGCCGAATTTCTCTACGGCCATGAATCGGTTGTCGGCCGCTAAAACCTGGGCGCTGTTGTGGGGGCTCATTGTTACAGTCGGGGCCTGTATTGCTTTCCGCATCGTGGCTCCGCCGCAGCTCCGTACTTGGCCGGCAACGGCAAGCCAGTTGCTCGTTGCCGTCGGAATGTGCCTGCTGCTCGCTGATGTCCTCTTCCTGAACGTCAGGATTGTTGCCTTCACGGGCGAACCGGCCAGGGAACAGCCGGGCCTCGCCGCGTCACTGCTCAAGTACATTGCATTCGTGCCCTGCGTGGCTGTGCTGCCGGTGATTGCGGAACCCTGGATTGCAATGAGTTTGGAACATTACGCTTTGGCTGTGGCGGCAATTGCAGCGGCTCATCTGGCAGTTCGTGGCTGGCATCGCAGAATCATCCGCGATCACTGCAATATGCCTGCCCTTGAAGATGGCGAAGAAGATTTCCCCATGCGACTTGGCCTTCGTTATTGAGCTGGCAGCCGCAGGCCCCGCACAAAGAAGGGCCGTTGTTGGTTGACACTCTCTTTTCGGATCGGGAGCCGCAAAGGGCAAGGGCACAGATTGATTAGGTTCCTTAGCCGCCCCATCCGTGACTGGGTTGATGCAACCGGCGCTACGCCGTCGCCGTCGTTGCCACTGCTTGCAGGCCACGCGCTTCAATCTCGAACTCGCGCATCTTGTACTTCTGAATCTTGCCCGACAGCGTCGCCGGAAACTCCGTAACGAAGCGAATGTGCTCGGGAATCTTGTAGTAGGCGATCTGGCCTTGGCAGAACTCCCTGATCTCCGCTTCCGTCGCGTCGACATCCGGGATTAGGCCGGGCCGCAGCCGCACCCACGCGACAACGATCTCGCCCAGCCGCTCGCTGGGAATTCCGATGACCTGCACCTCGCCCACTTTGGGGTGGGTGTAAAGAAACTCCTCCACTTCGCGCGGATAGATGTTTTCGCCGCCGCGGATGATCACGTCGCGCGAACGGCCGGTAATGTGGATGCATCCGTCCTCGCGCATCACGCCCAGGTCTCCGGTGCGCAGCCAGCCGTCGGGCTGGATCACCTGCGCTGTGCCCTCGGGGTCGCCGTCATAGCCCTTCATCAGCGCGTAGCCGCGCACGCGTACCTCGCCTTGCTGGCCGCATGGTAGCGTTTCGCCGCTCGCGATGTTCGATTCAGGCCTGGCCTCGAGCGACGCGATCGCGATCTCGGTCTGCGGCATCGCGCGCCCTACGGTATTCACGCGGACTTCGAGAGAATCTGCGGCATCGCTCATCGTGACCACCGGCGAGGTCTCAGTCTGCCCGTAGGCGATGACCAACTCGCGGCAATGCATCTCGTCCAGTACCCGCTTCATCAGTTCCACGGGGCACGGCGCACCGCTCATCATGCCGGTGCGCAAGCTGGTTGTGTCGTAGCTTGCGAAATCGGGCAGTCCGAACTCTGCCACGTACATCGCCGGAACACCGTAGACGCTGGTGGCGCGTTCTTCGTGCACGGCCTTGAGCGTGGCGCGCGCGTCGAAGGTCCAGTTGGGCAAAATGATGGCTGCACCGGAGTTGACGGCGCTCATGGTGCCGATGACGCAGCCGTAGCAATGGAAGAGCGGCACGGGAACGACGATCTTGTCCTGTTCGGTGTAATGGAAGCCCTGCGCCAGGAACTGCCCGTTGTTTACGACGTTGTGGTGGGTGAGCATCACGCCCTTGGGCAGGCCTGTGGTGCCGCTGGTGTACTGGATGTTGGCCACATCGTCAATTGCCACGTGGTCAGGCAGGCGGCCTTCGGCCGAGAGAAACGCAGGCCAGTCAGAGGAATCGAAATAGATGGTGTGTTCCAGCGCCAGGTCAAGGCCGTGCCGCGCGCGGCCTAGAATCTCTTCGTAATCGGCGCGCTTGTCCTTGTGCCACAGGAAAAGAGCCTTCATCCGCGAGCGCGTGAGTGTGAACTGCAGCTCGTGTGACCGGTATGCCGGATTGACATTGACGAGCGACGCCCCAGCGCGGGCGCAGCCCATATGCATCATGATCCACTCGATGCAGTTGGTAGACCACAGCCCTACGCGGTCGCCCCGCCGAACGCCCAGCGCCCACAGGCCGCGCGCGACACGATTTGCCGCCGCGCTCAACTCGGCCCAGGTAAGCCGCTTTTCCTGGTGGCGAGAGGCCACCGCCAGCCGGTCAGGGAAGCGATCTGCTGTGCGCTGCAGCAGGTCGCCGATGGTCAGTTCCAGCAGCGGCCTGCCCGGCCCACGCGCATAGCTCTGGGTAGAGATTGGTTCTTCAACCGGCATGGTTCTGCCTTTGTTTTGGCGATAAAGGGAAGTTTACGCCGGGCATCCCGCCACGCCGTGTGATCCAGCCCACACGACAGGGGCGCGTAGACAGGGGTTAGCCGAGTCACTCGGAGTCCGGTATCATCATTGCATGGGCTCGGAAACACAGGGCTTCCGCCAACCCGGCAGCTCGCAAAGCCGTGAATTTCGCACCTACGATCCTCGCCTGGAAGCGGTGGCCGCCAAGGTGCTGGCCCAGGAGCGGCTCAGCGGCGACGATGGCCTGGCGCTCTACGGTTCGCGCGATGTGCTCGCGGTGGGCTGGCTGGCCAACCACGTACGCGAGCGGTTGCACGGCGACGTCACCTACTTCAATGTGAATCGCCACATCAACCCCACAAACGTGTGCGTGGCCGCGTGCAAGCTTTGCGCCTTTGGCCGCAAGAAGGGCGACCCGGCCGGTTACACCATGGCTCTCGACGAGGCATGGCAGACGGCGGCTTCGGGCTATTCCGAGGCTGTGACGGAGTTCCACATTGTCGGCGGGCTGCATCCCGACCTGCCTTTCGAATTTTTCCTCGACCTCATTCGCGGCCTCAAAGAGCGCTTCCCCAAGGTGCACATCAAGGCCTTCACCATGGTCGAGATCGCCTACCTCGCGAGGCGCGCGAAGCTCTCGATCGAAGAGACACTGGTCAAGCTGCGCGAGGCGGGCGTGGACTCGATGCCCGGAGGCGGCGCAGAGATCTTCGCCGCGCGAGTCCGTTCCATCATCTGCGACCACAAGATTGACGGCGAGGAGTGGCTTGAGACGGCGCGGACGGCGCACAAGCTGGGCTTCAAGTCGAATGCGACCATGCTCTACGGCCATATTGAGAACGATGAGGACCGCGTGGACCACCTGCTGAAGCTACGCGCGCTGCAGGACGAGACCGGCGGCTTTCAAACCTTCATCCCACTCGCATTCCACCCGGAAAACACGCCGCTCGACCACCTGCCCGTAACCACGGGGCTGACGGATATCCGGCAGATCGCAGTCGGCCGCCTGCTGCTCGACAACTTTCCCCACATTAAGGCGTACTGGCAAATGATGACGCCCAAGATCGCGCAGATCGCGCTGCGCTTTGGCGCCGACGACCTGGATGGCACGGTGATCGAGGAGAAGATTTATCACGACGCCGGAGCCACGACACCCCAGGGCATGACCCGCAAAGAGCTGTGCCGGCTGATTACCGAAGCCGGGCGCGTTCCCGTCGAGCGCGACACGTTGTACCGCTCGGTGACTCGCACTGAAGAGAGCTTTACGGTTGCGGTGTAGCTGCTGCCGTCGATTAAGTTTCGCCGAGTCCTAATTCTGCGCGACTGCCGCGGGCGGTTTTTCATCGGCGGTAAACGTCGTCCACGGGCCTGCGATCATATCGTGCAGAATTGGCTTCTGCCAGGCGAATTCAGGATGCGTCTTAAGAAACGGTGCGGCCTGAAAATTTTCGCCGCACGGATGACCGGCCCTGCCAATGAAGCTCAGCTTTGCGGCCATGTCTGAATCCATCACCTTGCCTGTCACCGCGCCTGCAGGATCGAAGGGCGGATCCTCCCAAACTTTTTCTCCGACGGACGATGTCTCCATATGGCCGCACAGGCTGCGCTTGCCCGCATCGATCTTGTGCTCGTAACTGTCGTAGTGGTCGGAGAGATACGCTTCGGCGAGCGCCGTATCCAGCTTGCCGAAGTGCTCCTTCACGAACTCCTCAGCGCGAATGTGCCGCGCATTCATCGTGCTCTCAGGGTCGTCAGGTCTGAAGCCCGGCGTGTCGTCGCGAATCAGATCCGGGTCTGCCGCAAAATTCGACGAAACGAAATACCCGTCCTTCTTTCTTGTCAGAGGAGTGTGATGCAGCCCCAACTCCAGATATGCAATCTCACCCGTCTTGCGATCCCCAATCAGCCACGAATTCGCATAACCGCCATTGTTGCCCTCGCGCATGATGGCTGCATACTCGTCAATCGAAGTCGCGTACTGCATCGCCTTGCGCGAGCGGTCGAATTCTGCGATTCCATTTATGTCGAAGCCCTTCGCCATCGGCAGCGTCGTCTCTGTAATCATCAGTCCGCTCGCATTTACGCCGAAGTCATCCTGGCTCGTGATCACGCCTGGCAGGCCGTCCATGATGAAATGTTGCCCTTTCGCCGGCACGACGTCGAAGACAACTGTCCAGCGTTCGCCCTCTGCGTACGACGTCCAGTTGCTGTGTGCGATCACAATCTTTCCGTCCTTTGTCGCCGCGCCAGTGGCGACAAAGGCGCTGCAATGGCCTGGAGCCTTTGCCTCCGGAGGATTGGGTTTGCCTTCTTTCGCATTCAGCCACGGGATGTAGTAATCACTCAGCTCGATATAGCCGTTTAGCGCCACAATGTCCCACAGATCCAGCGGCGATCCTTGCGCTTGCAGGCCCTCGACAATGCCCCTCAACTCCTGCTGGTATTCCGCGTCGAGATGAGGCCAAAGCACGTTCTGGGCGGCATCGCGAAAGAAGCTCCAATTGTGCTTTGCGTGATGTGGCGCCTCTACCTGGTACACATGCACGTTGTCTTCAATCTCGCGCGCCAGCAAATACCCATGCTGAAAGCCAACCTGCTCCGGCGTGCCTTGCAGGTGCACATACGTCCATCCGCCTTGATTGAACTTGTCGCTGCCTTGAAGGCGGGGATCGTGTTCGTGGTCAGCCGCTGCTGCCGGCAAGACGGTGCAGACTGCGATGGAGGCTGCAGCAAGGAAATGCAGAGCGGCGTGGCGCATGGTGGTTGCTCCTGACGCAGAGATTGTAAGGTTGCCGGAATGAGAGCCGCCGAAATCCTGAAGCGAGCTCCGGCAATCACGAGTGTACATGGGAGCGGCTGTTACGGGGAGAGCGCGCATTACTGCTCGGCGAAGTAGCCGGCATTGGTGCGCACAGTGAGGCCGGTTTGTTTTACGTCGACGTGCAGGGAGTGGTATTCGTCCAGTTGGGCGGCGGTGCCGGAGTCGAATTGCAGGACGTAGTACGTCGCGGCATCGGCCATGCATTGCGCGATGTCGCTGGAAAGATCGGGGCGATCTGTGCGGACGAGGCCTCCGCTCTCGCCGCCGAGGGCCTGCAGAGAGAGGTCTTTGGCATTCACGGTTTCTTCAGTTGGAACGGTCCTGATTTTGTCCAGGTCGCGCATTTCCTGCGAACGGGCGGTCTGCCAGTCGTTACGCGAAACGAGATTGTCAAGAGTGATCTGGGCTTCGCGTAGCGTGTTTGTGAGCTGCACGAGATAGCAGAAGAAGTTTTGTTTGAGGGCGGCTGTGTTTGGGAGAAAGCCGGGACCGGAGAGCCAGGGCCATCCAGCACCGAGCCAGATAAGGAGAATGCGGCCCGGAACCTGGGTCTGCTGGACGGCGAAGCGATTGAGTGCGGTGACGGAAAGCCGAAACCGCTGGTTCAGGCACCCGGTATTGATCTTTGTGCCGGAGGAAGTCATGATCGGAACGCTCTGATCTCCTCCTAAGGGCGTCCACAACTCGTGGCTGCCTTTGTCGCCACTGCAGCGGTACGGCTGCAGGGCGTGGGCGAGGGCGAGGGCGCTAATCTGGCTTTCAAGGAGAACGCGATCCGTGGCAGCGGGCTTGACGCTGATTCCGGTGTCGGTCAAAGAAGCAATCGAGGTTGGATAAAGGAGCGGGCCTGGACTCTGCTTGAGAAATTTCTGGATCACATCTGTCTGCGCGACGATCGCGGTGCGAGTGTTGCTCAAGGCGTCGATCAAAAGAATGACGTGGGGCGGCGTGGGCTCTGTTCTGCCCGTCGCGGCGCGAAAAGAGGCAAGAGGCTGTTGCTGGTTGTTATCGAGTAGTGTGAAGTCGTCTTCCTTGAGTCCGGCAACAGGCTTGCCAGTGGCGTCGGTCACGAGGACATTCAGAATGAGCCGGTGCTCGGAACGGAATTGCTCCTCTCGCTCTTCCTGTGTGCGCGGGATGAGCCTGGGAGGAGGGTTGCTTTGCGGAGGGACTTGCTGGGCAACGGAGCCGAGTGCGAGGCACAGAAAAATGCCAGTCATGGCGGTCGAGCCAATGCGTCGCACCATGTGTGTCGGCCTCCACTTCTTACTGCCGCACGATTTCGCCATTCTTCATAACGAAACTCACGCGCTCCATAACAGAGATATCGTCGAGCGGATTCCCGGGAACCGCGATGATGTCCGCATAGTACCCGGGCTTGAGCTCGCCGATCTGCCCGGCCCATCCAAGCAGCTTTGCGCCATTGATCATGTCGGCTTGCAGCACCGCCAGCGGCTTCATGCCGTAACGGACCATCAGCGTAAGTTCGTGCGCTTGCGTCCCATGCGGGAACGGCCCCACGTCGGAACCCACGGCAAAGGGAATGCCGGCGGCAATCTGCTTCTTGAACTCGGCAATTTTGTAGTCGAGCATCGCCGACTCACTCGCCGCCTGGTCCTGCGATTCGCGGTGGTGCGCGAAGAAGTCAAAGATGGTGAAGGTAGGCACGGCGAAGATCCCCTTTTCCTTCATCAGGCGCATGGTCTCGTCGCTGAGCTGTGTGGCATGGTCAATTGAGGCCACGCCGGCCTGCGCCGCGTAAAGCGTGCCCGGCTCACCCATGGCGTGGACGCCGACAAACGTACCCAGCCGATGAGCCTCCTCAACTGCGGCGGCAAGTTGCGCCTCGGTATATTGGTAGGGCGTGTGCAGCACGCCGTCGACCATGCGGTCGGGCCCCGTCTCGTAAATCTTCGCGAAATCTGAGCCTTCCTTGTGCTGCTCGCGCATCACTTCGACAATCTGCTCGGCAGAGTTGGCATAATCCGCGTTCGACAACACGTGCTGCGCGGGATTGAAGTGGTTTGCATCTTCGTGTCCGCCGAGTATGTCGATGGCATTGCCGCTGATGCGCAGCCGCGGTCCGGGAATAATGCCCTGATTGATCGCGTTGCGGATCGCCGTGTCAGCCGAGCCCGCGCCCTCGGTACCCATGTCGCGCTCGGCGGTGAATCCGCCCATCAGATCGGCTTTCGCCGCCTGCTCCGCCAGAATCGTGCGCCAGGGAACGGACTCTTCGACAGTCTGCAGGTCCTCGGCGCCGGGATGAAGGAACAAGTGCACGTGCGCATCAATCAGGCCGGGTAGCAGCGTGGTGTTGCCGAGGTCGATGATCTTCGCGCCCTCAGGATGGTCAACTGCCGATCCCACAGCCTTGATGCGCTCACCCTCGATGAGGATCTCTCCGGGCTGGAGCACGTTGCCCGTTTCCACCTGGAGCAGGCGCGCGGCATGCAGCACGATCGGAGCGGGTGCAGGCTGCTGCGCGGTGGCGGGAGAGGCTAAGGCCATGACCAGCAGCGCAGCGATGCAGCACAACAAGAATTCTTTGCGGAGAGAACGAATAGAGATTCGCAGATTCAGCATGACTAAGAATATGCCGCTGTCGGCCTCGCCTTGTCGATACGATTGTTCGTCAGCCAGTTCCGCCTCAATACGCCCCTATCCCGGTGAGGCTCTGCCCCAAAATCAGCGTGTGAATGTCGTGTGTTCCCTCGTACGTCTTCACTGATTCGAGGTTCATGCTGTGGCGCATCACAGGGAAGTCTTCCGTCACGCCGTTTGCGCCGAGGATGTCACGAGCCAGCCGCGCGCATTCCAAAGCCATCCACACGTTATTTCTCTTTGCCATGGAGATGTGCTGGTGGCCGGCAATTCCCGCATCTTTCTGCCGGCCCACATGCAGCGAGAGCAACTGCGCTTTCGAGATTTCGCTGGCCATCCACACCAGTTTTTCCTGCACAAGTTGGTGGCTGGCGATTGGCTGATTGTGGAACTGCTTCCGGGCCTTCGCGTAGTTCAGCGCGGTTGAGTAGCAATCCATCGCCGCGCCAATTGCGCCCCAACTGATGCCATAGCGTGCCTGGTTGAGGCACATCAGTGCGGATTTTAAGTTTGTGGCGCCGGGCAAGAGACTCGCCGCGGGCACGCGCACGTTCTGGAGCGACAGGCCGCTGGTGACCGAAGCGCGCAGCGACCATTTGCCGTGGATGTCGTGGGCCGTGAAGCCCGGCCGATTGGTTTCGACGAGGAAGCCTCGGACCGATTCGGCATCATCTTTGCCGGAATCGCTACTCGCACCTTCGCTCTCGAGCTTGGCCCAGATCACAGCCACATCGGCGATCGTGCCCGATGTGATCCACATCTTTTCGCCGTTGAGGATGTAGTCGTCGCCGGATTTGCGCGCGCGGGTGGTCATCCCGGCCGGGTTGGAGCCGAAGCCGGGTTCGGTGAGCCCAAAGCAGCCCAGTTTTTCGCCCGTGGCCAGCGCTGGGAGCCAGGTCTTCTTCTGTTCATCGGAGCCGAAGGTGAAGATTGGATACATCACCAGCGCCGATTGCACGCTGACAAAACTTCGCAGGCCGGAGTCGCCGCGCTCCAGCTCCTGCATCACCAAACCGTACTCCACGTTCGACATACCCGCGCAGCCGTACCCTTCGAGATTCGCGCCGTAGAAGCCGAGCTCGCCCATCGGCGCAACCAGTTCGCGCGGAAACCGGCCCTCGCGAAAGCAGTCCTCGATGATGGGAATGACGCTGGCCTCGACGAAGTCGCGAGTGGTACGGCGAACAAGGATCTCTTCTTCGGTGAAGCTTCCGTCGAGATGGAGAAAATCGAAGCCCTGAAATTTGAAGGCCATGGTCGTGCCTGCTCTTTCCCCGGATCAGAGCAGTTTCGGAAATACTGCAGGGTTTATGCGGGTATTAGGGCCTTCGCTCGCTGGCGCTCCCTCAGACTTTAATTTGGTGAATGCCCTCACAACATCTCCGAAACTGCTATACCGGGACAGATGAGCGTAGCAGCCTATGGCCTTCTTTTCAATCGCGCTCCGTCCCGCTCTCAGGCCGGTCGTTGCATCGGCTTTTCGTGGATGACCATCCAGTTGGTGCCGAACTTGTCGCGGAACTGCCCAAATCGGTGCGCGAAGAACGTCTCGTCCATCTTCATGAAGACCTCGCCGCCTTCGGAAAGCGCCGCGTAGATACGCTCGGCTTCGGTATTGCTGTCAACTGCGATACAGAGATAGGCGCTGCGCATGGGCTCAACCTTCGGGCCGTCACTGGCCATCACGACCGTGTCGCCGATGGTGAAGCGCGCATGGATGATCCCATCCCGGTTTAGGCCCGGAGGAAGATTCTGCGGCGTGAGGTTAGAGCTCATTTCTGCAAACGTTGATTTCATCAGGATCTTGGCGCCCAGATGCTTCTCATAAAAGTTGATGGCGTCCTGACAGTTGCCGGGGAAGTTTAGATAGGTTGTCAACTTCATCGTCTGGTTTTTCCTTTCGGGGAATTTGATTTCGAAATTCTCGATTGGGTCTTGAAAGGCGGAAGAATCGGCGTAGGATCGCGCTGCTCCCATCGGCGATAGGTCTCCGCAAGCACGGCGGCGCGGTTCTTTTCCATTTCTTCGATCACAGCCGCTGGCGCCTCGGTCCTTTCGTTCCTGCCACTCCAAATCAGCAACTCCAACAGAACAGGAGCCAGGGCAATACCCTTTGCCGTGAGGCGGTAATATGTGCTGCGGCCGTCCTCCGCCGCGGGCTCGCGTGTGAGGATGCCGCCCGCTTCAAGCTTTTGCAGGCGGTCGGCCAGAATGTTCGTGGCAATGCCTTCGCCGGAGCGCTGGAATTCGCGAAAGGTGCGATAGCCGCGCACCATCATGTCACGAACAAGCAGCAGTGACCAGCGGTCGCCCAGCAAATCGAGCGAGATGCTGACCGGGCAGCCGGAACGATGTTTTGTGTTGGATTTTCTGGCCACGCACCCATGTTAGACAAGTTACTTGCATTTCGCAAGTAAAATATGCTACCAATATTCGAGTGGAATTCCAGAGCGCTCGACTTTGGCCTCCGCACCGGCACCCACGTTGCCGGATCCCCAGACGTTTCAGGTGGTTTCCCAATGAATATACTCGAAAGTTCATCGCGCATTACGCCCTTTCTCTGGTTTGATGCCAACGCCGAAGAGGCCGTCGAATTCTACTTGAGCGTCTTCAAGAACTCGCGCCGGATCGGCGAGCTGCGCAACACCGGCGACGCGCCCGGCCCCAAGGGTGGCATCCTCACCATCAGCTTCGAACTCGATGGCCAGAGGTTCACTGCGCTCAACGGCGGACCGGCGTACAAGTTCACCGAGGCGATTTCATTTGTGGTGCGCTGCGACTCGCAAGCTGACGTGGACTACTACTGGGAGAAGCTCACCGCCGGCGGCGCCGAAATCCAGTGTGGCTGGCTCAAGGACAAATTCGGTTTGAGCTGGCAGATTGTGCCTGCGCGCCTGCCGGAGCTGCTCAGAAATTCCAAGGCTATGCAGGCCATGATAAAGATGAAGAAGCTCGACATCGCCGAGCTGGAGCGCGCCTCGCAAAGCTAGTGACCGCGCTCTCCGAATCAAGCGCTGCGAAAGGCAATCTGGGAATTCAAGCTGCCAGACTCGAGCCTTCCGTGATGAAATGGCAGCATCACGGGAGGTCGCAGGATGAGCAGCCGTAGAGACTTCGTAAAAGGATCAGCACTTGCCGCAACAGGGTGCCTTTTGCCGGCAGGTGCGGGCAGCGATTTGTTCGCGGCGGGCCTGGCGGCCGAAGCAGCGCAACCTCAAGCCGGCGCGCATAGCTGGTATGACCGCCCCATGCGCTGGGCCCAACTCGCCTTTGTCGAGGACGATCCCGGCAATTACGACCAGCAATTCTGGCTCGACTACTTTCGCAGCGTCCATGCCGACGCAGCCTGCCTGAGCGCCGGCGGCGTGGTGGCGTTCTATCCCACCGAGATTCCACTGCAGCAGCGCAGCGCTTGGCTGGGCGATCGCGATGCCTTCGGCGACCTGCAGGCTGGCTGCCGCGCCATGGGCATGAACATCGTGGCCCGGACCGATTCCCACGCATGCTGGCAAAAGGTCTATGACGCGCACCCCGACTGGATCAGGGTGGATGCGAGCGGCCAAAAGGTGCGGCACCCGTCCGATCCGCGCTATTGGGAGACGTGCGCACTCGGCCCATACAACTTCGAGTTCATGACCTCGGTACACGAGGAAATCATGCGCAGGTACAAGCCCGACGGGATCTTCACCAACCGCTGGGCGGGCAGCGGTATGTGCTACTGCGAGCACTGCCGGCAAAATTTCCATGAGGCAACAGGGCTGGACTTGCCGCGCACGAACAACCCACAGGATGCGGCGAGAAAGCAGTACATCGTCTGGCGGCAGCAGCGGCTCTTCGAATTGTGGCGCTTGTGGAATGAAAAAATCAGGGCGATCAACCCGGATGCGAGCTACATTGCGAACGCTGGCGGAGGCGCGCTCAGCGATCTGGACATGAAGACAATCAACGAGCTTGCTCCGACGATGGTGGCGGACCGCCAGGGCCGCCGCGGACTCATGGCCCCATGGTCCAACGGCAAGAACGGCAAAGAGTATCGCGCCACGATGGGCAGCAAAGCCATTGCGGGCATGTTCAATGTGGGGATCGAGGACGAACATCGGTGGAAAGATTCGGTCCAGAATGGCGACGAGATCCGCATGTGGGTTGCCGACGGCATGGCCCAGGGACTTCGCCCATGGTTCATCAAATTCAACGCCAAACCAATCGATCGGCGATGGCTTCCCGTGGTGCAAGAGATCTTCCAATGGCACTACGCGAACGAGAAATACTTCAGAAATCTTCGACCCGTGGCGCGAGTGGGTCTCGTTTATTCGCAGCAAAGCGCATCATTTTACGGCGGAGAAGACGCGCGCGAGAGGATTGAGGAGCCCGCTCTCGGATTTTACGAGGCGCTTGTTGAGGCGCGCATTCCGTTCGAGATGGTCCACGACCGCTGCCTCGATGATGAGCATCTTGCGCCCTTTCGCACGCTGATTCTGCCCAACATCGCGGCGCTGAGCGGCGAGCAATGCGCGAGCCTGCGCGCATTTGTTGAGAAAGGCGGCGGCCTCGTCGCGACTTACGAGACGTCGCTCTACGACGAATGGGGCGTGCGGCAAAAAGACTTCGGCCTCGCGTCGCTGTTTGGCGCTTCGTTCGCGGGCAAAGTCGAAGAAAACATGCGCAACTCGTATCTGAGCCTGGAGAAGGATCCCGCCACAGGAGCCTACCATCCGCTGCTGCGTGGATTCGAAGATTCCGGTCGCATCATCAATGCAGTAAACCAGGTGGATTTGACGCCGGCCGATGAAAGCCAGTTCGCGCCAGTGCGTATCGTGCCCTCGTACCCGGATTTGCCGATGGAATCGGTCTTTACGCGTCCGGGTGGAGCGCATAGTCCCGGCGTTTACTTGCGGGCAGTTGGCGCAGGCCGCGTGGCCTACTTTCCGGGCGATATCGATCGCACTTTCTGGCAAGTGCTCAGCGTCGATCATGGCAAGCTGCTGCGCAACGCGGTGGAATGGGCAACGAACGAAGCTCCGCCCGTGACGGTCGAAGGCAAGGGCATTCTGGATGTCGCCGTATGGGAGCAGAAAGACTCTCTAACGCTGCACCTCGTCAATCTCACGAATCCCATGATGCTGAAGGGTCCAGTGCGCGAGATCGTTCCAATTACAGCGCAAAGGATTTCGCTGCGTATTCCCTCTGGACGGCGAATCAGCCGTGTCCATCTGCTCACCGCGGGAAAAGACGTCGCGTATCGCGCTGAAGGAAACACTATTTTTCTCGAAGTGCCATCGATCGCGCTTCACGAAGTGGTCGCGATAGATTTCACGGCCTGATCCACAGCCGGCCGCTCGCGCATCGAACCGAGTAGTGGCGAAAGCGATTCCCACCCGGGCTTTCGTTCATGCACTCTGGTATCCTGATGGGTTTATCCGGGTCAAGGAGGCGGTCATGCCGGAACATAGAGCGAGAAAACATCATCAGGACCGCGTGGCCGAAACCCTGCGCGACGAGATTGGCGTCATGATCGAAGGCGAGCTTTCTGATCCGCGCATCGATTTCTGTCATGTGAGCGAGGTCGCGCTGAATCCGGGCGGTAAGTCCGCGCGCGTGTACATCGTTGTGGACAGTGCGGCAAAAGATATTGCAAAGGCCGAAGAAGAGACCATCGCCGGCCTTGAAGCAGCGAAAGGCTACATCCGCCATGTACTAAAGGAGCGGATGGGCGTACGCCGCGTCCCCGATCTGACGTTTCTCGCGGATCGGTCTGGCCGCTTCAAGGCGCGTATTGAAGAGCTGATGGGCCGGTCGCGCAAACCCGCCGCAGCAGGCAAGGCTCCAACGGCTCGCCGGAGTGAAATGCAACAGGGCCCCGCTCAGACAAAACCGCAGACAGGACAGGGTGCCTCAGTCAGCTAGTTCGATGCAACGCATTTCCTCCAAGCTCGACGCCAAGGCATTGGCTGTCGCGGTCGGGAGCGCGCAACCGCGCGCCGCTGCTTCAGCGCAAGCCGATTCCATGGCCGCCATCCTTCAGGCCATTCGTGACGGCGAGCGCTTTCTTGTGTGCTCTCACTCGCGGCCTGACGGCGACGCAGTGGGCTCGATCCTCGCTTGCGGCATGTTTCTGGAACAGTTGGGTAAACACGCCGACCTCGTCACGGCAGACGGAATTCCCGCCGTCTACCGAAAGCTGCCGGGCGCCGATGCCATTCAAAGGACAATGCGCGTCCATGACCATTACGACGCGGCGATTCTGCTGGAGTGCGATAGCGTGGAGCGCACCAGGCTGCGTGGCCTCGAAGAGTTGTTCCTCATCAACATCGATCACCATGTTACCGGGCAGGAATTCGCGCATCTGAACTGGATCGACCATCGCGCAGTGAGTGTGGGTGAGTTGGTGTACCGCCTGGCGCTGGCTGCCGGGGCAAATTTGACGCCCGAGATGGCGACCTGTCTCTACACGACGGTGCTTACAGATACGGGAGGATTTTGCTACGGCTCGGTGAAGGAGTCCACCTTCGCACTGGCGCGTGAACTGGTGGCTGCTGGTGCCAAGCCGGTGGCGATCGCCCGGGAGGTATACTTTTCCGCGCCCGCCTCAAAGCTTTTGCTGCTGGGCGCGGCGTTGCGCAGACTCAAGCGCGAAGGTAGGCTGGCTTGGTTATGGGTGACGCATGAAGACATGGTGCGGAGCTGCGCCACAGAAGAGGACTGCGAAGGCATTGTGAATGTTGCACTGGGCATTGCAGGCGTAGATATTGCAGTCTTCCTGCGCGAGTTGCCTGAGGGGTTGGTCCGGCTGAGCCTGCGCAGCGGAGGCGGTGTGAATGTTGCAGCCGTTGCAGCGCGGCTGGGCGGCGGTGGCCACGAGAATGCCGCCGGCTGCACACTCGATGGGCCGCTGCCTCGCGCTCTCGAATTAATCCAGGTGCAGTTGCGTAAAGCGGTTGCTGATTTGACAACAGCCAATGGTTAAGCGGCCCTTGAGATTCCGTACAAATCTGTTAGCCTTGACCCTATTGCAACGCCAGGGGGATTTCCGCGCTTCTGTTGCAGCGTGGAAGGCGAGCAGGCCCGCCATGGTCCCCATCCGTCCTGCGTGAAACCGAGACTTTCGCCCTGCGCAAAGCAGGCTGACGCATGCTTCTTGGAGAAGTGCCAGGGATGGAAAATCCCGTGGAACCGTCGGGTGAGGATTTGAAGGCACGCCGGCGTTGGCAGATGCCTCGCTGGGCTACCATCTGCGAGGCGTCGGTCTTTCTAGCCTTCAGCGTATTCTTCCTTGTTTATGGGGTTACGCCTGCACTGGGCGGGGACGGCCTCGGTCTGGTGGGAGCCGACGAGCCGCGCTATGCGCAAATCGCGCATGAAATGCTGGTGCGCTTTGACTCGGCTGGCACTCTCAATGAGCGGCTGAGCGCCTGCGTCACTCCCTACCTCTACGGACGCCCATGGCTCGAGAAGCCTGCACTGTATTACTGGCGCGCGATGTTCATCTTCCAGGACTTCGGCGTGCACGACTGGGCCGCGCGATTGCCTTCGGCCACCTTCGCCTTCATCATGGTTGGTCTCATCTACCTGCACATGCGGCGATTCCGTCCCGGCGGGCATCTTGATGCAGCGCTCATCACCGTTGCTTGCGCCGGCATCATGGCCTTCTCCCGCGGGGCCTCCACCGATATGCAGATGGCGGCGCCGCTGTCGATCGGCTTGCTCGGCTGGTACGCGTGGTATGAAACCAACTCCAAATTCTGGCTCTACGACATTTACTTCTTTACGGGGCTGGCTACGTTGGCCAAGGGGCCAGTTGCGCCCTTTCTGGCCATCCTCATTATTGCTGCATTTGCTTTCCTGCGCCGCGAGTGGCACATCCTGCGCCGCTCGCTGTGGTGGCCCGGGGTGGTTCTCTATTTTGCCATGGTGCTGCCCTGGTTCATTGCCGTGCAGCATCAGAACCCAACTTTCTTCCGCGAGTTCTTTTTAGAGCACAATCTGGAACGCTTCGCCACCGACCGCTACCAGCACGAACAGCCGTTCTGGTACTACCTGGTGGTTGTGCTGCTGGCTCTCATGCCCTGGACCGTCGTCGCCTTGCGCGCGCTAATTGACGGCATCCAGACCTCGGTCGCCGAGTGGCGGCTACGCCACTCCAGGGCAGGCAAGCCTCTGCCCACGCGGCCGGGCGACGCTTTTCCTGAGTTTCTCGTGCTCTGGTCGCTCCTTCCCATCGTCTTTTTCTCCCTTTCGCGATCCAAGCTGCCCGGCTATATTCTTCCCGCCATTCCTCCCATCACCATCCTCACCGGAGATTATCTTTTCCGCCGCCGCCAGCCAGGATTGAATCGCTGGATTCTGCTGGGGCATGCGGTATTTTGCGCCGCCACGACGATGGCGGTGCTGCTGCTGCCGTGGTTTGTGGCCCATGGTGCAGCCATGCCGCCTTCCCACGCCTTGGCTGCCGCCGCGTTGGCCGCGATTGGGGCTGGCCTGCTGATTCTGATTGTCACCAGGGGCTTTGGCGTGGCCAGGCTCCGACCGGCTACCTGCTGGATTCTTGTTGTGCTGGTGCTCTTTCTTTATGGCGTGGGCCCGGTCTTTGGCATTCCAGGGATTCCTGCCACCAAGCGCGTCATCCACCTGCTCGACCGCACTTATTCCGCGCGGCCTCTGGCTGATCGATTGGCGCAGATGGTGCCTGCCGACGAACCCGTGGCAGTGTTCCACGTGCGCCGCGATCTTGAATACGGCCTCTCGTTCTATCGCAATCGCGAAGTGGTGAATTACGAAGAAAGTGGCGTGCCCGATGAGCAGCATATCCTTGTTGTACGGATCCAGGGACGCAATGGCGCCGACCTCCAGACCCAGGCCGATCTCGCTGAGTATCTTGAAGGCCGGCGTTACGAAGAGCTCTTCAATTGGCCGGAGCAGGGGATGGAAATCTATCTGGTCGGCAGCCGCTAAAAACGCTCCCGAACTTGCGGTTGGCCGCGGACTCGTGTCAAAGTACCGGGAGGGCCTTTCTCAATGCAGGATCCGGACAGAACGCTCTTGCAGAGTAA
>CAWJDG010000027.1:0-172350 GCA_963841365.1 uncultured Acidobacteriaceae bacterium
AAAATTTGACCAAGGTTCGGGGTTGGCGACCAACTGGGATTTTGACTTCAGCGGGCGATAATGGAGCTCCAATGTAGCCTCGAGTGTTTCATGAAGATCCTCAAAGGGCGCTGCTCAGAGCGCTGATTCTCTGCATTTCAGGCCGCCAAACGCGTATGCTTCCGTTGTGCCCCCGTTCACCGAATATCGGCGTTCCCTTGGAATCCAATTGGGATAAGAGCGCCGAAGCTCTCGTTTCGAGATCTTAACGTAATGAGTCGGAGAATTGTCATGAGAGGACTTATCCCCGGAATGGCCTTAGTGATCTCGACGCGAGTTCTGAGCTTTGGCGCAGCTCTGTGTTTCGCCGTGGCAGTCGGCAGCCTGGGTGCGGTTCCCGCCTCAGCGCAGGCGTTCTGCACATGGAACGATCAATTCATGCGGTGGGATTGTCCGGGAGGCACCGTAACATCCACGCCCGTATATTGGACTGCCATTGCGTATTCAAGCAGCACGATGAGCTCGGGGGCTTCCCACGGGCAGCCTTCGCAAAGCGCGGCAGAGTCGGTGGCCAAGACCAACTGCAGCTATTTGGCATCCGACTGTCAGCCCCTCCTGTCGCGAAGCAATCTGTGCCTGGCGCTCGCAACCAGTCTTGCCGACCGCGCCACGGGTTGGGCCGCCGAGCCCAATCGCGATCAGGCCGCCGAAGAGGCGCTCGCGGAATGCCGCAAAAACAATGGAACCCTCTGCACGGTCCAGGCCTCGCAATGCGCAAGCGATGATGGCAGGTACCCGCCTCCGGCGTTGGCCCTGCCGCACCTCCCCGGCGTCAATCCAATTGTGGGCTGCTTTCAATGGATCAACGGAGGCGAGGTCGTGGTGCTGCCGAACAACAAGGCGGTAGGTGGGCCGTTCATTGCGAGTTGGCAGACAGTGAACGCGGCCCAGCGCATGTACGCGATCACATGGCCGCAGCCGGTAACTTCGAAGCTCACGATCTCAGCAGACCAGCGGTCGCTCAGTGGAACGAATCAGTATGGAGGCACAGATACGGCCACGCGCATTTCCGAGAGCAACGGACTGGTCGGAACCTGGAACTGGGTCGACGTCGTGACCAGCAAAGTGACAGTCACTTCTAACAGCTCTTCAAATTCAGCCGGCGCATTCACGGCTGTGTCGTCTAACGCGGCGTGGCATGGGAAGTGGCAGGCCACAGCCGGCGCCACCCGATCGTACACGCTTACGTTCTCGGACTTGCCGTTAGACAAGCTCACGCTCGCGGCTGACGGTTCCAGGCTGTCTGGAGCGGACCAGTACGGCCTCGCAATTTCCGGAACAAGAGCTGCGGCCTGCAATGTCAATTAGCTTTGCGTGCTGGGGAGAATCCACCGCAGAGAGGAATCGTGGCGATGAAAATTGCGCGTTGGCTGATGCCGTTGCTTTTGCTGTTGATTCCTCCGCTGACGCGCGAACAGGATGCGGTGCATGTCACCCCTCTCGCGCAATGCCGGGCCGACGCGGATGCCTGGGGCATCCCGGGCGCCATACAGCCAAGTGCTTGGGATTCCCCCGAAGACGAGTTCAACAACTTCAGAAGAAAGATGGATCTCCGTACCCCCACCAGTCTCGTCCTCAATACCAGGAACGACGAGCTGATGCAATGCGTGAACACAGACCGGCTTTACTCCAGCCGCTACGCCCTGGCTTCCCTTGTCTACAAGATCGCGATGTTTGAGCGCATGGGCGAATTCATGGAGCGCCATAACCTGGTGTCGCAGTTCTATCAGGAAGATGACCAGGGCAAACGCTGAATCCGCGGTCGCGGAGACTTCCTCGAATGGAAACTTGACGCTAATTGTCGTTGCCGACATTTGACGGAAAATACTGAGATTGGGTTTCAGTTGTTGCCAACAACCGAGTCCCTCGTCCACGCTTGATGCGGGTCAGAATTGCGAGTACCGGGCGGATTGTCGGCAACCCTTCCCTAACTGGAATTTGGCTTATAGCCGGTCCCATGCGCGAAGCTCTATTTGAGCAAGATCTAGTGTTTCAGCGAGAAGTGCTTCGCGAACAGATCTTTTGAGCGTTTTTCACCTTCTTCGCTCAACACGACAGTTTTGGCTTTGCTCTTCGGATCGGAGATGTAGCCTTTTGCGTGAAGTCGCTCCATCGTTTCCCAGTTTTGCCCCTTCCAGGCTCGCGCCCCCACCGGATCTTTGAAACTGGTCAGCCAGAGCAGTGCGAGAGTCATCTCATCGACTTTGTCGTAGTCGTAATCCATCCGTTTGCCTCCGGCTTAAGCGCATAGTACTACCGGTCTCCGGTTAGCCTAGCTCGAATGCCCGCAGCACCGATACGACAAAAAGAGCCAAATGAAATAAATACCGAGGAGAAAATTTACTGTGATGCCAAACCAAAAGCTCCCCGATTGCTTGGCGCGGTAGACCCAGCCGCTATAGCGTGCAATCGTTGTGCCAGTGATCAGCGACGCCACCGTCGAGGCAATTAGGGCGACCCCAACAACCAAATAAAAGTACGGCGGGGTCAGAAGCGCGTTCAAAGCGGCCATTACAAACGCCCCATTTTTCCTGCCCACAATATACTCGACCGATACCGGCTCAAGCAGGCGAATTTCGGGGCGAAGGCGGAGTCCTGGACGGTTTGTCGGCAACCCTTCCATTACCAAAAATGGTGCAACTTCCTGTTGGCCGGTAATTCGCCCACAATGACTGTTTGGACTGTAAACTCTGCGTCGATATGCAATCGGATCGAAGCGTTGAGTCGGCGGTTGACCGCTTGGGACTTTCCTCTCGGTTAATGATCATTCGGCTTGTAAGGTGGCAAATCGATATTAGGGTTCGAGGAAGGCTTGGTGGCAATCGCTTGCTTTGCCAGCTCTCGAACCTGCGGGTTTTCCTGCGAGTCGTTTGCCATCCTCTCGACGCGATCCTTTGCCGCCGTGTGGAATGCGGTTGTCGAATCGGCATAGGAGACGACTGCAACTGCGCGGACATGCGGGTCAGGATCGTCCAGTCTCCCGACCAGATATTGGTTTACTTCTTCCGGGAGGCCCGGAACCGTGCCCAGCATGTTCACCAGGTCCGACCGCGTCGATGCGGTGAGGTCATCCCGATGCAGGAATGCCAGCGCGGACTTCACGGCTCTTGGATCGCTGAGGCCAAAGGTCAAAAGAGGCCGAATCATCCGGTCAGCTATTACGTCCTGCGGGTTTTCTGGTTCTGTACCGCGGCTGTCAAAGCCGCCACATACGGTTTGGTGTTCGTTGCGGGTTGCATCATCAGGATTTCCGCTATGCTGGCGATACCGGCCTGAAATCCCGGATTGACATCGGCGATCAGGGATGAAATCTCCTCGGACTTGGAGGACAGAAGATCGGCCCCGTCAGGCCGAGCGGTAATGCCGAGCAGGAACCTGAGTGCGTACGCCCCGACATTAACTTGATTGCCGGGGCGCGTATACCGCAGCACGGCCGAGAGCACTCTCTTCACGTCCGCCGGCGGAGCGATGATCAGAGCCTGATAGATTTCGGCTGATTGCTTCATTTCCACTTGGTCGCCGACAGGATGCGCCGACACGCCATCGAGGAAGCGGTAGGCAGAGAGACTCTGGGCCAGCAGCCAGGTCGTACAGCTAAGCGAAAGTGAGAACACAATCAGCAAGCGAATTATCGTTCGCGTCATTTGTTCAACCTCCGCGCGCTTCTGTCACGAGAAAAGCATACTTGAGATCGGCGATCTTTCTCTGGACTAATCCTTGATTGAACCGAGTCTCCCAACTCATATCCGTTTTCGGGCGGATTGTCTCCAATACGGAAGTTTGGCCGCCAGGGTGCGTCCCGCCTAGGTCCGCAACAAAAGAAATCGTTGGGAAAAGTGTGAATTACGCGACGAAAAGGGGGCAGCCTTCCTTCGGCGTCTTCAGCTTCATGCCGGTGGTCGCTGGAACAGCTGAGGCCGAAGAGGCGCGCCCATCGGCTCAGATCGATAGCGATGAATCGATAGCGATGAGCAGGTGGTCCGAATGCTGTCTCGTCCAATCGAGGAGACGGGCCGCTGGAACAGCATAGATGTGCTTCGCCTGAACTTTTTATCCCAAGTTTCGTCAATCTTTGCCTTTCGCCTGAGAAATTCGGCCTTAGCGGTGCCTGTCTGTCCCGTGTCAGCCTCATCCCCAGCCGACAGCAAAGCATAGGCGGTCTGGGCTAACAGTTCAAGCTCTGCGGCGGCAGATCGGCAGTTCCAGCAACTCTGAAGATGGTGTTTTGCCTTTCGCGCGGCTGCCCAAGAGAGCTCGCCGTCGAGGTATGCCAGGATGACGGCGTCTTCAAGATGCTCGACCGACGGTTCTCTTTTCATGGAGGGTTACGCTTTCTTTGACTGCATGCTGCGCAGCGACCTTCTTAAGCTTTTGGAGGGCTCGCGCCAGGAATGTGTTGACGGAGTTCATGCTGATTCCCAGCCGATCCGCAATCTCTCTGTACTTCATTGCTTCCAGCCTGAGTAGCAGCACCTCCTCTTCGCGCCGCGACAGAACGCACAAATATTCGGCAATGAGGGGCAAGCAAGCCGACTCGTGATCCGAATTCCGGATATCTTCGTAATCCTCGAGTTGCTCGTGATCGAATCGGTCCTGAACGTGCCTGTTGATAGCCCTCCGAAGAACGCACATGGCCCACGCTTTCGGGTAATGGATGCACTTCCCGGATCTCAAAGCTCCATACAGGTGCATGAACGCGTCCTGTACCAGATCTTCCGCAAGGTCGTGTTCAGTGACCGACCGGACCGCATACCGTACAAGTTGTGTGTAGCAGCGATCAAAGAGCGCCGCCACCAATTCGGTCGCCTCAATCTCGTCCACACTTCCCTCGCCGGCTGCCAAGAGCAGCCCACTATGTAGTGGCGATAGGCGACCATTTTCGCGACAAGGCGAGGCAACTTCATCGAGCTGTTACCGAAACTTGAAGAGGTCAATTGGTCATTGGATGTGATGGAACGAGCGGATTGTCGCCGAGCCCCCAATTCAGCTCGCTCTTCTTTCGGCCTCCGATGGGATCGGTTTTATATCTGACAAAAGCTTCCGAAGGGTTTGGAGAATGTCGAGGTGGTAGCGCTCCATGTACCGCCCGATCTTCGGATTACTCAGGAGCCGCTCGATGTATCCACGCGAAACCGTGAGCGTCAACGCATCTGTGCCGTAGGACTCCTCGACCGATTTGAGATCTCGCAGGAGGAATTCGTTTTGCTCCTCCAGCATGGCGCGGGCAGCTTCCGAGGTGGCTTGGAGCTTCGCGGAGGGAGGTTCTTCGAGCATCTCGGGCTTCGTGACTGCCAAAAGAGCCTTAGCAAATGGCACCGTGTATGTGGCGCCGGCAACCATGTGCTCCGCGGCTTCGATCTGACGGAAGGGCTTCATCTTCTTCAGAATCAGGAAGACTTGAGCACTGACGTGCTTTTCGAGAAGGATCTGGACTACTTCCGGGCAGATTCCATTCAGCATGTCCCGCTTTGACCGAATAGAGTCGAGGCTGACGTCCAGCGCCGCCGCGATGCGCTCTTCTGTCAGTCCGTTTTTGAGCGCTCCGAGCAGCATGAAGTGCTGCGCTATTGGCGGAATCTGGTTGACGTGCCGGTTGTATGTGTAGGCTTCGTCATCGGTCGAAAGTAGACACCTGGCTTCGGTGACACCTAACGACTTCAAGATCTCGAGCCGGACATGCCCATCGAGCAGGAGGTATTCCCCGGGTGCGCGGGGGTAGATGACCAACGGTTCTATCAGGCCGATGTGCTTCAGAGAGGCCGTGATCTGCCTGTAGAAATCGCACTCTCGCTGGCCATTTGTAATCGTCCTCTGGGGAACGATTATGCTCAACGGTAGGATGACGATCTGCTTCTCAAAAGCGGCCTGAACTGCGCTCTTCGGCATGAGAGGGCCTCCTACTCAAGCCTGGCCATAAGCTGCTTTGGCATGTTGACTATTCCTTCCGCCCTAAGAAGAGTGGTGAAGTTGTCATCCTGCAAGAGCTGGCGCATCGCCGATGTGATCAACAGCAAACGCTCTTTGGTCAGCTCAGCTTTGGCGATCAGGCTCTGCTGCTCCCGGACACGCTGCTTGTAGACCTGCACCAACATGTTGCTGGTCACCTTTCTCTTGAGCCTCAATTGCCTTGCCCTCCTTTTGTCTCTTCTCGATTCGCTTCGCTATGAGGCGCCTGGCCGCGGCAAGCTTGTGTCCTCGGAGCTGCCCGGACTCGTAGGCCTCCGCGAGGGCGTCTGATATCTCACGGTCTTTACCATTCGCAATCTCTACTGCAACGCTAATAGGAAGCTTTCCTCCTTCGACTGCGGCAATGAGTGCCGCTTCTTCGTGATCAACCAAGTGAACGATGCCCGAGATATAGGACCTCTCCATGCCTAGCTTCTTGGCGATGTCTCCGACGCCATATGCGCGCTCTCGCAGACTCCTCACTTCGCGGAGGATGTCTCGGTTCGATGGAGGCCGTCTCGCAATGTTCTCGACGAGACTCATTAAGAACTGATCCTCCCGTCGAGCTTCAATGATGACCGCCGGGATATGGGTTTCTCCCAGCGCAATAAAGGCCTCAACTCGTCCCTGGCCACAGATGAGGTCGAAAACCTTCCCGTCAGAACTTGGAGTTGTTCGGCGAGCCAATGTGACTGGCTTCTTGAGACCGACCTCCCGTATGTTCGCGACGATCATCTGCCAGCGTGTACGGTTCCGGGGCCGAGGATTCGCGATCTGGATCTCGGATATCCGGATTCGATCGATCGGTTGCTCGCTCATGCAGCCTCCTCGATTCGCCCGCGGCGGGCCAGCTCCATGAAGAAGTTCAAATTCTGAAAGCGGTAGACATCCCAGATCAGGCCGTTATGAGGCTTGAGGTTGAGGCGTTCGCGAAGGATGTCGGTTCGCGGCATCAAGTAGTAGTCCAGGATGTCCTCATTTCCTGGCTGCAGCCGCGCGGCGATGATGATGTCGGGGTTCAGGCTCTCGTCGAAGCGAAGGTGCCACCGGTGACTGCCAGCCGGCGTCTCCCGGCATCTGGCAAGAATGAGCGAGGCACTGTATTCCGAATTGATCCTCAGGAGGTCAGTCTGTGAGTCAACGCTGACCGTCGCCCCTAGCGCGAGCAGCTCATCAAAGATCGCGGAAATCAGGTCGGCATGACGCCGTCGGATGCTGCGATTGATCTCGACATAGGCGAAGTCCCTGTCAGGCTCCCAGCCAATCAGCGTGTAGGCGCGGACAAGGCTACCGAACCTGGTCGAATAGCAGGAACTCGAGGGCATGGTCTCGGTCTCATCGATCAGGAGACCAGACAGCCGGCCACGCCTGCGCAGCAATTCCCTTAACCGTTCTAAAAGGTCCTGGTCGGTCAGGTGCTGATGCCGAGACTCAATGATTCGTCGCGCCTGTTCGAAGATGGCGGCGTCAACGATCGGCACAAAGGCTCCATCGCGCCAGATCCACATGTCGACCGGATTGTTGATTCGCTTGTGCTTCAGCTTGAACGAGCGGCGATTGTAGATGTTGGCGCCGATGTACTTGGGGTTGGTGAGCACCTGATGGACGGTCGCCCGTGTCCACGGGCGACCGTGTTCTCCGAGAATGCCGGCGCCATTGAGCTGCTCGGCGATTTCGCGTTCAGTCTGCTTGTCCGTGACAAACCGTGTGTAGATCTTCTGGACCACCTCGATCTCCGTTTGGGGGCCCGGGACCAGGATGACCCGGTCCGTCTGCAGACTCTTTCGCTCTCCCCGGCCAAGCAGCCCTTTGGGCGCCTGATTGCGATCGATTAGCTGGCGCCTGAGGCCATAGCCTGCGGCGCCGCCCTGGCGAAATCCAAGCTCAATGAGGCGACACTGGCCGGAGAACACTTTGACCGAGAGCTCGCGGCTGTATTCCGCAGCCATCGAACGTTTCAAGGTCTTGAGCACCGAGGAGGACATGCTCCCGTCGTTCTCAAACTGCTCCGCGCAGTAATGGACTCGGATGCCAGACCGCTTCAGGACGTACTCGTAGTAGGCGCTCTCGTCTACGTCCTGGAACCTTCCCCAACGGCTCACGTCATAGACGAGAAGCGAGGTGAAGTTGGTTCGCTTGGCCTCGACATCAGCCATAAGCTGGTTGAGACCCTCCCGGCCGGCGATGTTCAGCCCACTACGGCCATGGTCGGAATAGTCCTGGACGATCTCCATGTTGTGGGCCGCCGCGTACTGGCGGATGATCTCAAGCTGGTTTTCCGGCGAATACTGCTGATGCTCGGTCGACATGCGGACGTACTGAGCCGCGCGAGACGGCGCCCGCGCGGTCACGGATGCTGAAGAAAGGTCCATGCTGGTCACCAATCCAGACTTAGGTTTTCGTGAAGGCTACCTCTAAAAATTGCTCTACTTATGAAGTGGGAATTTGGGGGCGTTTTTCGCGACAAGGTCATCGACAAATTAACAATCTCTCGCTGCTCGAACCCGTAACAGGGAATTTCAATTCCCTGTTATCTCGAAAAATTTCCCTGTTCTTTTTGAGTCCGGATGGTCCGCCACGGCGGCCTAAGCACAGTGAAGTGTGCAGCATGCCACGCGGCGCCGCGCGTGAACAAGAGCCAAAAACTCAAGATTTCCCTGTTAAATTCCCTGTTAGCAGGGAAATGCAGCGAGAGAGCGGTTTGCTCGAGACTGCCAGCACCACCAAATTAAATCAAGAATTTAGCCGAGTTTCTCGGTTTCTTGCGCTCCTCCTCCAACCCAAGGTCCAACCCAGGATTTTCCTAGTTGACCATCGGTGCGATTTTAATGGCCTTAAGGAACTTTCCTTGCGCCGCGATCTGCGCAGAGTTGACTCGGTGCGTGTAGATCTTCTAATAGAGCGACAGCAACGACACCCCAATGACAATCTGGACCGCCAGGAACTACCGGCGCAAGGGCACTGACGAATTGGGTCAGCTCCACGGCTGTAAGTAGCCAAATGACCGGACTTCCGATGAACGAGAACACACCATTGGGCCCTGCCTCGACTCCTCCGCTAACAAACGTGGGACACAACCTGCTTTTCTTTATCGAGGACGACTAGCTTCAGGTCTGGATGCTTTCGAAGCAGTTGCAGCACTACCGCAAGGCTGACGATTCCAGCTCCTACAATCGCAACATCACAATACCGATCATTGTCTGTGCTCGCTTGCTTTCAGCGCGCCTGTGCTTCATGTGGCGCCGCAGCGGCGCGAGAGCGGAGATAATCTGCCAATCCCTGTCGCCAGTCTGTGAATACATTGATTTGAGCTACTTTGAGGGCACTGTTCTCTAGAACCGAGTATTTAGGACGCTGTACCTTAGCCGGGAATTCTCCGGGATCGGCCATTTCCAATCGAACCGTTGTACCGGTGGCACGGAAAATCTCGCGAGCGAATTCGTACCAGGAACAGCTGCCCTCGGTCGTTCCATGGTAGAGGCCGTAATCGTTCGAGCGGCTAAGAGCAACCAGTTGCCCTGCGATCTGTACTGTGGGCGTCGGCGATACAAATTCATCGTCGACCACACGCAGTTTGTCGCGTTCGCGCGACAGCTTCAGCATCAACTCCACGAAATTGAGGCCACCCTTTGCCCGACAGGGCTGGTGGCCGTAAATTGCCGACACGCGGAGGATAAAATGCTTTGGACATACCGCAGCTATGTAGTGCTCTCCAGCGAGCTTGGTAATTCCGTAAGCATTCAATGGAGAAGCCACATCGTTCTCCACATAAGGAGAGTTCTTCTTCCCATCAAAGACATAGTCTGTGCTGATGTAGGCGACCGCGGCCCCGGACTTTTTCGCCCACTCGGCGACGTTCTTTGCTCCAATCGCGTTTGCTGCGAAAGCCGCACCTGGGTCGGCTTCGCATTTCTCCACGTGGTGCATTGCTGCGGCGTTGACGATGAACTCCGCATTGACCGCGGAGAGTGCTTCGTCGACCGACGATGCAGAAGTCAATTCCACATCAGCATGTGTGAGCCCTATAATCTCATCGCCGTTTTGAGCGAAAGCGGCACAGACGTCGCTTCCCAATTGCCCATTCGCGCCCAGGACCACGACTTTCATCGATTTGCCTCTGCGAGAGTAGGCGATACCTGAGAGGCAGTCTTACTGTTCTTTTCCAGATCCTTGAAGACCCGGATGTTGTAGTAACGGGGATTGTCCAGGTCTCCGTACCTCTCCATATTGGAGATTAGACTGCGAACGATCGATTTCACGCTCTGGTGCGGATGAAAGCTCAGGACAGTGTTCGCGCGTTCGATCGAAACCTTGTAATTGCGCATGTCCTTGATGTGTTTGATGTCGAGCGAGATCTTCTTGCCGAGTTCTTCTTCCAGCGTCAGCTTGACCAGATCCGCAACTTCGCCCACAGTGTGATTGCCCGATGCAATGTTGAAAATGCCGCTCAACGATTCGTTGGCCTCGATCGCTCGCGTGTAGGCCATTGTTGCATCCTCAATTGCAAGGAAAGGCCTCCAGATCGCCGGATCGGTGACGTGAATGACGCCTTCCAGCATGGCGCACTTGAACATCGTGTTGACGAGTAGATCAAAGCGCATGCGCGGGCTATCGCCGGATACGGTGCCCTTGCGAAGAGCAATCACCGAGAATTCCGGAGAAGCCATCTGCATGACCGCTTCTTCGCCTTGCAGCTTGGAAATGCCGTACGGGTACGACGAACTCACCGGGCTGCCCTCGTCGAATAGCTGATTCTCGGTGTATCCGTACACGGAACAGGAACTGGCGTAGATGTACCGCCTGACCTTGGCTTTTTGCGCGATATAGGCCAAATACGCCGGAGCTGAGGCATTAAAGATGAAATTCTTTGCCGGTGAGAAATCCGCCATCGGATCGTTCGAAAGGCCGGCCAGAAAGATGACCTGATCGAAGCCCGCGAGGTCCGGCACCTGCAGATCAAAGATGTCTTTCTCGACTACGCCTACTTCACTTGGCAAGTTGTTGCCGAACCAGAACAGATCCACAACGTCGATCTTGTAGCCGCGATCCAGAAGCTTTGGGATTAGAGCAGAGCCAACGTAGCCGGCGCCGCCGGCAATCAGAATGCGCATAACGTCACCCCTTTAGGCTATGTTTTGGCTGGTAAACAATATTGTCCGACAGCGGCGAAGTCAACCATTGCTTCAGCGATTGCGCGCCGGCATCTTTGTTCGAAACCTGGACGTCCTTGAGCGGCCATTCAATGCCGATCTCGGGGTCTTTGAATGAGATTCCGGATTCCGCTCCGGAATTGTACAGGCCGGTACACTTGTACTGGACCTCGCAGCCGTCGGTCAGTGCACAGAATCCGCGTGCAAACCCGTAGGGCGCGTAGACCTGATTCTTGTTGTCTGCCGAGACCTCAAGGCCAAACCACTGACCGAGTGTTGGCGATCCTTTGCGGATGTCCACCGCAACAAGAAACGCCGCGCCGCTGGTAACGCGCATGAGCTTGCTCATCGGTGGCTCCCACTGGAAGTGAAGGCCGCGCAGGACACCCTTCGCGGAGCGAGAGTGGTTGTCCTGCACCCACTCCGTCGGCAGACCATAATCGCGAAAATTGTCAGCTCTGTAGGTCTCCATGAAAAAGCCGCGGTCATCCCCCAACACCTTTGGGATCAGAACAACCACATCTCCACCAACGTGCGTACTATCTACCAGTAAAGACACCGCTGACCTCTCCTTCCGGCTAGCAGCCGGTAGTAAGCCTCGCTATTCGTCTGAGCCGGAATCATTGAGAACAAGCTATTGTACAGGTCGATAGAGTATGCCTGCAACACATTCTGGGTCATTGCAATCCATGTGTGGAGGCTATTTGAAGAACAGGTTCTATCTGGATTTCATGCAAAACGGCGAGGGCTATTTCGCTGCTTAGCCTTCATAAGCCGTCTTGATGGCGAGAACCGATTGAAGAATTCATCAGATCAAACGGGTGGTGGAAAATAAGTGCCGCCAACGTTGTCCGCAGCGTCCAGTCCTGCGCAATCAATCGAATCGACGTTTCCCACTTTTCGGTCAAGAAATTCACTACGACAATAGAGGCCTTTTATCGGGCGAAATCTCAAATGGACGTCCGTCAATGCGGAGAATCCACCGACCGTTGGATCGGACATTCCGGCATCGATACATTCAAAACCTAAGGCGGCCGAGAATAGAACTTTGAGACCCACATCACTAAACTCGCAAAAATTCCACGGAAGTTCATGCGAAGCGAAGGAGAAATGCGTTTATGCAAAAATCACTCCTCCGGTCTTCAGCATCCCACTATTTCAACTGCCACAACCCACGGCATCGCAAAGTGCTCAAGGCAGGCAGTCGTTCAAATCAGATCAAACTTTTCGTCCTCTTTGAAATATGTAGCAAGCTTGTGGGCATCGACGTCTACGTCACTGCCGGGATAGGCGTCAAAGCCCACATAACGGGCCTCGTCGAATCTTTTTCTGCCGTGCGATGGACCAACAGTCTCATGGCTTCCAATCTCGAGAATCCCTCCACTTGGACAATTCATTTCCTCGTGCAGTTGCTTTTTCCGGTTCTGATGAGCAACTAGCCAAGGCGATAGAACCTCCGGAGCAAGAAAGAGCCGATCGAAGATGGATTCGCATTTTACGATGCATCCCCAGACGCCATATCCCATACGTTTGTCGATATTATCTTGACTTGAGTCGAAGCACGCTACTTCGCATCTCGTTCTGCAGAAAATCTCATGGAGTTAGTCTTCGGCCAAGTTTGGCATGCCAACCATCAACCATGCCGTGGAGCATTTCTTTCAGAGAAGCAACCTTCTTGTCGCCAAAAAGCACAATGGCCGTCATATGACGGAACAAATGCATCGTCATATACCACTTTGTCATGAACTTGGGATATAACGACCAGGCCAGATAGACTAGGTTCCGACCGATATAGTATTCCCGCCAAGGCGCATGTCCATGCCATGCATACCGGAAACCGGGAAGACGAATGATCCGTGTTTCTCCAATCTCATGATTCATTTTGCATTGTGTGACGACAGCGATTTTGTACCCCTGGGACCTCATCCGAAGGCAGTACTCGAAATCGAAAACATCCATAAAGAAATCGGCGCGAGGGACGCCTACCTTTTCCACAACTTCTCGCCGCACCATGCATCCGGACGCTACAGCAATATCCGCAAACCATTCGGTCGCCTGCATCCGTTCCTTGTCAGGTTTCACGAACCGATTGCGCCAGAGCACGGGCGGATAAGTGGTTCCTGTCTCGTCATGAACGGGTAAGGGAACGAGCATGCCGACTTCTGGATTGGCAGCGACCCCACTGGCGCCCGAGAGCATGAACTCAAGTGTAGTTTTCTGCGGAACGCTGTCATCATCGAAATTCCAAATCCAATCGTGCCTTCTTTCAAGCGCCGCATATTTCAGGCCGGCTGCCCATCCTCCGGCAGCCCCTCCGTTTTCTTCAAGGCGCAGTACGGTAACCTGCGGATAACGCTCGGCAAGCATGGCACTGGTACCGTCGGTAGAAGCATTATCAACGATCACAATCTCCTGCAGCGGTCTGCTTTGCGCAAGCAATGCATCGATTTGGCGCGGCAGGAATTGGGCGGCGTTGTATGCTGTCGTAATGCTGGCCACGGATGGCATCAATTGCCCCCCCAGGCATTTGGCTTCTTCAGAATTCAGACGGCCCTAGAGCGCGAACTATCCACCTTCACAGCAGTCATTGGCATCTTATCAAGGCTGTTTCGGTCGCCGAATCGGAGCTTGGGGTCCAACGCTCTGCTTCGACCGATCTGTGTAATCTAAGATTGGACTCATACCCAGATCGCGTTAGGCAACGCTCAAAAGCACCTTAAGCTCTAAGCACTAGGGGAACTGATAATTTGGCGTAGCATTGGTTTAATGTTGCGCGCACCCTTGTTGAGGTGAACTTCTCCTCGAAGACCTGCCGCGATTTGATTCGCATCCCTAAGCGCACTTCGCGATTCTGAAGTAGGAATTGCAGCGCATCCGCCAGAGCTGATGTATCGCGAGCCGGTACAAGCAGACCGTTCTCCCCGTGGCTCACAACCTCGCGGCAACCTGGAACGTCCGTGGTCACGATGGGTAGGCCTGCCGCACTCGCTTCAGCTAACACGCGCGGCAGGCCTTCCCGGTAATATGTGGGAAGGCAGAAAATCGAAGACAATTCCATCAGTCTCGCGACGTTGTCGCAATGGCCAAGCCACTTGCCGATCCCTCTCTTCTCTATGTTTTTCAACTCTTCGAGGGTGATAGCAGACGGGTTTCCTGTATCTCGATCGCCAGCTAGCCAAAGATCAAAATCGAGGCCTCGTTCTTGTAGAAGCCGAGCAGCTTCGGCGAGCTCAAGGATACCCTTATCCCGGATCATTCTCGCCGCACAAAGAATCACCGGTTTCCCAAGGGGCTCCTGAACGGGTAAGATCTCATCGATCTCCACTCCCGATCCCGGAATGATTACCGCCCGTTCTTCGCATATAACGCGATGCGCCACCATATAATTGCGATCATCCCTGTTTTCCAGCGCAAGAATTGCATTCGGATGTCGGAAGCCCATCCGTAAACATGCCAACACAATTCTCCGCAACACCCGATAGCTGTGACGATCCTGTGCAAACAAACTGCCGAGCCCCGGGACTGTCCCGATTATGGCAGGCGACTTTACGCTCCGCGCCAACAAGGAGCCGGTTACAACGTTCTTGAGATAAACAAAGTGTACCAAGTTTGGCTTCACGGCCAACAACGTCCTGCGAAGGTGTGTCAAAGTACCTACGAGTCGAATGAGGTTCCAGTGTGCTCCCTCTTCTTTCAGTTCGACGTACTTCAATCCAGAATCCAAGATGCGCTGAGGACTGTCGTTTTTTTCTGCAGCAATCCAAACTTCCCAGCCAGCTTGTTGGACAGCTTCTGCGATTGGCAAGAAATGGCTATAGAGGAACCGGGTATTCTTGACGACCATTAAGTATCTCGGCGTGCCCTGGTCATCGACATCGATCATCATTTTCTCGTTACGCCCTTTCCGCTTGCGGCACACAACCGTGGCGATTTCCAGGATCATTTAGTATATGCGCATAAATGACATCCGATTGCGCACGTCTCACATACCGTGGCAGCGCAGGGCAAGTTGGCATTGACCAGAGCGTACCGACGCAGCCCATACGAATTAATTCGGCGCCATCGCTCCGTCCGTGCACGGTGCGAATTCCATCATTCGCAACCAGGGCTTTGACATTGCAGCACTGTGCTTGGCGAATGACCAGGTCTCTAAGGTGCACCTCAATGCCGCCCAAATGCGGCGGATAGTATTTGCCAACATGCGCAATCTCAATGGCGACAACCAGAGGCTCTTGCACTTTCGATTCTCCTTGGGATTTCGGAAGGCTGTCCGATTGGCTCTCGTTTGCTTCTGGCCCATGGAGTCCTGTGCGAATGATCTCCATCCCAGGACCCCTTTCTTCGCATCTACGCTATCGCTCGGTCCGTGCGCTTCTGTAGCACAAGTATAGAGCGACTCACCATCGGTACGCCCGCATAGCATAGAACCGGCCTGAGCGCATGTTCGACCTCCCTTGCCAATGGAACACGCTTATAGTAATCGTGCCCAATGTACCCAACGTGATGGATCACGTCAAAACCCAGCCGTTCGAACTTAGTATGGAGTGCCTTTGAAGGAGGCCCGCACATGGCATAAAAAGCCGGAAACTTCCCCTGAAGGCCATCCAAGTCGCGGTGCGGCTGGGCAATCCTCAGCATGGAACGCGTAATCCGCTCCGGAAGCAGGCGGTTAATCAGCAGCGGAAGGCAAGCACCCGATGGGTAAAAGTGCACAGCGAGGCCACCCGGTTTCAATGCAGAGCAAATATTGTCGTGTACGCGAAGCGGTCGCTTCACGTGCTCGAGTAAATCGTGCGAGAACATCAAATCGTAACGCTCTCTCCCAACGAGTGCGCAAAATTCATCTCGTGGCGCGTTAAGATCCACGCGGATTTTAATATAGTAATCCGGGGCCTTATCCAGTTCCGCTTGAGAGACATCCAGGAGTGTACACTCAATTCCGTTTTCCTTCACGAGCGCGCGATTGAGAAGCGGTTGGGCCCCTCCCCCGATATCGGCGAACTTTTTTAAGTCTCCGGTTGAGCCTCCAAGCGCAAGAACTATTTGGACTTCATCACACGGGTAGTTATCCCAGACGTCAAGTCGTCGATTGTCTGCCGCAAACATTGGGATTTGAACAACTTTCGTCATACCTATAAGCCTTATGAATGCGTCAGCTCCAGATTTTTGGAACCTAAGATCGGCAAGGCCCGCGACTTCAAGTGCCTCGGTGCGCAAGTCGTAGGCGTGGCTGTGCCACGGACACACAGGGTCGGCATATGCGGGGGAAAAGCCGGTGAAATTGTGATCATGCCTCGACTGCTCCGGTCTCCCTTGGGTTTCACAAACGATAACCTTTTCATCTGCCAGCCTTCATAAATCAAGACTTCAATGGACAATACAGATTTCTAAACACTACGCTGGACATCGCCCACACTATATTCCGGCCGATGGGTTGACGATAACAACCGCATGCGTCTTATCGTCAAATACAACATGGCAAAAAGCATCCCTTCGATGTATAGCAAGAATGCAGTATACACGTCATCGAAAACGACCATGATTATGGGATAGACACTTAGCGCGAACATGAATTGCGCGAAGCGGCCACCAAGCTTAGCGCGTCGAAAGAGCAGCGTGTGCATAAACCCGATAAACGAAAAGATGCCTAGAGCCCCGTATAAGCCAAAATCGGTGATAAACGGCTCGTAGGCGGTGTACACATTCGCGCCGAACGGAACAAAGATCCACTCATTGCCCGGTGGTGGCGTGTAGGAGATAAGGCCTACCATCGAAGCCATTTTCAGAAACAGCTTAAAGGTATGGTTTGAGAGAGCAACGTAGTCGGATGGATGCGTAAGAACGTGATCCAGTGCGCCAAGTGGACCCACGATGTATTGAACCAGGGCGTTGCCGGCAAAGCCAACCAAATTGCCCTCAACTCCCGACGTATTCTTCTTGAAGATCACCAGCCCGCCAAACAAGACAACGAAAAACACGATAGGAAGGCGCGTCGCCTTCAGTGCAGACAACATTCGTTCCTGCTTCCGATCCATCAACTGGACTGCTAGAAGGGCCGAAAAGAGAATGAGAAGAGCACCTCGGCTGCCCCGAAGAATGCAATTAGCAAGTACGAGACCCATTACGATCGCCGCCATGCGGCCGCTATGCTTTTGCAGGTACAAGACAGCGAAAAACACGGTAAGTAGTGGAATGTCAAGCTCTTCTAAAAGGGACCCGGATCCGTTCGCCGTATTTTCTACGTCCGCGCTTTCCGCCCTCGCGAGGAGCCCGCCTTCGATGTTACTTTGTGCCGCAAGCTGATGCATGAGGTGGAATTCGATGCCGACGGTTATCAGTAGCGCGCTAACAATCGCGAAATTACGCCATTTGACCCGGCGCTTTGGCCGCTCTCTATCTGCCTGCTCGGTGGCCCCTCCCGGGAAAATCGAGAAACGCGTCGCGACAAGAATCCGTGGAACGAAAAAGGCAAAATAACCTCCGACGCTGAAAAGAATCGCTCCGGCTGCCACGTAATTGAGAGTAATTGTATGGAGCGGATACATTTCCACGATGTTCATTCGGAGCAGTACTGTAACAACGAGCCACATGCCGCAAAATAAGAACGGAGGATAAAGAACGGAGCGCCGGAAACGATAGTTGACGGTCGCCGAAAGCGCGAGCACAAAAATGAGAAGGTCGAGATTCATCTCTCTTCCGCGACATTCTGAAGTTTGCCCAATCGTCCGAGCAGACCGTCCCAAACCGCCAAGAGGATGAGGCGCAGGTTGTGCAATCTGTTCTTGGAGAATATCGGGTACAGCAAAAGGTAGCAGGGAATCTTGGGAGCGAAGTTGATCTTCCACTTCCAGCCAACACTCTTCAGCCGGAAGAGGTATACAGCGTTTCGAAGCATGTAGTAGTTTCGCACGTCGCTGTGCAGGTGGACATCTCTGCCTAGAATCCTGACAATTGAATCACCAACGTTATGTTTCATCACGGCGCAGGGTATGTAGTAGCTTTTGTAACCCATGCTCCGCGCGCGCAGACCCCATTCGATATCGATCCAATCAATGAAGAGGTCTTCCCGCATGAGCCCGACTCGCTGAAACACCGCGGTGCATACGAGCGATCCTGAGGCGACCAAATGATCGGTCTCAACTGGAATGAGCGAGTTGGGATCGAGAAACATCTTCCGGACTCCCAGGTAACGATGAAGCAACGCGGGCGATTTCCTCCCTGTCTTTTCGTCAACAAACTGGGGGCCCACGGCAGCAACATTCTGCCCTTCTCGAATAAGCGTCATTTCGCCAGCCAGAAGTGAGCTTACAGCTCCGGCAGGAAGGGCGCTGTCTTGGTCAAGGAGAAGCACATGGGAATATCCAGCGTCGATGCATTTCCTGATCCCTATGTTCTGCGCGGCCGCCAGTCCCCGATTGTCTAAGAGGGGAATGTAGAAGACACGAGAGCCAAAGCCGGCAACAAGCACCGCTATTGTCGGAGAAGATACTGGCGTATTATCGACCAGGAATACGACGCTTACCTGTTCGACAACGCTTTGCAGAAGACACTCGAGCGTATCCAACTGCGGATGATAGAGAACAACAACGGCTGCAATCATTATCAGCGCTCCAAGCAGTATTTTGTGCTGAGTTCTGATGTGCGCTCAGGTAGCGGTATGCGCCATCTACGCCGCATTTTGATGACGTCCGGAAGCGTTCGAGCTGCCATTACGATTTTTTTAAATGAAAGCGCCTCCCACCCGTGTTCGGCTATTGCGCGCAATCCGTATCGTCCGGCGACGCGTGCAGCCCTGAAACAGCTTACGAGGTTCCAGGCATTGAACTCAGTGATGAGTCTGATATGCTCTTTTTGGCTGAGTTCCGGCGTGGTGTTAACGTGGGTGTCGCTGGACGGATGCAGTCTGTAAAGATAGCCCGGTTCTCCAATATTGGCATAGTTGCCCATCTCAAGCACCTGAAGGTAAAACCTCCAATCAGCCAGGGCTTTATAGCTCGCGTCGCTCCTAAGGTGCAAGATCTGGCGTCTACGCAGCATGACGTTAGAAGGACCGCCGATGCAATTTACTAATCCGCTCAAGCTGGCATAGATCACTCGAGAGCCAGATTGCATTCCAGGGAAGGCGGGAAAGTACCCCGTTATTCTTAGGTGTTCATCGGTAATAAAGTTATCGCAAGTCGCGAGCGCTATATCCGGATGGGCTTCGAGTATCTTCAATTGCTTTTTCAAAATCCCATCGAGCAGAACATCATCAGCACAGAGCATTCGCAGGTATTTCCCCCGCGAATTAAGAACGCACCGATTGCCGTTCTCTTGGGAGCCAACATTGGACGAGTTTCGAATATATCGAATGCGCTCATCCCGGAAAGATCGAACGACTTCCTCTGTATTATCTTCTGATGCGTTATCCATGATCAGGATCTCGAAGTCGTCGAGTTCCTGACGCATGATTGAATTTAGCGCGTCCGGCAGGAAATGCGCGCAGTTGTAAGTCGGTATAGCAATAGTAAGAAGCGGATGTTCATTCGGCATGCCAAATCCTCCGATACTTAAGAAAGATATAGGTGCCTGCCGGTAAGCCGAACAGCAGTCCGATGATGAGGTTCCCGCTCACGATTCCTAATGCTCCATACGTCCTTCCGAAAAAATACGTGGAACATCCAACGAAGATTGCTCCCAAAATGGAATTAAATAGGAATTTCTCCTGCTTATGAGCTCTCAGATAGAGCGCTTGACCAAACACAAACAGCCCCACCAACTGCCCCAGCAGCAGGATCGCCAGTGAAGTTGGGCTCAAGAGACGTTGTGCGAAACGAAGCTGAGCGACGTTCAGACAGATCACTGCCGCCCACACCAGAAAGGATCCAATCGCGCACACTGCCATTGACTGCCGCAGGGCTCGAAAGAAGGTAGTATCAAGCGCAGAATACTCTTTTCGCGCGATCAGGGCGCCAAACGGTGCCGCCTTTGTATTGATCCACGACATCGAAATGGCCTGAAGGGCATTTGCCACGGACAGAGACATGCCCATCTGGCCCGCTGCAATGGCGCCCTTGTATGCAAAGAGAACTGGGTTTGACAACTGATAAATGAAATAGCCGCACAACCAACTCACCGCGATGCGCCATTGAAATGGCCAGACTTCCTTCATCCATTGAACCTTGTTCACACTTGGATTGCGGCGCAACAACGGAAGCAGGAGAGGCCGTCGTCGGGCGAGCCAAGCGATCGAGACGGCTGCATTGCCAGCAATCACCATTGCGGGGGCGAACAGACCGTGATGTGTTGCCAGTGCGAGCCACGCAAGGGTGCTGCCGGTCACTGCCTGAGTGAGTCGCACCCGTGCGACGTTGGGCACAAAGCCGCAGCCTTCCATAAAAGAGAGGACCGGGTCCAATTGAAATGTGAGTGTCGCCGCCAGGGCGTCAGCATACCACGGCAGACGCCAGTGAACGTTGGCTCCGCCCTGACTGTGCGTGGAAAAGAAATATGATCCTGCAACGAGAAGAAATACAGCGAGAAGGGCGGCTGCGCCGCCGTACCAGTGAACGGTCTTTTGCAATACCGAGGCAAGTCTGTCGAGCGCCACGCGATCTCCGGAAATTCTGTCGTCAGAAGAGATCACAAGATGGGCGCGCTCGTGGCTGGCCATCTGCAGGATCACGAAAGAAAAGCCAAGTTCAAATACAATCTGCAACGCGATGAGGCTGCCAAAGGTGTAGTAGTAGCCCTGCTCTGCCGGAGACAGAAACCTGGCGATGAGGACGACGGTTACAAGACCGGCGAAACTCGCCCAACCGCGCCCCATGACCGTAAAGGCGATTGCCTTGTCCAAGCCAAGCGTGTGACGAGCCCAGTGTCTCGTGAGACCCATTTGGCGTGCGACCCAGGTGGTCGGTTCTGCAGTCTCAACGATTTCGGACACTACAGGCTCCTCGAAATCTGGGGGTAACGCCTGCCTTGGCATCTTTCTGTAGCGCTCCGTCAGCGCTTAACATATTCTACCGGATTCTCTTTGAGACGAAGCAGATCGAACATGAGCGGATGCTTAACACCGGTCTCAGGGAAGTGAACTGTTGTCGGCACACTCAGAGAATTGGCTGCGAAGTCACGATCCTGCGCGCTCCGACCAGTCAATCAACGAACAAGCCGCTCCCTAGAGCCCAGTGCTACCGGTCAGAAAAAAACTCTCTTCCCGAGCCGCGCATTCAAAAACTCTTCCAGTTCCTCCCCAAGCACCCCAAGATATTTCTCCGAATTCCCCTAAGTCTTGGAGCGAAACACTTCAGTCATCCGGTACCCGGCATAAAGAACGAATGTTCGCAAAGAACATCAAGATCGATGCCAATTAGCTGTACGGCGAATCATTTCAATTAAATCAACTGATTGCACCAATCCGAGTTCGCTGCGAGCGCGATCGACACAGGGTACGTATCGAAGCGGGGGAATCTCCTTATGTGGCGTCTGCGCTACTTGGATCTCTACCTTGGCATCAAGCGCTGTCACAACGGTCCGAGCCAGCTCAAGAATACTGACATCCCGCGCCGAGCCGACATTGAACGGCACCAATCCGGGGGCTCGAAATAGCATGCTCCAAAGCCAGATCGCGAGATCCGCTGTATAGAGGTAGGATCGACGAGGCGTGCCATCTCCGCGGATTCGGATCGGTCTGCCACCCAGCGCATCTGCGATGAAGTTGCCGATTGCGAAATGCTGGTCCAGAGCCAGGTGTGGTCCGCAAAAGGTCCAGCAACGAGCGACCTTGCATTCGAGATGGCCCTCTTGCTGGTACAGCGTGCACAACTGTTCGGCAGCACGTTTCGACTCGCCATAAACGCTGGTCGGAACCATCGGATCCGGCGCCGCGTTGTAGGTCTCTGGAACGTGTGTCAATTCAGGCGGTTGCTTGCCATACACCGCGCCAGAACTGAGGAACAGGAATTTCCGTGCTCCTGCGGCAGTTGCAAACTGCAGTACCCGTTCAGTACCATCGACGATTGTGGAGAACGTATCCCGTGGGGTTGCAGCCACGGCCTTGACGCTTGTATCGGCGGCTCCATGCACAACATAGTCGAACGACCCGTCGGGAAAGGCGAAGCTTCTCACATCGCCTGAGTGCAGGGAAACTGCGGGGTTCGAAGCCAAGTGAGGGCATTTTGTCGCAAAGTTTGCCGGGTTTCGTGTGAGTATGACCAGGGAAGCATTGAGGCCCAAGGCCTGATTGATGCGACAGAAGCTCTCCACGAGCCAGCACCCAAAGAAGCCCGTCCCACCTGTCACGAAGATACGTTGTCCGCGCACTTCCTCCCACAACGAACCAGTTCGATCGAGGATCAGATCGAGATCTCGCGCAGGTAGAAGTTTGACAGGTCCCATCAATTCTCCAGGGGAGGGATGATCATCTCCGATAGGAACACCTCGCGGGGAAGGCGCGGCGCCATATCTTCCATCGGGAGGCTCACAATGGTTCCGTCTGGCCGAACGGACGAGGTAACGCGGGGCGCGGTGATCTGATCCGACGAAACATTGACCGCACAGACAACAGGGCCCGGCGAATCGAGAGCCGCCCGCACCTGCTCACGGATGTTTGTGTGGTCCAGAATCTCACATGACTTAATTCCGTATGCCGCAGCAACCTTCCTGATGTCAGGCAGAGTGAGGTGACTCGAGGGATCACTCCCCACCATTCTTCCCTCGAAGTAATTGCGCTGCGTCGTCGTGATCGAAGCGTACGTTCCATTACAGAGAATGAAGTACTTGATCGGAAGATCCAAACGGCGAACCGTCTCCAGATCTTGAATATTCAGCTGAAATCCACCATCGCCGTTGACACAGATCGTGCGCCGGCGACCGGAGGCAACGCACGCGCCGATCGATCCCGGAAGGCCGGTGCCCATTGCCCCCAGGGAGGGCGCGTTCACGATGCGCTGCCCCTTCTTTACGCGCCACACCTGAAGGGCAACTTCACTGCAAGCGCCCGAACTCCCGGGAGCGAGCAGATCGTTCTCGTTAGCTGCATCACTGAGCGCGTCAATAAGTGTATAGAGATTTACTGAGCCCTTTCGATCTTGCCAGTATTCGGAAATGACCACCGGATAGCGCTTTTTCCAGTCCTGGGTTCGGCCAATCCACTCCGCCCATTTACCAGTTGGAACAGTTGGAAGCTGCCGCAGCATTTCTTCGATAAATGCTTCCGCTGTTGCGACGACCGGTACGTCGATGGGCATCTCGAACTTGGAGATTTCGGCGGGGTCAACGTCCACGATTACCTTCTTGGCTGCCCTGGCAAAATTCTGATGGCTGAACGCAACCGATGGAAGATCAAGCCGCGCACCAACCACAATGATTAGATCGCTGTTCTGTTGCGTAAAGTTCGCTCCGCGCTGGCCGATGGCACCCGGACGGCCGGCATAGAACCTGTTGTCTTCGGGAATGAAATCGATCGCCTTCCAACTAATCAAAACGGGTATCCTGAGAGCTTCGATCAGGGCTTCAACCAACCCGGATTGCTGAGCGTTGCGGGCGCCATTCCCCAGATAGAGGACCGGGCGTTCCGCCTGTTCGAGCAGCTTCGAGGTCTCCTCGACCGCCCGACTAAGCTCATTAACACGCGGTGCGGGAGTTTCTGCAGAATATCCCGAAAGTAGGTCTTCATCGATTACTGCCGCCTGGACATCGAGTGGCACATCGATCCAAGCCGGTCCGCGGCGTCCCGACCGGGCCAGGTGCAGCGCCTTTTCTAGGTGATATCGAATGTCTTTTGGTTCGAGAACGGTGACGGCATACTTGGTAATGGGGCTCACGATGGAGATAATATCCACTTCCTGAGGGCCCATGCTCCGCACCTTCCGTCTGTGCAGCAGATCGGCCCGCTTGACTTGGCCGGAAATGATAATCGTGCTGGAGGAATCGAGCCAAGCCGCCGCTACTCCCGTTACAGCGTTCGTACCGCCGGGGCCTGTTGTCACCAGAGCAACACCTAGATCGTTCTTGTATTCCGAATAAGACTGAGCTGCGAACGCACATGCCTGTTCATGTAGGCAGCATACGTAGTCGATTTCGGCGCGGCCAACCGAATCGACAAGGTGCATGCATCCGCCGCCGGTCAGCATGAAAATATGGTTGAGGCCGGCTTGCTTCAAAAACTTCACAACGTAGTCAGAAAGCTTGATCACTGTCTCTCCACCAGGCTCGTAAGCTGCTGCAAAAACTCAGGGGTGCTGTAATTGGTTCCGCTCCACGGCTGGGGGAATGCCAATGCCTTCATTCCGGCCCGGTTCTGCGGGGTGTCGTCGATCAGAATATCTCCCGCCTTAATCCATGTCAGAAATTCACCTTTGGTGCGGTCATAGACGGGAACATCCTCTTTCGGCCGTGACGGAAGGATTCCGAAACACCGTATCCATGTCCCGAAATGCCGCATCACCCAGAAGGCCACATCGGGAGCAGTTTCAAGAGGGCGCGCAGTAATTGCCAAGTGCCTGCATCGTGCGCCATGCTCGCGGAACCAAACCAATAAATCCGGATTCGGTGTCAGATTCTGCGCCGCTGGAGCAGCGCGAAACTTATCCAGTGATGACAAATAGACCTGCTCCTCCACTCCCAGCAACGTGTGCGGAGGATTGAGCTTCAAATCTTCGTAATCGAGAGCACACTCCGGATGGGCCGAGAGCCATTCGGAGGTGAACCATTGCTTCATCAGATCATTCAGGACATCGTCCACGTCCCACGCAATCGTCAGCATCTAGTCCATCCAATAGGTTACGAACGTCTTGCGGCTCTGGTTGTCTCCAATTGCCGGGTCTGTGTAGAACGAGTCATTCACAATGTGGCTGGACGAGATCTCCTCGATAATGCAGCCCAACTTGCTGGTAAAAGCGTGGCGCACACCCGTCGGGACGATTGCGACATCGCCCGCCTTGCAGTGCTGGACTTTGCCGTCCAGCGTCAAGGAAATGTCTCCGTATAGGACGTGATAGGTCTCCTCTTTGATCTTGTGAAGTTGCTCCGGATGGTGTTGACTTGGCAAGACCACGATGAGCTTTTTGCAGTATTCGCGATTCACTACGGTGATCATCACGATCCCAAACTCGTAAAATTTGTCAATTCCGTAATGGTGAGAAATCTCAAGCTCGCACTGTCCCGGCACCTGAACTTTACTCTTGCGGATGAGCGCCTTCACATCGCAGACGATTTCGTGGATTGTCGCACGAATGTTGCTCGCCTCAACCTGATTCCGCATTAGGGGGCCATTTGCGGGGACATCTTGGCAAGCCACGAACGCCGCGTATTTTGAGAAATCCTGGGCGACGAGTTGTCCTTTCACGTTGGGCATGGCGTAGAAGACGTTGGAAGAACGTATAGTCTCTCCCACTTCCACCGGATTCCGGACGAAGGCCCCGCGCGCCAAATCTGCTAGCGCAGCCTGCTCTCCTGCCGGCGCCGGGTAACGCTTGGATGCGTCACCGATCATGGTCAGTGCGTCGCCTGCAGACTGCAGCCACTTGCGGACCTGCGCCGGCGTTGCACTATACGTGTTGAGTGCGTACCTCTCCGTTGGAACGCCGACGTGCTTCTCGAACATGACAGCGCCTAGGGCGAGGGCAATCTTCACGGCCTCGAAATTGTCTGGTCGCTCATGCGTGGAATAGCCAATTTGAATCTCCGGGTAACGCTTTCGAAGTAAGGCAACTTGGCCAAGGTGTAAATGGTCGTCGGGAGCCGGATATTCGCCAACGCAATGCATGATGGTGAGAACTTTATTACGATGCTTGAAGAAACTGACGACGCGGTCTATTTCTTCGAGCGGCTCGCCCGCTGTCGAAGCCACAATTGGGAGATCGTATTTCGCAATTTGCTCGAGAAGTGGCCAATCGGTCATGTAGCAGCTCGGCACCTTCATTAAGTCGAAGCCATGTTCGGCGATTTTATCCACAGAAATCTCGTCCCATGGAGTGCACATGGAAAGAAACCCAGCCTCGACGATGGCATCCTTGATCTTTCGATACTGGTCCCATGAAAGGCGAGTTTCGGAAAAGCGCTTTACGTACTTAAGGTCGTACCGATCCTTATAGGCAGGGTGAATACACGTATCGATATCCCGGTACTGCAGCTTGACGCAGAAGCCAAACGGAAAACCCTCCGAAGCAGCTTTCAGTTCACGGACGATGCGAATCCCGTGTTCAACATCACCCATATGGTTATTGGCCATTTCGTAGATGAATAACGGCCTCAAATTAAGATCCCGCATTGTTCCCCCGTCCTTGGCCTAGTTGTGCAAGTGGTCGGTCAACTTCGCCGCGTCCACTTTTTGCTTGCTCGACGAATTCCGATATGGTTGCGGTGATGAAGCTGAGCATTGGTTCGGTGAGTCCCGGATACACGCCGATCCAGAAAACGCTGTTCATCACGAAATCTGTATTCAACAGGTCGCCAACAACTCGAAATTGGCGACCCTCATACGCAGGCTGACGGGTGAGGTTTCCCCCGAAGAGCAGGCGAGTACCAATCTTGTGTGACTCTAGTGTGCCAGTGAGGTCATCTCGGCGGAACGGCGCCGATTCCCGAACTCCGATGGGGAAACCAAACCATGAAGGATCGGAGCCAGGCGTGGATTCGGGCAGAACGAGGTATTCCTCAAAGGGCTGAAGTGCAGCCTGGAGGTAGCGAAAATTCTCCTTCCGCCGCTCGATGAAGCTCGGCAGCTTGTCGATCTGCGAGGTTCCGAGGGCTGCCTGCATGTCGGTTGCTTTGAGGTTGTATCCAACGTGGGAATACGTGTACTTGTGGTCGTATCCGCAAGGCAAATCACCCAATTGCCAATCGAATCGCTTCCCGCAAGTATTCTCTTTTCCTGGCGCGCACCAACAATCGCGACCCCAGTCGCGAAATGACTCGATCAGAACCTGCAGGTTGGGCTTGTCCGTGAGTACGGCTCCGCCCTCCCCCATCGTGATGTGGTGCGCCGGATAGAAGCTCACGGTGGCGATATCCCCAAATGTCCCGACGCGACGTCCTTTCCATGTCGAGCCGAGAGCATCGCAGCAGTCTTCTATGAGCCAGAGATTGTTTCTCCGCGTGAAAGCCATCACCGCATCCAGATCAAAGACGTTTCCCAGCGTATGAGCAATCATCACAGCCCTTGTCTTTTCGCTGCGCGCAGCCTCTAGCTGGGTTGTGTCAATTTCGTAGGTGGGTACAGTGACATCCAGAAAAACGGGAACAAGGTGATTCTGAAAGATCGGGTTGACCGTGGTAGGGAATCCTGCGGCTACGGTTATCACTTCGTCCCCAGGCTTCAGACAGCGCTCTCCGAGTTTGGGAGACGTCAATGCGCTCAGCGCAACGAGATTTGCCGACGAACCTGAGTTAACAAGTGACGCAGAGCGGACTCCAACAAAACGAGCCAGCTTGCGCTCAAAATCTTCGGCGAAACGGCCAGTCGTAAACCAGCAATCCAGAGTCGAATCGATGATGGAACGAAGGTCGTCCGCCTCGATCACTTTGCCGGAGACAGGAACCGGGCTCACGTTGGGTCGGAACTCCCGCGATGGAAAAGCCTCGGCGAAAAATTGCGACGACAATTCGAGGATTTGCTGCCTGAGTTGAGCTGCTCTGTCGGTCATGGGTCCGCAAATCAAAGGATACACAATGAGGAGGCTTGCCGTATATTGTATTGGGCAGAGGCTTTCCCCTCATGATTACTAACATCACCGCATGGGAAGGCCTGTCTCCGAGAGAAAAGGGAGAGGGATGAAAGCAGTCATTCTGGCAGGAGGTTTAGGGACCCGCCTGAGCGAGGAAACAGGTATTCGCCCGAAACCGATGGTCGAAATTGGCGGTCGACCAATTCTGTGGCACATCCTTAAAATCTATTCACAGCACGGCATCAATGACTTCATCATCTGTTGTGGTTACAAGGGGTATCTGATTAAAGAATATTTTGCCAACTATTTTCTACACATGTCCGACGTGACCTTTGACATGCATGAGAACCGAATGCAAGTACATCAGAGCGTTGCCGAACCTTGGCGGGTAACCCTGGTGGATACCGGGGACAACGCTGGTACTGGGGGACGATTGAAGAGAGTCGGGTCTTACCTTGAAGGCGAAGGCACGTTCTGCATGACCTATGGGGATGGCGTCGGCGATATCGATATTACGGAAACGATCGCGTTCCATCGACGGCACGGGAAGCAAGTGACGCTGACAGCAGTGCAGCCTCCGGCTCGCTTTGGCGCCCTCGAGATTCAAGGAACAACCATCACATCCTTCCAAGAAAAGCCTCAAGGAGAAGGCGGATGGATCAACGGCGGCTTCTTTGTGTTATCCACTGAAGTTCTCGCCGAAATCCACCAAGAAGCATGGATGTTTGAACAACAACCCTTAGAGCGGCTCTCGTCAAAACGCCAGGTGGAAGCCTATTTGCATCGCGGTTTCTGGCAGGCGATGGATACGATTCGGGACAAGCACCGCCTGGAAGAATTGTGGGCTAGCGGGAGGGCTCCATGGAAGAGATGGTAAATGTCTGGAAAAGCCGTCGCGTATTCGTGACTGGGCACAGCGGCTTCAAGGGAGGTTGGCTTTCTCTCTGGCTTTCCCGTCGTGGTGCCGTGGTCCGGGGATACTCTCTTGATCCGAGCACCGATCCCAACTTGTTTACGATTGCCTCCGTCGGAACTGTACTGGACGACGTACGTGGCGACACTCGAGATTACGCCGGAGTGGAAGCCGCCATGGCCGAATTCGCGCCGGAGGTGGTTTTCCATCTGGCCGCTCAACCGATCGTCGTGCGCTCTTACGACGAACCCCTCATGACCTATTCGACCAATGTGATGGGAACGGTGCACGTCATGGAAGCGATTCGGAAGACTCCGAGCGTGCGCGCTGTAGTGTGCATCACGACCGATAAGGTTTATCACAATCAGGAGTGGGTCTGGCCTTATCGGGAGACAGACCCCCTGGGTGGACACGATCCATATTCGGCGAGCAAGGCCTGCGCCGAAATCGTGAGTGCTGCCTATCGCAGCTCCTATTTTCCAATCGAAGAATTCGAAAAACATCAGGTCCTTATCGCGACAGTGCGAGCCGGCAATGTGATCGGCGGCGGCGACTGGGCGGCGTACCGCTTGGTTCCCGACCTTGTCCGGGCGTTTTCAACAGGCAAGCCGGTACTCATCCGACGCCCTGGAGCGACTCGTCCCTGGCAGCACGTACTGGAGCCAATCACCGGATACACCATGTTGGCTGAAAAGCTGCTCGCGGGCCAGACGAAGTTCGCTTCATCGTTCAATTTTGGTCCGAGCTACGACGATGTATGGACCGTAGAACGTATGGCGGACAAGGTTGTGGAGTTGTGGGGCGAAGGTGCTTCCTGGGTTCGCGATTCCGCCCCTGCTCCGCACGAGGATCGCTTTCTCCAGCTGGATGCAAGCCGGGCTCGCTACGAGCTCGGATGGCGCACCCGCCTGAAGACAGAAAAGGCCCTCGAATGGTCTATCGCCTGGTATCGCGCCTGGAAGGACGGCAAAGGTATGAAGGCGTTTACCTTAAAGCAAATAGAGGATTACGAGAGCCTCTGAAGCACCGCAGGGCGACTGAACGCTCGTCGATCGGGTGGGTCGGCGAGATCGCCGGTCTACACTTGCCTCTTCGTCTCGGAGAATCCTATCGTGAGTGATTAAGGCCTTCGAGCAAGCGCCCTGATGATCGTAGCTCTCGTCCATCCGAAATCGACCTGCTCTGGCTCGAGCACTACGATTTCCAGTCCTGCTGATCTCAGCATAGCTGCGACGGATTTCCGTGAGTAGCGATTGATGTGCTCGTGAATCGGAACGCTGGTCGATTGATCTCCGTTTAACAGGCGATTCAACTCATCGTCGCTGAGCTCTTGGGGAACCTCGATGTAAAGGTGGCCACCCCGACCCAGGAGACACGCTGCCTTCTTCGTCAGATTGAGCGGATAGGCTACGTGCTCAAGCACGTGAGCGAGCTGGATATAGGAGTAGGTCGATAAATCGGATTCTTCCTTAATCCGGGTTACGCCCGGTACCGGCTCAATATTGGAGATCTCGAAAACAAATTTCCTTCCCGGAAGCAACGGAAGGAATTTGCCGTCCGCTCCTCCGTAGTCGAGCATCGAAAAATCCGGATCGGCGTGGAGCTTGGGCTCGAGCCATCGGGTCAGGCCAACCGTGCGGACCTGAACTTCCCGATCGCACTTGCCGACTTGAGATGCGATCGCAGCATATGCGGGTTCGTACAGGATCCTTTCCTGATTGTAGGAATCGGATCGGTAATCCGCGTAGAGCCTTCCGAGCGCTTCATCTGAAAAAGGAACGCTGGTCTGAACGAAGGTGCATTGCCGGCAGATTTCCATGCCCGTGAGAACTGAAGTTCTATAGACCTTTTGAGAGAGTTTGCGCGCCATTCCCATTTGCCGCAGAAATCGCTTCAAAGGGCGCGCCGTCGGGGCGAAGCCATGCTCGAGAACAAGTACGCGCTTCAAAAAGAAGGGCGCGATGTCTCCAATAAACCCGAGGTCCTTCGTCGTCCCAGACCCACAGTTTCTGCAATCACCCACAATTTTTCCTCATTCGTTGAAATGTGTGTTGCCAATCACTCAGCCACGCCACAATCGTACGGATCCTACAGAATCCCGTACGAATTTCGCGTGGCGGCGCCTTCTTCGCAGAGACATACAGCAGGTGAAAAACCGAATCAAGGCAAACCCTGAAGCCTTTCGCTCCGCCGGCCGTTACCAGCCGCCCATCCTGCAAAAGACAACCGCAGAAGGCGGAACAGAAAACCACCGATTCAGATGGATTCTCCTGGTCCAGAGGCGCCAAGCCCCGAAAGGGTTTGACGAACTCTCTGCACTGGGCTCAATTGGCAAACCATGAAAAGACGCTCACTCGATCATGACACGTTCCGAAGGGATCGCATAGCACATGAGATCCCAACCCTCGGTGCCCTGAGGACGGAGAAAGAATCTGTAGTCTCCACAGATGGACGCTAGCTGCTGCGGGATTTCCCACAAATGCTTCTGCTTGTGAACCGCCACACCTCCACCGGAAAAGCGAGCACGGTATTCCCTCGGATCGGCTCCGGCCAGGTCGGTTGGAAATTTGATAACAAAGAGCGTCTTTTTGGCCGGTTTTCCCGGCCTATAAGTCCTTTGCCATCAATAAATCAAAAATGCTTGAATTTCCATGGCATGGAACGGGTCGTCGATTCGATTCTCACCAGGTCCACCAAGTCATTTATTAGCATGAAATGTAACGAACCGGCAGATATCAACGCTGCGCAAGGTTGAACTTCTCGCACTCTTGAGCATCCGAATTTTCCGCCACACGCTCGCCACGATACGCAAGATCCGATCATGCTCGATTACCAATTTGTGTATTTGCACTAACATTGCGACATCTTGAAATCACGAGAGCACCATTTTTTGTGCAATCTTTCGGATGGCAAGCATGCTGCGGAACAGATGCGAATCGGAAGCTTCTGAGGAAATGTGGAAGAGGCGAACTCGATCAAAAACGTATCGCTAACGTATTGCTAAGAGAAGAAATAGCCATGGTTACGGTCGTGCATTACTGGAACGCGTGACTCATGACCATTGTGCCATTGACACTCCATCACTTCTCTCCTATTGTCAAAGCACGACTGAATGTTCGCGGATGCCAAGATTTCTTACCGCTCCGGGAACCTTGCTGAATTGAATGTTTTGCTGCCTGGGGAGGTTGCCCGAAAGGCAACTGGCGAACGCATTGCAATGATTTTTGGGCGCAGCATTAGATGAGGTCCCCAAAAAGTCGTTGTTGATGGCCGCTCACGAGGCTTATTCCCGCACTCACTCCCGCATTGATGCTGCACGGGTAACCGGCTACTTGCAGTGCCAAGTTTCTTTTTCAGCACACTAGGGCTCGCGTCCACTGCTCTTCTCTTCATGGATAGGAAGAATCCCACGTCTTTTTGGCGTGCGGCCAGTGTGCACTGCTCCACTTTGGCAGAAATGCGCGGGTTTTGACCGCTCTCTTGGAAAGAGGCCCTGTGAGACCGTTGCTATTGGTTTTGACCGTAATTCAAGATGCCCAGACGCGCGTTTTTGCCAGAACGGTCCTCGAGGGTGCTGGGCACCGAGTGGTAGACGCAGCCGGGTCCGCACAGGCCAGCGCACTGCTGAGCAACGGGCTTGATCCCGATCTTGTGGTGTGTGAGGTCACCTCGCAGGATTCATCCGAGGCACTTCAATGTCTGAAATCCCTGAATCGCGCTCCGACTCAAAGCGTCTGCTTGGTTACAAAGTTGAGCGAGCATAAGTTACGCAGCGAGGCCACTGCGCTCGGCATCACGCATTTTCTCAACAAGCCCGTAACTCGCTTCGATCTGGAGTCGCTGATCGACATGGTAAGTTGCACACAGGTGCAATCCAGGGTTACCTCCGCTTTCGAGCCCATTTCCGATGGGAATGACGTACTTGGCATGGGCGAGTTTGGGGACGCACCGGGCATACCTGACGATATGCCTCCAGTTCCGTATATTGAAGAACTCGGCGGCAACAACTTCTTTCTCGCGGCATCGCCAAAAATGCTGGAGATTTATCGCCAGGTTAAGTTGCTGGCGGATATCGATGTAAATGTCCTGATCCTGGGCGAAAGCGGAACTGGCAAAGAGATCATTGCGCAGCTGATTCATAAGAATTCGCGTCGGTCCCGCGAAAAATTTCTGAAAGTAAATTGCGCGGCGCTGCCTGCGGATTTACTCGAGAGTGAGCTCTTCGGACATCGGCAAGGAGCCTTTACCGGAGCCATCAACGACCGCGCGGGCAAGTTCGAGCAAGCGAATCGTGGCACCTTGCTTCTCGACGAGATCGGCGAAATCGGTGTCCAGATGCAGGCCAAGCTCCTCCACGTCCTGCAGGACGGACAGTTCGCTCGCCTTGGTGCGCAGGAAACCACCAGAGTCGACGTGCGAGTCCTTGCAGCAACCAATGTTCAAATGGAGGACGCGCTCTACAAAGGGACATTCCGCGAGGATCTTTATTACCGTCTTAGCGTATTCACAATCAAAGTTCCACCGCTTCGCGAGCGGCGCGAAGAAATCCCCTATCTGATTGAGCAGATCATTCGCCGCGCGCCGGCGGAAATGAAGAATGGATTTGGTGCCAGCCTTCCCTCTCATCTGATGGATGTTGCGCTCCTCTATGATTGGCGGGGAAACCTGAGAGAGCTTCGTAATTTCGTGACCCGGACCATCGTGATGCGAGACGCTGACGCCGCGGCCCGGGAACTGGAAGCCAAGGTTGCAGGATCCGGCGGGGATATTCCGAATGATCGCCCGATCGATGCGCCGCCTCCATGTGTGGGTATCCGATCCATCGTTCGTGATGTCAAAGAACGCACGGAGGCAGAGATGATTCGCAACGCGCTGGAAGTCTTCGGTTGGAATCGCCGGCGTGCTGCCCAATACCTCAACATCAGCTACCGCGCCCTGCTTTATAAGATCCAACAGCACCGCCTGAGGCCATGGGCGGCTGCAGCCCCCAATCAGTCAGTTCCAGGCACCCGTTCTTCGCGGCGTAACGCTATTTAACGCACACATCCGAGAGCCCGGCGTAATTGAATATCGTCGCCGGTTGCACTGGCAGATCCAACTGAGACCCCAATCCTGAAGTCGTTCCTGATATGACGCGGGACATCAAGGGAGGTCTCAAGTGTCTTTTCGGTTCCTCGTTCACTCGTAAACCGCGCATTCTGCCCATTGGCGGTTTCACTACTTTTTCGCTGTTTGGCGGGCCTGGGATGGGTTTCTCCCGACCTCTTCCCGTATCGCAATAGGGTGGCAGGACCTTACGATCTAAACAACTCCGGGGGTACATCCTGGTGCCAATTGCATCTTGGAAAGAACGTCGATTGATCGGTGAGAGGTCGCTTATTTCGGGCTCACAGAACCAAGTCAGTGAGGCGGTGGGGGTTTGATCGGGGTCGACTATCCAGTGAGCAACAATGGGCGAATCTGCAGGAAAACGGTACGAAATGTGCAAAACTTTGCACATGAGGGACGCGGGATCAACAAACTGGGAGTCAAATCGGCGCGAACCCCCAATAGAATCAGCCCGAAACGTCGTAATCCGACTCTTGCGACGGCTCTGCATTGTGGCCACCTACGTGCCCACTCTCAATGCAGGCAGGTGTCTGTCTGGCTGAGCTTTATGCCCATTGAGTTAAACCAGAGTTTTCGCATCGATCCAGCGGATTTGCCGGCTGAAGAGGTCATCTTTGGCTCCAGCCCCGCCATGCGCGAAATCCGGTGCAAGATCGATCACCTCCGTTCCAGCGAGCTCCCGGTCCTGATTGAGGGGGAGAGCGGGACGGGCAAGGAAGTTATCGCAAGATTTTTGCACGCCCACTCTGATCGGTGCGATGCATCTTTTGTGAAGCTCAACTGTGCAGCCATTCCAGCCAATCTACTCGAAAGCGAGCTCTTTGGATGCGAAAAGGGAGTCTATACCGGAGCAAATGAATGCCGACCGGGCTTGGTTGAGATAGCTGATGGCGGCACGCTTTTCCTTGATGAAATCGGCGAAATGGACTGGAACCTCCAGGGCAAGTTGCTTCATCTGCTGCACGATGGCTCTTATGCAAGAATCGGCGCACATGAAGAGCGGGTTGGGCGCATCGGCGTGATATGCGCCACGAATATCGACCTGCAGCGCGCGGTCGAGATGGGCACTTTTCGGGAAGACCTTCTTTATCGCATCGACGTTGTTTGTCTTCGCCTGCCGGCTTTGCGCGACCGTAAAATCGACATTCCGCAGCTTTGCGAATACTTTCTTGAAAAACTGGCACGGCAATTTAGAAGGGTCGCGCCCAAGCTCAATCCGGCTACTCTGCACTTGCTGAAGCAGTGGGACTGGCCCGGCAATTTGCGTGAACTTGAAAACTGGATCGCACGCGCCATTATTTTTGGTGATGATGCAGCCTTGGGCGCTGAGCTCAGACGCCAGATGGCAGTCGCCAACGCGTTCGACAGCAGGCAGCGTCGGATCGGCGCATTGAAAGAGGTCTCTCGCCGCGCGATGTCGGCAGCGACCAACGCGATCATTCTCAAGGTCCTCCAGGCGAATAACTGGAACCGCCGCAAGACTGCGGAAGAGCTCAACATGAGCTATCGCTCTTTGCTATATAAGTTGCGCGAAGTCGGCTTACCTCAACGACGCAGAAGTCACAGAGGCTTCCCGCCAACACAATGATTCCCGTCCCGGAGTGGAAATCCAATGACGCGAGTTTGCGCGAGGGAAGGCGACTTTAGAGTACGTGATTTTGCTATTGATTTGTTGGGTTCCCTAGGGGGGCGGTTGAGCTGTTGAAGACCCTCTGATTGTTGCCGCAGTTGTTCGGGCATGTTGACGCCGGCACGACGGCGACACGTTGATTTTGGCATTGCTTTGGCTCGACGAGCAGCAAAGACTGGCGTGTTTCGAGTCATTACGAGAGATCACTCTCGAATGTTACCCGGGTCCAGGGGTCTAGCACCATTGGGGCATTGTCACTGGATGCGCAAGTTCGTGATGATGAATGCGGTTATCGGGGTCTCTTTTGCGGAAGACCTTCCTCGCCCTGTTCGCTGATACCGCAGGTGACAGGTTGTTCAAAGGACGCGGTCTCGGGTCTCCGATGTGACTCACAGGGCGAAGCTATGTCCAAGTGACGAGCTTTGAGGATATTGCCCCGCTAATGGAGGAGAAGTACAATGCCGACTGAAAGGGCTGTCACCCCCGCGTTGCTCGACGGATCGGCTTGGTGGGCGCTTTACACTCGCCACCAACACGAAAAAGTCGTTGCAGAGATGCTCTCGGCCAAGGGATTTGACGTCTTTCTGCCGCTCTATGAGTCTACTCGCCGCTGGAAGGACAGGCGGAAGGTCCTCTCGCTGCCGCTTTTTCCGTGCTACCTCTTCGTGCGCGGGGGGCTTGATCGAAGACTACAAGTGGTGACGACTCCAGGGGTCCACATGATTCTTTACCGCGGGGAAAAGGTCGCGGTGATTCCGGAGCAGGAGATTGAAGCGATACAAAGGGCGGTTTCTGGTTCGTTTCGCGTCGAACCCCATCCTTTCCTGAAATGCGGCGCTCGTGTTCGAGTCACGCGAGGCGCCCTCGAAGGGGTCGAGGGAATCCTGGTTCGCAAAAAGAATCTGTGCCGCCTTATTCTGTCAGTAGACATGCTGGCGCAGTCTGTGGCTGTAGAGGTTCACGCATGGGACGTGGAACCTTGCAGCAACGGCAGCGCGAACAACGGGATTCAACCCTCTTCCGGTTCTGCCGACCAGAGCCGCCTGCTGACCGTCAGCTCGGCCCAGACGGCAGTATATTAGCGCCCCCGGAGCGCATAACCCTTAAACCGCATCGACCTGCCCGAATTGGCAGGAGCCTTATCGGTGCCAACTAAACTGGAGATCGCAGGCAGACAATCATGCAATGTACCAAGAAGAGTCGCAGCGCATATCCGACATCGACCTTTCCGTCTTCTCTGGCGGGGGAAACCATGCATCGTCGGGCTGTTCACGCATTTGGAACCATCCTTTTTATTCTCGTTGTCTTCTGCGGAGCTTCAATTGGGCAAACAACGAAGCCCAACCAGACCGGCGGCGACGCCCCGAACGTCGTTGTAGCAACTTCGCCCGGTCAACCCGAAGCCCCGCCAAGAAATGCCCACGCCAACGAAACCTACGTCATCGGCGATGATGACGTTCTTTCGATCAATGTTTGGAAAGAACCCGAAATCTCCAAGTCGATTCCGGTGCGGTCGGACGGCAAAATTTCCCTGCCGCTAGTGGGAGAAGTCGTTGCGGCAGGACGGACTCCACCGCAACTCGAAACTGCGATTACGGACAGGCTGCGGGGCTTCATTACTGACCCACAAGTGACAGTCATCGTTGAGCAGATGAACAGCCAAAAGTTCAACATCTTCGGCCAGGTGGGCAAGCCTGGGTCCTACCCGCTAATTGCAGGAATCACAATTGTAGACGCGCTTGCGAATGCGGGCGGACTTAGGGATTTTGCCAAGAAGAAGTCCATTTACGTCCTTCGTCAGAACCCAGGGGGAGGCGAGTTGCGGATTCCCTTCAACTACGACAAGTTCATCAAAGGGAAAGACGTGACCCAGAACATTCAAATTAAGCCGCATGACACCATTGTCGTGCCTTGAGGTCGGTTATGCTTGCAAGAACCTATCTGCCGCTGCTTCTCGTATTGTCTATCCCCATGTCCGCATTGTCCCAGGTGGAACCAAGCGCAACCGGAGGCAGTGGGGGAACGTCTGATGACACTGAGATGATGACGCCGCCACCGGTAAGCGGGATGCCATACGCCGCAGGTGCAGGCGCGGATACTCGATCAAATTTTCTGTCTGCGTCACTCGGTGTGAATGCAGGTTACAACGACAACGTTCTCCCAGGCTCCAACGCGCGGCCGGTCGGCGATGAGAGCTATTGGATTTTACCTGCCATCGCCTTCAATAAATCCACAGGGCGACAAACGGTCTCACTGGGATATAGCCCGAGCTTCACGTTCTATCAGCACAGCACGGGGCTCAACTCAGTAAATCAAACCGCATCTCTGACCTTTCAGGACCGCCTGAGCCCTCATTTGTCCTTCAGCGTTCAGGATTACTTCCTTAGGTCAAACGATGTCTTCAGCGGGTCCTATCCGTTTTCCTCGGGAAATTTAACTGGCACAACGCAGGCTCCGGTTCCGGCGCTAATCGTCCCTTATGTAGAACAGATGAGCGATACAGCGAATGGTTCCGTCGACTACCAAATCGGAAGAGACAGCATGATTGGCGGGGGGGGCTCCTACTCGACTTTCAGCTTTCCCAATCCTGCCGCTGCGGCCGGACTTTCCAATTCGGACGGCGAAGGTGGTTCGGTATTCTACTCACGGCGCTTGACTGGCAAACAATATTTCGGCCTCTCCTATGATTACTCCCGCGACGTCGCTACCGACGCACCGTATGCCCCCTTTAATACTCAAGTGCACAGTTTGCTTCCCTTTTATTCGATCTATTTCAATCCCAAGTTTTCGATTTCCGTTTCAGCCGGAATACAGCACATCAGCATTGCCCAACTGCAGGCTCAATCGTACGACGCATGGTCGACCGCCGGAAGCGCCAGCATGGGGTGGCAGGGCAACCGGGGAAGTTTTGACCTCAGCTATCTCCATAGCATCAATACTGGCGAAGGCTTCACTGAAGCCCTCACTTCCGACAGCGTGAGCGCGTCCTCCGGATGGAAACTTTCTCCAACATGGAATGGCGGATTTGAGGTCTCCTATGTAAACTCGTCACCCGTGACAACCCGAGTAGGCATCGTGACCTACGGATATGAAGGGGGGAATGCTTTCACAATCGGGGCCACGTTAAGCCATCGCCTGCGCGAGCACCTCAGTTTGGCGGGCGGATACGACCGCCTTCAAGAGAATTACCCCGGGATCGCGTTCATCGCCGAGAATCCTAGTAGCGATCAGGTATATGTCAGTTTTAGTTATCAATTCACAAAATCTTTAGGGAGATGACCATGCCGGATGGTTCCGAAAACCAAAGTGTGGAGCGGCCCGATATTGAGCGCATTTTCGACGTCATCCGACGCCGGCATCTGCAGTTTCTCATCCCATTGTTTCTGGGCTGGCTGGCCGTATGGGGAGCAAGCTGGATTCTGCCTCCGCGCTATAAGTCGAGCACGCTGATCCTGGTCGAACAACCCTCGATATCGGATAACTACGTTACGCCGAATGTGAGCGACGATTGGCAGGCTCGCCTGCAAAGTATTTCCGAGCAGATTCTCAGCCAAACGCGTCTTCTCATGATTATCAACAAACTGCACTTATACGGCGATATGCAGAGCTCGCCCACGTTGGACGATAAGATTCAGCAGATGAAAAAGGATATCAATGTCGAGATTGACCGCGATCCAGGCCAAGCGGAAATCTCCGCTTTCAGGATTAATTATTCAGCAAACAATCCGCAGGTTGCGCAGCAAGTCGCCGGTGAGCTATCCAATCTATTCATCAGCGAAAACCAGAAAGTGCGCCAGGACTTGTCTCAAAACACCACGAACTTTATGGAGCAGCAGCTGGAAGATGCGCGCGCGAACCTGGCCGCCCAGGAGGAAAAGGTTCGGCAGTTCGAGGGGCAGCACGAAGGAGCCTTGCCGGCGCAGGAACAGAGCAATCTTTCGATCTTGGACTCTTTGACGTCTCAACTGCAAAACGAACAGGATGCGTTGAATACGGCAAAGCAACAGCGCGCTTATCTTGACGCTGAGATACAGGCGGACCGGAGCGCCCAGGCGAAGATTCGGACCGGCACGGGCGATGGCAGCACAGCCGCGCCTGCGGGTTTGGCCACCATCGATGGGCAACTCGACCGGCTGCGCACCCAGCTCGCGGAACTGAGTTCCCGGTATACCGACAGTTACCCAGACGTGCTAACGCTCAAGGACCAGATCGCAAAGACTGAAGCGATGAGACAGAACCTACTCGCGGCAGCGAAAGTACAGAGCGCGAGCGCAAAGCCGAGCGGCACCGACGCAGCGAATAGCGCTCCGGATCCGGAACTGAGCGAAGCGGGGCGCCAACTCCAGGGGCAATTGCAGGCCAACCAGCTTGAAATCAAGAACCGGGAAAACGCGATTGAAAGCCTGAAAACAAAAATCGGCCAATACGAGGGCCGACTGAACCTGGAGCCCGGGGCTGCACAGCAACTAGCCGACCTGACGCGAGGTTACGAGCAATCACAGGCCAACTACAACGAGTTGCTCAAAAAGAAAGATGACTCAGCGATGGCGACGAGCATGGAGAAGCTGCAGCAAGGCGAGCGGTTCACCGTGCTCGATCCTCCGACTCTACCGACTGCGCCGGACTTTCCCAACCGTCTCAAATTTTGTGCTTTGGGATTAGGCGCGGGCATGGCGCTGGGCTTCGCCGTGGCCGGGGCTTTCGAGTTCTTCGACGATCGGATGCATAGCGGGAAAGCCATCAAAGCCCTTTTGCCGATGGCAGTTATCTCTGAGGTCCCCGAGTATGTCACGGCGGGGGACCAGCGTCACACGAAAAGAAGACTTGTGGTAGGTTGGGTGACAAGCGCAGTCGTAGCGGCGGCAATTTTAGCCGGTTCTCTCGTCAGTTTCTTCGCGGCTACGCCTAAGTCCTAATGTACAAAGCCTACTTTCATCTTTCGCGCAACCCGTTCGATCTTACCCCGGATCCGAATTGCTTCGTGCCGACTCCTCGGCATAACGAGGCGCTCGCCGCACTTTACTATGGCGTGCGGCGACACAAGGGCTTTGTTGTAGTAACCGGGGAAGTCGGAACCGGGAAGACTCTGCTGCTTCGGTGCCTGCTTCGTCTCCTTGAAAATAGCAAGGATATTGCCTACGCTTACCTCTTTAACAGCAGGCTTAATCCTACTGACTTCCTGCAGTATGTGCTCTCCGATTTCGGACTACCCGCCTCAGGCAAGAATAAATGCGAACTGTTGCTCGATCTGAGCAAGTTTCTGGTCACGCGCGGCGCGAAGCAAATGACCACCGTCCTCATTATTGATGAGGCGCACGACTTACCGGTGGACACGTTGGAAGAGCTTCGTCTTCTTTCCAACCTGGAAACAACAGACGACAAGCTGCTCCAGATCATTCTTGTTGGACAGCCTGAACTCGACGTAAAACTGGATTCCATCGAGCTGCGGCAGCTTAAGCAGCGCATTGCACTTCGAACCCAACTGGGAGCGTTGAACGCCAAACAAACCCAGGAGTACATTGAGCAACGATTGCGGATCGCGGGCGCAGACCCAGGCTCCCCCGCTTTGTTTTCACCGCAGGCCATCGCAGCTGTGCACGCCTTCTCGCGTGGCTATCCGCGACTCATCAACATCATTTGCGAGAATGCGCTCATTAGCGCCTATGCACGGCAATCGCCAACCGTGTCGGAACGCATCGTTGAAGATGTGGCAAAAGAATTCCGCCTCGAATCCTTCTGGTTGCCGCAGCAAGATGCCCAGGTAGAGCGAACTTAGTTATTGCATTAACCGGAGCATGAATTAAATGCCCGTTTTTTTCGCTTCGCATTTCGAAAATGCCACGGGCGAACGAACCGGGATGAAAAGCCGGCCGCTGAGAAGTTTGCGGCGGGCAAATCAACAGCAATTCCACATAAGGACTTAGCACCCAGTAACTTCATACGATGAATCGCGAGTAATGACGCGAATAATCCTCTGGGGCCGATGACCCCGCTGCGTTAGAAGAGAGCAACCATGAGCAGAATTTTTGATGCGCTACAAAGATCCGAGGGTGAGCGGTCTGGAAACGATGTCGCAGCGCTGCCCGAGGGCCCTGAGCTGCTGCGGCGCGCTGAGCACCGTGTCGCGACGGAGCGGGAAGCTGACGTTTCTTTTCAGGATCGCGACTCTGCAAGCGTCCTGGAAGGAAACGGATACTCCAACCCGGAAGCGGCTCGGTCCGAGACACCGGGTATGCCGGTGTCAGGGGCAATCGATGCCCTGTCCGCGGAGGAGCGACTGGCGCTGTTCAGCAGTATCAAATCCGTGCCGGTTACGTTCGGCTCGGAAAGCCGGTTGGCCACGCTCACCGATCGCGAGAGCCCCACTGCGGAAGCCGCGCGCCTTTTAAGCGTCCGCCTCAGAGACCTCCGGCGGCTTCGGCCCCTCAAGAAGGTGCTTGTTACAAGCTCAATCCCGCGCGAGGGCAAGACCACCATCGCTGCTAACCTTGCCTGCGCTCTGGCCTATGCCAGCGAAGAAAAGACGTTACTGATTGAAGGGGACGTGCGCCTCCCTGCTTTGCGTCAGATTTTTGGAATTGAAAGAGTCCCGGGCATCTGCGATTACTTGCAGGATGGTCGCAGTTTGTCGGACTGCATCTTTCACATGGACGGCGCGGGGGTGTGGATTTTGCCCACCGGGACCATTCCAAAGAATCCCCTGGAAATCCTGCAATCGCAAAAACTGCCTGTGCTGATGGACCAATTGGCCGCGTGCTTCGACTGGATCATCATTGACTCTCCTCCAGTCCTGCCCTTGGCCGATACGAGCATCTGGATGAGGCTCGCAGATGGAATCCTTCTGGTCACGCGCCAGGGAATAACCGAGAAACAGCAGTTGCGAAAGGGATTAGAAGCCCTTGAACCGCAAAAAGTACTTGGTGCGGTCTTGAATAGTTCGATCGCATCGGCCTACAGCGGTTATTATTACCGCTCAACCTCCCAATCCTAAACCTCCGCACCGCAACTCGACTCGATGAGCCAATTTCGACAAGCTAAGCGCAATCCCGCCGCTGCAAGGCAGATGCGCTCGCTAGCGAACGGCTCTTGCAGAGTGGCTTGCCATCAAGCCCACGCCTGAAGCCGATCCCAGATGATCGACGAGAGGCCACCAGCCCATTTGCGCGTAGCCCTGCGCACAGAGATCAATCGAAGAGCACGCGATTGCCGAGAGAGGAGCATGTTATGACCCTTCCACATCGGAACAATGCGCCCAATGCAGACGACCCTTTGCTGGAGTCCGCCCCTGCCGTTAAACGTGTACTTCTGGACGAAGCGACGTTTCGGCAGATGATTGCTGTTGAACGCAAGCGAACGGAGCGATCTAAGGCGCCATTCTTGCTCATGTTACTTGAAGCAGACCGGGGTGAGGGCTCGAAACAAGACTCGACGACGCTCGATTCAGTGACAAGAGTGCTGCTTTCATCCAGTCGAGATACCGACCTCATCGGCTGGTATAAGGACCGGGTGATTCTGGGAGCGATCTTTACGGGCCTCGTTGTTAATGACAGGCGCTCAATCCTCGACGCCTTTTTGACCAAGATTAACAACACACTTCGCGATGAGTTGACGCCTGTGCAGTTTAGCCAGGTCCGAATTTCGTTCCACTTTTTCCCGGATGATTGGGACCATGAAAAACCGGGACGGCCGAGTAACGCAGCTCTCTATCCCGATTTGGTTAGTGGTGACAAGGGCCGGCGCACCGTGCTCCTGGTGAAACGAATCGTAGACATTGCCGGCGGCATAACCATGCTGATCCTGTGTGCGCCGCTGTTTCTGGTGATTGCACTGGCCATCAAGCTTTCGTCCAGCGGCCCGGTGTTTTTTCGTCAACAACGGGTAGGCCGTTACGGCAAAACCTTCACATTCCTTAAATTCCGCTCAATGTACGTGGATAACGACCCCACCGTCCATAGGGAATTTGTCACAAATCTCATCGTAAGCAAGCCGGCGTCCGGCGGCGGAAATGACAATGGTTCAGGTGTCTTTAAGATAAAAGACGACAAGAGAATCACGCGCGTCGGCAAACTTCTACGGCGAACCAGCATGGATGAGTTACCACAATTCCTTAACGTGCTCAAAGGCGACATGTCGTTGGTTGGTCCCCGCCCCCCAATTCCTTACGAGTTGGCTGCCTATCAAACTTGGCATCGTCAGCGGCTGCTTGGCGTCAAACCTGGAATTACCGGCCTTTGGCAAGTCCTCAGTAGAAGTACTGTTGAGTTTGATGAAATGGTCCGGCTTGACTTACGGTACGCCTCAACATGGACGCCCTGGTTGGACTTTAAAATCATGCTGCGCACGCCGCTTGCCGTGATCAGAGGAACAGGCGCTTATTAAGTTCGGCGAAGCCATCGAGCATCGCGATTCTTGACTCCATAACTAAATCCATAGCTTCCTTATCCCAGTATTGCAAGTCGGGCCTTACCTGTATATCGCGTCGGGCGCCACGATTTTCTTTGGAGCTCTCGCATTAGACCCGGGAAACTGACGGGCCATATTTCTTGATTGCAAAATCTGCTTGAGGGCAGGTACGAAGGAGATGGGCAAGAATGAACTTCGGCGTAATTGGATACGGATATTGGGGCCCGAACGTCGTGCGGAACCTGATGAGCCTCGAGGGTGCAGAAGTAAGCGCCATCGCGGAAATCAGTCCGACCGCACAGGCCCGGGCGCGCAAGGCATATCCAGGTGTCAAGATAACCCCGAGCGCGATGGAAGTGATTTCTTCGCCTCAGACGGACGTTGTCGCAATCGTCTCTCCGGTGTGGACCCATTATGAGTTGACGAAAGCATCGCTACAGAACGGGAAGCACGTCTTCGTCGAGAAGCCGTTTACCAGCACCGCTGCGCAAGGTGAGGAATTGGTCAACCTTGCGCAGCAAAAGAATCTCAAGATCATGGTCGACCACACGTTCCTTTTCACCGGCGCCGTGAAGAGAATCGGCCAGCTCATTCAGGAGGGCGCATTAGGGAACCTCTATTACTATGACTCTACCCGCGTCAATCTCGGCCTCTTCCAGCACGACATCAACGTCCTGTGGGACCTTGCGCCGCATGACCTGTCCATCATGGACCACCTTATTAAGGCCAAGCCTGATGGAGTCGTCGCAACAGGCCAAGGGCATTTGAACGGGCACGAGGACGTTGCATTCATGACGCTCTATTTTCCAGAGAAGGCCATCGCACATATCAACGTCAATTGGTTGTCTCCGGTCAAGGTCAGAACCACATTGATCGGTGGCGAGAAACGGATGATCGTATGGAACGATCTCGAAGCCGACGAGAAGGTGAAAGTCTATGACAGGGGCGTAAAGATCACGAGCCAGGAAGGTGTCTACGAACTCCTTGTTAGCTACCGCTCAGGCGATATGTGGTCGCCCCAACTGGAACAGGTCGAGGCCCTTCGCCAAGAGTTGAGTTATTTCGTAGATTGCATCACGACCGGGAAAGAACCGTTCAACGATGGACCTGCGGGCTTGAGGGTAGTTCAGATGCTCGAAGCGGCCAGCGAATCACTCAACAGAAAAGGAGCCTTCATCCGCCTATGAATAATCCCTGTAACTCTGTTGCAGCAGACGTCAAGCTCGGAGAGAAAGTGCAGCTGTCAAAATTCATCAATCTCTATGGATGCGAGATCGGGGCCGAAACGAAGATTGGCGCTTTCGTTGAGATTCAGAAGAACGCTTGTATCGGCAGGCGCTGCAAGATCTCGAGCCATACATTCATTTGCGAGGGAGTCACAGTTGAGGACAACGTCTTCATTGGTCACGGAGTCATGTTCATCAACGACACTTATCCTCGCGCTACGAGTGCAACGGGGCAACTCCAAACTGAAGCCGACTGGAAAGTTGAACAAACCGTTGTTGGCAAAGGTGCGTCCATCGGCTCAAACGCTACGATTCTCGCCAATGTCAGAATTGGCGAAAATGCGATTGTCGGCGCCGGGAGCGTGGTCACGAAAGATGTTCCGCCACACGCCGTTGTCGCCGGAAATCCGGCGAAGATATTGCGCTATATCGGGGATGCCAAAACATCTGAAGCTTCCGATGCGGTGCCCTTTCTTGATCTGATCGCGCCCCATTTGGAGTTGGAGCGTGAGCTCGTCGGCGCTTTTCGTCAAGGCCTTCGCACCGCGAATTTCGTAGGCGGTCCTGTTGTAGAAAAATTCGAGGAAGGATTTGCGGGTATCTGCGACACGGCCCACGCAATCGCGGTCAGCAGTGGTACTGACGCTCTGCGCTTTGCCATCATGGCATGCGGGATTGAAGCAGGTGATGTCGTGGTGACCGTACCCAATACCTTTATCGCCACTGCAGAAGCGATCTCGCAGGCGCGGGCCATACCTGAGTTTGTTGACGTCGACGAGCACACGCACAACATATCTGTGCAAATGATCGAGCGCTTTCTCGAGAAGCAATGCGTTCGAAACAGTGGAGGAAAGCTCATCAGTCTAAGGAGCGGCCGGCCAGTAACTGCAATTGTGCCGGTGCACCTCTACGGCCAAATGGCCGATATGGACGAGATCATGACCCTGGCCGACAAGTACGGCCTGACGGTCATTGAAGATGCATGTCAAGCGCACGGTGCCGAATACTTTTCCAAGCAGCATAATCGCTGGATGAAGGCCGGCTCCATAGGCCGTGCAGCCGCGTTTAGCTTCTATCCCGGCAAAAACCTGGGTGCATGTGGAGAAGGGGGCGCCGTCACAACAAATAATGCAGACGTGGCAGAAAGAGTTAGGATGTTGCGTGATCACGGCCAGGTAAAGAAGTACTTTCACGACATGGAGGGATATAACGGTCGGCTGGACGCGATTCAGGCTGGAATCCTTTACGCAAAATTGCCGCACCTGGCGGAATGGAACAAGCAGCGGAGGGATCGAGCTGCGGAGTACAACAGGCTTCTATCAAAGGATCACGGTTTGAGTGTGCCGTTTGAGCCCAGCTGGTCTCGCGCGGTCTATCACCTTTATGTGATTCGCACGTGCAACCGCGAGGGCCTGATGAATCACCTGAAAGAGAGGCATATCGGAACAGGAATACATTATCCGATTCCGTTGCATCTGCAAAAGGCATACGTCTCGTTAAACTACGCTTTGGGTGACTTTCCGGTGGCGGAACGCGCCGCAGGTGAAATCGTGTCTCTGCCCATGTTCCCTCAACTAACCAGCAACCAGCAGGCTCGGGTGGCTGAGGCAATCGGCCTCTACCACTCTGGGACCCTTCTCAAGCGTGACACGAGCGAGCTTAGGCAGCCGGCATCGGCGAGTTTGAATGCATAGGGCTGGAGTGCTGTGGGAGATCCAACTCAATAAAAATAAGAAGTCCCGCGGTAAGCTGCCGCGGCCGCACGGCTCTGCTCTCGCGAATCGACAACTCAAAGCTGCCGCTTCGAGCGTGTTTCAGCCGTGGCACCGGCAACTTCTGAAGTATGTCGGCGCATCACCTGCCGAGAATCTGGTCTAGAGTTGTCCATGCAGCCTATCTATCAAGACAACGGAAGAAACGGGCGTTCAGCCCAAAGATCTCTTGCGATCTTTTCGCGATCGCAAAGTGTTGGCCCAAGCATGTCGCAGAACCTGGTAGCGGTAGATACAGAACTAAGCGAACATACTCCCACGAGTGTGGTTTCCGGAAGAACTCGCTTGGCTGATCCAGACCGAAAGAAATATAAGATCTGGATCGACTTGGAGAATTCTCCCCATGTCCCATTCTTTCTTCCCATCATCAGGGAGATGGAGGCGCGAGGATATAAAGTTGTTCTCACCGCTCGAGACTGCTTTCAAACTTGCGAACTGGCCGATCTCGCAGGTCTCAAATATAGAAAAGTCGGCCATCACTACGGCAAAAATCCAATTGCGAAGCTGACAGGTCTGGCGATTCGAATCTTGCAGCTTGCATCTCTCGTGCTCCGGGAAGGGCCGCAAATCAGCGTCTCTCACTGTTCTCGCTCCTCGATCGTCCTGTCGGCCTTACTCGGTATTCCAAGCATCAATATTATTGACTACGAATTCGCGGACCAGCGCTTTACGGGTTTTTTCGGTTCCAGGCGCAAAAAATGGGTTCTCACCCCCGCGATTGTTCCTTCCGAAGGTTTTGAACGGTGCGGCACGCTCAAGGATCATATTCTGCACTATCCTGGCATCAAGGAAGACGTCTATGTCCCGTTCTTTCAACCGGATCCCTCATGGACCAAGACCCTTGGAATCATATCCGAGGATACAGTTGTCACAATTCGCCCGCCGGCCACCGAAGCTCACTATCACAATCCTGAAAGTGAAAAGCTCTTGATCGCAGTGTTTGACAAGTTGGAAAGCCATCCCGAGGTCAAGACGATTCTGCTTCCGCGCACACCAAAGCAAGAGGCCGAAATTCGGAAGGCGCGACCGAAGCTGTTTGAGACCGGGCGAATGATTGTTCCCGGGTATGCTCTGAATGGGTTGGACCTGATCTGGCGATCCGACGCAGTCATCAGTGGCGGAGGAACCATGAACAGGGAAGCTGCTGCGCTCGGCGTGCCGGTGTACAGCTTATTCCGTGGAGCGCTTGGGGCGGTGGACAAACATCTGGCGGAAACGGGAAAACTGGTTTTGCTTGCGAGCGAAGACGATGTACGCGCGAAACTCAGCCTCGCGCGCCGTGAGAGGCCAGTGGCTTGCACACCGGCCAGTGCAAAAACGCTGGACGCCGTGGTGAACCATGTCGTTGCGGTTGCGGGGAGCCGAGGCTAAGCAATGCAAACTGCGACTCTGCGCGTGCTGGAACGAAGCCAGTTGAATGACCGAACGGTCCAGGAACTGTGCGACCTTGCCGCGGCAGGTCTCCTCCAAATGTTCGATTCGGAGAGGCAGCTCTTTTGCCATACCTACGTTCGCTCCAGGGACGGCATGAGCCGCCAGGGGCTCTCGCACCGTTACACGATGATGACGTTGCTCGGGCTCCATCGGTACGAAGCCTCTGGACGACGCTCGCCAGTGGAGATTGCTTCAGTTCTCGAACGACTCCTTCATGACACCAGTTGGCTCACGAGTGCAGGAGATCTTGGTCTGCTTCTCTGGACCTGCGCGGAGCTGATCCCGGACCGCCTGGCCCAGGTCTATAAAGACATCCATGCAGAGGAAGCGCTCAAGCGATTTCATGATGGGCAACAAGGTTGCACAATGGAAGTCGCTTGGTATCTGACCGGCTTGGCGACATGTTTATTGAGCGGTCACTCCAATCTCCCCGGGCAAGCCGAGCAAATCTCGGCCGCGCGCAAGACTCTCGAGCTGAATTGCGGTCAGTCGGGTGTCTACGGCCATCTCTCCCGGAGCAATTCAGTCAAATCGTATCTGCGTCGCAAAATTGGCAGCTTTGCCGATCAGGTCTATCCCACCATTGCTTTTGCTCGGTTGTCACAGGCCTCCAATGACACCGATGCGCGCGATCGCGCGCTGCGCACTGCGACGACAATGTGCGGGCTGCAGGGCGCGCTGGGGGAGTGGTCCTGGCATTACGATGCGGCGACCGGAAAAGTGGTCAGCCGGTATCCGGTCTACTCCGTGCACCAGCACGCCATGGCGCCGATGATGCTCTTCGCCGCGGCAGAGGCTGCAAATTGCAACTTCAACGAAGCGATCTATAAAGGTCTCGCGTGGATCGGCGGAAACAACGAGCTCGCTCTCAACTTCGTCGAGCCCTCCCTCAATCTCATTTGGCGCTGTGCTTATCTAGAGTTGAAAGACACCTACCTGGACGCAGCGCTCCGTTTTTTCAAGTTGCGGAGTGGCGCAGCCGATGCCCGGGCACGAGTTAGATACGAATGCCGCCCTTACGAACTCGGTTGGCTTTTGTATGCGTTTGCCCAAATGTAAGTTGAGCTTCGCGCGCTTAAGTCTCCCGAAAACTTGCCGTTTCTTAAAAGTACATCGCACAGGCCACCGGAGCTTTTACCCCGGCCAACACAATTGAGTGATATGGAATCAGTGAAAGCAAAGAAGATTATGATCGTGGTCGGCGCGCGGCCTAACTTTATGAAGGCTGCGCCCATCATCGCTGCAATTTACGATCACAATAATCGCGTGGCCGATTCGCTGAGCCGCAAAAGCTCTGATCGTCCGCAGTTCTCTTTCCACAGCGTTCTGGTTCACACGGGCCAACACTATGACGCGGCAATGTCAGACCAGTTCTTCGCTGACCTGAGGATTCCCAAACCCGATGTGCACCTGGGAGTCGGGGGCGGATCGCACGGGGCGCAAACGGCCGAGATTATGAAGAGGTTCGAAGAGGCGCTCGAACGCGAGAAGCCGGACCTCCTCATCGTGGTAGGCGACGTAAACTCGACCCTAGCCTGCGCTCTCGTTGCTGCAAAGATTTCGTATGACAAGTCCGGATCCCGGCCGCTGATTGCTCACGTCGAAGCGGGCCTTCGGTCCTTCGATCGCGGCATGCCAGAGGAGATCAACCGCATCGTTACAGATCATTTGGCCGACATGCTGTTTGTCACCGAGGAGAGCGGCATCAGAAACCTTCGCCACGAAGGGGTCGAGGACCAAAAAATCCACTTCGTCGGCAATACGATGATTGACTCGCTGCTTGCATTCAGGGATCAAGCGCGGCTATCTCCCGTTTTAAGTACGCTGGGGCTACGTGCCGGCAACGGCGCATCGCAAACAGGGAACGATGTAGTGCGTTACGCACTTTTGACGCTGCACCGTCCTTCCAATGTGGACGAGCGCGAGAGTTTTCTGAACATCCTCGAAGGACTGAACGAGCTAGCGTCATTCTGTCCGATTATCTTTCCTGTCCATCCAAGGACCCGAAAAAAGATTGCGGACTTTGGTTTTGACGGCTTCTTCAGTTTTCGCCAGAATGGCGGACCGGATGCAAATGCTGCGTCGAATGGGACCAAAGGGCGCATTTGCCTGATTGACCCGTTGGGATATATCGATTTTCTCTGCTTAATGGAGCACGCTGCAGTCGTCGTCACAGATTCCGGAGGCATCCAGGAGGAGACTACATGCCTCGGAGTCCCTTGTGTCACAGTTCGCGAAAATACTGAGCGGCCGGTCACGATTGAAGTCGGCACAAACATCCTCGCGGGGACGAGCGCCCATGGCATCCGGCAGGCAGCGCGGCAACAACTCGAGGCAAAGCGGGAGGCCGGTGTGCCCAAGGCATGGGACGGCAAAAGCGCGCAGCGAATTCTCGATGTAATTTGCGATGAACTTTTGAAGCAAGAGGAAAGACTTCTTGCATTGATAAGTGAGTAAGCTCCGAGGACGAGGCGACCGTAAGTTCTGCTGAACGGCAAGGTCCGGCCCTAAAAGAATCATGAGATACGTTATCATCACCCCGGTTCGGGACGAAGAACAATATATAGAAGACACGATCAAATCAGTCTGCGCCCAAACCATGCGGCCGACGGAATGGGTGATTGTCAACGACGGGTCCAGCGACCGTACTGGTGAGGTGATTGACCGGTACGCTAGGGAATATTCATGGATCCACACCGTTCATCGAGAGAATAGGGGCTACCGCAAGTCTGGCGGCGGTGTCATGGAGGCTTTCTACGAAGGTTATAAGACCGTGCAGTGCAAAGACTGGGATTTTCTGGTGAAACTTGACGCAGATCTCACGTTTGAAGCCGGCTATTTCGAGAAATGCTTCGATCGCTTCCGCCAGGACCCTGAACTTGGAATCGGTGGTGGAGAGATCCGCCATCATATCGCGGGCCAACTGATACCTGAGAAGAATCCGAGTTTTCATGTGCGAGGAGCCACCAAGATTTATCGCAGGGCGTGCTGGGAAGCAATCGGAGGACTCTGGTCGGCGTCAGGGTGGGACACGATTGATGAGGTGAAAGCCAATATGAAGGGATGGAAGACCTATACGTTTACGGACCTGGGTCTCTTTCATCATCGGCTTACAGGGTCGGAAGAGGGGTTAGTTCGCGACAGGGTCAAGCATGGGGTGGCCTGCTATGTTGCTGGCTATCATCCACTTTTCGTCGCGGCAAGCTGCATGCGCCGCTTGACTCAGAAACCACTCGTGATTGGTTCGCTCGCAATTATGTACGGATTTCTCAAGTCCCATGTTATTCGGCCTCCACGCCTGAAAGATCGGTCGTACTTCACCTACATACGCGGCCAGCAGTTAAGACGGCTCTGCGGGATGCAAACAATCTGGAGGTGACCTCCAAAGGGGTCATTTCATAAGCCATGTGCGGAATTTGTGGCAAATTCGCGTTTGACAGAGATGAAGTGATCTCGCCGGCGCTCGTCAAGTCGATGGCGGATTCAATACGCCATCGCGGGCCTGACGACGAGGGCTACTACTTGTCTGGAAATGTCGGTCTGGGCTTTCGCCGCCTTTCGATCATTGACCTCAAAAGCGGCCATCAACCGCTTTCGAACGAGGACGGTTCCATATGGATTGTGTTCAACGGCGAGATTTATAACTACCAGGAGCTGCGCGCCTTTCTCCTCGGAAAGGGGCATGTATTCAAGACCATGGCTGATACTGAGGTCATCGTCCATCTGTACGAGGAGTTGGGCCCAGCATGCCTGGAGCGATTGCGTGGAATGTTCGCCTTTGCGATCTGGAATGGAAATGACAGGTCGCTTTTCCTGGCCCGGGACCGAGTCGGAATTAAGCCCCTCTATTACTCTTTGACCGACGACTCGCTTGTCTTTGCGTCTGAAATTAAAGCGATCCTCACTGATCCATCAGTGAAGAGAGAAATCGCTCCGGAGCTGATTGACCGGTTCTTGACATTTCTATATGTGCCGGGCGAGGAAACACTCCTGAAGGGAATTCAGAAGCTCGCTCCTGGGCACTATCTAAAGGTTGCCGATGGCAAGGCCGTGATCCGCCAATATTGGGACCTGGCCTTCGCAAAATCTTTCCCGGCCAGGCGCATTGAACAGGCTGAGGATGAACTTCTCGCTCTCCTGGCCGAAACCGTCAAACTGCATATGATCGCGGACGTACCGGTGGGCGTTTTGCTTAGCGGGGGAGTCGATTCTACGGGAGTCCTCAGCCTTGCTGTCAATCAGACCGAGAAGAAGGTAAGTACCTTCACCATTGGCTTTTCCGGGAATAACTTTGCAGATGAGAGGCCGTTTGCGCGACTTGCCGCTGAGAGGTTCAACACACAACACTATGAGATGACGATCACCGCGGCAGATTTCGGAGCCTTCCTGCCTAAGTATGTCTGGCATATGGAAGAGCCGGTCTGCGAGCCTCCGGCGATCGCCCTTTACTATGTCTCAAAGCTGGCCAGGGATTATGTCACTGTCCTCCTCTCCGGAGAGGGAGGTGATGAAGCGTTCGCAGGATACAGCAATTATCGGAATCTTGTTTGGCTTGAGCGCATCAAGCGGGGCGGTCCCGCGCTAAATAACGCCATTTCCAAGGGAATTTCCGCATGGAGCACTCTATTTGATCCCTCTCGCTTTGCCAAGTATGGCCCGTTAATGCATGATCGATTTCCGGAATATTACTATAGCCGCACGTCGAATCCGCATCGCACCACGGGAAACAGTTTGGGCAAAATGTACTCCACGGACTATCTAGACGCAGTCGACCGCGAGCATAGCCTTGAACCGCTACGCATGTTGCAGGCGCACGTGCGTGGCCAGGATGCGCTCAACGCAATGCTCTATATTGATACAAAAAGTTGGTTGCCGGACGATCTGCTGATCAAAGCGGACAAAATGACCATGGCCAACTCCCTCGAACTGCGAGTGCCATTGTTAGATCACAGGGTGTTGGAGTTCGCGGCTTCGCTGCCGCCCGGGATGAAGCTCAACGGGAGTAAGACAAAGTACATTCTGAAGAAGGCGCTCTCCAAAAGAATTCCTCAAGAAATCCGCAATCGAAAGAAAGCCGGATTTCCCGTCCCCTACGGATCTTGGATCCGGACTGAACTTAAGGACGTTGTTTGGGACTTGCTGCTGGATAGCAGAACGACTAGCCGGGGCTACTTCCGCAGGGATGGCATTGAAAAGATGCTTCAGGCAAACTCGCAAGGAGCTGACTACTCTAAAGAGATATTCTCATTGCTCAGCTTAGAGCTTTGGCAACGGATATTCTTGGAAGACCAGCAAGTGACCTTGCAGTAGATTTTGTTGAGCGGCTTGGGTCGTGTTAGTTATGACTTGCCGGAGCATCGCAAGCCCCACTGAAATGTAAGTATGGTTGGCCTTTCCTATTCATTACGATGCGTAGTGTTTCACAACATTTCGGCCGCGCAGTCACCGTTCACGGCTGGGATCAGCGTGAATACCACACCGCAAAGTCTCGAAAGGACGCTGAGGTTTCTGACCGCCCGTTATCACCCGGTGCGCCTGGAAGATGTGCTAACCAATTGCGATGGGCGTGGGCTACCACCCCGTGCTCTGCTCGTGACGTTCGATGACGCCTACGCGTCGGTGGCCGAGTACGCTGCGCCACTGTGCAAGCAACTTGGGGCGCCGGCTGTCTTCTTTGTAAATGCCGCATTCCTCGATAATCAACGGCTCGCCCCAGACAATCTTGTCTGCTACGTAGCCAATGTAATGGGAATCGCCACCATCAATTCCGCAATCCGCGCTGTGTGCGCCGATAATGCTGCCCAGGTTAGTTCTCTCTCCGAAGTATTTGGCATCTTTCTGCCGACCTTGTCGCTGGCTCAACGGGAGGCTTTTCTTGAGGTTCTGTGCGAATTGGCATGCATCGACGAGAGCCAAGCAGCTCAACAAGCCGGTTTGTATATGACCGCCCAGCAACTGCGCGAGCTGAGGTCATTCGATTTCGAGATCGGGAATCATACCTATACCCATACTTACTTCCGGTCGTTGTCGCGACGAGAATTCGCCTCGGAGATCGATCGAAACAAAGAAGAACTCGAGTCCCTGTCAGGAACGACTGTCCGTTCATTTAGCCAACCATATGGCTCTTCAAAAGATCTTCGACCTGAGTTGACAGAGCATCTGAGGAACTCAGGGCACGACGCGATCTTTTTGAGCGAAAGTGTCGCCAATCCCCGAAGGCCCGATCTCTTTCATTTAGACAGGATCAACAGCCGCGCCCAAAACGATAAGGCCTTGTTTATCGAAATCGAGGTGCTGCCGCGTCTTCGTGCGATACGAAACCTAATTCTTCAAAATGCCGCGAAATCTTGAGGGAGCGCAAATTCATCGGCCGGTCGACCGGAAAGAGGCAGTGAATCGCGATGATGTCCTCAAATGACAAGATGGGAGAACCAGTGGCTGAGAGTCGGAAAAGAATGACCCGCATCGCGTTTCTTTCGGAGGTCGATGAAATCCTTGGTCTGCACCCCGGGACGCTTCAAGGCAATGAGAAGCTTGAAGAACTGCAGAACTGGGACTCAACCGCGTTGATTGGAGTGATCGTCCTGGCCGAATCAGCGAGCGAGAGACATATCTCTCCCGATCAGGTTGTCAAATGCACAACCGTCTCCGATCTATTGCGCCTGGCAGGCGTAGAGGGCACACATTCTTAATGGGGCGAATGCTCAGAAACATCGTGCGAGTACCAGCGTCAGGGCGGCGGATGTGGCCCCGTATTCCAGCACTCGACTGATAAAGCGGAAATCAATCCGCGGGTGGGCTGGAGAGGAAATCCGGAGTGGCGTCGGAGACGAAAGGGATGCAATCAGCAGCGTCAAAGTATTTGCAGTTCCCAATTGTAGTGTCGAATCTCGTGCGAAAACGCCATGCCCTGATTCAAGAGCTATCGGCGCAGCCGAACCTTATTCCCACCCGCATTGCAATTCTTGGCGGCTCGACAACAACCGAAGTCAGAAACATGCTGGAGTTGTTTCTCTTGGGCCATGGACTTCGTCCAGTATTCTACGAATCCGGCTACAATTGTTATTCCGAAGATATCCTGTTCGAGAATCAGGACCTTTGGAAGTTCAAACCCGATGTGGTCTTTATTCACACAACATGGCGCAACATCGCGCATTTCCCGAAGTTGATGGAGCCGAAAGCGGAAGTCGAAGAGCGGGTACGCCAGGAAGTTGCCAGATTTGCGACCCTCTGGCAGAAGCTTCAGTCAGAGCTCGGTGCGTTGATCATCCAGAATAATTTTGACTTGCCATACCTGAGGCCGCTGGGGAATCTAGAGGCGGCTGAATCTTACGGCCGGGTGAATTTCCTCCTGCAGCTAAATGCCGAATTTGCAGGTTATGCCCGTCAACACCCACGACTCCTGATTAATGATATTCACTATCTTTGCGCGCAAGTAGGTCTGGACGAGTGGGATGGCCGCACTTATTGGTATAACTTCCGCATGTCAGTAAGTCCGACAGGAACGATTCCTTTAGCACAAAGCGTTGCTGCGCTCGTGAAATCTGTCTACGGAAAGACCAAAAAATGCCTCGTGCTCGATCTCGACAACACACTTTGGGGCGGGGTCGTTGGCGACGATGGAGTGCAAAACCTCATTTTGGGACGTGATCACCCAGTCGGCGAAGCTTTCCTGGACTTTCAACGATATGTAAAGAACTTGCAACGCCGTGGCATAATCCTTGCTGTATGTTCGAAAAACGACATCGAAAACGCAAAGGAAGGTTTTTCACATCCAGATAGCATCTTGAAGGTCGAGGATTTCAGCGTATTTAAAGCAAACTGGAACCCGAAACCGGCAAACATCCGCGAGATCGCCGCAGAGCTCAACATCGGCCTTGATAGCATTGTTTTTGTTGATGACAATCCGGCAGAAAGAGCTTTGGTCGCTGTCGAGTTATCCGAAGTGGCGACCCCGGATGTAGGCTCCGATGTCGCTCGTTTCGCTGAGATACTCGAAGCTGAGCGCTATTTCGAAGTACATAAAGTGGTTCGTGACGATCTAAATCGTTCAGGCTTCTATAAATTGAACGCGGAGCGGAGCGCATGTCAGGCTGGCTTCCAGGACTACGGAGAGTTTCTGGCTTCGCTGGATATGGTGGCAGAAATTGCGCCGTTTACTCCCGTGTATCTGGAGCGAATCACTCAGCTGATTAACAAAACCAACCAGTTTAATCTCACCACGAGGCGGTACACGAGCGCTGAAGTCAATGCCATCGCTCAAGATCCCATGTATGTTACTCTCTATGGCCGATTGGCGGATAAGTTTGGAGATAACGGCTTGGTTTCGGTGCTGGTCGGGCGCACAGTCAATGACGCGCTTGAAATGGACCTTTGGCTGATGAGCTGCCGGGTTCTCAATCGTGAAATGGAGATTGCGATGTTCGATGCGCTTGTCGAACAGTGCCAGGTTCGAGGAATTCGTAAAATAGTTGGCTTCTACATACCGTCGAAGAAGAACGGTTTGGTTGCTGATCATTATCGCAATCTCGGTTTCAGTACAAGCGGAGTGAGCGATGATGGATTGCAAAAATGGTATCTTGATGTTCCGCAAGGCCCATCGCAAAAAGCGCCCCACATTCGTAGGACGTCGGAGCCGGCAGCCACGATTATGGATAGTCGAGCGACACATCACGCTGAGGCCGTAGGAGCTGAGTCTAAGTCTTGAGGAACAGGTCTGGATGCCGGCCCGGGCGATAAGCAAGTCCGTCTCACTGAACAACGTATTGCATTGGATTAACCTCCATGTCGAATTCAAGTTGGCAAGTCGAAGTCGATGAAGCGAGCTCCGAGGAGTGGTCGGAGATGCTCGACCTTTTCGACGACGCGAATATCTATCAGACAGCCGCTTATGCGGAGATTCGCTGGGGTAAAGGAAACCTGAGCCGGCTGGTGTTACGGCGCAACAGAGAAGTGGCGGCGATGGCGCAGCTCAGAATCATCCGTCCCACTCCCATGAAGTTTGGCATGGCCTATCTGCGCTGGGGCCCTCTCTGGGAGCGTCACGGCGGTTCTCTGGATCCCGAAGTTCCCTTGCGTATGGCTCGCGCCATTGAGGACGAATACCTGAAAGCCAGGAAACTGTTCGTGCGCATCCTTCCCAACGCTTTTGCCGGATCGGCGCGGGCGCAAGTCTTTCAATCGGCCTTTGCGAAGTTCTCTTCCGAGGCTCAGGAACCGCGCGATGCTTACAGAACGTTTCTCGTGGATATGACTCCGCTGCCTGAGGAGCTGCGCAGCCGGCTGGATGCGAAATGGCGAAACAAGCTCAAGCAATCGGAAAAGAATCATTTGACGGTGATTGCGGGGAATGGGAGCGAAGAGTTCCGGGCTTTCTGCGAGATCTACTCCCAGATGCGCAAGCGCAAGACGTTTGAAACCACGGTGGATCCTGAAGAATTCCTGCGTATCCAGCACGCTTTGCCGGAATCGCAACGGATGCGGGTTTTGATCTGCAAGGATAAGGAAATCCCCGTAGCGAGCATCGTGGTCTCGGCGATGGGCGATTCCGCGATTTACCTTCTGGGCGCTACCAGCGATGCGGGATTGAATGCCAAAGGCGCCTATTTGCTGCAATGGACGATGATGTGCTGGCTAAGAGAGCGCGGCATCAAAACCTATGACCTGGGAGGCATCGATCCGGAAGCGAATCCCGGTGTCTATTACTTCAAGAGAGGGTTTTCGGGCGTAGACATCTGCCAGATTGACCCGTTTGCCGCGTCCAAGAGCGCCGCGTCCCTGGCGATGGTCAAGGCCGGAGTTGTCATGCAGCGCACGGTTCGCGCCTCGCTAAGGCCCTTACACTTCGCTCGCTCCCTCAAACATCGAGCCGCCATCAGCTAAGAAAATGTCTTCAGTTTTAGAGCCGGTCGACCTTTCGGTTGTCATTGTCGCCTGGAATGCCAAGCACTATCTGGAATTGTGCCTCGACAGTCTGGCCAAGGCTCCCCCGCGGCGCACCATGGAAGTCTTCGTCGTGGATAATGCGTCGGCAGACGATACCGTGGCCATGATCGAGAGCAGATATCCGTGGGTGAAGTTGATCAAGAGCAAAGAGAACCTGGGCTTTTCCAAGGGAAACAATGTGGCCATCCGCCAATGCCGCGGACGCTATGTCGCGCTTGTGAATCCGGATGTAATCGTGTTCCCCGGCTGCCTGGATACCCTCGCGGACTTTCTCGATCAACATCCAAAAGTTGGCAATGTCGGACCGCGCGTGTTTAATCCTGACATGACTCAGCAAAGCACTTGCCGCCGATTCCCCACCCTTTGGAACAACTTTTGTTCGGCAAGCCGCCTGGAAGGCTTGTTTAAAGGCAGCAGGTTCTTTGCCGGCGAGCACATGTTCTACTTCGAGCACGACCGCACGCTTGCCGTAGATGTCATCGTGGGCTGCTTTTCGATGATTCGCCGGGAAGCATTTGACGAAGTCGGACTACTCGACGAAGGCTTGTTTATGTACGGCGATGATGTCGATTGGTGTAGGCGCGCGCGGAACGCCGGATGGCAAGTATTCTTTTATCCGGATGCGCGCGCAATCCATGACCGCGGCAAGACTACGGCTCCTTATCCGGCCCACTTTGCCGTCGCACAGCAGCGCTCGATCTTGCACTACTGGACCAAGCACCACACTTTCTTCGGTGTGCTGGGGATCCGGAGCATCATGCTTTTCCACCATTTGTTGCGCTATGCGATCACGGTTGTGTCGGATCTTGCACACTTCCACAAAGGGCCGCAGAGTGGAGTGCGAAAACAGGTGAGCGGCGCGTGTCTCCGGCAACTCCTCTATGGCGCCGTGCCCAGCAAGCCGGAGGAACAGGCGGCATCTTGAGCATTTCCACTTCTATTTCGCGCTTTGGAGATTATTACCGGCGCCATGGTTTGGCGGCCACAATGCGGCGCGTCCAACTCGCTGCGAAGCGGGCGCTTTTCGCAGGTCGCATGGTCGTCTTCTACTGCGACTTGGACGAGCGAGAATTACGGCCGGTAGACTTTCCCAAGAACTTGAGAGTGGAACGCCTAAGGGCGCTGGCCGAACTCAGTTCCACCCGTTTGCAGGAAATCACCAGCTTCTGGAACGCAAAGCTTGCATACCGGAGCATACGCGAGCGATTTGAAAAGGGAGCCTCGTTGTGGCTACTGGAAAGCGAGGACCATTTTGCCGGCTACGGCTGGACGCTGCAGGGATCCACAGTAGAACCGTATTACTTTCCACTAGCCAAGGACGATGTGCATCTTTTCGATTTCCATGTCTTTCCTGACTATCGCGGCCGAAGCCTGAATCCCTATCTCATCGGGCGGATCTTGGACGTGCTGGCAGTCGAGCGCGCTGGCCGGGCATTTATTGAAGCTGCGGAATGGAATGACGCGCAGTTAGCTTCGCTTCGAAAAACTCCTTTTCAGAGATTGGGCGTGGCCAGATCGTTCACCATTCTCGGACACACCTTTGCGTCATGGGCTGAGAACAAACCGGCTACGCAGATTGTTCATAGCGCCGAACCGGCCGATCAGATGCTGCAAGCGATGATATCGAATGAGCAGAACACCGCTGCACCAGGTCAACATGACGCACCTGCACCCGTCTCCCCTCGGTCACTGTTCGATTGAATCTGTTGGCACACTTTTGCCATCTCAGCGGAAGAAACCCATATCCTAATGTTCTTTCTGAGGAATGAATGATAACTGAGCTTCCGACCCTCGACGAACGAAACATCAGTACACTCACGGACGACCAGCAGTACAGGTGGACAGGGGTTGTCTGCAGAATAATCTGCATTGGGTTCGCCGTCCTTGAGACCTGGTCGCAGAGACATTTCCTGAATGAGGACGGTGTCTCCTATCTGGATATGAGCGATGCGCTGCAGCGGCACAATTGGCACTTATTGATCAACCCCATTTGGAGCCCGCTTTACCCACTGCTGATTGGCGCAGTGACCTGGATAACACACCCTTCGGCACGATTGGAAATCCCGCTGGTGCACCTCGTAAACTTCGTCATCTTTCTGGCTGCACTGGCATCCTTCGAGTTCCTTCTGCGCAGGGCAATCTGCGTCCTTCGGCAAGAATATAAACCGGAAGGTAAGAATTCATCGGCGCCCCTTCCCATCTGGTTGTGGCAACTCGTGGGCTATAGCCTCTTCTTTTGGAGCACCTTTGGGATGATATGGGCCCCTCGTATGGTCACTCCGGATCTATGTGTGGCGACATTCCTCTATCTTGACGGCGGCCTTTTACTCAACCTTGGGTCCGGATCTCCTAAGTTGAGTACGAGCTTTCTGTTCGGGCTAACACTGGGATTCGGCTATCTCGCCAAAGCTATCCTGTTTCCGATAGCGTTCTTGTTTATGGCCATCGCTTTTTTTGCGATAGGTGCATGGCGGAGAGCCATTCTTCCCCTGGCCATCACGTTCCTCGTCTTTTGCGCCATTGCTGCGCCGTTGGTTCTCGCAATGTCCGAGAGAGTTGGCAAGCCCAGCTACAGCGAGGCAGGAAACTTGAATTACGCCTGGCACGTTAATTACGTTAGCGCAGGCAAGGCGGCGGGGGGTCCCTTCTTCCGCGCCGAAACCGGTCCACCCACTTATTTAAAAAACCCTTTGATTCTTCTTTATAGTCACCCCGAAGTCTATGCTTTCAAGGAGTCGCTCGCGCTGACATACCCGCCACGATCTGACATGGCGTACTGGGGCGCCGGCACGAAAGTGGTATTCAATCTAAGAAACCAGCTTCTGGCGACAATTGGAGGTCTCGTGCTGTTTTTTAGAGACCCTCACATTCTGCCGCTGTCAGCCTTAATTATTGTGGGGTTCATCGTTCTTTTCCTGAGACCGCTCTCGGCCCGGGGCTTGAAGAGCATTCCGCGAAGTTGGCCACTTCTGATTCCGGGCTTCGTTGGACCCTGTCTGTATTTGTTAATCTCGGTTGAGCCGCGTTACGTCGCCCCTTTTTTTGTATTGATATTAATCGGGCTCTTTCCCGGAGTCTTGCGGCGAAATTCGTTCGATGCCGGCAACCGAGTGAAGGTTTGGCTCGTAACTGTTGCAGCCAGTTTGATAACCGCTTCCGCATTGCTCGTCGCCTACCATTCCGCAGGCTTTCCTCGCAGGGAAAATGGTGCGATTTTTCTTGAGGTTGGGAGTGCGCTAAATAGTGCGGGTGTACATCCCGGAGAAGAGATTGCCATCGTCGGTGACAGTTCCGATGGATGCCGTTGGGCGCGTTTGGCGCGGGTTCGAATCGTCGCCCAGGTACTTCGGGAAGACGTGGGGGACTTCTGGAGAATCACAGATCCCCGCGTGGAGGCTGATGTCTATGATGCCTTTACGAGGGCGGGAGCGCGGGCAGTAGTAGCGGAACAAACACCGCCTCCTGACCGGCTCTCTGGCTGGCAAAGACTTGGGAATACAGATTACTACGTGCATATACTATCCCCGTCGAGAACCGATTAGATCGGCTTGGAATGAGTCCGGTTTCCGCCTGAGAATTGAGGCAAGTGCGTGAGTCATCGTCTTCTCAAATGATTACTTAGCGGTTTACCGGCTCAACCATCTGACGTTGCTAGCCACGGATTTCTCAATGTCAGAAAGCGGATCGGGTTAGCAGAACATGCTATCTCGAGGCACTCAACAACTTCGCACATTTGCTCTTGAACTGAAGTTCTGGGATGGCGCCATTTCGTTTTGTGCCAAGCGTCAAGCATGTCTGTAAGCTTGCGTGGGCACCCTCTGTGATGGTTTGCGGCGAACGTTGCGTGCCATCAAAGAGGCGAGGTTGTCTCCATCGAGGATTGGAAACTGTGAAGACAGGCATAATTTCTCCGAGATATAGCAAGGGCATATGCGCACCTCGCCTCGATCAGGATGAAGGCACAGTGCTACCCGCGATCGACTTTGAAAGTAAGATGACTGATTTACCCGACGCGACGGCACAATCGGCGATTGTTGTGCCGTGCTATAACGAAAGCTCGCGCCTCTGCGTAAGTGAATTCGAAAACTTTTTGGATTTTAAACAGTGGACCGGCGTCTTCATTTTTGTGGACGACGGTAGCATCGACGGGACAATGGCCGTTCTCGAACGGATCCGTCAAGGGCATGAAGATCAGGTCGTAATACTCCAGCAACCGGTAAACCGTGGCAAAGCTGAGGCGGTTCGAAGAGGGATTAATTATGCGTTTGACCAGCAGATGCCTTTCGCGGGCTTCTGGGACGCGGACCTGGCGACCCCGATTTCGGCTATTGCGGAGTTCATTAGTCTCTTGGCTCGTCGTCCCGAACTGGACATGGTTCTCGGGGCACGTGTAAAGCTCCTCGGCCGCCATATAGAACGCGAGGCAATCCGGCATTATGCTGGACGCGTTTTTGCAACTGCCGCTTCGGCGGTACTCAGGCTGCCGATTTATGACACGCAATGCGGTGCGAAACTCTTCCGCTCCTCGCCCCAAATGCGCACAGTATTCGAGAGTCCGTTCTCGAGCCGCTGGATCTTTGATGTCGAAATCATAGCCCGCTACATTTCGTTGATGAAATCCCGAGAGGAAGCCGCGCGGGGTATATATGAGTTACCGCTCGATACATGGAACGACGTGAAGGGGTCCAAACTGAGAACACTCGATTTTGTGGGGTCGGCTTACGATTTGGTCAAAATGCGTTTGAAATATCGGTGATAGCCAACGAAACGGTGATCGGAAGTCCGCGAGCCCATAACTAGGATTAGGCAACAGCGCACCAATTGAGGCATCGAGGTAGAAGACCGGACTCGTGCCAATTGATCCGTGGTCATGGCACGCCGGTCACTCCAGAATCCTGAAAGCCACAAGATTTTTGACATTGGATCGGGGATATTCGTTGTCAGGACCAGTCGAAGATAAGCTATTTGATACCATAGTGATGTGACGACAATGCCCTAAAACTAGACTTTGATCTCCGTGTTACCAAAGTGCACCCTGCCGTTGCTCCAATGATCCGTGCGCGTTAACCTGATATTTGTGCCGCTAGGTAGCGCGGAAGGCAGAATTGAATAGAGGTTTATTAATGAAGGGTCGTTTTGCTTCTTTAGTACTCGCATTCACGGGCATTCTCTTGATCTCGTCGACATGTGTTGCGCAGGGAGCCTGTCCTGCGAATGCGCCTATGGCGGGTAATCACTGCTATTTTGTGGCGGCAAACGGTGCGGATTCCAATAACGGCACGAGTGAGAGCACTCCCTGGCTGCACGCACCAGGTATGCCCAACTGCACTGCCAACTGCGCTGCCCTGAGTGCGGGCAACGGTGGGATCGGTATCATCCTCCGGGGCGGGGATACGTGGCACTTCGGCAACTCCTCTGCGTCACCCTACACGGGCGGAGCATGGGATCTTTACAACTGGTTCTCCAATGCTTACGGGAGCAACATCGCTAACTGCGTTTATGAAGGAACGCAGACCGGATGCCTTTATGTTGGCGTGGACGCAAATTGGTATTCCGGCTCTTCGTGGGCGCGGCCAGTCCTTACCGGAGATAACCCAACCGTTCCAGGCAGCGGTAACTTTGCTTCGTCGTGCGCCTATCAGATAGCCGGCTCGGACTTCGGCAGCAATAACTTAGTTGTAATGCCGGGCTGGACCATCGTAGACAGTTTGGAACTTACTGGGCTTTGCGCATCAAACGCCAGCACCTCTTCTGGACAGTATTACTTTGGTGGTTGGGCGGCTGGTGGTTCCACTCCACCTGTTTCGATGCTGGAGAATGTCTACATGCATGGCTGGAGCGCAACCAGCACGGCAGGGACAGCGAGCAGCTCGCACCCTGTTACGCTCCTGGGTGGTGGTGGCGGCGTCAACCAGGTATTCGATCACATCGTCATTGATGGTAGTGACTCCAACCCGGAAGTGGGTGCATGGGGCACATTCCCCAACTTTGCGCACATGCGTGATTCGATAGTTCGTTACACGGATCAAGGAGTAGGCCAGGGCTGCCACGACATTCACGACAACATTTTTGAATTCTTCACGACAACCATTCTTGACGGCCACACAAATGCCTTCGAGTGCAACGCGGACGCCTCCGGAAGTACGCCGAACGTTTTTTACAACAATGTTTTTCGGCATTTTCAGCCGTCATTTGGCAACGGCGAATTAGTCTGGTTCTGCCCCAACACGACGCCTGAATATTGGTTTAACAACTTGATGTACGATACGGTAACTCCCGGCCACGGCCAGTCCTGGAATGTTGCAGGGACACCAATTTACGGGGGCTGCCCTAACACCGGTGGCCAATATATGTTCAACAACACGCTTGTAGACCAGACTTCGGCACCCTGCTATTTGGGAAGCTGGAACAACACCGGCGGTCAGTACATCCAGTCGTACAATAACCATCTCATCAATACACCATGGGACGGTTCCGGCGGCCAATCGGGGCACTGTGCCGGTGGTCCGTCGAGTTCCGGCAATGTTTCCATGACTGACGCGCAGGCAACGAGCCAAGGATATACAACCGGGGGCGCAGGCACCGTAACCAGCAACACGTGCACTAATGACTCGACGTCTGCGTGTTCACCTCCTGCATCTTCTTCAGCTACAGCAGGAACGGGCAACAACTTGCAGGCATATTGTAAAACGCTGGCCTCCTACACATCAGAGCCGGCAATCAGCTTTGACGCAGCGAACGCCTGCAAGAACGGAACCACGGACGGATGTTCCTATAACTCGACGACTCACACGATGAATTGCCCGGTCAAGGGAGTCATTTCGCGCCCAGCCACCACGGCTTGGGACAGCGGAGCCTATCAATACTACGGCCTTGGGGCCCCGACAAATCTAAAAGGTACTCCGTAGTTCCGTGCGCTCCACGTTGTTCTTATACTGAAAGAGGAAGAGTGCGAGCTTTCTCAAGTGTGAGACAGCGCGGCAGGTGAAAGCCTACTAAGATTCGTCGCGGTCGCCACACAAAGCCGGATCAAACCAACTCGATTGGAGCAATTCCAGCGATCGCGTGGAGGCTTGGCGCAGACACACGTCTAACCATGGCACCAGAACATCTTAGATTCGGAGGCGGAGCCGCTGATTCGGTCATCAGCCCTTTTGTGGCCGTGTGGTTACTCGTCGCCATCGTACTGATTATTGTCCTGCCGCGAAGAAAAGCGATCATGCCTTTTCTGATCGCATTTTTCACCATCCCGATCGGAGAGGTGCTCGTTGTCGGTGGCATCCACCTTACCGCTCTGCGCATCTTGATTTTGGCTGTATTGGCGCGAAGGCTTACCTTTTCCCGGCGAGACAAATACCCTGGGGGAGTCAATGGGTTGGATTGGGTGGTCATCCTGTGGTCAGTCTCCGCAGTCGTTGCATTCTTCCTCCAATTTCCGGGTACGCCTGCCCTGATCCAGGGACTTGGGGTTCTTCTGGACACACTGGGCGGGTACCTCGCCGTCCGGTCTTTAATCCCCGATGGTGAGGGGGTGCGGTACGCCGTCAAAACCTTGGCGATTGTCTGCGCCATTCTTGGCGTCTGCATGATCAATGAGCAGGTCAGCCATATCAATGTTTTTGGATATATGGGCGGAATCGACAAAGTTCCGGTTTTCAGAGACGGGCACTTACGCGCAGGAGCCACGCTGGGCTGTATCCCCGCGGGCGCTTTTTCTGGTGTCCTCATCCCTCTGTTTGTCTGGCTCTGGAAAGAAAAAAAATCCCACATGGCGGCTATCGCTGGGCTTGCCGGTGCCACTGCAATGGTATTCACCTCTTACTCGAGTACCTCATGGATGGCCCTCATGGGAAGTCTCGTTGGCCTCGCCTCCTGGCCGCTCCGTAAGAGTATGCGTATGATCCGCTGGGCGTTTGTCATGGCCCTGCTCGGGCTCCAGTTGGTGATGAAAGCTCCGGTGTGGGCGTTGATTGCCAGGGTCGACCTTACTGGCTCATCTTCTGGCTATCAGCGCTACCAACTCGTCGATATGACCATCAAACACTTCAGCGCCTGGTGGCTAATCGGCACTCCTGACTATGTCAACTGGGGATGGGATAGCTGGGATCTCTGCAATCAGTTTGCCGCCGTTGCCTTAACGGGGGGCTTGGTGGCCCTGGTCTCTTATATCGCCATCTTCAAGCGAAGTTTCGGCGCAATTGGGACTGCGAGAAAGCGGGCGGATGGGGATCGACGCCAGGAATGGCTGCCTTGGTGCCTTGGATCCACCCTTTTTGCTACTGTGATCGCGCACTTCGGGATCAACTACATGGCCCAACTGATTATGGGGCTACTCCCTGTGGTCGCTTGCATCTCAGTGGCATCTTTCGAGGCGAAACAAGTAGCGGCCCGAACCGCAGAACTTCCCAAACGAATGCAGTTTGGATGGGCGCCCTTGGTTGCGGAGACCGATCCTGCAATTTGTGCTGCGCGACCGATGGTCCAACAAGATTCTTATGAGGAAAGACGACAGCGATTCACTCAGTGGATCAAGAACTGACGTCCCGTCGCGGAACGGTCCTGACACAACTCTGAGAGAAGACCATGAACGATAGAAAAAATCAAATTCGCGTGCTATTTAGTTTTCCGCTAAGACTTGGCGCAGACAGAATCTGTGGCATCGCGTGGCAGCAGGTGAATGGCCTGGCCGCGGCCGGTGTGGACGTTTCAGTTTTCCCGGCCTCGATTCTCCGAGCGGTCCGGCCCGATGTAAAAGCCTCTCCCACTCTGGCCAAAGGCAATCTGCGCGTTCCTTACCGGCTAGTGGGCACGGCCCGCGCCTGCGCGTGGCATGACCGGATCGTGGCGCGGCGCATCGAGAAGATGGTGGGGCAGATCGACATTATCCACACATGGCCAACGGGAGCGCTGGAAACATTGAAGACTGCGGCACGGCTTGGCATCCCAACTGTGCTGGAAAGGCCGAACGCTCATACTGGCTTTGCCATGGAGGTCGTGCAGAAGGAGTGCGAGCGTCTGGGAGTGACGCTGCCGCCCGATCACGAGCATGCCTATAACGCAGAGAAATTACGTAGAGAAGAGGAAGAATATCGTCTTGCCACGCGACTGCTGTGCCCATCGGAATTCGTGGTGAAAACCTTTCTCGATAAGGGATTTGAAAAGAACCAACTTGTGCGTCATATCTACGGCTATGACGAGCGAGTGTATTATCCTGGCGCCGAGCCGCGAAACCCGAAACCCGGCCTGACCATGTTGTTTGTAGGCGTCTGCGCCGTACGCAAGGGTGTGCACTACGCCCTTGAAGCATGGCTAAAGTCTCCAGCCTGTCACGACGGCACTTTCCTCATCGCTGGGGAATTTCTGCCTGCCTACGAGGAAAAGCTCGGGCCAATGTTGGCCCATCCGAGTGTGAAGGTTCTCGGTCACCGGAACGATGTGGCCGAGTTGATGCGAAAGAGCGACATTGTAGTTCTACCGAGTATTGAGGAAGGCTTCGGTCTGGTAATCGCGGAAGCGATGGGGTCAGGTTGCGTCCCTCTCGCGTCAGAGGCCTGCACTGAGATTTGCAGTCACATGAAAACAGGGCTAATGCATAAGATCGGAGACGTCGACGCCCTCACTCACCACATCACGATGCTGCACCAGGACCGCGCGCTCCTTGAAAGGCTCCGCGCCGCCTCGTTGCGGGCGTCTCCTGAGTTCACCTGGACGGCAGCAGGAGTGCGGCTCCTCGGCGCCTACCGCGAAACCATCGACGACTATGAATCGGGTAAGCCGGCCAGATACTCTCGGTCCAGCGATACGGTGCACGCAACCGCCTGATCTTCCGCTGGAAACATACATCCCTGAGACCTCTGTGAATCCCAAGGTATCTGTCGTCATTCCGACGTATAACCGGGCAGAAAAGGTTCGCAAGGGCGTCGAAAGCGCCCTGGCCCAAACCTATACGAGCCTTGAAGTCATTGTGGTGGATGACGGATCGTCCGATGGGACCGAGGAGAAACTGCGGGAGGCCTTTGGCGATCGCATTCGTTACTACTTCCAGCCCAACCAAGGCGTCAGCGTGGCCCGCAACAAAGGTATCGAAGAAGCGCGGGGTGAATGGATCGCGTTTCTGGATTCAGACGATCTTTGGGTGAAAGATAAGCTCGAGTGGCAGTTGAAAGCGCTGGAGCAATTCAACGCGCAGTGCGGTGCGTGCTACACCGACGTCGGGTTCTTTAATCACGTGGAAACGCGCACCATGTTTCAATTGGCCGAGGAGAACTACCAGCACGAGCACGAGATGGGTATCAACACCGAAGCGCTGCGGCTTCTGGTGAAGCCTGGAGGAGCCGGCATGGTGGTTTGCCTCTCCTCTTTGGTGGCGCGCAAGGATGCGATGAGAGAGTTGGGAGGGTTTGACGCCCGGCTCTTGTATACGCAGGACAGCGAGTTCATGTTTCGTCTCGCCATGCGCACCGGCTTCTGTTATGTCAACCGGCCGCTGGTCTTGTTTGACAGATCACCGGTTGAGGATCGCCATGTGGGCGTGAGCTCAGACTGGAACAAATTGGAATTTTTTCTTCAGGACAGCCAGCTCCGGCTCGAAGGCCTTATGCGCTTGACGAAAGATCAGCCACCGGCGATTCGGAACCTGGTCCGCCGTCAGCTTGCCGGCATTCACAGCGGGTGGGTGAACTGTTATTTGAAGACCGGAGATTACGCGATGGCGCGCGCTGCCGCCACCAGGGCGGCGCAGTTAAATTTGACACCGAATATCGCCATGAAATGGTTCCTGACCTGGATCAGCCCGCGCCTCGCCCTGCGCTCGGTGCGGCAACGGGAAAGCAAGAGAGCTTCCGCGTTTACGGTATAGGAACAACAGATTCGAGAATCCATGAACAGCAGTACATCATTCGCGCCAGCTCAGGAATCGGTGCTTGCCGGGGACAGCGCGTGCGGAGCAGGGAATTGTCGGCCCGGGCCATGTCCGATCTGTGAGCATACCGGGGCTCGGCAGTGGCTGCGCGCGCCGGACCGTTTGCACGGCCGGCGGGAGAAGTACACACTCGTGCGCTGCCCGGACTGTTCGCTGGTGTGGCTCTCCGCGCCACCGAAACCCTTTGAGATGCATCTGCACTATACGGACGCCTATGACAAGCTGATTTCGGCAGGCGGCGAAAGCCCCGCGCGCTGGGGATTTCGCAAGGAAGCGATCAACGAATTCAAGCAATCCGGAGAGCTTCTCGACCTCGGCTGTAGTGCGGGGTCGTTCCTTGAGTTCATGCGCAGCGAGTTGTGGAATCTCTCCGGAATTGAGATGTCCGCGCAAGCTGCGGCGACCGCTGAAGCGCGAAGTGGGGCCCGGATTTTTGTCGGCGATGTCCTGGACGCTCGGTTCCCGAGAGAATCCTTTGATGTAGTCACCTGTTTCGACGTGCTCGAACATCTTTATGAGCCGCGGAAAGTGATGAATCGCGTCGCCGAGTGGCTGAAACCTGGAGGGATTTTCTACGTCCTGGTGCCAAATGTGGATTCAGCTGAGGGGCGCATTTTTCGAAGTTACTGGCATGGACTTGAATTACCGCGACACTTATTCCACTTCTCGCCGAAGTCTTTGAAAGTTCTGGCCGAATCAGCAGGACTCCACCAGGTATCCCTGGAAACGCGTCGTAATCCTGCCGTAGGAACGAGCCTTCGCTATGTCTGGGATGATGTCTTCCGCTCTGTGGGTATCCGGCGAACGCCCGTTGTGTATCGAGGCGAAGCGAGCCTGCCCTGGAGGGCGGCCCGGAAGCTGGTGCGAATGACAGTTCTGCGCGCCCTGCTGGCGATGGGCCCCATTGCCGGAGAGGGCGAGTCGATTCATGCGATTTTCCGTAAGTCAAATCCCTCCGGCTGAATCATCGTTGGGCCAATTCGTCAGACATTTACAACGTCGGAAGGCCATTGAAGCCTATCAGTTGAAGGTCAGCTCAAAAGTTACTGAACCAAAATGAATTTAAGAGCACCCTATGAACGCGTTCAGGCCAGAGTCAGTCACCTTTTGCGGGGTGAGGCACTTAGGGCCAAGGCTATGCGGGGCGGCGTGTGGCTGGGCGGCGGGAGCATCGTCGAGCAAGCCGGTCGCCTTGGCCGCAACATGATTTTGACTCGGATCTTGGCGCCTAGCGCGTTCGGAGCCATGGCAATTGTCATGTCTTCGTCGCAAGTCGTGGGCGCCTTGACCGAAGTCGGAGTCAGGCAGGCAGTAATTCAGAATCCCAGGGGGCGAGAGAAAGAGTACCTAGACGCTGGGTGGTGGTTAGGGTTAGGCCGGGCGCTTATCACTTATCTGATCATCTTCGCCATGGCCCCATGGGTCGCGCATTTCTATGGGTTTGCAGACCTGTCGGGGCTCCTTCGGGTGACACTGCTAGGAACTTTGTTCGAAGGTGCGATGAGCCCCCGCTCCGCTCTGGCGCAGAGGGATTTGAAATTTGGACGGTGGATGATCATCAGCAACGGCGGAGCTGTTTGCGGAGTCATCCTCACAATAATTCTAAGCTTCGTCATGCGCGACGTTTGGGCCCTTGCCATCGGCTTTAGCAGCGAGAACGCATTCCGTTGCCTTCTGTCATTCATTTTGTATCCCGGGCTACCTTCGTTTTCATGGGGACGTGACGCGGTGCGAAGTCTCTACGGGTTCTCAAAGCAAGCTTTCGGTTTATCCTTTCTAAACCTTATTTTCTCTCGTACAGATATTTTTGTTCTAGGCAAACTTTATCCCGCAGCGGCATTGGGTGTTTATTCGATGGGAGTCGCACTGATCGTGACTCCTTCAATCTTCATAACGACTATGTTCGCGCAAACCCTCTTCCCGGCATTCGTCCAGGTTCAGGATGACAAGGATCGCCTCAACCGTATTCTCATTGAAGTCACCGAGTGGGTAGTTCTGCTAGGGCTTCCCGGTGTGGCTGTCATTTTCCTTTGCGGTCATTCCCTCCTTTCGGTTCTCTATGGAGCGCGATATGTCGCCGCCGCCGCGCCACTCGCGGTTGCCGCTGCCGTCGTTTTCCTGAATCTCCTCAACGTTGTGATTACATGTCTCTTTACCGCCGTTGGGCGTCCAGCGCTGCATCGCCGCGCCGTCGCCGCTTCAGCCGTCGTGATGCTGATTGCTATCTACCCTTCCTGCAAGTTATTGGGAATGGTCGGCGGGCAAGTAGCAGCTCTCCTGGCGATCATTGTCAGCTATCTGCTGCAAGTGATTCGCATGCGCGATCTAACGGGCTTGAACCTTCTTCGTTATGGAAGAACTGTTGTGCCGGCGGCGCTTGTCTCCGCCGGAGTTCTTGCCGCTGGGTACGGTTTTCGCATGCTCGGTCTGGCGACTGGCCCCGCCGCGAATATGACTCTTGGGGCTGGATCATGTATCGTCGCATATGCTCTTTGCGCGCTCGCCTTCATGCGAAGAAAGCACGCTTTGGAGCGCTAGATCCTGTTCCAGTGAGCCCGATTAGTAAGATAAGTCAGATAAGTAGGTGGGCAAGATGAGTAAGAAGCCATTCGTATCAGTTGTGATCCCGACGTTTAATCGAGCGGGGCAGGTTTTGGCAGCACTGAAGAGTGTTCTCGCACAGACTTACCGAGAGTTCGAAGTCATCGTCGTCGATGACGGTTCCACTGACCAAACGGAGAGTGTCCTTCAGCCGCTTATCAATGCACGCAACGGCGAAGAGAATCGAGTTCGCTATATCTTTCAACAGAATCAGGGGCAGAGTTCGGCTCGCAACAAGGGAGTCAATGCTGCACAGGGAGAGTGGATCGCGTTCTTGGACTCAGATGACGTTTGGTTTCCCGAAAAGCTCGAGCTGCAAGTGCAGGCCATCGAGCAGTTTGCCGGCAAGAGTTGGGCCTGTATAACGGACGCGCGATTCGTTGATGATAAGGGTATGGACACAACATCTTTTCGGAGAGGCGACAGGCGCTACGAGGAGATGACGGGGCTGGATGACGGCGCGGTCGAAAGCTTGGCGAAAATGCGTGATCCCTTCTGTGTCAGTACGCTTTTGGTTCACGCGGGCGTCGCTAAGAAAGTCGGATGGTTTGAGCCTGCTATTAAATATGCAGAGGACCACGATTTTCTTCTACGCTTGTCTCTCGTTTCCCCGTTCTGCTACGTAAATAAGGTGCTGTGCCTTATCGACCAGAGCCGTTCCCCTTATGGATCGGATTGCCGACCATGGGACCAGATCGAGGTGCGCCTAAAAGGCTGGCAGTCGATCCTGGAGAAATGGTTGAGGTTGGACGGAAAGCTCCCGATCGCCGTGAGGAAGACGGTCAACCACAACTTGCGGTGTGTGCACAGCGCTTGGGCGAATTGGTATCTCGAGCAAGGCCGCTATGATGATGCGCGGATGGCTGTGCGTAGGGCGATGGAGTACGAAGTAACCGCCGGACTCCTGGTCAAATCGGTCCTGACGCAGGTTGCTCCGGGCTTCGCCAGCAAGGTTGCGCCGAGATTGAAAGTGTATTCGCAGGTACTTTAGACCCGGATAAGAATTGCCTTTGTGCGTTCGCAAGGAGAAGGATCCTTGCAAAGGAGTGTAACGTGCGTAACGAGATCTATCGCCCGTGGAATGACGATCCCTTAGATCTGTTGTGGAAGGCGCCAACGAAGATACATAGTATGTGGGTCAAGCTGGTCTATCCCTTCGCCTCGATAGGACGCAAGGTGTCATTTCACTTCACGAGCAAAGTGTATCGCCCGCGCGCGTCCAGAATCAGTATAGGTAATTTTGTAAGTCTGAGAGAGTATGCGTGGCTCAGCGTCGCTACCGACGACCCGAAAGGCGAGCCCACCATCGTTCTCGAGGACAATTGCCATGTGGGGTTCGGCAGTATCATATCTGCTAAAAACCGAATCCACCTTGAGCGCGACGTGTTGGTCGGGCAAATGGTCCTCATCGTTGACCATAATCACGCCTACGAAGACATCAACTTGCCGGTCATTGATCAAGGTATTACGGAAGGTGGCAGGATTCGAATTGGCCAGGGCAGCTGGATCGGACATGGGGCCTGCATCATCTGTCCGAGAGGAGAGTTGAGAATAGGGCGCAACTGCGTTATCGCGGCAAATTCCATGGTGATGCGAAGCATTCCTGACTACTCTGTAGTCGCAGGATACCCGGCATCGGTAATCAGACAATACGACCCGGAGAAAAAAATCTGGCGAGCTGGCGGTAGACAGGCCAAGGCGGTGCGAGACTCAGAAAAAACTCTTCAGGCTATTCCTGTGGCGCAGAATAGCGTCTAATTCATTGTTTGCAATTTCTTCACTCTTCGAGGCTCAGGTGAATCTCTGCTAGCAGCCTCGACGACTAGTCTTTGAAATCCGCGCACGAATACCGGGTCAACGAGGAATTGGATGGTCGAAACCGCAAGTAAAGCTGATCTGTTTTCTTTGCGCGGCAAAACGATCTTGGTTGCTGGGGGCACGCGCGGGATCGGCCAAGCCATTTCGATTCGCCTCGCGCGAGCAGGTGCTTCGGTCATCGCCAACTATCTCCGCAATGAACAGGCTGCCGAGCAACTAAGAGCAATCGCTTCGCAGGAGCAGTTGGCGATTACCCTGTGCCGCGCAGACCTGTCCATCGATAAGGGCCTGGAACAGCTTGACCTCGCAATCCAGGAACACGGTCCCAATTTGTCCGGGTTAGTTTACTGTGCTGCGACAGGGATACACCGTCCCATAGAAGAACTGACCGATCGCCATTTCGACTGGACTTTCGCTCTGAATGTTCGCGCCTTTTTCAAGCTGATCAAACGTGTGAAATCTCGCCTTTCAAAGGGATCGAGTGTCGTGGCCATCAGTTCCTGGGGGGCAACGCGCGCGCTCCCGTACTATTCGTTAGTGGGCGCGTCTAAAGGCGCGCTGGAGTCTCTTGCGCGGCACTTCGCCGTTGAGCTTGCACCGGCGGGCGTCCGCGTCAACATTGTGACCGCTGGAGCAGTACTCACCGACGCTTGGAAAGCGATGCCAAATAGCGAAGCGCGAATCGCTGAAACTATCCGTCGCACCCCGACAGGGCGTTTGGTTACGGCCGAGGAAGTTGCTTACGGAGTGCAATTCTTGTGTTCCGACGCGGCCGCAGGGATTGTCGGCCACACGCTGATTCTAGACGGTGGTGCGGGAGTCCTGGCTTAACGATTGAAAGCTGTTATTTTCACAATTCATGATTCAAACAAAAGTGTGGAGGAAGAATGAGCGATACAGATTACGTATTAGGTAAGGTCCAAGAAGCATTCAAGGCTGCATTCGATGTCGATCCGAAACAGGTAACGATGGACACGAGTGCGGCTGATATTCCGCTCTGGGATTCCGTGGGACATCTGTCTCTTGCCAGCAACTTGGAAGAGGTTTTCGGGATTAGTCTCGATGTGGACGAGTTGATGGAGATGGAAAACGTGCGAGAGATTGTGCGCGTCATCACGCCGAAGCTTGCCCAGAAGGCGCAAAGTGCCACCGATTAGCGAATGGAATTTTGCTGGGCGTCTTGCTGAGCGGTTGGGCCCTCGGTCATGCATCATCGATGCGGCCACCGGGTCGACGATTGACGGCGAGAGATTGCCCAGGCTGATCGCAGCCTATGGCAACTCTTTACTTTCTGCCGGCCTCGAAGCAGGCGATCGCGTACTGATCGGCTGCACCCTCTCGCCAGCGAGCGCTTTGGTCTACCTTGGGGCTATCTATGCGGGCCTGGTAGCTGTGCCGGTGGACGAGCGGACACTCGTCACTTCTGCACTTTTGCTTGTGGAGGCGACAGGCGCCAAAGCCTTGTGGAACGAAACGGGCTTGGATGCTGAAGCATCCTGCGCACTCCCTGCCATTTGCCTGCAGGGCGACCTGGCCGGGGAAACCAGTGATGTGATGCCGCCCGCGGCGTGCGCCGCCTCGGACTTGGCCGCCTTAATGGCCACCTCCGGATCAACGGGCGTCCCCCGCTTTGTTCTGGTCAGCCATGAGAACCTGATTGCCAATACTGAGGCGATCATTCCCAGCCAGGGCCTGGGCAGCGATGAAAGAGCCCTGCTCATTCTTCCTGTCAGCTACTGTTTCGGAGCGAGCGTGATGCACACGCACCTCTATCAGGGTGGCTCTGTGGTATTCGACCGGCGCTTTATGTTCCCAAACAAGGTGCTCCAGACCATTGCTCAATATGGCTGCACTACATTCGCTGGCGTACCCACCGTCTATAATGTGCTGCTGCGGCGATCGGATATCCGCAAGATTCCCCAGCCAACTTTGCGGCGGTTTCTTCAGGCGGGGGGCGGTTTGGCCCGCGAGAGAGTCAGCGAGATGCGCGAGCTATTCCCGCATGTCAAGTTCTACGTGATGTACGGACAGACCGAAGCGACCGCCCGCATCTCCTGCATGGATCCCGATCGATCGCATGAAAAGGACGGGAGTGTAGGCCAGCCATTGGATAACCTCACGGTCTCGATCGTGGATGAAGAAGGAAAGAACGTGCCGGTGGGCCAGGTAGGCGAACTACTCGTGAAGGGGCCTTCAATCTGCTCCGGTTATCTTAATGACGAAGAAGAATCCAATCGCGTTTTCCGCAACGGTTGGCTGCACACACGAGACTTTGCCCGGCAGGACGAGGAAGGATTCCTCTGGATTGAAGGACGGGACGGCACATTCCTGAAGATCAGGGGAACACGCGTGAGCCTGGCCGAGGTGGAAGCAAAGGTTGCGTCCATTCCCGGGGTATACGAGTGCGGCGCCTACGCGGTCAATCATCCCGAGGCGGGCGAAGCGCTGGTTCTGTTGATCGTGCCCAATCAGGGAGTGAAACTTGTGACGGAAGAAATTCGTCACCGTCTTCCAGCTCACTGGACGCTGGATTCGATTCGGGTAGTTACGGAACTCCCCAAAACATCTGTGGGAAAAATCGCGCGGTCGGCGCTTTCAGCGATGGGCAAGGAGCTCAGTGGAACTGCTTAACGACAAAATAGACCGCCTTCTCGCGCTCCCTCCTTATAGTCAGCCGCCGGATGAGCGCGAAGCCGGATTGCTTGAGTTACTCAAGGAAGAGCTGGAGTACGCGTGCCAGCGGCATGCTGGTTACGAGAACTATATTCGGCAGTGGCCGGTAGACTATCGATCTGCGAGCCGAGTCTCCGACCTTCCGTTTCTGCCAGTAGGAATCCTGAAGGCGAATCCGCCTCTGTGTTTTGTCAGGCCCGATGAAATCAAGAGAACCTTGACGTCGAGCGCTACGACATCGCAATCGCCGAGTAGGGTTGCACTCGACGCCGCAACGTCGCGGCGCATGATAAAGGGAGTGGTCTCGATCGTTCGCGATTATATCGGGCCTTCGCGGAGACCGTATCTGGTAGTGGACACGCCCGATTTTATGCGCGGCACAGGTTCGTTGGGGGCCAGAGGCGCAGCCATTCAGGGACTGCAGCCGTTTGCCAGCCAGGCAACCTATTGTCTCAGTGCGGACGAGCAGGGCGAACTGACGCTGGATCGGCAAAAGCTGCAGGAGTTTGCCGACAGTCATCGCGGCGAAGAGGTGCTGGTCTACGGCTTTACCTTTATTTTGTGGAATCATCTGGTGAAGCCTCTCATGACCGAAAACGTCTGCCTAAATATACCCAATGTCCGGATTCTGCATAGCGGCGGTTGGAAGCGTCTGCAGGATCAGGCCGTTGAGAAGAAGGTTTTCAACGCAGAGTTGGCGCGCCTGTTTGGCTGCTCGCCCGACTGCATTATCGATTTCTACGGCATGGTCGAAAGCGTGGGAGTCATCTTTCCCGATTGTCCTGAAGGGAACAAACATGGTCCGGCCTTCGGCGACGTGATTGTCCGCAATCCGCTGACTCTTGAACCTGTCGGAGTTGGAGAATATGGCATCGTGCAGGTCTGCAGCGTCTTGCCCACCAGCTTTCCGGGGAATCTGCTGCTTACTGAAGACCTGGCCCAGGTGATGGCTTATGATGGCTGTCCCTGCGGAAGGCGCGGTATCAGTTTCCGGTTTGCCGGCCGGGTTCCCAAGTCGGAACTGCGCGGCTGCGGGAATCTTGAAACCAAACGGACGGCGGCAAACTAAATGACCACTGCTACCGCAACCAAGCTTGTACAGGCTGTTCATGCACCCGCGGAGATTTCCGACGCAGCCGCTGAATTGCGCCGGCGCATGGCGAACGATGAGATCACGCCCAATGAGGTGATGACCATCTTTGAAGCCTGGGCCAAAAGTCTGAACGCAAAAGAGCTCGACGAAGTTCCCGGGATCGTTTTCCTTCGCATGTGGCTGCGCCGGGGAACGCTGGAACCGATCGTCGCGCGCGAACTCGGAGCAGAAAGTCTGGATGGCGGTTGGACAGAATATGGCCGAGCCAGGTGCAGGGCGTTTCCTTTGGGTATCGTTGGCCATTGGCCCGCCGGCAACATCGAGATCCAGCCGATCCTCTCCATGACCTGCGCGCTTCTCGGAGGCAACTCCGCTTTGGTGCGCATTCCCAGAGGCCTTGTCGAGCTGACGCGAACCCTAATGGAGAAGCTCGAACAAGCCGATCCGGGCGAGCGCCTCACGCGGCGCATCTTCATGGCCGCCTTCGAGCATGGCCGCCTGGATTTGCATGAAGCCATGGCGCGCGCCGTGGATGGCGCTATGATCTGGGGCGGCAAAGAGGCGGTGTTGCAGGTGCGGTCCTTGCCATTTCCCCACTGGGCCAAACTGGCCGTTTTCGGACCCCGCATCTCTGTCGCTGCTATGGACGCCGGCGCGTGGAGCGATCCCGAAGAACAGAAAACTTGGTGCCTGCGCATGGCTCGCGATGTTTGGCAGTTCGACCAACAAGCTTGTTCTTCGCCGCAGGTTTTGTTCCTGGAACGAGCTGCGGGCCAGAACCCCGCTCAGTTCCTCAAGATCCTGCAGCGCGCCTTCGAAACGGAAAACCAGGCACATCCGCGACCCGCGATTGCTGCCGCGTTGACTTCCGCGATCACGCGGGCTCGGGCGGCCTGGCTCCTCGGCGATCCTTCGCGCCGTGCGGTCTTTCCCATGGGCCCCGATTGGACTCTGCTCGTTGGCGCAGGATCGGAGTTGCCCGAGCCGGTTCAAGGCAAGACGCTGGCCGTGCTCGAAGTCGACGATTTAGTCGATGCGGTATCAAAGTTCGACGGCAATGTGCAGACGCTGGGTTTGGGAATGGCGGACGTGGAAAAAGAAAAGAAGCTCGCCTTGTTGGCTGGACAGCGTGGTGTCGACCGCATCGTCAAGCTGGGGCGAATGCACACTTTTGTCCCTCCCTGGGACGGCGTTGATCTCATCCGGCCAATGGTTCGGATGGTCCGGCATGTCAGTTCGGCAGACTGAATTATCTTCGAAAGAGGAGTTCGTTCATGAAAGATGGTGAAGCATTTCTTCAAGGTCTTGACCTCAAAGCCAGGACCTTTTCGGCCGCGGCAAGAGCTACTGTCAAGGCCAATGACGATCTCTGTTCCTGGCTGTTGGACCCGCTGGGCCGCTGGGCGCAAGCAGCCTACGGAGAGCAGGCCTTTGCGGACGCGGCCAAAGGTTACGCCAAATATTGTATGGGCGTATGGAAGTCGCAGCAGCAGTATGAAAAAAACGGGCGCTACACGCCTGAGTCCATGTCCGAAATGGTTTCGGAAGTGTATGAGCACGAAGGGTACATGGTTCCCTATATGTGGGCCGCGATTTTGATTTATCCCTTCTGGCCCTCGATGATCAACCATATCTCTTTGTACCGCGACGATTTTGTGAAAGCCTTGCCAGCCAATGCCAAGCTCCTGGAATTGGCTTCTGGCCACGGCGTGATGGGGCTGCTTGCGGCGGAGACAAGGCCAGACATTCAGGTCACAGGCTTCGATATCAGCCCGCCGGCGGTGGCCGTGTCAAACCGGCTGCGTGGCGTCTCCGGCCATCAGGACCGCGTGACCTTTGCGGTGAAAAACGCGCTCAAACTCGAGCTGGGAGAAACGCGCGGCACCTATCAGGGAATTCTTGCGGCCATGCTGGCTGAACATTTAGAGGATCCGCGTCCCTTATTCGAGGTGATCGCCCATCATCTTGCCGACGACGGGCTGGTTTTTTTCAGCACCGCTTTGGAATCGGCACAGCGCGACCACACGTACGAGTTTCATCGCGAAAGCGAGCCACTGAAGATGGCCGAAGAAGTCGGCCTCCGGGTCACAAAATTGGTATGCGATGCCGGCTCACCCGTTCCCGGCGGACGCTTTCTTCCGCGCGCGCTGGGAATGATTCTGCGCAAGCGTTAGCCAACAGATAACGATGCAAATCGACTTTTGGGCCTGGGAATCGGTGTCAAGAGAGGCTGCTCAATTCAATGACGACCATGACTTTTCAAGAGGTGAAATCCTGCTTGAAGCAGCGCTTCCCAATGCTGATGGTGGATCGCGTCCTGGAACTCGAACCCGGGAAAAGCATCAAGACTCTCAAAAACGTCACCGGCAATGAGATTCAGTTAATCGGGCATTTCCCTGATTTCGCCATTATGCCCGGAACTTGCATGATTGAAGCCATTGGTCAGAGCGCTTCTCTTCTGTTTAGCCACACTACTGGTAAGGGCATGAATCCAGGAGAGTTAATGGCGCTTGCCGCGGTCAACGATATGCGCTTTCTAGCCCCCGTGCTGCCGGGACATACCCTGATTATGGAAGTGAAAATCCTCAAAATGACTGACGAAGCAGCCTTGATTGAAGGAACTGCCTCCGTTGATAACATTCTGGTAGCCCGGGGTAAGTTGAGCTTTGCACGCATAGTCGTGTGACCAGTCATCTTTTCCTTGGAATCGTCGTCTAAGTATTCGATTGTCGATCGCTAGACTCCCCCAATAGCTGTCGGTATCGCGGCCGTGTTCGTACGAAACGGCAATCACGCATTTTCAGAATGCTATGGTTTGCGCGCTCCTCTAATTGCCGCTCGGCTGTGCGGATTACGCCATCTCAGACATTCATGGAGAAAGCCATGCACAATGGCCCCTTAGTCTCCGCCGTCATTCCGACCTTTAATCGCACGCGTCAGACCATGGCGGCCGTCGAAAGCGTTCTCGCGCAGACCTATCCCAACGTTGAAGTCATCGTCGTGGACGATGGTTCCAGAGACGGATCGGGGAAGGTGGTTGAAGAATTCGTCAATCAAAAAGCCAGTGCGGGGCATCACGTAACGTTCTTAAGCCAACGCAACCAGGGAGCGAGCGTTGCCCGGAATACAGGGATCGGAGCAGCACAGGGAAAGTACATCGGCTTCCTCGATTCGGATGATATTTGGCTTCCTGAAAAGCTGGAATGGCAACTCAAAGCACTTGAAGAGTTGAAGGATGAGAGCTGTGCCTGCGTCACGGATGCACATCTAGTCGACGGCGCAGGATTGGATCGTGGCAGCTTCGAGTCCCAGGGGAAACACTATCGGCAAGCAATCGGTATCGAGCAAAATGCGACGAAATCGCTTGCACGGTCGTTTTGCTTTTGGGTATCCAGCTTGGTCGTTCGAGCGGAAACGATTCGCCAGATCGGTGGGTTCAACCCAAGAATCTCCTTTGTGGAAGATCGCGACATCTTCTTTCGTTTGTCGCTGGTTACGTCGATCGCCTACGTGAATAGGCTCCTGATTCGAACCGACAGAACCCCGTCTCCTCCCGGTTCGGTCATCCGGCCGTGGGATAAAAAGGAGCTGCAGTTCAGTCAGCAGCAATTCATGTTGGAGTCTTGGCTGCAAATGGGCGACCAGCTGTCTCCGGAAATCCGGAAGATCGTTAGACAAACTCTGGGGTCTTTGCATTCGCACTGCGCGAATTGGCACCTGGAAAATTCGCGATATGCAGAAGCTCGTCAGTCCATTTCCATGGCTGTGCGGTATAAAGTGGCGCCAGGAACGATCGCTAAGTTTCTTCTCACCTGGCTTGCCCCACCGTTGGCGAGCACTATTGCTCCAAAGACCCGGCCGATCGGAACCGGTGGACACGCTTCCTAAATCGGGGTTGGATCGCACAAGTTAACCAAGCCCAGTTTCATCCCAAACTCTTGCCTCGATGATGGGCACTCCGTCCTGCAAGAAAAGAAAAGATCTAAGCAATGGAGACGAAGCCATTCATAAGCGTCGTAACCCCTTTCTACAATACTCACAAATACCTCGCCGAATGTATAGACAGCGTGTTGCGCCAGACATACCAAAACTGGGAATATATCCTTGTCGATAACTGCAGCAATGATGGATCGTCGGAGATCGCGGCGCGGTACGCATCGAAGTACGATAAGGTACGCGTGGTCCATACCGGCAGCTTCTTATCGCAAGTGGAGAACTATAACTTCGCTGTTTCTCAAATCTCTCCCAACAGCCGGTATTGCAAGATCGTTCAGGCTGACGACTGGATCTACCCGGAGTGCCTGGAGCGCATGATTGCATTGGCGGAGTCTGACGATTCCGTCGGCATCGTCAGCTCTTACCGGTTAAAGGGAGGCCTCAAATTGGGTGAGGGACTCCCGTCCACGCGGTCCATACTGACAGGACGCGAAGTGTGTCGCTTGCATCTCACCACGCCGCTGTTTGCTTTCGGTACCCCAACGACGATTTTGTACCGATCCGAAATTGTGCGAAAAAATTCGCCATTTTATGATGGCCGTACCTTCTTCGACGATTCCGACCTTTGCTACCGAATCTTGCGGTCGTGGAACTTCGGCTTTGTCCATGATGTTCTTTCCTTCAGTCGAGTCGATGACGATTCGATCCGGGGTAAGGTGCTCGATTTTGGTCCAGATAAGCTCGAGCGTTTTGTGGAACTCTCTAAGTTCGGACCTATATATCTTCAAGAGGGAGAAGGAAAAGAAGCTCTCAACAGGGCGAAGTCCGATTATTACCAATTCCTCGCCCGGCACGTTTTCAGAGAAACGTCCCGCGCATTTTGGAAGTTTCATCAGTCGGAGCTGACCTCCGCGGGACTGCGGCTTGAAAGTCTGCTGCTAGCGAAACTCCTTTGCTTAGGATTAGTGCGGCTCTTAAAAGATCCGGGCCCCACTTGGAGGCGGCTATATCATCGGTTGCGCCGTACTCATAGAACAGCCGTATTGAGTAACAAGGCTGGGCAAAAGACGTAAACAAGGGCTTACAGCAAGACCCTTGCGGCACGCGAATGAGGGGAATCCGGCTGAAGATCCTAGGTTATTCGACAGGGATCATCTCCATGGAGAGTTGCGGGGCCGTCGCGTTTCAAGGCCGGTTGGATTGAGAGTGTCATCGGGTGCGGCCGCCGACAACGGCTTGGACCGCCAGATCGTATGATCTTGGATCCGAGCTTGTAGGGTTTGGTCACACCTCCAAAAGAAAGCCGAGGGTATTCCCCGAAATGCTGACCGTTTTGCTGGCTACCAGGAACCGCGGGCGAATGCTGCGTGAGGTTTTGGAGGCGTATCGGCGTCTTCAGGAGCCTTCGGAGGGTTGGAAAGTCGTTGTCGTGGATAATGGCAGCACCGACGAAACAGCAAACGTGCTCGCGTCGTTCAAAAACCTTCTCCCGCTCGAAACTATCTCGGAGCCGAAATCGGGGAAGAATCAAGCGCTCAACACCGGACTCAAGCTGCTAGAAGGGGATTTGGCAGTATTCACGGATGATGACGCCTTTCCTACAGCAGATTGGCTTGTGCGGATGAGGGACGTTGCGAACGCAGAACCGTTGTATTCGATCTTTGGAGGTACGGTTTTACCGCGCTGGGAAATGACGCCGCCAGCATGGATCCGACGGGTTTTAGCTTCGTCTGAGCCGCAGGGTAAGAAGACGTACGAAGCTTGGATGGGCCCGGTCTACACCCTGACTGACCCATCGCTTGAAGACGGGCCTGTACGCCCATGGCTAGTGTTCGGGCCCAACATGGCCATTCGCACTTCCATTTTCAAATCTGGCGTACGCTTCGACCAGGCCGTCGGTCCTCGCGGCTCCAGCTATCCCATGGGCAGCGAAACGGAGATTCTCCTCAGGCTCAGTCGGCAAGGACATCGCGCGTGGTTTATCAAAGAGGCAATTGTTGAACACTTTGTCCGGAAGGAACAATTGCAAGAATCTTGGGTTCTGCGCCGTGGGTTCCGCTTCGGTCGCGGGGCACAGCGCTTGGAACCGAACCGAAAGCAATGGATGAGCATCCTAGGGTCTTTTGTTTGGAATATTCCCAAAGAAGCGCTTTTCATGGCCGCAGCATCGGTCTTGTTCCGTCCCGACGCTGCATTTCGTGCACATTGGCGTTTCAATTACCTGCGCGGCCGGGCGTATGAAGCCCTGTTGATGGAACGAGCACAGCGCGCAGGCACAATACCACCATTCAGTAAGTACGTCCTTCGGAGATAGCGGTGGGCGAGCCTCCCGTTAGGGTCGCTTCTTTCGGTCATCATTCGGCCCATTCCTTTCCGTCAACCGGTTGGCTGAAATGGACCTTCGGATGGGTTGTTCGAATATGGCCTTTCAACGAACATGACGCATGGAGCTCCCCGGCCTGAGATTCCAGGCCCTTTTACAGTGAGTACCTCCACCCTGAGGAATGCGCGAAGTCTACGCTGGAATTTGGGCGCTGGGTAAAATAATCGATCGGTCCAATCCGGTGCTTCCTTTGGCCAGCGGTCGCTTTCAATTACAGAAATCCTGGGACTGCAATTGAATGCATGTTCCACAACGTCAAATAGAAAGTGAAGATAAAGATAGCCGGTCAACCGCGGCCTTTTCGGCCGGCATAAACTACTCCAACAAACACAATGAAGATCACAGCGATATTGTGCACTTATAACCGTTGCAAAAGCTTGGCGAGAACACTGGACTGTCTTGCGAGTTCGGTCTTGCCGCAGTCCGTCGAGTGGGAAGTTTTGATCGTGGACAATAATTCAAACGACCGCACGCGGGAAGTGGCGGAAGAATATTGTCGCCGTAACGCCGATCACTTTCGCTATGAATTCGAACCGCAGCAGGGAAAGTCGTTTGCCCTCAACAAAGGTATTCGCGAGGCTCGCGGCGATGTAGTAGCTTTTGTCGATGATGATGTAATCGTTGAGCCAACCTGGCTGCAAAATCTTACCTCGGTTCTGCACGACGGCGAATCGGCTGGCTCCGGAGGACGCATTCTTCCGCCAGCCGGATTGTCACTTCCTGATTGGCTCGTCCTTGACGGTCCAGATCGGCTCGGGGGAATCCTATGTGCCCATTTCGACTTAGGTGAACAGGCGGGACAGCTCGACCGGCCCCCCTTCGGCACTAATATGGCATTTCAGAAGGCCATGTTTGAGAAGTACGGATATTTTCGTACCGACCTCGGTCCTCGTCCTGGCAGCGAAATACGAAATGAAGATACGGAGTTCGGGCGCAGGGTGCTTGCCGCCGGAGAGCGCTTGCTCTATGTGCCGTCAGCTGTCGTGTACCATGAAGTGCCGGAGCATAGGACCAAGAAGGGATATCTTCTTAAGTGGTGGTTCGATTATGGGCGAGCGATAATCCGGGAAAGGGAAACCAAACCGAACATATGGGGAATTCCCCGGCGTTACTTCAGGGTTGCGAATTACATTCTTAGATTCATGCCCAGAAAAATACTTCACTGGTTGCGGGCTCGGAACCCTCAGGAACGATTTCGTTTTAAGTGTATTGTCTGGCAGGCAGCTGGAGAGCTAGTGGAGATGTGGCATCAACCGTCGTCGGCGAAGGGCGGCCGTCAAGTGCCAGGCGCTCACGGCGCGTTGGATTGAAAGGCTTCTGAGAGTCGTGAGCATCACTATTATTCTCTGCACCTACAATCGTTGCGAAAGCCTAAGGACGACGCTGGACAGTCTCGCCAGTTCAGTCCTGCCGCAGTCCGTCGAGTGGGAAGTTTTGGTTGTGGACAACAACTCAAACGATCAGACGCGGTCCGTGGCAGCGGAGTACTGTCAACGATATCCAGGGCGTTTCCGTTACCTTTTCGAGCCCAGGCAAGGCAAATCTCATGCGCTTAATATGGGAATCCGCGCCGCTCACGGCGACGTCTTAGCTTTTGTCGATGACGATGTGACCGTTGAGGAAGCGTGGTTGGGACGTTTGACCGCACCGCTGGAATGCGGCGAATGGGCGGGCACAGGAGGAAGAATCCTGCCGAATCGGCCTCCTTCGCTACCGCCATGGTTGGCGTTCGATGGTCCACTTGGCATGGGGGCGAGAATTGTTGCTCAGTTCGACCGCGGCGACGAACCATACGAGCTCGATGAGGCTCCGTATGGGACGAATATGGCATTTCGTAAGGAGATGTTCGCAAAGTACGGGCTCTTTCGCACTGACCTAGGCCCTCGGCCTGACAGCGAAATACGAAATGAAGATACAGAGTTTGGGCGCAGGCTGCTTGCGGCTGGAGAGCGACTGCTTTATACGCCGTCAGCTATCGTGTACCACGAAGTGCCAGAGCATAGGATCACAAAAAAGTATCTCCTTAAGCGGTGGTTTGATGATGGCCGAGCGGAAATCCGAGAAAGGAAGACTAAACCGAAGATATGGGGAATTCCCCGGCGTTACTTCAGGGTTGCAAATTACACACTAAGATTCCTGCCAAAAAAGATGGTTCACTGGTTGCGTGCGCGCGACCCTCAGGAACGATTTCGCCTTAAGTGTATTGTCTGGTATGCAGCCGGAGAAATAGTGGAGATGTGGCATCAACCGTCGCCAGCAAATGACGGCAGCAATGCGGTAGACGCTCACGGTATGTTGGATTAGTCAGTATCCATCGTGGATGCTTGAAGACGGTGATTCGTTCAGCGGCCGACAGATTAACCTCTTTCCTTCATTAAGAGGATGCGACATCAGCTCAATTACGATTATGTCGTTTTTTCGCGAAAACGAGCGGAGCATAGGTGGCGGGGCACGGTTTGGTTTTGAGCTAGATTCTGCAGCTGCGCCTGCGTAAGGTTTTTTAGTCGCAGTCACTTGCCTTTCTCATGAGAATACTCGTAGCGATTCCGTGGCTACCTTGGCCGCTTGATTCGGGCGGAAACGTAGCGGTTTTCAACTCCTTGGCCTGCCTTGAGCGGGAGCACGAATTTACTTTGGTGTGTCCGGTCTACGGTGAGGATGGGGTAGAGGGTGCAGCCAGGCTCCAGGCGCATTTACCCCAAGTAAGGGTGCGCGGCGTGGACTGTGGCTCGGTTGCGCACCTAAGACGACCAGGTCGTCAGCTCATCAGTCGTACCCTGGGTCGGGCTGCTCGCCTTTGCTCGAGATTAATTTCCGCAAAGCCGTTGGGGATGGCGGCCGAGGCCGGTGAAGATGTTCCAGAATATCCCTTTGGTCCCTTACCGGCTAGGTTTGTTAGTGCAGTGTTGGCTGAGCTGCAAACAGGGTTTGATTTAGTCCAACTAGAATTCGTACAAATGCTGTCCTTGGGTGCGTGCCTCCCAACTGATGTACCTAAGCTCTTCGTTCACCATCAGCTGCAATTTGTTTATCTCCAGAGACGCGCAGCGGTCCGAAGTTACGTGGGGTACGCAAGATATCTTGAACAATTGATGCTGGTGCAAGAGAAGGCGTATTTACAAGTGTTCGACGGCGTCGTTGTGTTCAGTGACGAAGATGGGCGCCGACTGCGAGGATGGGTCCCGGACGAGAAGATCTTCGTTAGTCCCTTCCCCGTTATTGGCGGATCTACGGAGAGTGGTAAATCGGATGCGGAACTTCATCTCTTATTTATAGGCTCGGAGGCACACTTCCCGAACCGGGATGGATTGGAGTGGCTTCTTACGGAAGTGTGGCCCCAGATCTTGAACGAGCTCCCGAACTGCAAGCTTCGAGTTATCGGCCGTTGGAGCGGGGGCACGATGGCGCAGCTTTCAACTGTAGGTGTGGAATTCGCCGGGTTCGTCGCTGATTTGGCCGCCACCTTAAGAGGCGGCATCATGCTCGTACCCATTAGGATTGGGAGCGGCATCCGGGTGAAAGTTCTGGACGCAATGTCTCACGGGGTTCCGGTTATCAGCACTTCCGTTGGCTGCGAAGGCATTCCAGCTTTGGATGAGTCTGAAGTCTTGATTCGTGATGATACCAAAGGGTTTGCCGACGCCGTAGTGCGACTCGCGAAGAGCCGGGAGTTGAGGGAGCGGCTAGCAAACGCCGGAAGAGACCTGGTCTCGAGGGTCTATTCGCCTGAGCGCATGCGCAGAGAGCGCGACGAGATTTATCGGGTGATGCTTTCGGAAAGGCGTGATAGGTTGTGTGCGAGTGACCGAGGCGATTGAGAGGGGAACCTTAGGACTATATTGAGCGGAAAAGAGGTGGTTTTTGCCAGTGTGGAATTCGAGTGAGCGGGTTTCTTTGACTATCGCGATTCCGACATTCAACCGTTCCGATTCGGTCTGCAAGTTGCTTCACTCGGTTCTTGGCCAGGTAAGCGACCATGATGAGGTCATCGTTTCGGATGACGGTTCTTCAGACAGCTCCTATCAAAAGATTCGCGACATACCGGGCATTCGCATTTCCCGTGTGGAAACAAACCAGGGGATGGTTGCAAACTGGAATAGATGCCTGCAATCTGCTTCTCGGGATTGGATTTGCATCCTGCATGATGATGACGAACTCCGGCCAGGAGGGATCGAAGCTCTGCGATCGGCTTGTTCGTTGGTAAGAGAGCCAGCCTTGGTGGTGCATCACTATCGAGGGAGCAGATTCGACGGCGCATTGCGATGCACTGTCTCGCGATCATGCAGTTGGTCAGTTCTGAATTGTCCCACAATCCCGTCAGGTGCAGTTGTGCACAGGTCGATTATCGAAGCAGTGGGTGTGTTTGATCCTCAGTTCAAGTACACTGCTGATCTTGAGTATTTTGCGAGGGTGGCTGCGCGGTTCCCGGTGGTTGTGATTGAAAGTCCACGCATTATTACTTTTAAGTTACATGCAACTAACTACGAATTCAGTACTTGGCGAAAAGCGGATTTCCTGGCGCAGTTTGAAGCGTCGCAGCGAGCTATCATCCGCCACGCACGTCTAACCGAAGATGCCTCGACGGAGAAATTGATAGAAGATCGCATCCGGGAGAGTCTCCTCTATATTCTCGACCATGCAGCGCGACTTGACGATAAAGCGCTAGTGCGGAAAATTGCCTCGGAATTCGGCCGGTATCGAACGGGGTTATCGCTCAAGCAGAAGGTCGTTATCTACTTAGCGGCTCGTACGGGCATTCGTCACAGATTTACGCCTCGGGGTATGTTTCGCAATACCCCCGGCCCGGGGACTCAAATCGAGAGATGATTGGCACTCTTGTTCGGCCGCAGCGCCGAATGTAGCAACTCTCGAGACTCGGATCACAACAATGCCACTACTCTCGATTATCATACCGACGTTCAATTCTGCCCAATCGATCGAGCGATCGCTTGAGAGCATTGCGGTGCAAACATTTACTGACTATGAAATCGTCGTGCAGGATGGATCCCCGAACGACGATACGGCCCGGGCCATTGGGAAATTTATGGAAGTCCACTCCGGCTGTCCTCTCCGTCTTTATCAAGAACCTGACCGTGGCGTCTACGACGCGATGAATAAAGCCATGGTCAAGGCAAACGGCGAATGGCTTTACTTCCTGGGCAGCGACGACCAGTTATATAACGACCAGGTCCTCGCCACAGTGATGAGCACAAAGAATACGGCAGATTGCAACGTGATCTATGGAGATGCAGAGATCGTCGGAGACTGCTCATGGGCGAGGTCGGGGACGATCTACAACGGGCCATTCGATCTGCCGATGCTGCTGCGCAGAAATATTTGCCACCAAGCGATTTTTTACAAGACCGATTTCGTGCGAACGGCTGGAGAATATAACGCGGACTATGTAATCTGTGGAGATTGGGATTTCAACATGCGCTGCTGGGCTCGGACGAAATTCAAGTACATCGACGTTACGGTTGCTAAGTTCATTGCAGGAGGTCTTTCGAGCAATAATCCGTACGACGGGCAATTTTCCAAGGATTTCGTAGCCAACATACTGCGTTATTTTCATCTTTCACCGCTCAGTCCTCTTGTGAACGCTCCAGGTTTCGACGGACTTTCAGATGTAATTGTCATCCAGCAAAGCAGAGGAGAGCTGTATTCGCTTTGCGGGCGAGCCGTAAGGCGCTTCCTGAGGCTGCGGACACGACTAAGTGCTTGGTGAGCAAGACTGCTGGCGCTCTCGGCATTCAGTAATCAGCTCGCGGCTTGGAACTCAACACAACACGGAGCTGGACTGCATTGATAAAGGCAATTACATTTCATCTTCCGCACTTTCACCGAGCCCCCGAGAACGACGAGTGGCGGGGAAAGGGTTTCCAGCGTCGTTCGTGCAAACTGTTCTCTAAAATCGTGCGATGCACTGGAAAGAAAATTTGTTTTCATTAATACATGGAACGGGTGGGCCGAAAGAAACAATATTGAGCTGGGCTAGAAACGGTGTAGAGCTAATTTTGAAGCCACGCGCGCTGCGCTGATATAAGTGATGTGAAGAACTCATAATTGTCGCGGTCAATTTGCTGCGACGGCTCACCGCACTTGACTTACGGCTACACTGTACAAACTTCTGGTTGTCCAGTCTATGTCAGGTAGCAACTCAAAAATCAATCAGGTCTGCATAAGCATGCGTAAAGGGAATCACGGCGGTTGAAATCAAAATGAATTATCGAGCCATCGCATTTTATCTACCGCAGTTTTATCCAGTACCTGAGAACGACGCCTGGTGGGGGCGCGGCTTCACTGAGTGGACAAATGTCACCAGAGCGAGACCATTGTTCCGCGGACATCACCAGCCCAACCTTCCCAGTGATCTGGGATTCTACGATCTACGCGTCCCGGAGGTCAGAGAGGCGCAAGCTGAGCTAGCTCGTAGGCACGGCCTCGAAGGCTTTTGTTATTGGCACTATTGGTTCGGGAACGGAAGGAGAATTCTAGAGCGTGTTTTCTCAGAGGTTCTAGAAGCCGGAGAACCTGACTTCCCGTTCTGCCTGGGCTGGGCAAATGAATCGTGGTCGGGCATTTGGCATGGTGCGCCAGATAGTATCCTTATCGAACAACAGTATCCGGGAATTCACGATTACGAAGCGCACTTCAAGACTGTTCTTCCGGCGTTCAGAGATCGGCGCTACATCTGTGTCGACAGCAAGCCATTGTTTCTCGTTTATAAGCCGAGCCTGATTCCGAATCTCACCGAGTTCAGTGCGCTCTGGAAGAGAATGGCCGTTGAGAATGGATTACCAGGATTGCACTTGGTTGGTATGGCGCACCACCGGGAGCCGCTATGGGACGGATTCGACGCCCGCGTGTCCGGCGCCCCTATCGTCGAAATTGATCGCATGCCGAGAGGAATCACGCGAAAAATTGGGGACCGGGTTTCCCGGCAAATATTTAGCAGGCACTCTCTGGACACCCTCCTGAGGGATCTTTTTGGCGTACCCAGGAATAGGAAATACCAGGATTTCGCCAACTCCTGTTTGACTGAGCCGATTCCCGATTGCGAATATCCAGTAGTAGTTCCGAATTGGGACAATACTCCGCGATCGGGAATAAATGGCGTCGTTTTGACAGATAGCTCACCCGAGGCTTTTGCAGCTTTGCTTCGACGCGCTTGCAGATTAGTGAAGGGGCGAAATCCACAGAGACGGCTTGTATTCATCAAATCGTGGAACGAATGGGCTGAAGGAAATTACATGGAACCCGATCTTCGCTTCGGTTCCGAATATCTCCTTTCCATGAAGGAGATCTTCGACTCGGAGTGCGAAGAACAGCAGGAGCCGGAATGCAAACAGGGGAACGCAATTCTTCCAACCGCAGCAGTCCATGACTAAGGAGCCATGAATTGGCAGACTTGAAGAGATGCGACTGCTTGCAGGGCTCAAGACGAAGAAGAGCACGCAACGTCCGCATCAAGACGTTTCAGTGTATCTCGTGAAGCGCTGTGCGCACTGTGCAAGTTATGGCGGCTGCCGTGACCTCCCGTATCACAACGCGAACTAGCGGCTACATGCGTGTTCGTTCGGCAGACGCAAGCAACGCTTATGAAGCAGAGTTTGCCGGTTCAGACTCGAGTTGGCTTCCAAGGCCTTCCGCTTCGCCTCCCGTCACGTTGCGATGCTTCTCCAATGAACGGTTTCTCGACTGCTCCATCGCACCCTTCGGCTCGAACCGAAGCACTTCTGTTAGGCCCCGGCCTGACGATGAAAGCTTGTTGCGCCGTCTTCCTGCAAACACTGATAAGTTGAGCCACCTTGGTTGTAATGAATAAAGGCATGTACGTCACCGTCGTCCTTTGCACTTACAACCGGTGCAAGAGTCTGGCTAAAACGCTTAGGAGCATTGCTGCGTCAGAGTTGCCCGATTACGTTGAGTGGGAGGTCGTTATCGTAGACAATAACTCGAAGGACGAAACGAGGTTCGTTGTCGACGAATTTTGCCGACTAAATCCAAGGCGTTTTCGCTACTTATTTGAGCTACGGCAAGGGAAATCGTACGCACTGAATTCGGGTGTCCGTAATGCTCGCGGCCAAGTCATTGCTTTCTTGGACGATGACGTTGTCATCGAGCCCACCTGGCTAAAGAATCTCACTTCTTCCTTGCACGGTAGCGATTGGGCTGGGGCCGGCGGACGCACTTTGCTGGACCGGCCGTTCTCACCGCCCTCGTGGCTATCGCTCAAGTTTCCCGGTGGTCATGGTGGGGTGGTGGCCGCGCTGTTTGACTTGGGCGAATCCCCGCGAGAGCTCAATTTGGCTCCCTATGGCACCAACATGGCCTATCGGAAGAAAATGTTTGAGCAGTACGGCCTGTTCCGGACGGATCTTGGGCCAAGCTCGAATCGCAAAACACCGCGCCCCAATGAAGATACAGAATTCGGCCGCAGGTTGATGGCCGCGGGAGAGCGAATACGCTACGAACCCTCGGCGGTCGTCTATCACGGCGTCACCGCGGAGCGATTGCGTAAAGAATACTACTTAAACTGGTGGTTCGATTATGGCAGAGCCGTTATTCGGGAAAAAGGAGTGGGAGCTTCTATCTGCGGCCTTCCGCGGCATTATTTTGGAATTCCGAAGATGATCGTTATTACACTGCCGGCCTTTGCACTTCGATGGATGCGCACCGTGAATGCGCCTGAGAGATTTTTCGCGAAGTGCCTCACGTGGTCAATCGCCGGGCAGATTGCGGAGACCTGTCAAATTGCGCGCGAATTCAGGAGTAATCCGCGTAACGACGAGAAGAAGCAGCTCAGCAGCTATATAGAAAAACTCTAGAGAATGCCTGTTCGGCAACGGCCGACACGAGAGGAAATCGACCCTATGGGATCCGCTGCCTGTGATGCTCCAAGCATGAAGGTTAGCGTCATTGTATGTACGTTTAACCGCTGTAAGAGCTTGGAGAGGGCTCTTGAGAGCCTTGTTGGGTCAGAGTTGCCCAAATCAGTTGAATGGGAAATCCTGATTGTCGACAACAACTCCAGCGACGAGACTCGAAGCGTGGCCGAAAAATTTTGTAGCACGTACCCAACCCGCTTCCGATACTTTTTTGAGCCACACCAGGGCAAATCGTTTGCCCTCAACTCTGGAATTCGCGAAGGCAAGGGAGAGATATTAGCGTTCGTCGATGATGACGTGACAGTCCAGCCTACCTGGCTACAGAGCCTCATAGATCCGTTCCATGATGCACAGTCGGCAGGATGCGGAGGACGCATCCTGCCGGAACCAGGCTTCTCGCCTCCGCCCTGGCTTGCACTTCAAGGTCCACTCAGCTTGCTCGGAGCTCTTTGTGCCTACTTTGATCAGGGCGATTTGCCGGGGCCCATTCATAGGCCGCCGGTCGGGACCAACATGGCATTTCGCAGAGAAATGTTCGAAAAATATGGCGGCTTCCGCGAGGACCTGGGCCCCCGTCCAGGCAGCGAACTCCGAAGCGAAGATACAGAGTTCGGTCGGCGATTGATGGCCGGCGGAGAGCGCCTGTATTACGTGCCATCTGCAATCGTTTTCCACGAAATAAATGAGAGCCGGGTACGCAAGGAGTTTTTCCTGTCGTGGTGGTTTGCCTTCGGCCGGGGTCTTATCCGTGAGGCTGGAAGGATTCCAAGCACGACTGAGATTGTGAAGATCGGAGCCAGGATTTTTCTAGCTACACCAAAATGGTTGCTGGATATCGATCCCCAACACAGGTTCTATCGCAAATGCCGGATATGGTATGAGGCTGGAAAGATTGCCGAAGTCTACCAGCTTTTGGTTCGATGCAACGCAAAAGCCGAGCTGCTTTAATACCTCTGAGGCGCCAGAGATCAATCTAGCCCGCGTAATCACCTCCAAATGCTTTTTCACGAAACCAATCTTCCAGGCGTCTTTGAGATTCACATGGAGCCTCGTCCCGACGACCGCGGTTTTTTTGCGCGCGCATGGTGCCAGGAGGAGTTCGAGGCCCACGGGCTAAACCCCGATCTGGTTCAGTGCAGTATCTCGTTCAATCTGAAGAAGGGAACTCTCCGTGGCATGCACTTTCAGGCGCCCCCCTACGCGGAAGCGAAAGTCGTGCGCTGCACAATGGGGGCGATCTACGATGTCGTGTTGGATCTCCGTCCGTCGTCACCAACCTTTCGAAATTGGATCGCGGTGACCTTGACCGCAGCAAACCGTGTCATGGTCTATGTCCCAGAAGGCTGCGCACACGGGTTTTTGACCCTTGAGGACGATTCCGAGGTTTTATATCAGATGTCTGAGTTCTACAACGCAGAGTCCGCGCGCGGCGTTCGCTGGAACGATCCGGCATTCCAGGTTTCCTGGCCATCGGCGCCAACGGTTATGTCCGAACGCGATCGCGCGTATCAGGATTTTCAATGAAAGCCGAATCGCTGAATCAACACGCGGCGCAAGATTTGACTAAGCTTGGCGCAGAGATGCATCGATTCGCAGGCGAACTCTATCCCATCTGCCGAAGCATTACAGGGGACGGTATCCGGCAAACGCTGGCCAAAATCGGACAGCTGATTCCACTCGTCATCTCCGAAGTTCCCACCGGCACACAGGTCTTCGACTGGACCGTTCCCAAAGAGTGGAATATCAGGGACGCATATATCAAGAATCTACGGGGAGAGCGGATCGTCGATTTTCAGCAGCACAACTTACATGTCATGAGCTACAGTGTGCCAGTGCACGCCGCTCTTTCGCTCGCCGAACTCCGGCCCCATCTGCATACGCTTCCCGATCACCCGGACTGGATCCCGTATCGCACTTCGTACTATCGCGAAGATTGGGGATTTTGCCTGACCCACAAGCAGATGCTGGCTCTCGAAGATACGGATTACGAGGTATACATCGATTCTTCGCTTGAAGCAGGAACTCTGAACTACGGAGAGTGCTATCTGCCCGGCCGGTCGGCGGAAGAGGTGCTCATTTCCTGCCATGTCTGTCATCCATCTTTGGCGAACGACAATCTTTCCGGACTCGCAGTAGCAACAAAAATTGCCGAGTTGCTCGCGGCGCGCGAGATGCGCTATTCCTATCGGCTTCTGTTTATCCCAGGAACGATTGGCGCGATCACGTGGCTGGCGCGCAACAGGAAAACTGCAGAGAATATCCGCCACGGATTGGTATTGACGTGTGTGGGCGATGCCGGCGGTTTTCATTACAAGAAGAGTCGCCGCGGCGATGCGGAGATCGACCGGGCGGTAACGCACGTGCTGCGGCACAGCGGTGAAGCCGCGGAAATTCTCGAGTTTTCTCCTTATGGTTACGACGAACGGCAGTATTGCTCGCCGGGCTTCGATCTCCCCGTCGGCTGCCTGATGCGAAGCCAATGGGGAACGTTTCCGGAGTACCACACGTCGGCTGATGACCTTGACTTCATTCATTCGCGGCAACTGGCTGATACCCTTCAGGTATGCTTGGCAGTCTGCGATCTGCTGGAACGGAACATCTGCTATCTCAACCAGAATCCGTTTTGCGAACCGCAACTGGGCAAAAGAAATCTGTACCGGAGCACGGGTGGCGCAGAAATTGATCAGGAAATCAACGCGCGCCTATGGGTTCTGAATCAGTCCGACGGTAAACACTCTCTGCTCGACATTGCCGAACGGTCAGGAATGGCATTTGCCACCATCGCCGGCGCCGCAAACCTGCTCGAGGAAGCTGGTCTATTAACCGAAGTTGCGCGCGCGTCGCCTGGCGCAACGCAAAATGAACCGCCGCTCAACATTTCAGTCGGATGAAAAAACCTATGCGAGTATTGATTACCGGTCACCAGGGATATATCGGGACTGTCGCTGTCCCCATGTTTCAAGCGGCAGGACATGACGTGGTCGGATTGGACATCGGCCTCTATACCAATTGCACCTTCGGTGAAGAGCCCACTGCCATTCCAGAGATTCGCAAGGATCTTCGCGAGCTGGAAAGAGCAGACCTCGAAGGCTTCGATGCGGTCGTGCACTTTGCCGCGCTCTCCAACGATCCGCTGGGCAACATCGATCCTCAGCTCACGTATGACGTCAACTATCACGCCTCCGTAAAGCTGGCCAGGTTGGCGAAAGAAGCCGGGGTGAAGCGCTTTGTATTTGCCTCCTCCTGCAGCACCTACGGCGCGGCGGGCGACGACTTTCTTGACGAGACTTCCGACTTGAATCCGGTAACCCCGTACGGAGAATCGAAGGTCCTTGCAGAACGTGACATCGCGCTTCTGGCCGGCGGCGATTTTTGTCCGACCTACATGCGCAATGCCACCGCCTACGGCGCTTCTCCGCGGCTGCGCCTTGACATTGTTCTCAATGACCTCGTGGCATCCGCATTAACCACGGGCCTCGTCTATATCAAGAGCGACGGCACACCCTGGCGCCCCATCATCCACATTCGCGATATCATTGGCGCGGCCATTGCCGTTCTCGACACCGCGCAAGATGCCGTTTACAACGAAACCTTCAATGTCGGCCTCACTGAGGAGAACTTCCGCATCCGTGAACTTGCGGAGTTTGTCGCGGAGGTGGTTCCCGGCTGCCGCGTAGAGTACGCGCCAGGCGGAGGGCCGGACCTGCGCTGTTATCGCGTGAGCTTCGAAAAGATCAAGCAGCACGTGCCGGCCTTCCGTCCGCAATGGACAGCGCGCAAGGGCGCGCAAGAACTCTACGACGCCTATCTAAAGGCGGGACTCTCGCGCGAAGATATGGAGCGAGGCCGGTACGCGAGACTTAGTGAAATTCGCCGCCTGAAGGAATCGGGGAGACTGGATAGCTCGCTATTCCTAGTGAAAGATTGCGCCGTAACGGCCCCACAGAAATGAAGAATTTGGTATGACGATTATGAGTCCAACGGCAATTCCCGCGGAAACAACAATGCAGAAAGCGACGAGAGCGTGCCGCTTTTGTGGCGCGGGCCTCGACAAAACCTTCGTCGATCTCGGCATGTCGCCGCTCTGTGAGACCTACCCCTCTGACGCCGATTTGAGCCGCGGAGAGATGTACTATCCCCTTCACGTGTTCGTTTGCGATCGGTGCTGGCTGGTGCAGCTTGAAGAGTTCGAGAGCGCTGAGAACATCTTCAGCGACTATCCCTACTTCGCTTCTTTCTCCGATTCATGGTTGCGGCACTGCGAAAAGTATTGCCTTGAGATGCAGCGGCGCTTCGGCCTTGGCAAGGATAGCTTTGTCGCTGAAGTTGCCAGCAACGACGGTTATCTGCTGCAATACTTTGTCCGCGTCGGCGTGCCGGTGCTGGGAATCGAGCCTGCCGCGAACGTGGCTAAGGCGGCCGTGGAGAAAGGCGTTCCCACGATGGTGCGCTTTTTCGGCGTGGAAGTGGCCCAGGAGCTTGCCCATCAAGGCCAGACAGCGGATCTCGTACTCGGTAACAACGTACTCGCTCAGGTGCCTGACTTGAACGACTTTGTAGAAGGCCTGCGCATCCTCTTAAAGCCGGACGGCGTGCTGACGCTTGAATTTCCGCACCTGCTCCGTATGATCGAGCGCAACGAGTTCGACACCATTTATCACGAGCACTTTTCTTACTTCTCCCTCTTCACAACAGTCAAGATCATGCAGGCGCACGGCCTCAAAGTCTTTGATGTGGAAGAACTGCCCTCTCATGGCGGTTCGCTGCGAGTGTTTGCATGCCGCGAAGAGACGAGCGCGCATCCTCTTGAAGCAAATGTCTCGCGCGTCTTGGAAGACGAGGAGAGGGCCGGCCTGTTTACCGCCGAAGGTTACAAGAGCTTTGCCCGTCAGGCCGAAGAGACCAAGCTGGCGTTGGTCGATTTCCTGATCCACGCCGCCCGCCAAGGCAAGAGCGTGGTTGGCTACGGCGCTCCGGGTAAGAGTGCAACGTTGTTGCACTACTGCGGCATTGGAAAAGACCTCATTGAATATACGGTCGACCGCAGTCCACACAAGCAGGGCCGGCACTTACCCGGTACGCATATTCCAATTTATGAGCCGGATCGCATCCGTGAAACGAAGCCGGACTATGTTGTGATCCTCCCGTGGAACCTGCAAAACGAGATCGTTGCCCAGATGCAGTACATCCGCGAGTGGGGTGGTAAATTTGTCGTGCCGATCCCCAAGGTGACCATTCTTTAACCAGACAAACTGACCTGGCCGAGGCCGGTCCATAAGTCAAGTTCTAATAGTCGACGAGGAGAGAACCGTGACATTGAAATCATTAGCACGCACGAGCGAACTGAAGCATCGTGTCGAGACCCGCGAGGCGCGAATCGGAATCGTGGGCATGGGCTACGTTGGCCTCCCGCTCGCGCTTCTGTTTAGCGAGGAACGTTTTAAGGTGACCGGCTTCGACATCGATGTTCGCAAAGTGGACACTCTTAATCAAAGTGGCTCTTATATTGTGCGAATTCCCGGAACCCTGATTCAAATGGCGCGGGAGTGCGGGTTCCGTGCCACCGTGGATTACGGCGAAATCGCGCAGATGGATGTTGTCATCCTCTGCGTGCCCACACCGCTTGACGAATATCACGAGCCTGACCTGAGCTTTGTTCGCGAGACGGTTCAGAGCATCGCGCCTTACCTGCACGAGGGCCAGCTCATCATTTTGGAAAGCACAACCTATCCGGGGACGACCGAAGAAGTTGTTGTGCCGCTTCTGGAGAAAGGAAACCGCGCCGATCTCCGCATCGCCCTCGACGATGTCAGCCCCGGCTTTTACGTCGCCTTCTCTCCGGAACGCGAAGATCCGGGAAATGACTCGATTGCGCGGCGCGATATTCCAAAAGTTGTTGGCGGATGCGGGCCGGCAGCGGTTGAACTCGCATCGGCTGTCTATGCGTCGATCTTTAGCCGAATCGTTCCGGTATCTTCGCCGGGAGCGGCGGAAATGACAAAGCTTCTTGAGAATATCTATCGCTGCGTGAACATCGCGCTCGTCAACGAGCTCAAGCAGCTTTGCATGCGCATGGGAATTGACATCTTTGAAGTGATCGAAGCGGCGAAGACTAAGCCTTTTGGGTTCCAGGCATTTTATCCCGGTCCCGGCCTTGGCGGGCACTGCATTCCCATCGACCCGTTTTATCTTTCATGGAAGGCCAAACAGTTCGACTTCCATACGCGGTTCATTGAGCTGGCTGGAGAAGTAAACATCGGCATGCCGTATTTCGTTGTCGAGAACATTATCGAGGCATTGAGCCAACGTCGTAAATCCCTGTTTGGCGCGCGCGTCCTCATTCTTGGACTCGCCTACAAACGCGATATCGACGATCTCCGCGAGTCTCCGTCCCTGACAATAATTGAGCTGCTGCAAAAGCGCGGGGCGCAGGTTGAATACAATGACCCCTTCATTCCTTCGGCTGGCCAAGGCCGGAAGTACGCGCTGAATATGACGAGCACGTCCCTGAATCGAATCCCGGAATTCGATTGCGTCGTCATCGCCACGGATCACTCGCAGTACGACTATCCCGACATAGTTTCGAAAGCGCAGTTGGTCGTGGACACGCGCAACGCCACTCAAGGCATGACCAACGCGAATATCGTTAGGTGCTAGGGTCTGTTAACTCTACTGGGCTAGGTGGGCTTCGTAAGACGTACGGTGTGGAGTTTTGTTCGAGAAGAACAACATCTTAAAAGACACGAGGGAAGGTCAGATGAACATCTACGTTGACGCAAAAATGAGCGACGATCAGCGCCGAGCCGAGCTGTATGGCGGAGCGGTTTTCATTCATTCACCTTCAAAGAACGCCTTGAAGCTTTGCCGCTTGGCGCAGGAACTCATCGAGGAGGCTCTGCACCCCTTCGATCCTCGTCGCGTGCATGAGAAGATCCCGGCCGAGAAATGCGCGGAAATTCTCGCCACGCTCAAGCCGAAGTTTATCCATCACCCGCAGTCAAAGGAATACATTCAGGGGATGTTGGCGGAATCCGGGTGCGACCTTGAGAAAACTTACTTCGACGTGCCTCGCATGCGCACGGCATTTCCTAGTGACTATCTGAATTCAGGAATCGCGTATGCCTTCCATCCTCATCGCGACACCTGGTACTCCGCTCCAATGTGCCAAATCAATTGGTGGATGCCTATCTATGAGCTGAACAGCGAGAACTGCATGGCATTGCATCCACATTACTTCGACCGTGCCATCAAGAATGGATCGAGTGGGTACAACTATCAAAAGTGGACCCAGGAGAGCCGTTTCAACGCGTCAAAGCACATTAAGGTCGACACGCGCGTCCAGCCCCATGCGGAGGAGCCAATCGAATTGGAGCCGCAGATCCGCCTCGTGTGCCCCATTGCCGGGACATATCAGTTCTCCGCGGCTCAACTGCATTCAACCGTGCCGAACACATCGCCGGTTACGCGATATAGCATCGACTTTCGAGTCGTGCACTTCGACGATCTGGTCGGCGGCGTCGGAGCTCGCAATATCGATTCAGAGTGTACCGGCACTACCTTGGGAGACTATCTCAGGGGCAGCGATCTGGCGCATCTGCCGGAAGATGTGATTGCACTGGATCGAGATGCAGACCATGCACCGGTAGGAAGCTGAGTGCGCCGTTTGTGGACCCTGGCTAGAGGCCGTCATGAATTCCCACGAATTGTGAATGAGACAAACTTCTACTCCTGCTTCATCGGAATCGCCTGCGTCCAAGGTATCGCAGCGGCCAAAGATCCGGGGAACAGATCGGTTCAAGTTCGGTGGCGGCTGGGCTTTAGGTCTGCTTTTGATTGCTGCCCTGCTCGTGCGCGTAATCTATCTCCGCTCTCATGTGGTTGTTCTTGAGGGAGAGGGAGCAGGCTATGCGCACCAGGCTGACAACCTATTGCGCGGTCGTGGCTTTGAAAGTTTCTTATATCCGAAGCCGGACCTCGAGCATTGCTGGCTCCAGCCGATTCTAATTGCCGGCGTTGATCTGGTTGTCCGCGACCTGGATGTGGCGACTCATATCGTCTCTCTGGTTGCGGGTACGCTGCTCGTCTTCTGGCTCTTTTTGATCTCCGACCGCTTTTATGGGCGCACTGTTGCCACGGTCGCCGCGTTATTGGTTGCGTTCCATCCGTTTCTCATCGCACTGTCAACCACCGGCTACGCCGAAATCCTCGCCGCAGCGCTTGAGTTCGGGGCAATTTATTGGAGTATCCGGCTCATCGAGGATCATGGCCGCTGGTGCTGGCTATACGCAGGTGTGTGTTGGGGTCTGTCCTATCTCAACCGAACGGAATGTCTGGTCCTGCCGCTGTTCACGGTAGGTGTGTTCCTGTTGCATACATTGTGGCAAAAATGGCCCTTGAGACGTTGGCTGACACGCAGCGCGGCCTTCATCACGGTGTTTGCGCTGTTCGTTGCGCCCTACGTCATGCTGTTTTACCATTACACGGGCAAAGTCCGCTTTGAAGGCAAGAATCTTCTCAACTACACAATCGGCCAGCGTAAGCTCGACGGCAAACCCCAGCCCCTCGCCAGCCGGGAGCTTACGCCCGATCTTCGCGAACTTGGCCCCTCTCTCGACACCGGCGCCTACACCACATATTCACCCTATCCCACCGGTTTCCGCGATCTCGCGAGGTATTACGCCCGGGCGGCTCGCAACAATGCCCCATGGTTGTGGAATGAACTCTTGCACGCCGATTATTTCGGTGGAGCGCCGCTCATCGCCCTGGCCCTCTTGGGGCTGGTTGGCAGGTACTGGGACCAAGCGAGGTTCTTCCGCGAGTTGTATCTCGGAGGAATCTTTCTTTACTTCGTCTTCGTGGTTTTGGGAACTCATTTGCAGTGGCGCCGGTACCTGTTCTCTCTCCTGCCGTTCCTGCTCCTGTGGTCCGCGGTCGGAATCGTCTATCTTGTCGACTGGATACGCCGCAGCGCCCAGGAACTTCGCGTCCCCTTGCGAATCGGTACCAAAATAGCTGCAGCGTTTGCTTTGGTCTATGTTCTGTTCATCTTTTACACTGTCAAGAAGACAATTCCCACGATGGACGAATTCACCAGCGGCTGGGCTCCGAATCAAGCTCTGAAAGAGGCTGGCCTTTGGCTCAGAAACTACGATCCGGGAACCAAGACGACGTTTGAAGGCGATGTGTTTTGCTACTACTCGCGCAGCTACGATTCGATTCTCCCCTATACGGACGAGGGGACGGCACTGCGGTATTTGCATGAGAAAGATCCGGACTATATCTTCCTCTACTCCGCTAATGCTGATTCTGCCTATTACAGCCGTTGGGTTCAACAAGGTATACCCGATCCGTCGGCTATCGCAATTTACAATCGCACTCTCTCCGATGGGAGACGGCTTGTAATCTATCGCTGGGATCATGCGTCGTCGAGGAATTGAACGCAAAAGTCCGGGAGCCTGCTGAGCACCCGAACTGAACTGTACATTTCTGTGGCGTCATTGGAGAGAATGCCTGGGTTGATCTCTTTACCATCTTTGTGCGATTGCCGAGACTTGATCCAGAGGATACAAAACTGGAAGGGGTTTTATTTGTTTGGGGTGCGACCATGAAAGTAGTTCTGTTTTGCGGCGGCGCCGGAATGAGGCTTCGCGGCTACTCCGAGGATGTGCCAAAACCCATGGTGACCGTGGGCTCGCGTCCGGTGCTCTGGCATGTAATGAAGTATTACGCCCACTTCGGGCACAAAGACTTCGTGGTGTGCCTCGGCTACAAGGGCAACGTGATCAAGGAGTACTTCCTGGAGTACGAGGAGTCGGTGTCGAACGACTTCGTCTTTTCTCATGGCGGGCGTGACTTGGAGTTCATGCAGCGCGACATTGACGATTGGCGTATCACTTTTGTCGATACCGGAATGCGCTCCTCGATCGGTGACCGTCTGCGCCTGGTTGAGCCGCATCTCGCAGGTGAGGATGTCTTCCTTGCCAATTACAGTGACGGACTGACCGACTTTCCGCTCCAGGAAATGACGGATGAGTTCCTGCGTCGGGGCGGATACGCTTCTTTCCTTTCCGTTCAGCCGCGCGCCAGCAGTCTCGATACGGTGCAACTGAGAGAGGATGGGGCAGTTGATGCAATCCGCAGCATGAAGGACTCGAATATCTGGGTTAATGGTGGCTACTTTGTGCTCAGCAAAGACGTGTTTCGCTACCTCAAGCCGGGCGAAGAGCTTGTCTATGAGCCAATGCAGCGAATGATCAGCGAAGGCAAAGTCTGGTCGCGGCGATACGAGGGTTTTTGGCAGTGTATGGACACCTTCAAGGACAAGCAGATCCTCGATGAACTCGAGGCTTCGGGCTCAGCTCCTTGGTGTGTATGGAAGCATGCGAGTCAGGCGCGGCTCACCGCATGATAAAACTGAACTGGAGCAAAGATCGTCAGACGCCGCTCACCATTCTTTGTCTGGGAGCGCACTCTGACGATATTGAGATTGGCTGCGGCGCGACCCTGCTGCAGTTGGGCCGAAACCAGGCGAAGCCAAAATTCTGCTGGGTAGTGATGAGTGGTAAAGGGGCGCGTCACTCAGAAGCGCAGAAGGCTGCGGAATTATTCACGGACGGCTGCGAACGAGAAGTTGTCTTGAAGGAGTTCCGTGACGGCTACCTGCCGTATGAGGGCGGGCAGGTGAAGGACTTTTTTGAGGAGCTGAAATCGCGCGTCGATCCGGACTTGATCTTTACGCATTGGCACGGCGATGCGCACCAGGACCATCGGCTTGTAAATGAACTCACGTGGAATACCTTTCGCAATCATCTTATTCTGGAATACGAAATCCCTAAATTCGATGGAGATATGGGCCGGCCAAACACATTTGTTCCATTGGAAGAGTGGGCGTTCCGGCAAAAGGTGAGCAACCTGTCCACCATCTTTGAGTCCCAGCAATCGAAGCCATGGTTTGCAAGCGATACGTTTCTAGGATTGATGAGGCTCCGCGGAATGGAATCAAACGCGCCCAGCGGACATGCTGAGGCGTTCTACGCGCGCAAGATGGTAATCGAACCTCTTACCTGAAAGAAGAGCTTCCATGGCTAGTATTCCGAAAGATCTCCATATGCCCAGTAGTGAGCGTCCAAAAGCCTTCTCCGCATCCAATGCCCTTCAGCGTAGGGCCCATGATCTAATTCCGGGTGGCGCACACACGTACTCCAAGGGTGATGATCAATTTCCGGAATGCGCCCCTGCGCTTATTGAGCGCGGCAAGGGTTGTCACGTATGGGATGTCGAGGGGAACGAGTTTATTGAATATGGAATGGGGTTAAGGGCAGTCACCTTGGGGCATGCTTTCGAGCCAGTTGTGCTTGCGGCTTCGCGCCAAATGGAGCTCGGCGCGAATTTTTCGCGGCCCGCGAGAATTGAGGTAGAGGCTGCCGACGAATTTTTGCGCCTCATCGAAGGCGCCGATATGGTGAAGTTCGCGAAAAACGGCTCCGACGTTACCACCGCCGCCGTCAAATTGGCGCGGGCGTATACCAATCGGGACATGATCGCGATATGCGGCGATCAGCCGTTTTTCTCCACCGACGACTGGTTTATTGGAACCGGAGAAATGAATGCGGGAATTCCCCGCGTGGTGTCGGACCTGACGCTGCAGTTCCACTATAACGATCTCGGCAGCTTGGTAGAGTTGTTCGATCGTTACCCGCAGCAAATTGCCTGCGTTGTGATGGAAGCGGAGGCCGCCACACAGCCTGAGCCTGGCTACCTGAAACAGGTGAAAGATCTCTGCGAACAAAGAGGAGCGATCCTTATTTTTGACGAAATGATCACGGGCTTTCGTTGGCATCTCGGGGGCGCGCAGAGATTTCATGGAGTGGTGCCGCATTTGTCCACCTTCGGCAAGGCAATGGGCAACGGATTTGCGATCTCGGCTTTGGCCGGCAGACGTGAGATCATGCGTTTAGGCGGCCTGGACCACGACCAGCCGCGGGTCTTTCTGCTTTCCACGACACACGGGGCCGAAACCCATGCTCTCGCAGCTTCAATTGCGACGTTACACATTTATGTTGAGCAAGGTGTAGTCGAGTTCCTGTGGCAGCAGGGTGAGCTGCTTCGAGCGCTCGTCAATCAGTCGATTCGGGAGAATCGGCTTGAAAGCTACTTTGAACTGATGGGCCGGCCGTGCAATCTCATCTTTGTCACTCGCGATGGCGATCGCGAGCGTTCGCAGTCTTTCCGTACGCTGTTCATGCAGGAAATGATTCGCCGCGGGGTGATCGCGCCTTCCTTTGTCGTGAGTTTTTCGCACAGTGACGCAGAGATTCGTCGGACCGCCGAGGCAGCGCATGAGGCTTTGGCGATCTATCGCAAGGCTCTCGATGAGGGTGTCGAGAAATACCTGCAAGGCCGCCCGGTAAAGCCCGTTGATCGAAGGTTCAATTGAATATGCGGAGTCATCGATGCTCGAAGAGCTGAAAGAACTATATAAATATCGTGAAATTCTCTTCATGATCACCTATCGTGACATCAAGGTGAGGTATAAGCAATCGGTCATGGGGTTCATGTGGGCAGTGCTGATGCCCATTCTGATTGTGGCGTCCGGAGTCGTGGTTCGCTATGCGTACGCTATGGCTTCTCATAAACCCTTGGTAGCGGCGGATGTTGCCAGCGTTGCTGTCAAGTCGGTTCCCTGGGCGTTTCTGGTTTCGAGTATCCGCTTTTCCTGTTATAGCCTGACCAACAATTGGTCGCTCGTAACCAAGATCTACTTTCCGAAAGAGATCTTTCCCATTGGGGCGGTCATGACCAGCTTGTTTGATTTTGTCGTCGCATCGGCTGGGCTGATCATTTACCTTCTTGCCGTACGGCTCGGCTTCGGACCTAATCTTATATGGGTTCCGGTCCTGTTGTTGACGCTGATTCTGATGGCCGTTGGGGTAGGAATGTTCGTCTCTGCAGCCAGCCTCTTTTTCCGCGATGTCAAGTTTATCGTGGAGGTTTTTCTCACGTTTGGAATCTTCTTCACCCCTGTGTTCTATGACACCAGAATGCTCGGCGACAAAGGCAAATGGCTTCTTCTTAATCCGGTGAGCCCAATCATTGAAGGATTTAGTGCGTGTCTCGTACGCCAGCAGCCGCCGGACCTTCCGTGGCTTGCTTACTCGGCAAGCTTCGCACTTATCTCGTTCCTTGGTGGCTTCGTATTCTTCAAGCATCTTGAACCAGCTTTTGCGGAAAGCATCTGACCGGAGGATATGAATGTCCGATGTCGCGCTCCGCATGGAGAACGTATACAAGAAATTTCGCAAGGGCGAAGTCTACAATTCGCTCCGTGACCTGCTGCCCGCATTAACGGGCAAGATGTTTCGCCCGCAAAGCACCCGCGAGAGCGACAAGCGCGATTTCTGGGCCTTGCAGGATGTTTCTTTTGAGGTCAAGCGCGGCGAGTCTCTGGGAATCATTGGACCGAACGGTGCTGGAAAGAGCACGATCCTCAAGATTCTGAGCCGGATCATGCGGCCGACGAGCGGCTCGATGGTTGTGAACGGCCGCCTTTCCGCGCTTATTGAGGTGTCGGCTGGCTTTCATCCGGATTTGACCGGACGCGAAAACATTTACCTGAATGGGACCATCCTGGGCATGACAAGACGTGAGATCGACTCGAAGATCGATCAGATTGTCGAATTCTCCGGCATCGAGGAGTTCATTGATACTCCGGTCAAGCGCTATTCCTCCGGCATGTATGCCCGTCTTGGATTCTCCGTCGCCGCACATGGAGATCCCGACGTTCTTATTGTTGACGAAGTCCTAAGTGTTGGGGATCTTGTTTTCCAGCAACGATGCATGGATCGCATGCGCGAGGTACTCACGGCGGGCACGACCGTCCTGTTCGTGTCTCACAACCTGAAAGCCGTCACAGAACTCTGCGCGCGGTCGATGTTGCTTAAAAATGGCAAAACTGCGGCGATTGGCGCCACGGATTCAGTTGTGCGTGAATATCTCAACAGTTCGCGTGAGCAACATCATAGTACCGAGAAGAAGTCAGTCTATATCTCTCAAGTGACTGTCCGCGGCAATGAGGGCGAGCGATCCACCTTCGAATCCGGAGAGACGGCCTTCCTCGACGTCGAGGTGACCGCGCGACAACCCCTTGAAAAACTTGCTGTTGTTATATGGCTTACAGATGAGACCGAGTATCTTCTCTTCGACACCTCGACTGAACGCTTGGGTTACGCGCCCTTTTCGCTTCAGGCGGGAGAAAGTTACCGCTGTACATTTGGACTCACACTTAATATCGCGCACGGAACCTTTAACGTATGCGTCGCAGTTTATCGATACGATATTCAAAAAACATATGACAGCCAGCTGCCGGCACAGACTCTGTTTATCGGATCCACCATCGCCGTGAAAGGAGCGGTGAACTGCTTTCCGAGGCTTCTAGAGTCTGGGACGGTGCCGCTGGCCTCTCCGCTAATTCGTGTGGAAACCTAAGGAGAGACGAAAATGCCACCCAAGGCTTCTGAAGTTCTGCACTGGGACAATTGGAACTCAAAATATCGTCAGTGGGACGCGCTCGATGATGACCCTTCAAAACGGCGAATGCGCGAAGTCCTGGCTTCCTTAGGTGCGCTTCAAATAGGTGACGCGAAGATTCTGGAGGTAGGGTGCGGTACGGGGTGGCTGAGCGCTAGACTCGCAGAGTATGGCGCAGTCACCGCGGTTGATCTCGGTGTGGAAATCATTCAGACCGCAGCGAAGAGAATGCCCGAGATTGATTTCAGGTCAGGCGACATCTGCGAGCTCGATCTTCCAGCCGGTCACTTCGACGTAGTGGTAGTCGTCGAAACTCTTTCGCACGTGGTTGACCAGGAGCAATTCATCGAGAGGATTGCCTATCTGTTGAAACAGGGCGGAGCTCTGATCCTGACAACACAGAACAAGTTTGTCTTTGACCGATGTAATGTCGGTCCGAATGTCGGCTATCGACGGCAATGGGTGACAATGAGAAGGTTGAAAGAACTTCTCAATCCGAAGTTTTCAGTCACACGCGCCACCAGTCTTGAGCCTAAAGGCCATCAAGGTATTCTTCGGATCGTAAATTCCTGCAAGCTGAATCGCTTGTTCGCTGCCGTCTTCGGAGAAGGTCGCATAAAGCAGCTAAAGGAGGATGCCGGAATGGGGCAGACTCTATTTGCAGTAGCCTCGAGACGTTAACGAATACATCTTTGCGGTATGGACGAGATGCAAATCGAGTAAGTGGAACGACCCGGAGATTCACACTGCTTCTCACATGCGCTTCGAGCCAAAATGAACGTTCTATCAGAAACGACAAAACCGGTGAACGCTCCCGCGCCAGAACCAATCGAGTTGAATGGCGAGCCTGATCGTGGTGCTCAATTGCAAACTGGGGAACCTGACAATTCTGAGACGAGGTTGTCTCGGCGCGGCTGTCGAGTTGCACTCTTAACTCCGTACTCAGGAAACAATCTCGGCGATGCTGCAATTGTGGATGCCACGATCAGTCAGCTTCGCGCGCGAATTCCGGGTGCCCGTTTCTCGGGTATCTCTCTTAGCTGCGAAAACTTTATCGAGCGGCATGGCGATAAAGCGTTTCCACTCTGCGGCGGCGTCCGGCCTTTCTACACCATGGCGGCTAAAAGCCCCGCTGGATTGTCTGCTGCGGGAGGAATGCTTGCGCCAAAGCAAGGATCGTTTCGTCGCTCGATCAACAAACATCTCTATAAAGTTCCTGGCTTGGTCAGGGCGCTAAAAACGACTCGCCAATTGGCAAGAGAGATAGACGCCGAATTGCTTCATGCCGTTCGGGGATATCGCTTCCTCCATCCGCATGATCTCCTCATCATCGCCGGGGGCGGCCAACTGGACGAAGAATGGGGGGGGCCGTGGGGCCATCCATTCGCCCTCTTCAAATGGTCTGCTCTCGCTCGAATCGCTCACGTTCGATGTGAGTTCGTGGGCGTTGGGGCGTCCAAGGTCGAAGGCCGAATCTCCCGGCTGTTTCTCTCGATGGCCCTGAGTATGTCGCAGGGCAGATCTTACCGTGACCAACACAGTAAGGAAATTGCTGTCGGTTTGCTTCGCAGAGCAGCCCGGGATTCCGTCGTGCCGGATATTGCATTTGGCGCGCCCGCGGTTGGCTCAATGCCGCCTTCAGCTATCCGATCGGCTGCAAAAGGCAGAACGATTATCGCGGTCAGTCCGATTTCCTACGCCAAGCCAGGTAGTTGGCCGCAAGACGACCCCGCTTTTTACAGACATTATCTTGATCAAATGTCTCAATTGATCGTGCAACTTCTCGATCGAGACTACTTTGTCGTCATGATTTTCTCTGCACTATCGGATGCGAGCGTTGTCAAGGAGATTTCCAGCTTGCTCGATGAGCACTTGCCCGCGGCATCACGCAGTCAAATCCATATTCCGCAGATCAGCACCTGGCGGGACCTTTTGAGACTTCTGCAGGATGCCGATATTGTGATTGCCAGCCGCTTGCACAGCGCGATTCTGAGCTTTGTGGCGAACAAACCGACAATTGCCATTTCCTTTGACCAAAAAGTCGATCGCATCATGGAGAGTGTCGGCCAGACCGACTACCTGTTGCAGATTCGCGACTTCTCGGTGCAAGACGTCATCGGCGCACTTTGCAGAATCGAGAAAAACAAAAACGCCGTTGCGGAAGAGATTGCGTCGTATGTCCAGCAAGCTCGGCGGGTTCTGAAAATGCATTTCGATTCGATAACGCGCCAGGCGAAGGAAGGCCAACTGCGCGCAGGATAGCTATAGATGGGCCCTCGTTCAGGATGGAAAAATGTCTCTGATCCGCTTCGCAGAATAAATTGAGTGGTCATTCTTTGAACACGTGGGCCAAGAAGTTGGATAACTTTTCGATCCAAGTGACCTTGAGTGGCAGCACTGCCGGACGACACATTCGTGTTAGCGAGGTTGTCATTGAAATGCAATGGGTAATGTAATCGGGCCGCGCCGCCGTAGCCGGGGTGTAAGCGGGTGGGAAGTGGCCCTCGCTTGCCACTGTTCTATTCCCTTTTCGTTTAGGCCTACAATACTGCTGACGCCGACGGCTTGTATCCCAGTCACGAGGGCGGCCTCATTGCGGTGCAGTAGGCAAGCTTTAGCCAACGGCAATAGTTTGCAATGCTCCGCGACAATTAGACTAACCGTGCAATAGCGTAGATTGGCAAGCCAGAACTGGTCTAACTTATGGCCGGCAGTGCATCGGACGGAATTGAGCCCGTCCAATGCATTGTCGGCCTTTTGCGCAATTAGTCGTTCCTAGCGGCGGGGTCAAGGAACAGGTACGGTCTTGGGCTTTTCGCGCTTTCGTTCTTTGTCAGCGTTTTGTAAGATTGTTGGGTTGAGGTTGTTTTGTTCCCGATTAACAGAAATTAAACCGGGTACTATAATCGGCGCTCAATTTGTAGGTAATTGAGAGACTCGCTGTACGTTTCCCGTCTTGCCAGCTCTTGAGCTTTAACTCCCTATTGCCCCGCCACCTTAACTGTGAGGTTCGTGGGGGCCGACGGAGCCACGGTGCTGCCCACGAACGTCGTGATGCTCTGGTCAGACAATGTATAAGTGAAGGAATTACCTGATACCGGCACGCTGGGTTGGGCAGCGAGATTCAAACTAGAAGATGTGATCGTCGGGGTCACAGACGAAAATGTGGGAGCGTTCGTTATGTTGAACGTTTGCGAAACCGCCGAACCTGTGTAGTTGGTTGCGATGATTACTAGGGTATTCGTCGCCGGATTCTGATACGCCGAAACACTCACTCCGCTCTGCGGTTGGCGGGTTGCGTCTATGCGGTAATCGCCGGGCCGCACGAACTTGCTGTACTGGCCGAGTATGTAGGCGCGCTTAGGGTATGGGGTGCTGTCGGAAATCAAGGATTGGTCGTCCGTGGCGGAGGACTCGTAAAGCCACCAGTAGAACCATGCGTTCGCGCCATCACCCGCAATCCTCTGATCGATAACTGCCGCCCATCCGAGGGCGTCTGTAAGATCGGTATTGTAGCCAGATTCGCAGAAGCTCGGGCCAAAACCTGGACCGCATGAGGCTTCCGTTTCCCAATACTTTTTCCCTCCCGCCCAACCGGAAGGAGCGGGGTCGGCAGGAACGGTATTGGTACCGCTGAAGCTGGCGTCATAGTCATGCCAGTTGTAGCCACCGACGTAGTTAGTGCATGAAGTGTCGGTTCCGCAAGTTCCTCCACCGTTTGGTCCGGTAATTCCACCATAACCAGCATTCTCAGGAATCAAAATGAGGGTTGACAGGCTATCCGATGCAAACGTCGGGCCGAGATTCGTCTTTATGAAAGTGTCAATATTCGCCGCCGACCAAAGGGCGCTGTCGTAGTCCTGACACTGATCGGGCTCATTTTGAACGGAGATAGCGTAGAGGCTGATGTTATCTTCGGTCTTTAGGCTTTGAACAAAGTTCGCAAGCCAAGTCGCATACGCTCCGTAATCACCGGAGATGAGCGCCCCGTTTCCTGAGCCTGCTGTACAAGTTCCGTCACCATTCGTTTTGTAGGCCGGTGGAGGCGTCCACGGACTTGCATAGACTCTTCCACCATTCGCAATCATAGCCTGCATGTCGTTGACATGAATACCAGCGCAACTCGTACTAACAGATGTACAATCTCCGGGATCTTCGGAATTGTTAGTTACGCCGACTCTCAGCAACGACAAACCGATCTGGCCAGGGCCAGTGCCAAAGAGAAATGCCTGCTGTGCAGATGAAAGAGCAGGCTCGGAGTGATCAGAAGCTCCAAAGCCATCAATCGCCTGGTGAACGTTCGTCCAGTTGACCGTAGCCGTTTGCGCTTGCGCACCGACGGGTCCGGCCAGGAATAGAAAGAAGGCCGCTGCTAGAGTTGAGGCCAAGAACTTTCTCTGAGTACTGTATGTTGTTTCGAGCAGCATGGCCGAGTCCTCGCGCGTTTTCCGCGCTGCAGTAAACAAGAAAATAGAAACCGTGTTGAATTGTTGCGCTAAGAAGAGTAAATAGTTCATTATTCTCTTCATCTATAATAAGATAGAAAGCAGAAGATGTTTCCTTTGTATATTACTTTTGTTGCACGCCACACCTTACTTAAGTTCTACGGACGCGCATCGTCTGTCGATAAGTACTCCACGATAGTCTGAGCTGCTGGTCGCGCCCACAACGCGTAACGGCGGGCGTCTGAGTGTTAGAACTTGGAGGTTCCATCTCGACCAAGCGGGGATGGTCCTGATAGATGTCCCCTCAATGTGAACCATGACGCATCGGTCAGGCTGACCACGGAACCCTCGCCCGATGGAAACGATAGGCGCTTGTCATAAAGCTGTTTCTCAAAAATTGGTTTGATGTTCCTTCTCCGCGAGTTCCCGGGACCACTCGAGCTGACGGCACCTGTTCTGCCGACCCAGTCTCTGTTTCGTGCGCCGGTTCTTTCACGCCCGAAACGCTGAGAGGCAGCAGTGTATTAAGCTGGACGAATGTGTTTTGCCGAAAGGGCGTCGCCTCGTGAACCGCTGATTGGGCCACACTGTGTGCTCGTGTCACCTCTGCTACGCTCGTGCTTGGGTGCGGCATCAATATACAAGTTGCCACCTCCCAGAAATCGATCGCCATCGTTGCAGCCGCCCCCTGTGTACCATTGACTCGGCCTGTTCCATGTGCCAGTTGTGATGCCCTACGCCGGTCGGTGGCAGAAGGGAAAAACGTACGCTTACGGCACAACAACAGTGGCAATGTTGGTCGGTGCGCTTGTAACGCCGGAGGCATCGACGCTCTCCACGATGTAGTCATAGCTTTGTCCAGCCTGAGCGGCGCCGTCCACATAAGTCGTTTGGGAGACGATTGACGTATTCACCTGAACATACGAATAGGCGCCGCTTGGCGATCGATAGACATTGTAGCCTGCTACCGGATCGGGTGAACTCGAGGGCGCATCCCAGGTCAGGGTAACCTGTCCGGATCCTGCGGGGCCTGCAGCGCTCGCCTCTCCGGTGCCACTTAGGGGGACAGTTGTTGTGGGATTAGCCACCGCAGTACTGACGACCATTAGCATGCCTGTGGCAGCCCCGGCCACTGCCGGATCAAACTGCACGCTAAGCGTGGCCGTCTGATTAGGGTTCAGGGTCAAGGGGGCGCCCGCGCCGGAGAGTGTAAATCCGGTCCCGGTGACTGCAGCCGCACTAACAGTCACCGCAACACTTCCCGTCGAGGTCAGAGTTACCGACTGCGTCGCAGGCGTATTCAGGTTCACGTTGCCAAAAGTCAGGCTCGTGGCATTGACGCTCAGCGCGGGCGTTCCCGAGCCGGCTTGACCAGACACATCAAGCTGCAAAGCAAACGTCTCCGCCATGCTCCCCGCGGTTGCCGTCAGCGTGACCGTCTGCGCCGCGCTCACCGACGAAGCGGTGGCGGTGAAACTCATGCTGCTTGTGGTCGCCGGCACTGTCACCGTGGCCGGCACTGTGACTGCACTATTGTTGCTTGCCAAGCTGACAGCAAATCCGCCGGCCGGCGCTGCGGCGTTCAGCGTTACAGTGCAGCTATCCGTCCCCGCTCCGGCAATCGACGAGCTCGCACAACTCAGTGCCGTTAACGTCGCCTGTGCGCTGGCAGTGATTCCATTCCCATTGACGCCGATCACGAGCGTTCCATCACTTGAAGCGTTGCTGGTAATCGCGACCTGTCCCCCCAATGTTCCCGCCGCTTGTGGAGAGAAGTTCACACCTACGGAGTAAGTCCCACCTGCGCCTATTGTGACTGGAAGATCGCTTAAACCACTTACTGAGAATGATCCCCCGTTGACGCTCACTTTCGTAACTTGCACCGCCGCTGAGCCAGAATTAACAAGAGAAACGTTGGAGCTTGCTGTCTGACCCACCGCGACTGAACCAAAGCTGACAAGACTCTGCGATGCAGAAAGGCTGCCCGCTTTTGCCGCGGTGCCGATCAGCGCGGCCCCTCCGCAACCAGACATCGCAAGTGCCGCGCAGAACAGCGTCGTAAAGAGAAGGAAATATGCCCGCCAATGTGCTGGCTTTTCTGTTTGCGGACGCAATTCTGCTCCACAGCTGTCCGGCCGTGAAGAAGGGCAAATTAGGACATTGGCCGCGATAATCTGGACGTTCAATGACCCGCAATAAGAAATCCCGTGCAACTTACTCAAGATATGAAATCCTCACTCGATGTTTTATTTCTAGGCTCGAAGTTCCCGAAGATCTTAAGAATAAATATTCGCTTGCTTCCAGCCGTCTATCTTACTTCGCACCTTCAATCTCGCGCGGACAGTGATGTAGGTCACGACACTTATAGTGCCGCCTCAAGATCACTGTCACATGAGATCTTGGTAGTCGCCTTCAAGCCTCGTTTCAGGGAGTGCATACAATTCTGCATGCACAACCCCTTTGTCAAGGCTATGGATTTCTCAATTGATGAAAAATACGAACTTCCTGCGAACGCGCGGAGCTTGTTCTCAGAAGGTCGCACATGGACGCAAATTTACCCGCAGCTTGGGAAAAATATATCTGTTCTCGCTCGAACCTTCACATACAGTTATTTATTGACTGAAAAACGCACGTGACTTATGTCTACAAGCCTCAAATTAGATTCCCGAACATTATTTGACCGGGTTTTGTAACTTATATATGCAATCCCTGCGCCAAAGAAGGCGCAAAATCGTGAATTTATTATCCTCTTCAAATTGCAATATTTAGAGAAAGATCAGGACTGAAGCGTGGCTTCAGATATGGGTTGTGCCGGATCGTAGTATGTAATTTCTTCTCGATCGGGTGATTATTTCCCACTGGCCCCAGCGAATATTTACCTGATTAATGGAGTAATCCACGATTGCCGACAGTTCGACGGTAGCGAGCTGGACCGAGTAACCGATCTCTGGCAGCGGTCGCGGCTCGTGAAGTTGTTCGGGCGCAAATCGACGGCGGTCGCACCAGAGTGCGCCAGTTCTTGGTCTAAATCTACGGCACTGCGACAGTGGCTACGTTGGTCGGTGCGCTTGTGACGCCTGAGGCGTCGACGCTCTCCACGATATAGTCGTAGGCCTGTCCGGATTGGGCACTCGCGTCCACATAGCTAGTCTGAGTAACGGCAGACGAATTCAACTGTACGAACGCATAAGTGTTGCTCGGCGATCGGTAGACGTTGTATCCGGCCACCGGGTCGGGGGAACTCGCAGGCGCGTCCCAGGTTAAGTTAACCTGACCAGGAGTTCCGGAGGATTTCTCTCCGGTTCCGCTCAGGCCAATCACGGCTGTGGGATTGGTCAATGAGGTGCTGACGACCGTAAGTGTGCCAGTCGCTGCCCCAGCCACAGTGGGATCGAACTGCACGCTGACTGTCACCGACTGATTGGGGCTCAAGGTGAGCGGGAAACTGCCTCCGGAGAGCGTGAATCCGTTTCCTATCACTGTGGCCGCGCTGACAGTCACCGCCGCCGTCCCCGTCGACGATAGGGTTACCGATTGCGTCGCAGGCGTATTCAAAGTCACGTTGCCGAATGCGAGGGTCGTGGCATTGATGCTCAATGTGGGCGTACCCGCACCTAGTTGCAGAGCAAAGGTCTTCGATATACTGCCCGCGCTGGCTGTCAGCGTAACTATCTGCGTGGTGCTGACCGAGGAGACGGTGGCTGTGAAGCCGCCGCTGATTGCACCCGATGGCACGGTCGCGGTGGCTGGCACTGCAACTGCAGTACTGCTACTGGTCAGGTTGACAGCAAACCCACCGCTCGGCGCTGCTGTGGTGAGTGTCACCGTACAGCTGTCGGTCCCTGTCGTAGTCATTGATCCGCTGCTGCAGCTCATTCCGCTCAATACTGGCGCCACCGCGCCGAGCTGCAAGGCGAAGGTCTTCGACGATCCGCCCGCAATCGCTGTCAGCGTCGCGGTTTGCGCCGGGCTGACCGAGGAGACGGTGGCCGCGAAGCTGGCGCTGTTTGCACCCGCTGGCACGGTCACTGTGGCCGGCACCGCGACCGCTGAGCTGTTGCTGGCCAGGCTCACCGCAATCCCGCCGCTCGCGGCTGCCGCGTTCAACGTCACCGTGCAGCTGTCGGTCCCTGTCGCGGTCATCGATCCACTGCTGCAGCTCACCCCGCTCAAAACCGGCACTCCTGTGCCGCTCAAGCCGACCAGGGTCGAGCTTCCCGTCGAAGAGTTGCTGGTGATGGTCAATTGTCCCGTTGCCGCTCCCGCAGTTGCAGGATCGAACTGCACTGTGAGAGTTGCCGTCTGATTCGGGTTCAGCGTCAACGGGAAGCTGGCTCCGGACAGCGTAAATCCGCTTCCGGCCGCCGTAGCCGCGCTGACCGTCACAGCCGCTGCTCCTGTCGAGGTCAGGGTCACCGGCAAGGTGGCGGCTGTGTTTACATTTTCGTTGCCGAAGGCCAGGTTCGTTGTGCTCACACCCAGAGCGGTTGCTGAAGCACCCAGTTGCAGCCCGGCGGTCTTGGTTATACCGCCCGCGCTGGCAGAGAGCGTCACGGCCTGTGCGACGTTGACCGCTGAGACAGATGCTGTGAAGCCGGCGCTGGTGGCGCCCGCCGCTACTGTCGCTGAGGTTGGCACGGTGACTGCGGGATTATTGCTGGTAAGGCTTATCGCTAGACCGCCACTGATCGCCGCCGAGCTAAGCGTGACCGTGCAGGTGTCCTTCCCCGCTCCCGTCATTGACCCCTTGGCGCAGCTCAATGTGCTTAGCACTGGCACGCCTCTGCCCTGCAACCCGATGCGCTTCGTTGTTCCATCTACGGAGTTGCTGTTCAGTGTGAACTGGCCTGTCGCCGAACCTGTAGCGGCGGGGTCGAACTGGAGTGTAACCGTTGCGGTCTGATTGGGATCCAGAGTCAGCGGGAAGGTTGCTCCCGAGGCTGAGAAACCTGTCCCTGACAACGCCGATGAGTTGATCGTCACGGCCGATGTGCCTGTTGAAGACAAAGTGAGCGTTTGTGCGGCTGGCGTATTCACTGCCACGTCGCCGAAGTCCACGCTTGCCGAGCTTAAAGTCAGTGCGGGTCCTGCCGGGTTGAGTTGCAGGGCGAAGGTCTTTGACGCGCCGCCTGCGCTCGCGGTCAGCGTCACAAAATCCACTGCAGTCGCTGGAGAGACAGACGCAGTGAATGAGGCAATCGTTGAGCCCGCAGCCACAATTGTCGTGGCTGGCACGGTCACCAATGAATCGCTGCTGGCTAGGTTCACTGCGAATCCACCGCTGCCTGCTGCGGCGCTTAGTGTCACCATGCATTGGTCCGTCCCAGTTCCCGAAAATGCCGTCCGAGTGCAATTCAGCCCGCTCAGGCCTGGCACACCCGTTCCGCTCAAACTCACGGCCGTCGATGATCCAGTCGACGAGTCGCTGGTCAGCGTCAGTTGCCCGGTTGACGCGCCGGCCGTAGTGGGGTCGAATTGCACGTTCAGCGTTGCTGTCTGGCCGGGCGCCAGCGTTACCGGTAGATTCCCTCCGGCGATCGAAAAGCCAGCTCCCAAAAGTGCCGCTGCGCTCACGGTCACCGCTGAGTTACCCGTAGAGGACAAAACCAGAGGCTGCGTGGCCGGCGAATTCACCGGAACGCTGCCGAACGCGAGGCTCGGCGCGCTGATGCCCAGTGCAGGCAGTGCGGCGCCCAACTGCACGGCAAATGTCTGCGCCACGCCGCCCACGCTGGCGGTTAACGTAGCGGCTTGCGGTGACACGACCGGCGACACACTCGCCGAGAAACTCGTACTGGTGGTGCCCGCCGGCACTGTCACCGAGACGGGTACATTCACGGCCAGGTTGCTGCTCGCAAGACTCACTGCCAGTCCGTCGCTGTCTGCTTGTGAGTTAAGTGTCACCGTGCAGTTGTCAGTTCCGCCTCCCGTTATCGAGCCGCTCGTGCAAGTCAGCGCGCTCAGCACCGGCACGCCCGTACCACTCAAACCGACCGAGGTCGAAGCCCCCGTCGAGGAATTGCTCGTGATGGTCAGTTGGCCTGCCGCTGTCCCAGTCGCCGTCGGATTAAACTGGATGGCGAGAGTGAAACTGCTATTTGCGTTGATCGTTACAGGCAGGCCGGTCTGGCCATTGGATGAAAACGACTGCCCGCTCAAAGTCAATCCCGAGATCGTGACGGGAGCCGTTCCTTGATTCATAAGCGTGACGCTCTGGCTTAGCATTCGGCCCACTGCGACGGGGCCAAAATCGACGCTGCTCGATGATGCAACGAGCGTACCTGCCGCGTCGGTTTGCGCCTTGTTGGTCGCAATTGATCCCACGCAGCCGCTAAGGGCAAGGCCGCCCGAAATCAACGTCATGAACCCAATCTGCCTTAGGCATAGTTGCAAGGTTCGCGCTCTAGGTCCACTGACAGCCTGCACTAACGTCACCATGTATGATTACCTATGTCCGGACAGTATATCCGTAGTTTTGGGTACTATAAATACACTTAACCATTACCTTTGTGGATCTTATGTCATGGAAGTAATACAACTTTCGTACTACTCAGCTTCGAGCTCTACTGAGAGCCTAGCTTTATGGCTGGGCCGCAGTACGTGATCCATGTCACTTATGGCGATTCGGCTCATCGCAGTTGCGCCTGAAAGCTCAACGAGCGTGGGTACGATGGGCTGGAGCTCATTTGCAATGCTAGAATATAAGTGTTTTATTTTCTTAATTTTATATAGAATATCAACGTCCTCAAATCGCGAAAATCGAAAGCCGCGACTTCGCGCGTTCCCGCCGCGCATGACGTAACTACGGTAACTTACCTAATGGCCGCCTGCTTCATCTGAACCCGGAGCCTCGCAAGCAAGGTAATACATAAAAGTAACATCTAATTCCGCAAGCCCCTTAGCCGCCGCGAGTTTCTGCACGCGAAAAGTAACCTGCCGCTGATGGCTTCCCAATCGCGCAGGAGATCGGGAATTTCGACGGCCGTGCTAGCGGCTTTAAGGGCGCCGGTGCACTATCATGGTTCGTATTTCGAAGGAACCTGAATGTCGATACGTTCCCGAGCACCTCTCCGCCTTGGCCTGGCTGGCGGCGGAACCGATGTTTCCCCGTATTGCGATGAATTCGGTGGCGCCATTCTAAATGCCACGATTGGCTACTACGCCTATGCCTCGATTGAGCCACTGGAAAATCGTGTCGTCCAATTCAATTCCAGTGACCGGAATCAATTCGCCGAATATGAGGCCGCGACCTGTCTTCAATCTGATGGTGCTCTCGACCTTTTGAAGCATGTTTACAACCATGCGGTGCGCAAGTTCAATGCAGGTCAGCCGCTCAGCCTGCGCCTTACTACGAGTGTCGACGTGCCCGAGGGATCAGGCCTCGGCGGATCGTCCACTTTGGTTGTTGCCGCTCTCAAGGCTTATGCGGAGTGGTTGAACTATCCGCTCGACGACTATGAACTCGCGCAGTCCGCATACGTGATCGAGCGCGAGGACGCAGGTCTCCAGGGCGGCCGCCAGGACCAATACGCCGCAGCGTTCGGGGGTTTCAATTTCATGGAGTTTGGTCAGAACGGCCGGGTCCTCATAAATCCCCTCCGCATTAAGGAGAGCGTCGTTTCCGAGTTGGAGGCTTCGATACTGCTTTTTTACACGGGAACTTCCCGGGCCTCGTCGGAGATTATTGCGGAGCAGTCCAGAAACGTCGAAACGCGGAATGCGGCCGCCGTCGACGCCATGCATCAAATCAAGCAGGAAGCACTGCGCATGAAGGAGTCCCTCCTGCGGGGGGATTTTTGCCTGTTGCACGAAGTTCTGCGCTCCAGTTGGGAAGCCAAAAAGCGCATGGCCAGTCAGATCGTCAACCCCAAGATCGAAAAGTTGTATTCGAGTGCCCTTGAGGCTGGGGCTTACTGCGCACGGATTTCCGGCGCCGGCGGCGGAGGCTTCATGATGTTCCTGGCTGACCCTATGCGCAAAAACAGGGTGGCCGAAGCCTTACGAGCGTGCGAGAACAACGGCGTCGTCTACGGTTGTCATTTCACGCACGTTGGCGCCCAAGCCTGGAGAGTCAAATAGACACGTTCCGAATCCGATGCTGCGAAACAAGAGTGCTCTGAGTCCGAGGTTCGCATCAAACAATGCGCTGTCATCCTTGAGCGAGTTTTGGTGCGTCTTTGCACCAAAATGAGTCGAAAGCCTGCCCTGATCGGAGTCGAATGGGGACCTGCATTTTGGGGCGCCGACTTTTGCGGCGAACTTCAGAGTCACCACACTAGAACCGTTCGCATAAATCAGGCTTTGAAAGGCATGACCCCCGCAGGTCTCCGACAAAACTCCTTCCGAAAAATTCCTTTGTTGTAGGGCTGTCTATCAGGGCACACCTTCACGCGCCGGTAGGCGCAGCGTTCGATAGCCCCGCGCTTCAGCGTGGGGACGCATGGCATCAGATTGTCGCGAGTCCCGTAGGGACGATGCCCGAGCGTCTGCGGAAAGACTCTGGGCGGAAGGTCTCGGTGATTTCAATCCTCGCGCATTCCGCCCGCCAGACTCTGCGCTATAGCACCATCTTTGCAATCGTCGCCAGTTGCATGAACGATGTCCCTTCATAAATCGTTCCGATCTTCGCATCGCGATAAAGCTTCTCTGCCGGCGACTCCTTCACAAACCCCGACCCGCCCATCACCTCGATGGCAAGGCTTGCCACACGCTCCGCGGCATGCGCCGCGAAATACTTGCACATGGCCGCTTCCTTGCGAAACTCAAGCTGTGCATCTTTCCGGCGCGCCGCGTTGTAAACCAGCAGCCTGGCAGCCTCAATGTCCGTGGCCATCTCCGCCAGCTGGAATTGCATAGCCTGGAACTCGACAAGCGCCTTTCCGAATTGCTTGCGTTCTTTGGCGTACCTCACCGCATGGTCCCACGCACCTTCAGCCAGCCCAAGCATCTGCGCGCCAATGCCGATGCGCCCACCGTTGAGTGTCTCCATCGCAATCTTGTAACCCTTGCCCGCCTCGCCCAGCACCTGCGCCGCCGGCACCGCGCACTCCTCCAGGATCAGCTCGCACGTGCTCGAGGCGCGAATGCCCAGCTTCTCCTCCTTCTTGCCGATGGTGAATCCCGCCGCACCCTTCTCCACTAGAAACGCCGTGATTCCTTTGTGGCCCGCGCTCGCATCCACCGTGGCGAACACAATAAACAATCCGGCTTCCTTGGCGTTCGTGATCCACAGTTTGCGCCCCGTGAGCACGTAATCGCAGCCGCGTTTCTGTGCGCGCGTTTGCAACGCAAATGCGTCCGAACCCGATGCTGCCTCGCTCAGCGCGTAGGCTCCCACCGTGTTTGCCGCTAACTGGGGAAGGAATTTCTTCTTTTGCTCCGCCGTACCCCAGCGAAGCAACGCACTCGCCACCAGCGTGTTCTGCACGTCGACCACCAGGCCCACCGAGGGATCGAAGGCCGAAAGCGTCTCTACAGCAAGGGTCGCGTCAAAAAACGACCCGCCACTGCCCCCAAAATCCTCCGGAATCTCAATACCCATCAACCCCAGTTCAAAGAGCTTGCGCAACAGTGCAGCTTCGATCTTTTGCTCTTCGTCCATGCGCCGCGCCAGCGGTGCAACCTCGTCTTGAGCAAATTGCCGCACTGTCTCGCCAAAGAGGATCTCTTCTTCGTTTAACTCCGTGATGGGTCTGTTTCTCGCACTTTCGCTCAAAGTGTCTTACCTCCGTCCATCGTTCGGTCCTGAGTCATTGTCGTTAGCAAGTAGAAATGTCCGCTTTTGAGAGCAAATGAAATGTCCGGTTTCATAAGTTAGTAGCCGTAGAGGCGGTGGAACGTCTTTTCCACGGCCTTGATTTGTTTTGTGGTTAGCGGCGTCAGGAGTTTTCCTTCCGCGCTGTAATGACCGACGCGATGTCCTGCGATCATGAGGGTCAGTGTTTGGTCCAGGTGCTGATGGATGATCGCCTTGCATCCCGCCAGGGTGGGACGCCACTCGGCACGCTCGAGTTGCATGATCAGGTTGTAAAAGCTCACCGTGTTATCCCGGTCAACGGTGCGCTCGTAGCGTTGCGTGAAGATCAGCTCCAGGTTCCTGTGCCGGCAGGATATGAACGCCGTGCCTCGCTGCGCTGCCGGAACCGTAAAGCGGCGGTTGAACTCGGCGATGTAGTGCTCATTTAAAAACTTGTTGGCCCCTTCCAGTGTTCGGATCCCGCGCAACCGCAACTCCTGCGGCAGCCGTCCCTGCCAGGTGGAGAAGTTGCGTTCCGAGCGGCCCCTCGCCTGCGGAGAGTAGGACGGAATCATCTGCACTCCCAGTTCCTTCATGGCACGGCCCACCTGCGTGGGACGCTCATAATCGACCTTGCCGCCACTCTTCGGCGTATACCAGAAATGGGCTCCGCGGTCCGAATAGAGCGAGCAGAACAACCCTTTCTGTTCGATCACCGCCCGCAGCCCGGCCATCACGGTAGCGGTCGTCTCTTCTTCGGCCAGCTGCGCATAGTAGATCTCGCTGGTGGCATCGTCCAGAATCACGATCAGGTCGTGCCGACGTTCATCCTGAAACCACTGATGGTCACTGCCGTCGATGTGCAGCATCATCCCCGGCAGTGGACGCCGCTCACGCCGCTTGCGATGCACGCCGCGCCTGGCCTTGCGCTTCACCAGACCGGCTGCCTGCAGCGCCTGCTTGACCCACGTATAACTCAACCCGATCTGATGGTCCTCGCCAAGCTTCTCATGAAAGTGCCGCACGTTCAGATCGAAGTACTTGTCCCGATATAAGCCCAGAACCTCTTCGGCCTGCGTCTTCGGCACCCGCCTGCTGCTTGGCTTGCGCCGTCGCCGGTCCAGTAATCCCTGAGGGCCTTGCTCCTCAAGCCGCTTCCGCCAGCGACGCATCTGCCGCTCGCTGATGCCCATCAACTCCGCTGCCTGCCACCACTTGATCTTCCCTGTTGTGGCTCGCAACAACACTTCCTGTAACTTCATCGCCCGCTCCGCCGCGGTCCTCGGATAGATCTCCATGCTCTCGCGCATGGCTCCATCCTCGCCGCCCGTTATGCGGACACTTCACTTGCTAAAAACACCGGACATATTATGTGCTAACGACAGTTCGGTCCTGAGTCATGATCACTACCGCTCTGCAATGATATGCTGCGTTCGGATGGATGCGGAAGAGGCGCAAGAAAGCCCCCAATGAAGATCAAGGATCACGTCTTCCTTGTCACCGGTGGCGCCTCGGGACTGGGCGCAGCGACCGCGCGGCTCCTGGTATCCGAAGGCGGCTCCGTCGTGATTGCCGACTTGGACCATGCGGCGGGTCAGGTAGTGGCTACCGGCCTCGGCCCCCCCGCCCGCTTTGTCCTAACTGATGTCACGAGCGAAGGCAATGGTCAGGCCGCGGTCGACCTGGCGCTAAAAGCCTTCGGCCATCTGCACGGTCTGGTCAACTGCGCTGGCATTGCGCCCTCTGAAAAAGTTGTTGGCCGCGACGGCCCGCATCGCCTGGATACCTTCGCCAAAACAGTCAACATCAATCTGGTGGGAACCTTTAATATGATCCGCCTCGCCGCCGCTGCGATCGCAAAAGAGGAGCCCGGCGAAGATGGCGAACGCGGGGTCATCGTCAATACCGCTTCGATTGCCGCATATGACGGCCAGATTGGGCAGGCGGCCTACGCTGCATCGAAAGGCGGAGTCGTTTCCCTCACATTGCCTATCGCGCGCGAACTGGCCCGCTCCGGCATTCGCGTCGTCACCATTGCGCCGGGAATCTTTGAGACGCCCGATGATGGCTGGCTTCCCGTCAGAGGTACAGGAGGCTCTGGGCAAGAGCGTTCCATTTCCGGCGCGCCTGGGCTGTCCCGCGGAATTTGCCGCGCTGGTCAAGCACATCTTTGAAAACATCATGCTCAACGGCGAAACCATTCGGCTCGACGGCGCTCTGCGCATGGCCCCGCGCTGATTCGCGACACTTGAGGTGCAGCAATGCCCGCACACAACCCCATCGTTATCGTCGGCGCAGCGCGCACGCCCATTGGCGCTTTTCAGGGCGACCTGAAGGACGCGCCGCACCCGAGCTCGGCGCCGCCGCCATCCGCGCCGCAGTCGAGCGCGCTCGGCATCCCACCCGACGCCGTAGACGAAGTTGTCTGTCGGCTGCGTGCTCCCGGCGGGCATGGGCCAGGCTCCCGCGCGGCAGGCTACGCTCGGCGCAGGCCTGCCGCCTTCCACCGGCGCAGCCACCATCAATAAGATGTGCGGCTCCGGCATGAAAGCCGTCATGCTCGCGCACGATCTACTGCTTGCCGGCAGCGCGCAGAATCATCGTCGCCGGCGGCATGGAGAGCATGAGCAACGCGCCCTATCTACTCGACCGCGCGCGCTGCGGCTATCGCATGGGCCACGGCCGCGTGCTCGACCACATGTTTCTCGACGGCCTCGAAGACGCATACGACAAAGGCCGCTTGATGGGCACGTTCGCCGAAGATTGCGCGCAGAGCTACGCGTTCACGCGCGAGGAGCAGGACGAATTTGCTCTGGCGTCGCTCGCCCGGGCGCAAAAGGCCACTGCCGATGGCAGCTTCGCCGCAGAGATCGTTCCGGTCACCGTGAAATCTGGCAAAACCGAGCGCGTGGTCAGCCAGGACGAACTCCCGCTGAAGGCAACCCGAGAAAATTCCGCAACTCAAGCCGGCATTTCGCGAAGGCGGCACGGTCACGGCCGCCAACTCCAGCGCCATCTCCGACGGCGCCGCCGCGCTCGTCCTCATGCGCCGCTCTCTAGCGGAACAACTCGAGCCTCAAGCCGCTGGCAATGATCGTCGGTCACGCTACCTTCCCGAATACCCCCGCGCTCTTTCCCACTGCGCCCATCGGCGCCATTCGCTCGACTCATGGAGCAGACCGGCTGGGCCATCGGCGATGTCGACTTATTCGAAATCAATGAGGCTTTCGCCGTGGTAGCCATGGCGGCCATGCGCGATCTCGGACTTCCGCCGAGAAAGTGAACATCCACGGCGGCGCCTGCGCTCTGGGCCATCCCATCGGCGCATCCGGCGCGCGCATCATAGTCACGCTTGCTCGCCGCGCTCGCAAAATATCATCTGCGCCGCGGCATCGCCGCGATCTGCATCGGCGGCGGCGAAGCCACGGCCATCGCGATCGAACGCATCGGCTAAGCGGCGACCCTCTCCGCTATCTTCGGTTGATTTTCTCTCTCGCCCGTCGGTCTTTCACCAACAGGTGTGCCCTGGGTTCCGGCTTTGGGGCCTGGGAATGAAGATCGCCTGTTTTGAAATCACACGATCAAAGCCTAACTTCGCACTGCCGATTCCGGCTGCCCCGGTGCAGCAGCTTTCGGCGCCATGGGCATATTGTGCAGGCGCACTCCCGTCGCAGCGAAGATGGCATTGCCGACCGCGGGCGCCAGCCCCACAATGCCCGTTTCGCCAGCGCCCGCTGAAGGCAAATCTTTGCGGTCCAGCAGCACAACCTCAATCTGCGGCGTGTCGCTGAAGCGCGGCAGCCGGTACTGGGCGAACGCAGGATTCAGAATCCGCCCATCGGCAAACAGCACCTGCTCAAAGAGCGCGCCGCCAATGCCCTGCACAATCGCCCCCGATAATCTGATTGCGCAACCCGTCGGGATTCACGATTGCGCCCGACTCCCACGCCTGCACCACGCGGCGAATGCGCACCTTCTTTGTTGCGGGATCGATAGCGACCTCTGCGCATGTCGCCACATACCCGCCCTTCTCGCTGCCGCCGGCAATACCAAATCCCCGCTCAGGCGTTGACTTCAGGCTACCCCAGCCAAACTTCTCCGCAGCCGCCTTGAACACTGCAACAAGCCTTGCGTCGGTGAGATTCTTCAGCCGGAACGCCAGCGGGTCGATCCCGGCGCCATGCGCCAGCGAGTCCATGGCCGACTCGCGGGCAAAGTGGTTCGCGGCGGCCGCAAGCGAGCGGTACGATCCCTGGCGCAGCGGAGAGTTTGCCGCGTGGTACTGGATGATCTGGTTGGGAACGTCGTACGGTGTTCCGATGGCCGGCGTTGCCCGAGTTGTAATTGTGGTATTCCCACGCCACCAGCGTTCCGTCGCTTTGCGCCCCTGCCGCGGATCTCAATCAGTCCGGCCGGCCGGAAATATGCCCATGTGAACTCCTCGCGCCGCGTCCACTCTAGCTTCACCGGCTTGCCCGCTGCTTTTGCCAGCCGCGCTGCTTCCACGGCCGCCTCGCCCGTATGTTTGCCGCCATATCCGCTGCCCATGTCCGGCTGAATCACCCGCACATTTTCCTCGGGAATCTTGAAGGCCTGCGCCAGCTCGCTCTGCACGCCGAAGGGCCGTTGCGTTCCCGTCCACACCGTCAACTTGTCGCCATCCCACTCGGCCACCGCGGCGCGCGGTTCCAGCGGCGCGTGCGCGATGTATTGGATTGTGTATCGCTCTTCCACCTTCACGTCCGCTGCGTCCATCGCCTGCTTCACGGATCCGGCAACATGCTGCCCACGCCCTTCCTGCTCGTTTCCCGATCCGTTCTTCAGCACTTCGAAGAGCTCGCGATTCGACGGCTGCGCCGGCAGTTCCCACTTGGCCTGGATCGTTGCAAGCGCGTGTCGCGCAGTCAGCGGATCAGCCGCGACCACCCCTGTAAAATCGCCGTCGCGCACCACCTTCACTTCGCGCAGTTTCTCGGCCGCGCTCGTGTCGATCGACTTGAGCGTCGCATTGAAGCCGTCCGCGCGCAGCACAGCGCCGAACAACATCCTAGGCCGGACAATGTCGGAAGGATACACATGCTTTCCGGTCACAAAGTCGCGTCCTTGCGCCTTCCCGGCCGGCGTCCCCGCAATCTTCCATGCGCTCGGCGCGGTCAGCGCCTCCTCGCTTGAAACGATCTTCACCAGGTTCTCGCCGTGAGTCAGCTCGCCGTAGCTGATTGACCGCTGCGTCTTGGGATCAGTAACTTTGGCGTCCGCGGCAACCAGTGTCGCCGTATCGGCGCTCCAGCGCATTGCCGCCGTCTCCAACAGCATCTGGCGCGCGGCCGCCGCCATGGTGCGAAGTTCAGGTCCCATCGTTGGCGTTGTGCGGCTGCCAAACGTGCCCATGTCCCAGGGCGTCAGCGCGGTATCGCCCATCACCATCTCGATCGACCCAAGCGGCACGCCCAGCTCTTCCGCCACAAGCTGCGCAAGCGAGGTGCGGATGTTTTGGCCGACTTCGACCTTGCCCGTAAACACCCTCACTCCGCAATCGGCGCCGATGTGCAGCCATGCGCCTAAATCCTTCGGCAACTCGTGACCGCCAAAATTTCTGCCCGCTTCCTGCGTCCACGCCGGCGCGCTGGCCAGCCCCACAAACAGCCCACCGCCAAAGATCTTTAGGAAGTCACGGCGATCGAACTGCCAGCCGCCCGGAGGATTCCACGATCCGCCCTCGAAGAACTCACGCTCGAACTCATCGCGACGATTCATCGGCTCGGCTCCGTTGCCATCGTCTGCGCGGCGCGCTTGATGGCTGCCACAATGCGAGGGTACGTTCCGCACCGGCACACATTCCCATTCATCGCCATCACGATCTCGTCGTCGCTGGGATTGCGTTTATCGCGCAAAAGAGAAGTCGCGCTCAGAATCATTCCTGAAGTGCAGTACCCGCACTGCAGGGCGCCCTCGTCGAGGAAAGCCTGTTGCACGGCGCTCAGACGCCCATTCTGCTCTAGGCCTTCAATGGTTACGATCTTCGAGTGGCCGCCGCGCCTACGGACGTCAGGCAAGAACGCACCGCGCGCCCATTGAGCAGGACCGTGCACGCACCGCACTGGCCTTCGCCGCAGCCGTATCGTGTTCCGGTTAAATTGAGCCGGTTGCGCAGCACATAGAGCAGGGGCTCGTCCGCTGGAGCGTTCACGCTCAACTGCGCGCCATTCACATTCAGAACGAACTCGCCCATTGCCAGCTCCCAACGCGGCCTCGGGCTTTTGGGCGTTCTTTCGGGTCGGAGTATTCCGCAGCCCGCCTGCCGGATTCAGTGTAGATCCGCTGGCTGTGAAGTTCGAGGCTGCAGCGCTACGCGCCCGCCAGAGCTGCTTCGGAATAGCCGGATCTCCGCATCCGCTGCGGCTGTCTCGGTTCAGGAGTGGTGACCGGCACATGGGCCAGCTCCCATGCGGAGCGATCCTTGATCAGCCGCGCAACAAAAGCGGTGTGCATGGCGTGACCGGCGCGCACAGCCACCACGTGGCCTTCCAGGCGGCGGCCGGCAAGCGCCAGATCGCCAATCAGATCCAGCACCTTGTGCCGCACATACTCGTCGTGAAAGCGCAATGGGCCGTTCTCCGGGCCGCTTTCGCTCAGGATGATCGCGTTCTCTGCGCTCGCGCCGCGAATCAAGTCCCATGTCGCGCAGCTTGCGCTCGTCAGACTTGTAGCCGAATGTCCGCGCGGGAGCAATCTCTGAGCCGTAGGTCTCCGCGGCAAGATCGACGCAGGTTTTCTGCTGGCCAATGGGCGCGGGAAATTCGATGGTGTAGGAAATGCGGTAACCGGAGCCGGGATAAACGCCGATGAATTTGTCGCCCTCGCGCACTTCCATCGGTTGCAGGATGCGCAGCGTCTCGCGGCGGCGGCGCTGCGCGCGAATGCCGACGCGTGAAAATGCCTCCACATAGGGCAAGGCGCTGCCGTCAAGAATGGGCAGTTCCAGGTTGTCGATCTCGACAATCACGTTGTCGATGCCCATGCCGATGAACGCCGAGAGCAGATGTTCGGTGGTGGAAATTAGCACGCCTTGGCGCATCAGGCTGGTTGCGTAACTCACTTTGGCCACGTTGCGGCCAATGGCAGGAATCTCGAAGTTGTCCAGATCGGTTCGCCGAAAGACAATGCCCGAACCCGCAGCGGCCGGCAGCAACCGCATAGTGACCGGCGCACCGGAATGGAGCCCGACGCCTTCAAATTCAAGCGGCGCCGCAACGGTCTGTTCCAAGTGCGCGGGCTGAGCCAAACTGATTCTCCGGGGGGTTGAAAGCTTGTTTCATGTTCAGATTAGACCTGATGAGGAAAATCCGTCCTGTGGCATTTTTGCCACACTCTGCGCCCCACCGGCACACTGGTGCCTTATCAGATAACAGCCGCAGTGATATGCCTTAAGCGGCGTAGAATCAGAGAGTCTACCGGTTGATCAGCACCGGAAACCGGGGCGAAGGTCCGAGGATGCCGAGGAATCCTGATTCTATGTTTCCCATGCGTGCTCTGCTGGCCGGCGCACGCCGCAAACGGGCGAGCCTGCTTGCCCTGACTCAGCAACTGGTTCTGGCCGAGTCGCCCTCCGACTCGAAAGCCGCCGTGGACGCGTGCGTCGCCTTGGCCGCCGCGCACGCCAGGCAACTCGGCGGCCGGGTACAAGCTGCATCGGCAACCTGGATTCGGCAATGTGCTGGAGGCGCGCTTCGGCCCGCGGAAGTCCAGGGCGACGCAGGCCGCGAAACGAATCCTGCTTCTCGGCCATCTTGATACCGTTTGGCCGCTGGGCACGCTCGAGACCATGCCATGCCGCGTAGAGGCTGGCCGTCTTTGGGGTCCCGGAACCCTCGATATGAAGGCCGGCGTTGCCATGGCCTTCACCGCGCTGGAACTGCTTACTGAAGCGGACCTGCTGCGCCGCGAAATCGTGCTGCTGCTCAACGGCGACGAGGAGATCGGCAGCCCGGTCTCGCGGCCGATCACTGAAGCAGCTCGCGCAAAATCCTGCGAAGCCGTCTACGTTCTCGAGCCGGCGCAGGGGCTGGCTTACAAAACGGCGCGCAAGGGCACGGGCAACTGGCACATTGAAGTGAAGGGCGTGGCGGCGCACGCCGGCGTGGACTTTGAAAAGGGCGCGAGCGCCATTCGCGAGCTGGCGCGCGTCGTCGAAACCGTGAGCGGCTGGACCGACCTCAAGCGCGGCCTCACCGTGAGCGTGGGCGTGGCCGGCGGCGGCACAAAAAGCAACGTGATTCCCGCCGAAGCCTGGGCCGAGGTGGACGTGCGCATTGCGCGCCTGGCAGACGGCCCTCGCATCGAACGAAAATTTTCCGCACTCCATGCCGCAGACCCGCGCTGCACCGTCACCGCGACCGGCGGCATCAACCGGCCGCCGATGGAGCGCAGCCGCGGAACCGTGCAGCTCTTCCGCAAGGCGCAGGCGCTTGCCGCTGAGCTAGGCTTCGCACTTGACGAAGCCGCAACGGGCGGCGCCTCCGATGGAAACTTTACCGCGGCCCTCGGTATTCCCACGCTCGACGGCATGGGCGCGGTCGGTGAAGGCGCGCACGCGCGGCACGAGTCGGTTGTCGTCGAGCACCTGGCTCCGCGCACCGCTCTGCTCGCGAGCATGCTGCTCGGGTGAGAGCACTCCCGGACTCGATCCTCGACTCGTTCCCTGCAAAATCGCCCTCGTGAAAATCGTTCCTCGCCAAAATCGTTCCCTCAAGCCTGATAAACTCGCCTCAAGAATATTTAGGTTTCTCTGACCGCTTGGTCTTGTACCAAAACGGGTGCCCCAAGTCCCGATTTTGGGACCTGGGACTGGCGATCGATAGGTTCGAAATCGCGCCATCAGAAACCTGGCTGGAGACTCTCCCAACGATGAAACGTTTCGCTCTCTTCCTGCTCGTAGCGGCAGTCGCCGTAAGTGCTCAAACCGCTCCCAAAACATCCGCCACTGGCTCCGCAAGCACCAAAACTTCTGCGACAGCCTCCGCGACCAAATCCTCCACCGCTGCCAGCACGCCTGAGCCTTGGATCAAACTTCCGCCCGGCGTGCCCAGAGTCGTTCATGGGCCGGTAAGGATTCCCTTTTCATTGCGCTATGAGGACATCAAAATCGGCACCGGTCCCGAGGGCGAGCCCGGCAAGCTCTGGCACCTCAAGTACACCGGTTGGCGCGCGGCCGACGGTGTCGAATTCGACACGTGGGAAGACCACCGTCAGCTCGCCCTTGGCGCGGACCACAAACCCGAATTCGGTCCCGATGGCAAACCCAAGATGGCCGATCCGCAGCCGCTCGCGATCCCGCAGGGGGTCGGCCATGTCATCCCCGGCTTCGATTGGGGATTAGCCGGCATGAGGATCGGCGGCAAGCGCCGTATTTTCATTCCCTGGCAAATTGCCTACGGAACGCAATCGATGCCCGACCGGCCCGATCATCCTGGCATTCCTGCCAAGTCGGACCTTATCTTCGACGTGGAGCTAGTGGAAATAACCGAAATGCCGCAGCCGCATCCGGCCACAATGCCCGTTCCGCATCCTGGCGTTCCGCCCGGCACACCTCCCATCCATGTTGGACCTGGCGGTCCGCCGCACCCGGAAGCCGCCCCGCAGCCCAACACCGCACCCGCTCAACCTGCGGCACCGCCTCAACCAGAGATGCAACCAAAGTAGCGTACAGGATGCCCCATCCTGGCCCCGCTAGGGTGGGAGGGAAGCCAACTCCACATCCGACCCACAACGCGGGGGTGCCCCCCTTCGGCGTCCGCCGCGGCGGATTCTTGCGCCTAAGGTGGGATACATCGAGCCGAAAACAGGTTGTTAGCTGACGCCGCCAATACAACGGGCCGAATGCCCGGCGCTCTGACGAATATGGCCAGCGGCGCTCACTCCAGCGTCGGATGCACCTTGTTGAACTTTGTCGCCTCCTGGTAGGCGCGGGCAAACGCGGCCAGCTTCGCGTCCTGATAAAGCCCGCCCAAAAAAGTGATCGAAACCGGAGTTCCCGGCCCGCCGATATCGTCGTGGTCGCCGTCGTCGATCGCGGGAGGCATCGGCGCGTCCACGCCGCGCAGCCCATTAGGCAGAATCACCGCAGGATTGCCGCTGAGATTCGTCGCGATCAATTGCGAGTCGGTGGTCGGCGTCACAATGATGTCAACCTGCTCAAAGAGCGCCGCCATCTGCCGCACAGCGAGTGTGCGCGCGCGGTTAGCCTGGATGTACTCGACCGCCGGATAAAGCCGCGCCACGCGGAAGTCGTTCGGCCAGTCCTCCGCGCCCTGCTCGGTGAGCAGGTGGTCGCGCCCTGTCATGGTCAGTTCGTCAAAAGCCGCGGCAGCCTCCGCGGTAAGCAGCGGAACCATCGAGCCCCACGGCAGCTTGGGTAACTCCACCGGAATCAGGTTCACTTCCATTGAGCGCAGCTTATCCAGAGCAGCCTGCTCATATTGGCGATCGTAGTCGCGCCGCGTGCGGGCAGCTTGTTTCTCTGCGTTTGCATCTTCGCGCTTCTTCTGCTCTTCAGCGGTTTCGTTGGGCACGGCTTCCTTCAGTTCGAGAGGCGGTTGCGGGTCGAATTCACTCTTCAAATAGCCGACACGCAGATTGCGCCACTCAAAATTAGCATCCCAGTCGAAGTTGGCTTGCGCCGCGGAGAGATCCTTGCCGTCAGGCCCATGGATCACATCGAGAACAAGGGCACAGTCCTCAACGGAACGGCAGATGGGTCCAAGCTTGTCCATCGTCCAGCTCAACGCCATCGCTCCAGTGCGCGGTACGAGACCAAAGCTGGGGCGCAAGCCGGTGGTGCCGCAGCGTGTTGAAGGTGATGAGATCGATCCCAGCGTCTCCGAGCCAATGGCGAAACCCACGCAGCCCGCGGCAACGGCGCTTGCAGAGCCGGCCGACGATCCGCTCGAACCCTGCTCGGCATTCCACGGGTTGCGCGTGCGCCCGCCAAACCATTTGTCGCCCATGGCCAGCGCGCCCAGCGAGAGCTTGGCCACCAGCACCGCTCCCGCATCGTCGAGCCGCTTCACCACCGCAGCGTCTTCGTCAAAGGTTTGGTGCTCAAAGCCTCCCGCGCCCCAGGTTGTGGGGTAGCCCTTCACGGCCAGCAGATCCTTCGCACCCCAGGGAATCCCGTGCAGCGGCCCGCGATAGAGGCCGTTGGCCAGGTCATCATCCACGGCTTTGGCCTTTTCCATCGCGCGCTCCTCAGTGAGCGTGATGACGAAATGAAACTTGGGGTCGTAACGCTTCAGGCGAGCAATATACATCTGCGCGAGAGCCACCGCCGTGACCTTGCGATGGTAAATAAGGTTTGCCAACTCGAGCACCGTGGCAAAGGCGAGGTCCTCAAGGTTGGCCGGGGCTTGCGGCTCTCCGCCCGCCTCGTCGTTGAACTGCAACTCCGGAGTCATGTTTGGAAAAGCGATGTGCGCTTCGCCCGGCTTGGGCGCCGGCTGCGGATGAAAGGCAAATGCGGGTGGCAGAGAGTTCTCCAGCTTGAGTGCGCGAATCTTGCTGTAACCATCGCGCTGATCGCTCAGCCCGTCGAGCATCATCTTTTTTTGCTCGGCGTTAAACGGTCCCACACCGGCCAGCACGGCAGCCTGGTCGAGCATCTCCGCGGTAATTTTGGGCAGTGAATTCGGCTTTGCGGCGGTAGCAGCGGGCGAGGAAGCGTCTTGCGCCTGCGCGGCCAGCGTGAACAGAATCCCAGGCAGAAGCGGCGAAGCGATGCCCGCACTCGTGCACGCGTTCAAAAAGGCTCGACGGTCCAAAGTCATGAGCAATGGTCCTTTCATTGGGAGGAAGCCTATGCGCAAAACTATAGCCCATGCGTGGGTCTGTCCATAAGTCCTAAGAAGGATGCACCGGCACGAATGCAACCCGTATCTCTGCGACATCAATCTTGTTCAATCCGGCCTTCACGCTCGGGTCGGCAGAGCCCAGCGCGCGGGCTTCGTCCTCGCTCGCCGCCTTCACGACCAGGATTCCGTATACGCCCTTCGGGTCAAGCACAGGCCCACCGAACAGGCATACCCCTTTTTCGTTCAGGTCCTTCCAGTAGACAAAGTGCTGCTCCATCAACACCTGCTCGGCCGGCGTGGCGTCCTTGTCAAATGTCGGGCGCGGCGGGATAAGCCGGATCAGCCAGCTCTTCATCACCGGTTTGGCCTCAGCCGGGCTCGTAGCGGCCGTCGGAGCCTGCCCGGCTAGGCACATCGGCAGGCTCAGCAGCAGAAAAGCGAAAAGCGTCTTAACTGATTTCATGCAAGGGATGTTACAGGTCGCCCTTTCCGGCTGCAAAGCAGAGTTTGACGAACGGGTGGAGGGAGGTCATGAAATTTTCACTTGACATATTCCCATATGGGAATGTAATGTTTTTCTCATGGCGAGGGCTGCCACCACCTCCGATCCGTTTAACGCCGTGGCCGAACCGCGGCGGAGGCAGATACTGAATTACCTGGCGAGCTCCGAGCGGCAGGTGGGCGAGATTGTCGAAGCCATCGGCCTCGACCAACCGTCTGTATCAAAGCACCTCGGCGTGCTGCGCCGCGTAAATCTGGTTCACGTGCGCCGCAACGGACGCCATCGGCTTTACCGGACTAACGCCGAGGCGATCAAGCCCGTGCACGAGTGGACTGAGACCTTCGAGCGCTTCTGGCGCCATCAGTTGAACCGCATCAAGGAGCGAGCGGAAGCGCAGATCGAAGAGGGCCCTGAGAACGATCTTGATTCGAAAAGGAGAAATGGATGACGTTATCTGTGCAGGAATTGGAATCCTCAACGCTGCGCATCGAACAGGAGATTCGTGTTCGCGCATCGCTGGAAAAAACCTTCGCCGCGCTGCTGGAGCAACTAGGCCCAGGCAGCGAATTGCCCGACGGCACGTCCATGAAGATGAAAATTGAGCCATGGCCCGGCGGGCGATGGTTCCGCGACCTCGGCGACAGCAACGGCCACTACTGGGCGACAGTGCAATCCATCAAACGCCCCACTTTGCTTGAGTTTTGTGGCCCGCTCTTCATGTCGCAACCAGTTGCCAACAACGTAATCTACCGGCTAAGTCAGGATGGCGGCGAAACCGTCATCAAGTTCTGCCACTCCGCCTTCGGGCCGATTCAGGAAGATCACCGCAAGGGTGTCACCACTGGCTGGAACTCCATTCACGACAAAGTGCGCCAGCGTGCCGAACAAGCATAGACCGCTCCGGGCGCGAGCCGGCCATTCCCCGGCAACTCAGGTTTCAAGTACGCAGGTCCACTTCCCCAATACGCAAACCCCAGGAGGATCACAATGCCGATCGCAAAGGAATTTCTCGCTGAATTTGAAACGCAGGCGCCAATTACCCGCAAGTTTCTGGAGCGCTTGCCCGCCGATAAATTGACTTGGAAGCCGCACGAAAAATCCATGACCGCGGGCCAGCTCGCGCTGCACATCGCTTTGGTGCCGGGCCGGCTCATGCCCTTCATCGAAAACAATCCGGTGCAGGCGCCAGACTTCGGCAAGTATCCACAGCCCACCAGCCGCGAAGAGATTCTGAAGGCGCACGACGAGAGCGTCGCAACCATGCGTAGCCTGTTGCCGAAGTTCGACGACGCGGCGATGAAGGAAACATGGCGCATGATGGCCGGAGAGCGTGAGGTTTTTGCGCAGCCGCGCGGCGAGTTTCTCCGCGACGTCATGTTCAGCCATGTGTACCAGCATCGCGGGCAGTTCAGCGTCTACCTGCGCATGCTCGGCGTGGCAGTGCCGGCAAGCTGGGGACCCAGCGCCGACGAAGCGCCGGTCTTTATGCAACAGGCCGCGCAAGTAGCGTAGCTTTTCAGCTGAACCTTCGCACCACCCGCGCGAAGGTCGGCTCAATTTGCTCGGCCCAACGCGTCATTGCTCACTCAAGGAGATCGTATGTGTCCCGTATGCGTGGCAACCACCGCGGCGCTGGTTGCAGGCAGCACTGCCGGCAGCGGCGGAATCGTGGGAATCGTTGTAAGTTGGTTTCGCCGGAAAAAGTAAGTTCCTAAGTCCTTCACTAAGTCACCGTGAGTTTTTGACTAACTCCCAAATCGAATCAAAGGAGGTTCGCGATGGCAACCAGTGCAACCGAAGTTAAGCACCCGACCGTGGTCTCGCATGACGAGTGGACAGCGGCACGCAAGGAATTCCTAAAAAAAGAAAAGGAGTTTACGCGGCAGCGCGATGAGATCAGTCGGTTGCGCCGCGCGCTGCCTTGGGAACGGGTCGAGAAGAACTACGAATTCCAGAGTCCAAGTGGCAAAGTTACCCTATCTGACCTGTTCGCCAATCGCAGCCAGCTCGTGATCTATCACTTCATGCTCGGACCGGGATGGAAAGAAGGCTGCCCGAGCTGCTCGTACCTGGCCGATCACTTCGATGGAACCACGATTCACCTGGCCAACCGCGACGTGACACTTGCCGTGGTTTCGCACGCTCCCATTTCTGAAATTGAAGCGTTCAAAAAACGCATGGGCTGGAAGTTTCGCTGGGTTTCTTCGTCTGCCAGCGACTTCAATTACGACTACCAGGTTTCGCTTAAGCCCGAGGACGCGGGCAAGAAGCAGGTGTACTACAACTACGAGATGACGGAGTTTCCTAGCGAGGAGCGGCCAGGACTGAGTGTGTTTGCGAAGTATGCGAGTGGAACGATCTTCCACACTTACTCGGCGTATGCGCGCGGGCTCGATATCTTCGTCGGCACTTACAACTTCCTCGATCACGTTCCGAAGGGCCGCGATGAAGCGGGACTGAAACACTCCATGGCCTGGGTCCGCCACCACGACAAGTACGGCGGAGGCTACTTTGTCGATCCCGAGCAGCCCTACGTGCAGCCAGAGCTAGTGAAGCCGAAGAACACGGGATCCTGCTGCCACGACTAAGGAGGGAAAGCCCGAATGGCTCACGAATTCACAGTGTCCGCGACGATCCCAGCCGCGCCCAAACTGGTCTTTGACGCGTGGCTCAGTAGCAGCGGTCACGCGGCCATGACCGGCGCGGCGGCTCGCGTGTCGGCAAGGGCAGGCGGCAATTTCACAGCATGGGATGGCTACATCACCGGCAAGAATCTCAAGCTCGTGCCCGGGCGCCGCATCGTTCAAGCATGGCGAACCACCGAGTTCGCCGCCTCCGACCCCGATTCTGAGATCGAAATACTTCTTGAAAAAGCGCCCGGCGGAACGAAGCTCACACTGCACCACACCAACATCCCCGACGGTCAATCCGATTACAAGTCAGGATGGAAGGCGTGCTACTTCGAACCAATGAAGAAATACCTCAAAGGCGCAAAGAAGCCGTCGTAGCTCGCATCTATTTCCCGGCCCCCGCTACCAGCGCTTCCGCGCGATGGAGCAAGTCCAGGCGGCGCTGCTTTTCGGCCGGAATGTCGGCGGGAGCAGTGCTGGAGCCGCCGACGCGAAACGATGGGTCATTCAGCCGCTTCACAAAGCCCACTTCGCCGTCGTTTAGCGCGGCCTGCGCCTTGGGCAGCACTTCGTGGAAGTGCGCAATCTCGTCCACCGCGTGGTCGGGGTGGTAGCTGAGCCGGTCGCCGGTTTGCATGGCGTCGATGAGCGGATCGGGCGGCGCGGCGATCGGCGAAGTCTGCTGCATCGCATCGTAGGCGCCCCGCAGGCGCGTCATGGCGCCGGCAAAGCCGTCAATCTCGCCTCGGCGCGCGCTGAAACCAGCGGCGCGGCGAACTTCGATCACAACCCTCGATGCGACGCTGCCGCTCGGCACGGGGATGATCGTCGTGAGCGTATTGCCCTCGAACCTCCAGCCAGGCTTGCCAACGCTGCCTTGCGGCACGGCCTTGCCGTTCACAATCACCGTGGCCGGCGGCCAGTCGGCCGGCAGCCGCAGCTCGTAGCTGCGTGTCTTCAGCATGCCTGGATAACTGCCTTCCACCGGCCCAATCTCCACGCGCAATGCGTCGCCAGGTCTGCGCTGCTTTAATCGGCGTGCGCGCAAAGACGCCGCGTTGGTATTCGACCGAGACGCCTGAATCCTCGTACAGCGAGTAGCTCGAGCTCTTCGCCCGGCGCCAGCGGCCACACGTTCACAATCAGCGGATCGACCGCCTTCTCGCCGGTGTCGAGCATCGGCGGCTGCATGGGAACGATGGCTCCGGCTTTCAGATACACCGGAATCTGGCCGATGGTGAAGTTGCGCTCCACCTGGCACGGCCCGGCGAAGTGCTTGCCCGTGGGCCACTCGATCCACTCGCCGTCGGGCAACCAGATCGTTTCCGTTACTCAGGCCCGTCACTTTGTCGCCGGGACGATGTCACAGGGCTCGCGAGCATCTGGTCGCCAAACAAATACTCGCTTTTGCGTGTGAGTGGGCGGAGCCATCTCGGCCAGTCGTAATAGAGCGGCCGCAAAAACGCCACGCCCGTGTCGTAGGTGCGCCGCGCCTCGGTATAGAGATATGGCTCCATGCGCCATCGCGCAAGCTGGAACGCCGAGCGCAGCACTCGACGAGTACGGCTCCGGATAGGCCCAGATGCGCCGCTCTGAATCGGGGTTCTTGGTGGTGTGCGTGCGCAGAATCGGCTGAAACGCGCCAAACTGCACCCAGCGCGTGTAGAGCTCGGGATCGACCGCGCCCGGCATGTGCCCGCCGATGTCGTGGCTCCAGTAGGCATAGCCCACGTTGGCCGCCGTGGCCGTAAACCACGGCTGAAAGGCCAGCGAATCCCACACCGAAACTGTGTCGCCGGAGAATCCGATCTGGTAGCGGTGGTTGCCCAGCCCGCCCCAGCGATGAAACAGGAGCGGCCGTTTGCCCTCGCGCTGCTGATCGGTGAAGTGCAGATAGTTCAGCCACCAGGTATTGGTCACGCCGGGCAGTTTCGTCATCATCGGCTGCTGCTGCCAGTCGAGCCACCAGAAGTCGATGCCCTGCTTCTCCAGCGGATGCAGCACCAGGTCGAAGTAGTTCGTCGCCCACTTCTTGTCGGTCGGGATCGAACGGAACGTACTTCTTCGTTGCCGGGTCGATGCCCATGGCGCGCGCCATCGCCGGATACGCCTGCTCCCATGGCTGGATGCCCGAGGCGGGATGCAGAGTTCATCGTGGTCTTCAGGCCCTCGTCGTGGATCTTCTTCAGGAACGCATCGGGATCGGGAAACAGGCTTGTTCCACGTGTAGCCGGTCCAGCCCAGCTCGTAACCCGACTGATCCTTCTCGCCCATGGCCTTCAGTTGCTCCTGGTTGATGTGCCAGTCCATGTCGATCACCAGCACATCGAGCGGCGTATCGTTCTCGCGGAAGCCGCGCACCAGCTCGTCCAGTTCCTGGTCGCTGTAGGCCCAGTAGCGCGACCACCACGCGCCGAACGCAAAGCGCGGCGGCAGCGGGATGCGCCCGGCCACGCGCACGAAATCGCCGAGCGCCTTGCTGGTAGTCGTGCCCGTAGCCGAAGAAGTACCAGTCCTGATATGTGCCGGGTTCTTCGTTTGCCGGCCGCTCCATCGCCCACGGCCACGGACTCTTTTCGCCGTCCAGGAATCGAAAATCCGTGGAATCGAACAGCGGCCGCGTCGAATCGTCCACCAGCGCCCATCCCGAGCGCGAAACCAGCCCCGGCTCGATGGGTTGCTTGGTTTTGCTGCCCCGCGCGCCGTCCAGCGTGCGCGTGGTGCCCTGGAGATTTTCGGGATCTTCGACGCCGGGATGCCAGACGACCTGTTTGCCGTCGACGGTGAGAGTGATTGAGGATTGTAGGCGTAAAATGACCGTCGCCTGTGGGTATATAGTTGAGGGTCAGCTCGTCAGTCTGAGCGGTGAGCGACTTTGCCGGGGCCGCTTCGCCTCGTAATCGGGTGCCGTAAACTTCGGCACCGGCAGCCGCCGATTAATGAACACCAGCGAAGCGTGATCCTCAAACTTCCCGTCCGCCGACCACTCCATGCGAATCAGCTGCGGCGTCAGCACGGTGAACCGCGCATGGCCCGACGACGACCACGGCTTTGGGATCGGCCACAGGATTATCACCGCCGTCAAGCCTGCTCCCGCCGCGGGCTGCCGCCGTTAACCCCGGGCCCTGCTTCTCCTGCGCCGTGCCATCTGCGCCGAAGCAACTCCGCATCCCATCAGCAACCCAGCCGCCAGAAATCCCGAGAAAAAATCCGCACGCCCTCCCCCTTCTTGCTCCACCGGGAAGGTTACCACCGCAGGGCGGCAGAAAAAGCTCGACCGCACCTCATCGCGAGCCGCGACCACACGCACACCCGATATGATTGCTCCAATCTGCGATCGGCGCTGGAGTATTTTTGAGATCCATGAACCCGTCATCTTCATCTCGGCGGGCGAGGCCAGCGGCGAGCTCTATGGGGCGCTGGTGGCTCTGCGCTCTCCCGCAGTCTGCTCCAAGAGGGAAAACAACGGAGTTGTTTGGCATGGGCGGCCCGCGCATGGCCGCGGCCGGCGTGGAGTGCATCGTCCGCTCTGAAGATATGGCGGTCATGGGATTCACGGAAATCGTCGCGCATCTGCCGCGCATCTACCGCGAATTCCGCAAGCTCAAGCGCGCCATCCGCGCGCGCCGTCCCACGTCGCTGTGCTCATCGATTTTCCCGAAATCCATTTCCGCCTCGCCAGACTCTTTCACCACCTCGGCATTCCCGTCATTTACTTCGTCAGCCCGCAACTCTGGGCCTGGAAGCAGCACCGCATCCGCCTGGTGCGCAAATTCGTCAACCGCATGCTGGTCATCTTTCCGTTTGAAGAGGAGTTCTATCGCGAGCGCGGCGTCCAGGCCGAGTTCGTCGGCCATCCTCTCGCCGATCTGCCTCCGCCCGCCATCACTCGCGAGCAGTTCGCTGCCGAAAATGGCCTCAACCCCGCCAAGACCTGGGTCGGCCTCCTGCCCGGCAGCCGACTCCACGAGATCGAGAACCATCTGCCGGAGATGCTTGATGCGGCGCGGGGCCTGCCCGCGCCTGCCTCTGCCGCGGCACAAATTTCGCCGGACTACGAGTTCTTGATTGCCCTTGGCTTCCACGCTCGATGCGGCACAACGCGAAGGCCGTTCTGCGGCATGGTGGAGGAATACGGCGGCCGGCTTACAGTTCGCCTAGTCGACGATGCCCGCGCCGCACTCTTCCACGCCCGCGCCTCCGTCGTCGCCAGCGGAACCGCCACCGTCGAAGCCGCTCTCATCGGCAATCCCTTCGTCGTGGTCTACCGCGTCTCGCGGCTGACGTATGCTATCGCCAGACGTCTCGTGAAGGTGCCCCATGTGGCCATGGCCAATCTCATTGCCGGCAAGCGCGTGGTTCCTGAACTCATCCAGCATGACTTCACTGCGGCAAATATCGTCCAACACCTCAGGCAGTTGCTACCCGACGGCCCCGCTCGAGAGTCCATGAAGGTGGAGTTGGGGGTTATCCGAGAAGCGTTGCACGTGCAGCCAGAGCGGCAAACCGGGCCAAACGGCCTGGGCGCCATCGAAACCGTAGCTTCCATCGTTCTCGGGAGATTGAAGAGGCCAAACCCGGCGGCAGTGCAGCGGCGCAGCCTTGAATGAATTTCGGACTTTCCCACGGACCAATCCCGGCCCACGAACGGCGGCACGATCATGAGCGTTGCAATGCGATGATCAAGAAGGATGAGACGTATTTTCAGTTTGAAAGCAGGCGGCATCTCAGCCAATGCTCCCTTGGCGTGTTGCTGGCGGTTGCATGCGCCGTGACTGGCGATGGCTCCCGCCCTCGCGCCCAGCGCGAGCGCCCGGCGCTCAACATCACCGGCTACGTGATTGACGCCGAATTGGATACCACGGCGCACCATCTAACGGCCACGGCAACGTGTCAGCTTTACCGCGCCCGCCAATCTCGACGTCGTCAATTTCGGCTTTCATCCCGCGCTCAAGGTCACCAAAATCACCGATGAAAGCGGCAAGCTGCTCGATGGTGAGCGCACCGCCGACGGATCCATCCGCGTCACTCCCGCCACGCCTTTCGTTCCCGGCCAAACCGACCATTGGACCTTCGTTTACGACGGCACCATCACCGGCAACGAGGACGGGCCGATCGAAGGACTGAAACTCGCGGCCATCCAGGAGCCCATCAGCTATCTGCTTTATGCGGCCCGCTGGTTTCCCACGACCGGCTACATGACCGACCGCTTCACCGCCGAGATGCACATCCGCGTGCCGCAGGGCATGCGGGTCTTTGCCAGCGGCGGCGCGGGCGCTTCCAAGCCCGTCATGCTCTCAGGCGGCAAGCCCGGCTCCGAATAGGACTTCAAATGGACCAAGCCCGGTTTTCCCGGCACCGTCATTGCCGGCCGCTTCGTCGGGCCCTTCTCGGTCGGTGCCGGCAACGTCAAGGTCTACCTCACCATCAGCCACCAGGCGTCTGGCAACCAGTTGGCCCAAACCGCGACCAAGGAATACGACTTCTTTACCGACAGCTTCGGCGAGCCGGAACTCAACGATTGAACGTGGTCGAGCTGCCCGACGACACCCTGCCCGCCGCCTACGCCCCCGAGCTGGCCGCCATTCAAGGCTCGCGCGTCGGCGACAAATCCGGCATCCGGCTGCTGGCCAATACCATCGCCCACCAATGGTGGGGATGCGAAATCAGCCCCCACACCCTCGACGACGCCTGGATCACCAACGGCATGTCGCGCTACGGCGAGTTGATGTATGTCGAAGACGAGAGCGGCAAAAGCGCCCTCCGCGCCGCTCTTGAAGATGTCGCCGCCGGCGCCCTGGCCTATGACACTATTCCGCTTTCCGGCGACAACCGCCTCGATCCCTTCTCGCCGCAGTTCCAGTCCATGACCCTCGAAAAGGGCGCCATGATCTTCCACATGCTTCGCGGCGAAGTGGGCGACAAGGCCTTTCTCAACATTCTCAAAGGCGCGCTCAGCCAATTCACCGATAGCTCCATCCGAACTGAAGACTTTGAGAAAGTCGCGGAAGAGCTGAGCCAGCAGCAGTTGCTCCCTTTCTTTTCTCAATGGGTCGACGGCACCGGGGCCCGCAGCTTCACCAACAAGTACTCCGTTTACCGGCTCGGCAACAACAAGGGCTTCCGCACCATCGGCGAAATCAATCAGGACCTCGATCTCTTCCGCATGCCGGTCGAGCTCCGCATTGAAACCGACGGCAAAACCGAAAACCAGAAGATCGACGTGGTGGGCACCGATACCCAGTACGTGGTCGACACCTTCGGCCGTCCCCGCCGCATCAGCCTCGATCCCGGCGACTGGGTGCTCAAGACCACCCCCGACCTGCAGGTGCGCATCGCCATCCTCAAGGGCCAGCAGTTGGTGGCGCAGGGCGATCTGGTCAACGCTCTGGCCGAATACAAGAAGGCGCTCGACTGCCAACCCCATCAGCTCCCTGGCCAGCTACCGCATCGGCGAGGTGCTGTTTACCCAGCGCAACTACCAGGCCGCGGTCAACTCCTTCCGCGACTCGCTTCGCGGCGACGACGAGCCGGCCTGGACCGAGGTCTGGAGCCACATCGCCATCGGCAAGATCTTCGACCTCACCGGCCAGCGCGACCGCGCCGTCAACGAGTACCGCCTGGCCGTGCAGACCAACGACAACACCCAGGGCGCGGTCAACGAAGCCCGCCAGTATCTGCAAAAACCGTACACAAGGCCTGAAGGCAACTAACAGCGCGTGGCAGTATAGGCCGTATCGACAATGCGGTCCGGTTAAGTCATTGAATAGAATAATGATGCGAATGTCATCCCGAGCGAAGCGCGCTTGGGGCCCCGTATTCGCAAAACGAATAGGGGGTAAGCGGAGCCGAGGGATCTGCTTCTCGCTAATCGCGCCATGGATCTCGCAGGCAGACTGCGCCCGCAAATAGAGCGCGTCCTCCACGCGACGGGGGAGGCGTGAGTTTCAACTCACGCAAAAGACGCGGCAAATCAACGTGGCCATTAGGCTCGGAAGAAATTGCCGCTGGAAAATCGTTCGCTGCTCTCTCTTCTCCGTAGCCTCTGGGAAACGCCTCCCAAATACCTCGCAACACAACAACGGCCAGCCCTCGGGCTGGCCGTTCATTTTCAGAGGTTTACTTCTATCGCCGGCTGATCGGCCTGCCGAGCGAAAGCACCTGCAAATCCACATGGGCAAGGCCGTTCAAGGTCATCCCAAGCTGCTCCGCCGCGCCGTAGGAGAGGTCGATAATCCGCCCCTCTTGAACCAGGTCGCCACGGTCCGTGACCCTCACTACGACCGAGCGATGGTTTCTCCGGTTCACCACCCGTACCACTGAGCCAAAGGGCAGGGATGGGTGGCACGCCGTCATGGCGTACATGTCAAAGACCTCACCGCTCGCGGTGCGGCGTCCGTTGAAGACTCCGCCATACCAGGAAGCGACTCCGTGAATCTTGTCGCGCCATAGGCGAGCGGCGTTGGTTGGGGAACCCTGCGGAATCGCCGCCTTCCCATCTGCTAAGGAAGCTGGCGTCGCACTCGCTGCGGGTTGGGATGCGGGGCTTGCTGGACCCATTCTGGGAAGACCCGCATCTGCTTGCACTGCCCGCGCGGTCAACAGCAATACCGCACCGACCAGCGCAACGGCGGAGACGCCTGCCGCAATGGCAAACCATAGCGGAGCGTTTCGTCTTAAGTTGCGTGTTTTCCTTGTTCTAACCATCTGTCCATTTTACTAATCAGCCCTCGCCGCTCGGTTTCGTTGTCAATGCGGATAACCCGAATTCTGTTGAAAAATCCAGGAAGCCGGGAGAGCGTCGGATAAGGCATTGATTCAAAGTGAGTTACGGTAAGGCACCAGAAACAATGCACTTTCCCAATTTGGGCAAAGGGCACTGTGGAAAATCAGCCGCAATCAGGCAACCTTTCCGGAAGCGGTTTTCGTGGTAGTTTATGGGTTTTAAAATGAATAATTTACACTCGACTCGCAATCGGGTTACGTTGGAATCTCGGTTGACGATTACGACGGAGTCTTTTGGCCCCGGTTACCACAGTTCCACTTCGATTCCCCCTGGCCAGCCCGTGAATCGGGGTGCCAAAGCTTCGGCGTCTACCTGCGGGATCGCAACAATGGCGGCGATATCGCAGTATCCTTGAGTCGGCTCGATCTACTCTACCTGCGGAATAACTCGCCGCGGAAGGAGGCTGGGGTTTTCAACCCCCGCGCAAGATCCGCCAAATGAGCGTGGCCTTCAGGCCCGGAAGAAATTGTCCATGTAGATTCGCTCGCTGCGCTCTCCTTTTCCGCAGCCTCTTTAGGCCCTGGGTTATGCTCTTAGGAAAATTGCACGCGGGGCATGCATTCCTCCGCAGCCTCCACAGGTGGGAGATATCACGATGAGCCGGCTCCGTCTTCATTTATGTGTTTGCATCGCCCTTCCGCTTCTCGCATCTGTCATGACCCGCGCCCAAATGCCTGCATACACCAAGGCTGGCCCGGTACCGCCGGCCATTGCGGCGGGCAAAACCCTCTTCCTGGCCAACGCGGGCGCCGACAGCGGACTGTTTCCCGAACCGTTTACCGGCGATGAAGGTCGCGGCTATACCGAGTTCTATGCAGCGCTGAAGGCGTCGGGAGCTTACACGCTGGTCGGCGATCCGTCGCAGGCTGACCTGGTGCTGGAGTTGCGCCTCAATGCGCCGTACGGACCTTCGAATCCCAACAAGCCCAAAGGGACTGCCGACCCGCTGCCCCAATTCCGCCTGATCATTTACGACCGAAAGACCCATTTCGTGTTGTGGACGATTACGCAATCCATCGACGAAGCCTACATGCAAAAGAACCACGACAAAAACTTCGACCAGGCCCTGGCCGCGATTCTCCTGCAGTTTCTGCAGATTGCCGGGAAGGCTCCGGCCCCGGGCCCCAGTCAGCCCGCTCCTTGAGGCGACCCGGCATGCGCCGTAAGCCTTGGCTGTCCGCAAATGGAATGGTGATGCTTAACTGTTGATCCCTACGTAGGCTTTGAAACTCATATCCCGATCGATTTCAGCGCCGTTCGCTACCCTCGCGGCAACCGACCGCTGATGGGCCGCCCATGTGTTGCTGATGCTCGCTCCCTTGTATGCGTGTCTTTCGAACCTCGATCCGGGTGAATTACTCGATTCGTAGTTTGTCGACATCAGAACTGATCCGTATTCAAACACCGTGTGAAAGACAATCCCAAGTCCGCTGGCATGGGCGAAAGTGGTTTTGTCTCCACTCGCATAGATCGCGTGCCCGATCAGAAATTCCTTCCCGCCACGTAGGGCAATCACCTCTCGCTTCCATAGCATGATGAGCAAAACGATGGCGGGAAAGATAAGGATGAGATTCGCAACCGGAAAGGTTTGTCCCTCCGAAAACCGGTAGTTGAATCCTAGAAGCGAAAGTTGGTCAATCTCGGATTGATATCTCTTACGAATCCGTTCCTCGAACTTCGGGGACGAAATTTGAACGTACCCGACGTCACCGAAGGCCTGAAAGAGAAGCCCTCTCGTGCCCATTGGAAAAAGAAATGACGCGAGACCGAAGAGGAGGACAGCGCCGAGCACAATCGGCCAAATGGAGGGACGAGCGATTTCGGCCCTCGCCAGAAGGAAGAGGCCCAAGATGGCAAGAACGATGAAAGGCCAATCTTTCAACCCGCCACGAGATCCGGATTGTGCCCCCGCTCCCTTGCTTTCCTGGCTCATGCTTTCCTCTGTTCCGATCCAAAGTATTCGTAAACCGCTGCATTTGTATGGGATCGCTGCCCGCGAAGCCAATTTCCCGAAATTCTAGCACTGCAAAGTTTGAGCGGTCTGAGCGTGCTTGGCGCTCCCGAATTTTATTTGGGCCGATTTGCATATTAATTCGAGCACTCTGCTAGCGTGGTCTTAGGGTCTGTTATGGATTCTCCCGTTTCCTGGGGAAATCTGGCGCAGGCCTTTCGCCATTTTTGGCCACAAGGGGTTGTTTCCATGGAGCTTAGCGCAGAGGGTTTGGAATTGATCAAGACGTCGGAGGGGTTTCGCAGTCGCAAATACAAAGATGTGGCCGGTCTGCCGACCATCGGCTATGGGCACCGGATCATCGCAACAGAGTCGTTCCCACGAGGCGTAAGTGAGCCGCAGGCAACTGCACTGCTGCTTCACGATGTCCGCGAGGCCGAGAACTTTGTCGCCCACCTCGTGCATGTGGAACTGACGCAGGGGCAGTTCGATGCGTTGGTCGACTTCTGTTTCAACCTCGGCACGGGCAGGCTGGCCGAGTCCAGCATGCTGCGCGAGCTCAATGCCGGCCGCCAAGACGCCGCAGGCCGTCAGTTGCTGCTTTGGGACCATGCCGGAGGACAAGTCTTCCCCGCGCTTGTGCAGCGGCGCAAGGCGGAGTACCAGCTTTGGATTGGAGCCGAAGCCTCCAGCCGAACCGCGGCAGCCCAACCCACCCTCTCCAACCCAGCAAACGAAAGTCGGCAGCCGGGAGCTAGCAGCTAGAAGCTGCACTTCTGCAGCCTGGTGACACCACAAGGACCTCCAGCCGTTCATCCGGCTTCAGGTAGCCCTTGCGGCGAAACCATTCTTCCATCGCGGTTTGCAGTCGGTCCAGCGGAACACGGTTGCCAGCCTCCAAAATGCCGTCCCCAACCGGAAAAGTATCGTCAAAAACGGCATCGTTGGTGAAATTCCGCATGGCAAAGTTATCGATCTGGCTGATCGGGCAAGCGTGTCGCTCGCCCGCCGAGTCGATCCGCTGGACGAACAGGCGCCGTGCAAACATGGATTCACTCTAAACGAAGGCCCCGAAGCTGCAGCTTTATCTTGCTAGGCTCTTGCGCGACCAAAGCTGCATCTATACCGTAAATGCGGCGACAGAAAGATGCTACTGGCACGACCGCGGGGCGCCAGGAATCGAAAGGTGCCGCCGAAAGGAGAATTACAGATTGAGACTGCTATTGCATTGGATTCTCAGCGCGATTGCGCTGCTGATTGTTTCCCGTCTTGTGCCCGGCTTTCACGTGCACGGACTCGTTCCGGCGCTGATCGCCGCAGTGGTCATCGGGCTGCTGAACGCCACGGTGGGCTTGTTTCTGAAGATCATCACCTTCCCGTTGAGCATTCTCACCCTCGGCATTTTTCTGCTGGTCATCAACGGCGTCATGATCCTGGTGGCGTCGGCCATCGTGCCCGGATTTCATGTATACGGATTGGGTCCAGCGTTCTGGGGCGCCGTGGTCTTGGCGCTGCTGGGCATGCTGATCCGCGCGATCGTGAAGGACGCGTAGTCGTCAGGCGGTTCTCATTCGCGGCGACGTGCGTCTTCGCTGCCGCAGGAGAATCGACGCAGCGCAGTCTCCTATTTCGCAGCGCCCGGCTGAGCCGCGGCTTTTGCGGCCGCATTCGGCTGACCCGTTCCAGCGGGCATCACGCTGGTGACTGGCTTCTTCGCCATCTTAGGCTGCGCAGGCTTCGGCTTGACGGGCTTGGGCGCCATCGGCCCAGGCAGCGTCTCGGGTGTGCGCATCGCTCCGGCGCTCGAAAAACCGCCAGCCGCGGGCATTCGCGCGGGCATCGCAATCACCCTTGCAGGCTGCACCCGCTGCACATGCGTGTAAACGCCCCATCCGCCGCCCGCGATCACAAACACAATGGCCGCCGCGGCCGCGGTGCGCATCCAGCTGCTCTGGGGATGTAACCTTGACGGCCACGCTAGAACACGGCCGCGGCGCGGTGCAGCGCGGAGAGCCGCGTGCACCCGATCTTCAAGGCCAGCCGGAGCAGGCAGGCTGGCGACGAGCCGCAAAGTCTCTTCAGCGGAAGAGGATTCAGAATTCAACGGGTTGTGAGGATTCGAATTCATCGCAAACTCCTCGAGTGCTCAAGCAGGCCGGCTATCAGGTTGCGCGCGCGAAACAAACGGGAGCGGACGCTGGACTCGGTGATCCCGAGAACCGTGGCAATCTCCACGCTCGTGAGCTCTTCAAATGCTGAAAGCATCAGTACCTGGCGCTCCTTGGCGGGCAGCCGGTCAACGCAAGCGAGCACGTATGCGTGATGCTGGGCCGCAGCGGCTCTTTCCTCTGCCGAAAGCCCGCTCGCCGGTAGTACCCGCGCCAATTCGGCCACGTCGTCGGTCTCGGGCCGTGTCTTGGCCCGGCGCTTGCGGTCGAGCACGATGTTCCAAACGATGCGGATGAGCCAGACGCGGTGATCACGCACCTCGTCAAGCATCTGGCGATGCCGCAGAACGCGCAGAAACGCCTCCTGCACTGCATCTTCGGCGTCGGCTGGATTGCGCAGCACGGAATACGCCACGCGATAGAGCGCGCCGGCATACTGGTCAACCAAAGCCGCAAGCGCAGCGTCTTCCGCGCGCAGGCGGGTCTCCTCGTTCACCGCGCTATTGGGAATCTCCATCCAACCTGCGTAAATAGCCTGGCTGGTGCTCATGATTCACCAGACGCAGGCAGCGACCAAAATGCTCAAGCTCACTCTAACCCAGGCGGGTATCGGTGGCGATCTGAAAGAGCCGCAGGCGTTTGCTTTGATGAAGCGGTTTGCTGCTACTTGCCGCCCAGCTTTTGCTCGGCGATCTGCCCGGCGGCGCCATCCTTGTCCAAATCCCGGACCTTGGCCCAGAGAACGCGCGCCTGATCGGGCTTGCCCTCCGAGGCGTAGAGGTCGGCAAGGTCAAGCTGCGCCACGCTCGCTGACACCGTTGTCGAAGGATTGGCCGTCAGCTCCTTATAGAGGTCGATGGCCTCGGTGTCGCGGGCTGTCTGCTGGTAAAGCCCGGCAAGGGCCAGCTTGGCCAGGTTGGCCAGGTTGCGGTCCCACGCCCCTGCGGCAGCTTTCAGGTTCGTCTCAGCAGCGCCATTCTGGCCTAGCTCTTCGTAGGTGACTCCGGCAAAATAGCGCGCTTTGGAGCCCTCGGGTAGCCCACTGAAATCCTGGGCGATTGCTACAAACTCGCGGTTGGCTTCCTTGGCGCGTGTTTCTGAAGTTGCTGTAAACGCCGGCTTCAGGCGGGGCACCCGGAATGGCGAGCGGAGAAACGTAAACATCCACTGCGGCGCCCAGTGCGGCATCCGCGGCCGAGGAGCGCATATTCCAGTAAATCAGCGCGCCGGCGCCCAGGATTAGAACCACCCCAGCGACGATGGCCCAGCGCAAAAAGCTGGTACGGTGCACGTTGATCCAACTGGCGCTGCTTGCGGCGGCCTGGGCAAATTTGTCCTTCTTCAGGGCATGACGGGTTCGAGTATCCACTTGGGCTTTCTTGTCCTTTGTCGGTAGACTTGCAGGCGGGTCCGAACAGATGAGGAGGGCGCCACTGCAACCCAAGTAGTTTATCAGCGCGGTTTAAGCAGCGTCCACCTGAGTGGCCCCGCTTGCAGCCACACCGCCGGAACGATACGCTAAGAGCATGTACGAGGATTTTCACGTAACCGACCGCTGGGGCGGCGAGGACCTGCACTGCTGCTGGAAAGGCACCATGGTGGCCATCGCCACTCGCCACGCTGACGCCGTGGATATCCGCTTCGACGTCAACGGCCGCCCCATGTGGATTGCCCTTCCCTGTATAGCCTGGGTCGAGCAGAAGAAGAAAACCGGAATGGTGATCACCGATCAATTGGCGGCGCAAATCGCCGGGCGGTATTTGAAGCAGCTCATCGAGGAAGGCTACGATGCCCAGCGCGAAGTCTACACAATGACCGTAGCGGAGGTGCTGCTACACCTTGACGTCGTGGTCGACGAAGCCAAAAAACAAGGCGCGATGCCGTCACTGCCGGTCGGCGCATAGCGTCCAATCTTAAAAGCAGGTTTTGAAGACTCGCAGCGCAGGATTTCCCGAAGTGCGCTGTAGCCGATTCCTCGAATACGCGCACGGTGGAAGACCCCTTCGATGCACCGCATCTTCGCCATTGCTCTTATTGCCGCCGCCTTTTGCTTTACCGACGCTCGGGCCAGCTTCGCGCAAACTGCTGGACCTGAGCACGAGGCGCCGCTGCCCAATGCATCCCAGTTGCTGCAGCGGGCAATTGCCAACGAACACAAGGTTGCGGCTGAGCGGGAACGCTACGAATGCCGCGTGACCGACCGTACCATCGAAACCGACAGTAAAGGAAATCCCAAAAAAGACACGACGGAGGTGATGAATCTCTTCTACGTCAACGGCATTCCCATCGAACGCACTCTCCAGAAGAACGGAAAGGATCTCACGCCCGACGAAACAAAGAAGCAGGACGAGCGCGTGATGAAGGAGACGGTTAAATACAGCAACCAGGCCACAGCAGAGAAGCAGGAAGACAAGCAAGATCAGGAACTCGAAGACTTTCTTGAAGCCATGATGCTTGCCAACGGGCATCGGGAACAGGTGAACGGCCGCAGCGTGCTTTTTTACGACATTGTACCCAACCCGCATTTCCAGGCCAGAAACATCAATCAGCAACTGGCTCGGGTGTTGCAGGGTGAGGCCACCATTGACGAAGAGACCGGCGAGCTAATCGACATCAACGTGAGATCGGTCGCGGATTTGAAGATTGCTGGCGGTGTGGTCGCGAATCTGCATAAAGGCCTCTGGCTGCATGTGCACGATCAGCCCCAGCCGGATGGCGTTTGGCTGCCGAATTTGGCCGAAGGTTCGGGCGATGCACGCGCCGCATTATTCTTCCATCCCTATTTTCGCTTCAAGGAAACGACAGACAACTGCCGCCTCTACACAGCAATAGCCACACAAGTGGGCCAGCCGCAGGTTGTGAAGCAGCCGTGAGCCTCGATACATAGGTTCCGCATTGCTTTTGAAGGCACGCTCAACTAGCCTTTCGTTCAAGGCATCTCCAGTTGCACACCATCGCTCTGTTGTGCCTGCCGCGATTGAAGTTCGGCATCCGCAGCCTGGATCAGCGCAGCGAACTCGCGCAGGATCCGTCGCTGGAATGCGCTTGTGATTGCTTCTGAGAGTCGACGCCATGTACAAGTGGTTCGTGGTCGCGATGCTGTGGTGCGTCTGTTTCCTCAACTACGCCGACCGGCAGCTCATCTTCACTGTCTTTCCCTTGCTGAGCGGAGAGTTTCATCTCACCGATGCGGCGCTCTCGATGCTCAGCGCATCCTTCATGTGCGCGTATGCGGCATTTGGCCCCGTGGCGGGCATGATCGCCGATCGCGTTTCCCGGCGCGGCCTGGTGTTGGGCGCGCTGGTGGTTTGGTCGGCTGCCGCAGCCGCCATCGCATTGGTTCACGGGTATGCAACCCTCGTCGCGGGAGTAACGATGGGCGGATTCGCCGAGGCCTTTTATTTTCCCGCGGCGCTGTCGATGATCGCGGATTACCACTCCGCGGATACGCGTTCGCGCGCCATGGCGTTGCATCAATCCAGCGTGTACGCCGGCAGCATTGTTGGCGGCGCGCTGGCCGGCTACATCGGGCAGTATTACGGCTGGCGACTCGGATTCCGGCTCTTCGGCTTTACGGGCATCACCATCGCATCTTTGCTTTGGTTTCTGCTCAGCGAGCCGCGGCGTGAACTCTCGGAAGTGCCGCGCGCATCCTTGCCGGCGAGCGGGCGTTGGATGGACGGATGGCGCGAACTCGCGCACAACCGCGCTGCATGGTTGCTGGTTGCGGTTTTTATGGGCGCCAACTTTGTCGCCATGATCTTCACAGTATGGTTGCCGACGTATCTCTTTCGCGCGTTCCACATGGGCCTGGCGATGGCGGGTCTGAATGGAACGGCGTATCTCCAGATTGCGTCTGTTGTCGGCGTTGTGAGCGGCGGCGTGCTGGCGGATCGGAGGGTCAGGCAGAAGCCAGGCGATCGAGGCGCGCGGATGAAGGTACAAGTGATGGGATTGTTTTGCGGCGTGCCATTTCTGCTTCTGAGCGGATTCGCAGCGCCCGTCACGGCCGTGCTGGCAGCCATGATCGGCTACGGTCTGTTCAAAGGCGTTTACGACTCGAATATCTGGGCAGCATTGTATGACGTTGTTCCAATCGATCAGCGCGGCTCGGCATTGGGTGCGATGAACTCACTGGGTTGGCTCGGTGGCGCCGCAGCCCAGTTGTGCATTGGCCTGGCATCGCATCGATTCGGACTCGGAGCTTGCCTGAGTGCTACCGCCGCAATTTACCTGGGAATCGCGATCGCGCTCTGGGTGGGGACGACGCGGATTTCCTGCGGCGGCATATCGTCCGCAAAAACCGGCTCCCTTGCAGACAGCGCGTGACAGCCTACAACTTTCGCGCAGAGGAATCCAGGTTCCAGGAGTACTGCTTTCGGCCCGTCAACGGGCGGGCTGCGCCTCGACCTTCGAGTGTGCATCGCCGCGATTCAGCAACCCACTCAGAATCACATAGAGCACCGGAATAAAGACCAGGTTGAGCACGGTGGAAAACAACATGCCGCCGACGACCGTGGTTCCCACTGACTGGCGGCCCAGCGAGCCGGCGCCGCTAGCAAAGACCAGCGGCAGAACGCCGAGAATAAAGGCGAACGAGGTCATGAGAATGGGCCGCAAACGCAGTTCAGCGGCCTCGATTGCGGCCTCGGCGATACTGCGGCCCTTGCGTCGCAACTGCTCTGCGAACTCGACAATCAGGATGGAGTTTTTAGCCGAGAGGCCAATGAGCATCACTAGGCCGATCTGGCAGTAGACGTCGTCGGCGAGGCCGCGCAGCGAGACCAGGCCCAGCGCGCCCAGCATGGCCATGGGCACCGCAAGCAGGATGATGAAAGGCAACGCAAAGCTCTCGTATTGAGCCGACAGCGTCAGGTAAACCACCACCAGGCCGAGCGCGAAGATAATGAGCGCCTCGCCGCTGGACTCGATTTCGTCGATCGTCAGGCCGGTCCACTGGTAGCCCATGCCCCGCATCATATTTTCTTTGGCCAGATTCTCCATTCCGGCAATCGCCTGCCCTGAGCTGTATCCGGGGGCAGCCGAGCCGTCAATCTCCACCGCGCGAAAGAGATTGTAGCGAGTGATCACCGGCGCACCTGCACTCTGGACCACCGTGACCAGATTATCCAGCGGTACCATCTGTCCTGAGTCGGAGCGAACGTAGTAGCTATGCAGGTCGCTGGCGCGCATGCGGAATGGCTGATCAGCTTGTACAAAGACGCGATAGGTGCGGTCGTTGTAGTCAAAGTCGTTGATGTACTCCGAGCCCATGAAGACATTGAGCGTGGTCGCGATCTGTGTGATCGAAACTCCCATCGCCTTGGCTTTATCGCGGTCGATTGTAACCAACTCCTGTGGGTCGTTCGCTGAGAAGGTCGTGATGAGACCGGTCAGCTCCTTATGCGTGGCGCTGGCGGCCACCATCTGGTGCGCCACACGGTCAAGATCGGTGAGAGTGTTGCCGCCCTGATCCTGCAGCATGAACTGGAAACCGCCGAAACTGCCCACACCCTGGACGGCCGGGGGTTCGAATGCCGCCACCAATCCGCCGTTAGGCACAAACATCAGCATTTGCAGCTTGGGCGCGATGTCCTTCAGAATGTCGGCCGTCGAGTGACCTTTTCCACGATGGCTGCCCCTGGTTCCGGTATTGATAAACATCAAGCCGTCATTTGATGCGCTTCCGGCGAAGCTGAAGCCGACTATGGAAAACAGTCCTTGCACATCGCGATTCTGCAAAATGATCGCCGCCCCGCGGTCGGCAAGGCTGGTAGTGTAGGCGAGCGAAGAACCAGGCGGCGCTTGCACAATCACCATAAGGTAGCCCTGATCTTCCTGGGGAATGAAGCCCGTCGGAACATGGTTGTAGATCCACACTGTCGCGCCCAGCCCGGCAAAGAACACCAGCAGCAGCACGTAGCGCAATTGCAGCGCAACGTGAATGATGCGCGCGTAAGTGCTTGCCGTCCAGTTTACAAAGGTGTCGGCGCCGTGGATAAACGCGGCAAAGACGCGCGAAACGATGCGAATGTGGAGAAAATCCAACTGGTGTAGACGGGCCTCTTCTCCGCGCAGGAACAGTGCCGAGAGAGCTGGCGAAAGCGTAAGCGCATTGAACGCCGAGATGGCGATAGAGAACGCGATGGTCAGCGAGAACTGGCGGTAGAGGATTCCGGTGGTCCCGGGAAAGAACGAGACCGGCACGAACACTGCAATCAACACCAGCGAAGTCGCGATCACTGCGCTGGTTACTTCGCGCATGGCCCGCGATGTGGCCTCGTGCGGATCGGAGTGCTCCATGTGGATGTGGCGCTGCACGTTCTCGATGACCACGATGGCGTCGTCGACCACCAGGCCTGTGGCCAGGGTTATGCCGAAGAGCGTAAGTGAATTGATCGAGAAATCGAAAACCCTGATAAATGCGAACGTGCCGATCAGTGAGACTGGAATCGTGACCGCGGGAATGATGGTGGCGCGCCAATCCAGCAGAAAGAGGAAGATGACCGCGATGACGATGATAATTGCTTTGGCCAGTGTCACCAGCACTTCGTGGATGGAGTCGCCCACCGCGGTGGTGGAATCAAACGCGATCGCATACTCCAGGCCCGGCGGAAAGCTCTTTGCGAGCTCCACCAGCGCAGCTTTGGCTCTGCGGTCCACGTCGAGAGCGTTGGCGTTTGACAGTTGCTCCACAAAGAGCCCCAGCGCCTCGTGGCCCCCGTACTCGATTGACGTGCTGTAATTCTCGGCGCCTACCTCCGCATGGCCAACGTCTTTTAGAAACACCAGCCCATTCGCTGAGGTTTTCACAATCAGGTTGTTGAACTCGTCAGGACTGGTGAGCCGGCCCACCACGCGCACCGGGATCTGGAACTCTTGCTTCGAATCGGATGGCGGCTGCCCAAGCGCGCCGGCGGGGATCTCAACGTTCTGCTCCATCAGAGCGTTTACCACGTCGGTCGCCGTCAGGTCACGTGCAGCCAGCCGAATCGGGTCGAGCCACACGCGCATGGCGTATTTTCGTTCGCCGAAGATGACGACATCGCCCACTCCCGGCACGCGCTTGAGAGCGTCTTTTACATAAATGTCCAGGTAGTTTGAGATGTATTCGCTCGAATAGCGTCCGTCGGGCGCAAAGAAGCCGGCGCCGAATACAAAATTGAAGTTCGACTTCAAGACCGTGATGCCCGTCGACAGGACTTCGCCGGGTAGGCGGCCTTCTGCGCTGGCTACGCGGTTCTGTACGTCGACGGCCGCGACATCTAGGTTGTAGCCAGTCTGGAAGGTGATGTCGATCGTGCTGGTGCCGCTATTCGTGCTCGACGATCGAATGTAGCGCATCCCCTCTACGCCATTGATCGACTCCTCCAGCGGAATGGTGACGGCCTTCTCCACCGTCTGCGCGTCGGCGCCCACGTAGGTCGCATTCACCTCCACCACCGGCGGCGCTAGTCTCGGGTACATGGCGACGGGCAGATTTGGAATGCAGATTGCCCCCGCCAGGATGATCAGCAGAGCGCAAACGGTGGCGAAAACGGGCCGGTGAATAAAGAAATCGACAAACAAGATGAGCCCTCTTTCCTGGTGTTAGCAGACTCTATGAAACCGTCACGCGCTGCGTCTGCCTGCTCTTCCGCGCCAGAGCCCGTCTATGTCTTCGGTGATGATGATGGGAGACCACCATGTGGGGTGCGCCACTATTCTCTGCCTGAGCCCCGCCATTCTTTGCAGGAGCTCCAGCGCCCTTTGCGGGAGCGCCGGCGCCTTTCCCCTGAGGAGGTGCGCCTTGCGGCGGCGTGCCCATCAGTATCACAGGCATGCCGTCCACGAGGAACTGCGTTCCCGACACAATGACCCTGTCGCCAGGATTGAGCCCTGAAACAATGGAGTAGTTGTTGCCAACTGTTGCGCCCACCACCACCGGCGCCCGGTGCGCGACGGCCATCCCGTTTTTCTGCTGCACCACGAACACGAAGCTCTGCTCGCCCTGCTGCGTTACCGCCAGCACCGGGACGACAGCCATGGGCTTGGTGCTCCAGATGACGTCGGCTTTAATCAATTGCGCATTGCGCAGCATCTCCGGTGTCGCCGCCACCGGAGCCTTCACCAGAATCCCTTGCAGCATGCTGTCAACCTGGGACGAGACGAAATCGATCCTCGTCTTCTCCAGCAGCTTGCCGTTGTTGTCCTTTAGATCCACGCCGAGCCCCGAGCGCACTTCGGCGGAGCGCTCAGAGGGAATGTAGATGTATGCCTCGAGATCCTTGTTTTCATCCACCGTGGTCAGCAAGGTTGGCGGCGAGGTTCCCTGCGCCACGTAGTCGCCCACGTGCACCGGAATGTCGCCCACGATGCCGGAATAGGGAGCGCGGACGGTGTAGTAATCCAGTAGCTGCTGTTGGGTTTTGCGGGACCCCGTAGCCGACTCGTAGTCCGCTTTGGCGTTGTCATACGCCTGCTGCGCCTGGTCGTAGGCGTCGCGGCTGGTCACCCCCGCGTCAAACAGCTTGTGCTGGCGGTCAAGCTCGACGGTGTTGTAGTCGTAGAGCGCCTTCTTTTGCCGCTCCGTGGCCAGCAGAGATGCCACGTTGGCCTCTTGTTGGCGCGAGTCAAGCCGCATCAGCACCTGGCCGGCCTGCACCAGTTCTCCTGAGTGCACAAGGATCTCAGTCAACTGGCCGCTCACCTGCGGCGAGACCGTGGCCGAGCGGCGCGACTTGACGGTGGCCACATACTCGCTGCTCTGCGGCACCGGCTGTAAAGCCACGGTCACCGTTTGCACCGGCAAGCCCTGCATCTCTGGTCCGGCCGATGCCGCCGGCTTCTTCTGGCAGCCGGTAACACCCAATCCCGCCAGAATCAGACAACCTGCTACGGGAATGCGAAAGGATTTCTTCTGCGTCACTCGAATCTTCCTCTAGGGCTTGTTCACGGACCCTAGCCACTGTCTTCCGTGTCTTTTTCAACTCGCGTGCCCATCCGCGAAATAGCCTGGCGAAGACTGCCAAGTCATTTGACGTCGGGAGAAGGCAACAGACGCAAAAACACTGCGCGGTTTGCCACAAGGGCAACGCCACACCACGGCCCTCATTGAGGATAGCTCAGAACGTTGCTTCGCTCTCTTGACGCCCTTGGTTCCTTCCCATCCCATCTGTGCGGACCTGAATCGCCTCCCGCCGCAAGAACCTGCGAACCCGCGAGTCGCGCACACGCCACATCCTGCGATCTTTTGACACCCATTACCCGAGTTGATAGCCTTTGAAAGGGCGCATCCTGAAAGATTTATCCGGCCGCTCTTCCAGTTGCTCTCTGCTCTCCCAGTCGTCCCCGTCGTCTAGCCCGGCCTAGGACACCGCCCTTTCACGGCGATAACACGGGTTCAAATCCCGTCGGGGACGCCATACAAGAATCACGCAGTTAGAGCCAACTGCGCTTCTTCGGAATTTTCCTCCGGTAACGCTAGGTAACGATAAAACCTGAACTGGGCTCATCTTCAGCCTTTTAGCTCTCTTCCGTTGCCATGATCCGCCCTTGAACTCAATTTCCAGTCAGCGCGACCCCCAATTTCGCTGCGCCGCATTCGGGTTGCAACGGTACGCGGCGGATTTTTACTAGTTTCACTTCCCCGAGGAGATGCCGGCGATGCACCACAATCACGCGTCTTGGCGTGTGTTGGTTCGAGGGGTCAGTCGCCTCTTTTGATGCTTTAGGAATCGCGTCGAAACCGTATAATCCCGCATATTAGGCCAACGTCATTCATTCTTTTGGGGTGAGAACAAATGATCTCCATTCCTCATGTATCTCGCCCATCTTTGCCGTCGTCCAGCCCCGATCACACTCTTCCTGTGAGCCGCTCAAATAACCTGAACGCCATTCGGCTGGCGCTCGCGGGGATGGTCATGTTTTCGCACAGTTTTGATTTATCGTACGGATCGGCAGCCAGCGAACCGCTGAGGGTTTTGACAAGGGGCCAGGAAACTTGCGGCGCGATCGCCGTGGATTTGTTCTTTTTGATCAGCGGAATGCTTATCACGGCTAGTTGGTTTCGCTCGAAATCGATGAATGACTTCCTCATGCGTCGCGTGCTTCGGATTTATCCGGGCTTCCTTGTTGCTCTTTCTTTTTCGGCCTTACTTACCTGGACGTTATGCCCAGAGTTTCGACTACACGTTGGACATGGGCTAAGTTGGACTCGCGATTTTATGTCAGACGCAGCAGGCCTCAACCAGGCCAGCCTTCTGTGGACCGGAACTTTCGCACGGAATCCATTTCCGGGCGTTGCAAATGGCTCGTTGTGGACGATTAGGTGGGAGTTTGGGTGCTACCTTCTGGTAGCCGTCATTGGGCTTTTCTGCTTGTTTAAACGGCGCTGGCTGATTCTGATCATGGCTGGATTGGCAGTCGTAGCCTTCGCATGGGGTCGGTTCCACGGAGTCATAAGTGAAGCTCTCCCGAGCCATTTCTTCTCTTACTTCTTCGCTGGAATGATTACGTGGCTCTTCCGCGACAAGATTCGATTTAGCTGGCTGTTGGCTTTGATCTGCTCGGTGGTGTTGCTGGTGGCGACACGAATTACGCCGGCGTTCTCGCTGCTGTTTCCAATCGCCGGCAGTTACATTGCGCTCCGCATCGGGCTCAGCAGGTCTTGGCGCTTGACGCGCTGGACTGAAAAGACTGACATATCCTACGGCGTTTATCTCTACGCATTTCCTGTTCAGCAAGTGGTTGCCATGTTTCCAGAGATGCGTTCAGTGAGTGCGAACCTTCTAATCTCGCTTCCCGTCACAGTGATCATGGCGTTTGCCAGTTGGTACCTAGTCGAAAACAGATTCTTACGAATGAAGTCTGCACGGCTTGTCGATTACGATCCGGCAATATCGCAATAATCGGAAGAGAATTCGGGGCGGGAGAACAAACGCTTCGTATTCAAGCCGCAATACAACCATGTGGGCATGAGGGCCCACATGGGCTCTTGGAATTGGAAGCACCGTGCGGAAAAGTGTATTGCCGGAGTGGGTCAAGACCACGGTTGGAGTAATTGAAAGGGTTCCGGGCTCACTTTCACTTCTTCCTCACTCAATTCATGTGGTCTATGGCTGTTCCCGAGATCGCCCGCTCCGGTTTAGCCGGTTTTTGGGATGGAAGGAACGCAAGTAACCGGCCGAGCGTGTAGAACTTCATACCCACAACCCTTTCTACTCCCCGAAAGGGAGGGATGATGTCCAATCCCAAGAAAACCGGCCTCTCAGACAATTCTATTGGCGCAATCGCCTACTTCACTCCCATCCTCGCGGTGTTCTTTCTGGCCGTTCACCGTTATAGCAAGCGACCCTATGTGCGATTCCACGCTTGGCAGTCGCTCGTATTCAACGTTTTATGATCCTCTTCGGATACGTCCTGGCCTTCGCCCTGCCGCTTACCACGTTCGTTGGGCTTCGTGTCTTGGCGGGTTTCATATGGCTGGCGGCGCTGGTGTGTGATCGGTGCATTGAATGGCAAGCGCGTCAAGCTCCCTATTATTGGAGACTGGGCCGATGAGCATGCCTACAGGTGACCCGCCCGCCGAAGGTGCAACCTCAATCTCGCTAGATTCTCAGCATTCTGGTTGCAGACCGGTTGCGTTGGTGCAACTATGCGCGACTGTGGAGAGCGCGTCTTCTGGCGAACAAAAGAAACCAGGGGAGGCCACCGATGCCCTGGAGTCTATGAGTTTGGCGATCCGATGGCAGGACTTCTCGGCTGAGAGATGTGGATTCTCGCAAGGGATTCCGCGTGGAAGCATTCAGGATCGAGCGACGTCCACGCTTCGATAATTCATCCTGCAAGCGTAAAGACTACGTTGATCGTAGTTTCAACTTCTGTCGGCTCATTATTGAGCTTATATGGTTTATAGCGCCAGGTCCGCACGGCATCGATGGCGGACTGCTGCAACATGGTCGGCCCGTTTACAACGTGTAAATCTTTAATCGTTCCGTTCTTGGCAATAGTGGCGTGCAGCTCCACTGTGCCGGACACACGGGCTGACTTCGCGATGGGCGGATAGACCGGTGGCGTCTTCTGAATTAGCATTCCAATTGCGACGCCCGACGAAATGACAATCGGTTTGGAAGGTGCAACTTTAACCACGGGTTGCGCGTGTCCATTGAAGACGCTGGCATTCGAGCCGCTGCCGCCCAGACCATCGGCACCAGCCGCGGTTAAGCTCACGGGGGGTGGCGCATCTTCCGCGGCTTGCTTCTCAATGCCTTGCGGAATCTGTGTTGGCGCTGTGAGTTGTTCATCCATCATTTTCGCCTGCATTTTCGTCGGCGCCTGTGCCGAGCCCGCTCCGTTCTTTTCGTTGCTCTGCAGGTCGTCCGTTGCCTGTTGCTTCTCGGTCGTTGCCAGCGGCTTTACCTCAGTGAGCGGCTCATTGGCTGATGGATTTGGCGCCTCCGTCGCCTGCTGAGTATCGGATGCTTCTGGAAGAGGCTGAACAGATTGTTTCGCCACAGTCTTCGTTCCATGATGGAACAGCGGCATCATGAGGATGAGCGGGAGTAGAATCGCGCAAGTGCTAACACCCGCAACGATCATCCACTTCTTTTTCGCCGTCTTCGGCTCTTGCTTAACTTCGATATTCTTCGATGAAAACAGATCGAAGAGAGCCTCGTCAGCCCCGATTTTCAATGTCGCGGCGCTTTCGGGTGAGTTGGTCATTCCATCCGCCGTAGCGACATCTGGCAAACCCGCCGCCACGGGAGCTTCATCCGTCGTATCGCCTGTCTCTAGCACCTGCGAAGCGCGGCTGGGCGATCCGTCTACCGGCTCGCTGGTCGACTCTTGCTGCGTAACAAGGACTGCTGCGGACGACGCTGGATCCGAAACACGCGGCATTTCTGCCACAGGCGTCAGAATGGTCTTGCGCTCAGGGGATTGCCCAAGCGGCTTTGGCGTCTTGCCGAAGGAATGAGTTGCTTCCCACGCTTCCCATTCATGGGAGTTGACAGGCTTGGCCTTGGGAAGTGCTTCGCGAGCCCCATCGCTGAAATTCTTTTGCTGATTAATAAAGACTGGTGCGGAAGAGATTCGGCGCGTATCGTGCGGCCTTTCCACTGCAGACGACAAGATTGTCTTGCGCTCAGTGGATTGTCCAGCCGCCTTTGCGGTTTCCTTGGCCGGATGAGCGGCTTCCCATGCTTCCCATTCACTAGACTGAACAGGTTTGGCCGTAGGAGAGCCTCCGCTATCCCATTCGCTGAAATCTTCGGGAAGCGTTTCAGGTAGCAACTGAGCTATTTCTTCTGGAGATGCCATTGACCGTCCTCACCTTTCTCGTAGACAGCACCTTTGTAAGTGCGCGTTTCGCGTGGGCTTGTCTTGGTGGCTGCGTGCTCGTCTTTTACTTCCGCCGGTGCCGAATCTGCAGAGGCAAAGTTGATTGCGGTGTAGGTCCACGTTGACGGCGTCTCAGCGGCTGCGGGTGGCGGCGAAGAAATCTCAGGCAATCCCTCCACCTGAAGCTCAACCTTGGCTTGCGCTATCGCGTATTTTTCGGTGTCCGAAGGAGTAAACGATGCCGAGAGGGTATACCGCCCCGGAGCGAGTACGTGGCCCGCGGAAGGCGTATAGACAAATGTTCCCGGAACCGATGCCGTCGCGTTCAACTCAGCAGCGCTCAGTGCGGTGCCATACGAGATCGCGGAGGGGGCCGGCCAGGTGATGACGGCTGGTGACTTCTCGGTAACACTCAGCGGCACGGTGGCGCGCACCGTTGTGAAATTCAGTGTGTCGAGCGGAGTGAAGGTCACCGCGACTTCATGAACTCCCGGCCCCAGTATCTCGCCCGCGGCAGGTGTATAGGCAAACGATCCCGGCACTGTTGCTGTGGCATTGAGTTGAGTGGCGCTGAGGGCGGCGCCGTAGCCAATCGGATCCGGCGTCGGCCACGTGATGGAGGGAGTCGCTTTGGCCACAGTCAGCGATACGGCAGTCTGCGCTGTTGAGTAGCCCAAGGTATCTGCCGGGGTGAAGACCGCCGTCAGTTTGTGCTCTCCCGCTGCAAGCACCCCACCTAAGCCGGGGTTGTATTCAAATGTTCCAGGAGCTGACGCCGCGGCGCAAAGTTGCGCGGCGCTTAGCTGTGTGCCGTAGGTAATCTCGTCGGGTGTCGGCCATTGGATTTCAGATGCTGCCTTTGCCACAGTCAGCGACACGACGGCCTGCGCAGTGGCGTAGTTCGCGCTGTCCGCGGGGGTGAAAGTTACTGAGAGCGTATGCATGCCCGGAGGCAGCATCTCGCCCGCCGCGGGAGAGTACTCGAGTTTTCCGGGTATCGGCGTCGAGGCATTGAGTTGTCCGTCATCCAATGCGGCGCCGTAGATGATCCCGGCAGGTGTTGGCCAGGCGAGGGTCGGCGTTGCCTTGCCCACAACAATTTGAATTGCGGCCTGCAGCGGTGCATAGATGGCGCAGTCTGCCGGAGTGAATGTGACCCATAGCGTGTGCGTTCCGACCGGAAGCACATAGCCCGGGCCTGGTGTGTAAGCAAAGGTTCCCTCGACTGATGCCGTGGCATTCAGTTGGGCAAAGGTGAGCCTGCTCCCGTAGGTAATCGGTTCGGGTGTCGGCCATGTAATCGTCGGAGTCGTCCGCGCATCGGTCGATCCTGAACTCGGCGTGCTCGGCAGTTCATGATTTCCATAATCTACCTGCGCAAAATCTTTAGCGGCACCTCTCAGGTCAAAGTCCCTCTTCTTTTCGTAGGGGAAAGGACGTCCCGTAATCGAGCAGGCCATCTCCTGGCTTATCCGCGAAATGCGTGTTTCAGGCAAGCCGGTGTCGCCATACTGCAGCGCGCGCGCAGCGTCCTGATCATCCGGGATCTTCCACCGTACCGGCCTGCCCAAAGCCTTGGCGACTACATCTTCGTTCACCGTTTCCAGGAAGCGGGACTCAAACCGGTTGATCACAATTTCCAGGTTTGGACTTCCTTCGGCGAAGAACTGTGAGATAAGGCGGCTTGAATTGCGCAGTTCAGAGATGCCGGTCTGGGTCACCAGGTAAATGGTTGAGGCATCTTCGAATAGAACCCTGGCCGCCACATCAATTCTTGATCCCACATCTACGATCACATGATCGAACTCACGCCGCGCAATTCCAATCAGCTTGTCGATGGCGCCCTTCGAAACCTCAATCTCGGGAACTTTCGTGGGAGCCGCCAGCACGAACACTCCTGACCGATGCTTGACCAGGAGATTTTGAAGCATACTCGCATCCAGCCTCTCGATACTCCGGAGGGCGTCCTCCGTCGAGTAACCCGCAGAAATCCCCAGGCACAGCGCCGCATCTCCAATGGGAAGAGCGAGGTCGATGAGCAGGATCTTTTGGTCGGATTTGTGGGCTAGAGCGATGGCGACATTGCAAGCGACCGTCGTAACACCGGATCCTCCTTTGGACCCGGCAAAGACGAGCAACTCTCCCTGAGTCTTCTCTGCTGGGAGCGGTTTCTCGCGAAGGAAGGTTTCGGTCCGAACCAGAGCTTCAGCCACCGCGCCTTGCTCGAGCGGTAGAAGGAGGTACTCGCGAGCACCAGCGCGCATCGTGCGGACCGCAAGTTTTGGATCTGTGTTCTCCGAATAGACGATGATCGTCGCCGCGTCGTTGGCGCTCGCTCTCTTCACGAATTCCAGAGCGACATCTGGCTCACTGTCCAGGTCAAGGATCACAACGTCGAACGACGCCAGCAGTCTCTGCACGTGTTCGAGTTCCGGCGGGTAGGAATCGAACTCGCAGACATTGGCCCGGCGAGTTTCGGCAAGCGCCTTGGCTACTACCAAACGTCTCTCCTCGTTTGGGCCAATCAGGGCAACCGACATGGCCGCGACTCCAATGCTGTCAGCATGTCTCGTGTCGGAATTTTGTGATACGTCTGCTGAACTCACGGTGTGAGGTGCTCGTTGATATGAAGTGCTCATTGAGACACCAGCCGCCTTTCCGCTCAAATCTCAAGTTGACAGGTCATCCGGGAGCTGAACTCTCAGATATCTACCGCCCTCAATGAACTCAAAAATGGTGCAATTCCGGGGTAGCTTTCACTGTGAGCGTCAACTCGCGGCTGCCTGTCAAACAGATCGCCGTGGGACGATGGTAACCATTTTTTAGTCCAATGTGAAACGTAGATAACCTCAATTGAGCATTACGAAAGTGTTATGGCTCAGTCAAAGAGCGCTCTTCGCTGGCCAACCGCGATTGTGTTTCTCTGGCGATCAGCGAGAGAACTTGGCTATGGAGGCGATGAGTTCGAGGGGCTTGTGCTCGAACGACCCCCGACTCGACCGCGTAAGTAACTTAAAATCAGCCTAATAGCTGCGAGCCTGAACTCAAGCGCTCTCCGTTGCACTGGCGTCCGTTTTTCGTGGAAGTCGAATCCACGGGCACGCGGTTCCCAGTCTGAAGCTGCACTCTTTTCCCTCCACGCTCTGAATGACGCAATCGCCGAACTTCTTGCAGGCCTGGCTGCGCGCGCCGCTGCCCATCAACCTACCAAATGCGATAAGTGGATCCTTCTGGAACCAACGTTCTAATTGCCGGCCCGATTCGCTTTAATATCGGTTTCGCCGATCGGACCTGTGCGCCTCGCGACGAGTTGGTCTTCTTCACTAAGCGCGTAGCAACTCGAGTGCCTGCTCGACAGCGTTTGGAGTGAATGAAACGGTTGCCTCTCCGCCTGTCCGCCCCGTACGATGCGCTGAGCATTCACCAAACTCGAGTCGCAAGCCTCGAGCATCCTTCAAAGTAATCATCGACGGTTACTTATTCGCTTCATTTGAAGTATCGAAGGGACCCCCGCTCCCTGACTCCCAGGCCTCAAAAAGTCTGGTAGAATTCAATTCCCCCCAATGTATTTAATGCTTCCCCCGGGCTCTTAGAGGAATGGGAGACCTCCATCACGTGGATAACTTGAAATCCTTCTCATCAATTGTGCGCAGTTCTGTATTTACAGCACGCCACTTGGTCGCGCCTATGTCACAGAGGATTGTTGGGCGCCGCGCAACCGCTCGTCCGCTCGACTCTGATCCACCACTGGTGAGCACTTCAAGTGATCACCGTTGTTCCAGATCGATCCAACTGCCGCGGTTTGTCCTCGTTAGTATCTGCCTTCCTCTATTTCTCTTCGGAGCACTGGGGCGAGCTCAAATCGTTTCTCACACGATTCAGATTTCCAATGATGCCGACGACGGTTATTACAACGAACAAGACAGCAGCGGTTGGCACAGCTCTCCGCAATATGGCGGAGCAGATTTGGTCGGGAGTTCGCCGGGTATAACGGCAGCCTGGGTCACCGGTTATCGATTTCCATCTATCGGCGTCAATTCCGGAGATTCGATCCGATCAGCGTACTTGAAGTTAGTGAGCAGTGATGGGTCTGCATCAAGTGCTACTTGCGGGTCAGCGCCTTGTGCTAACACCAACTATACTTTTCGCATTTACGGTGTGGCCCAGGACGATGGGGCCTCTTTCAGCAATGCTTCAGGCAACACTCCTGTCGATGTACCTTACACGACTGCCTTCGTCGATTACACCACCACGGGGCCGGGCGATGTTCATGGAAGCTGCCAGGGGAACAACAATGGACAGGATACTTGCACTCATACCATCGATGTGACGAACATCGTCAAGGAGATCACTTCCCGACCGGGGTGGACAAGCACGTCGGCCATGCGGTTCGTGATGTTGAGTACGACTCCCAGCACGTCTAACGTTTATGCAGGATATGAAGATTCCTCAGCCAACCCCGCCAAAGCGGCCACGCTCGTGGTCAATCCGCCCGTGCCGACGATTGTGTCATCAGGCGGGTGGGGGACGTCTCCAACAGCCACCTACCCAACAAGCTATCCTACAGGGCCGTTCGTCTATCCAGGGGCTTCGACGCTGCTGCTATTCCTTGGGGATTACTACCAGTTTTACAACCATGCACAGTCTCAACCAACGGTGTCAGATAGCTGCGGTAACACCTGGAACATCCTTGCAGGACCCACTGACTTGGCGAGCATCGCATATGACATGCGGGGTACGGTCTACTACGTCCAAAACCCGGTATCGTGTCCCGCCGGCGATATAATCACTGTCACTCCCGCCACTACGCCCAACGGGGAGCCCATATTCCTTCATTTCCTCGCGGTCGCCGGATCAAATACTGCGCAAGTTCCCGTTTCTTCAGCCATTACAACTTCTCCTGCTGGCATCTACACAACCAGCGCTACTACCGGTTCCGTCTCGCTGGCTAGCGTCGGACAACTTGTAAGTTGGATCTTCGGCGACTCCGATGCACCGCATACATTTACTCCCCAGGCTGGCTTTCTCACGGATGTGAACTCGATTCCAACTTATGTGACAGAAGCCTCCGAAAATGCGACGCCCGGTTCCTACACAACCGAGTTTGCGATTTCGCCATCGGCGGATGGGTGGGAAACGGTCCTGATCGGTTTATCTGCCATGGCAGGAACCACAGCTACGCCCACGGTGGCGGTGACGGCTTCACCGGCGAGTATCGGGCCCACGCAGGACCTAACTGTCTCGGTGACGGTTTCCGGCTCGCCGACGCCTACCGGTTCGGTAACCCTCTCAAGTGGCAGCTATACCTCGGCAGCCACAACCTTGAGCGGAGGCGCAGCCACGATCGACGTTCCTGCCGGATCGCTCAATGCCGGGACGGACTCGCTCACGGCCAGCTACACTCCCGACTCCACGAGTTCGTCGATATACAGCGGCGCTACAGGCACCACATCCGTGACGGTTGCGGAGTTTACGCCGGCCATTACAGTGACGCCTTCGGCCTCAAGCATCAATACAAGCCAGGCGCTTTCGGTGACCGTGACAGTGAACGGAGGTTCAGGGAACCCAACCGCCACCGGCTCAGTCACTCTTTCCGGAGGCGGCTACGCCTCGATGGCTGCGCTTTCCGGTGGCAGCGCCACATTCAATATCGCCGCGGGAGCGCTCGCAACCGGTGGCGATACGCTGACGGCCAGCTACACCCCAGACTCCAACAGTTCTTTGATCTATACAGCCGTTTCCGGTTCCACGTCCATCACAGTGGGCGACCTGGGCATAATCACCACTCCTGCGCCTGGCAGCACATTGACCGCGTCTTCGACCACCTTCACCTGGTCTGCGGCTTCCAATGGCGTGACCGGATACTATCTCTGGGTTGGTACGACCCCGGGCAGCTATGATCTGTTCAACGCCGGTCCATTGGCCGGCACTAGCACCACCGTAAACCTGCCCACCAACGGAGCCACAATCTACCTGAGGCTCTGGTCATTCTTCGGCACAACCGGTCTTTACAACGACTACACCTACACCGAGTACACCAAGGCAGCACCGACTGTTACCGTGACCCCCGCTTTGTCGACCGTTACCACGACCCAGGCGCTATCCGTGACGGTGACAGTGAGCAGCGGGACAGGTTCCCCGACGCCCACTGGTTCGGTGACACTTTCGGGTGGGAGCTACACTTCGGCAGCCATCAACTTGACCGCCGGCACGGCCACCTTCAACATTCCTGCGGGCACGCTGGGCCCAGGCAACTACACATTCACAGCCAACTACACGCCTGATTCGAATGGCTCCTTGCTTTACAACAGCTCTTCGGGCACGGCATCGCCAGTCACAGTAAGTGCGGCCACACCAACGGTAACGGTGACACCGGGAGTGTCAACCATCACCGCAACTCAACCGTTTTCGGTGACGGTCACGGTGGGCGGAGGGACCGGCAACCCGACGCCGACGGGAACGGTTACGCTAAGCACGGGCAGCTACACTTCGGCGGCTACCACGCTGAGCGCAGGCGCCGCAACCATCAGCATCCCGGCGAACACACTGAGCGCAGGCAGCTACACCTTCAAGGCCGCCTACACACCTGACTCAAACAGCTCCTCAATCTATGCCACCGCCTCGGGCACGGCACCATCGGGAGTCACTGTAACCGTGGCGACGCCCACAGTGACGGTGACGCCGGGCGCGTCAAGCATCAACACCACTCAGGCGCTTTCGGTAACGGTCACAGTGAGCGGCGGGACGGGCAATCCAACCGCCACCGGCTCGGTGACCCTATCGAGTGGCAGCTACACTTCTGCGGCGACCACGCTCAGTTCAGGCACCGCAACCATCAACATCCCAGCGAACACGCTGAACGCAGGCAGCTATACCTTCAAGGCCACCTACACACCGGACACGAATAGCTCCTCGATATACAACAGTGCTTCCGGAACCGCCACATCAGCAGTCGCAGTCAGCGTAACTCCGACGGTGACGGTGACTCCCGGCGCGTCGAGCATTACCACCACACAACCGCTTTCGGTGACAGTGGCCGTGAGCGGCGGAACGGGCAATCCAACCGCCACCGGTTCGGTGACGCTGTCGAGTGGCGGCTACACTTCGGCAGCGACTACACTGAGCAGCGGCACCGCGACGATCAACATTCCGGGGGGCACTCTGAGCGCCGGCAGCTACACCTTCAAGGCCAGCTACGCACCGGATACGAATAGCTCCTCGACCTTTAACAGTGCTTCCGGAACGGCCACGTTGCCAGTCACCGTAAGTGTAACCACACCGACGGTGACGGTGACTCCGAGCGCGTCGAGCATCACCACCACTCAACCGCTTTCGGTCACGGTGACAGTGAACGCCGGAACGGGGAGCCCCACAGCCACCGGTTCGGTGACGCTATCAAGTGGTAGCTACACTTCCGTTGCCACGACGTTGACGGGCGGCTCGGCAACAATCAATATTCCCGATGGCACGCTGAGCGCCGGCAGCTACACCTTCAAGGCCAACTACGCACCGGATGCGACGAGTTCTTCGATCTATGCCAGCACCTCAGGCACGGCCTTGTCGGCAGTCGTCGTGGGTGTGGCTACGCCCATAGTAACGGTGACTCCATCGTCGAACAGCATTACCACGAGTCAGGCGCTTTCAGTGACCGTGACCGTGAGCGGAGGCACAGGTAGCCCCACTGCAAGCGGCTCCGTGATCCTGTCGAGCGGCACCTACACCTCAGCGCCTGCCACCTTGAGCGGCGGTACCGCGACGTTCAACATTGCGGCGGGCACGCTGACCAAGGGTAACTACCTCTTCAAGGCGAGCTACACACCGGACGCGACGAGTTCTTCGATCTACGCCACCGCTTCAGGCACAGCGGCGTCTCCCGTCGGGGTTGGCCTGCTTAATCCAACGGTGACGGTGACGCCTGGCGTTTCGAGCATCACCATTACGCAACCGCTTTCAGTCACGGTGACCGTGAACGGCGGGACGGGCAACCCGGCTGTGACCGGTTCAGTCACCCTGTCAGGTGGCGGCTACACCTCTGCGGCTACGACCTTGAGCGGTGGGACGGCGACGATCAATATTCCGGCCGGGTCGCTGAGTGCAGGCAGCTACACCTTCACGGCCAGCTACACACCAGACACAAACAGTTCCTCGACATACGCCTTCGCTACGGGCACAGCATCGTCTGTGGTCACTGTAACCCTGATTACGCCGACGGTCGTGGTGACGCCCGGCGTGTCGAGCATATCCACTGCGCAACCCCTGACAATTACGGTGACGGTAAGCGGCGGAACAGGCAACCCGACGGCAACCGGTTCAGTGATTCTGTCTGGTGGCACATTACTCTTCAGCGGCTACCGCCTTGGCCGGCGGAACGGCGACAATCAACATTGCCGCGGGCATACTGAGCGCGGGCAGCTACACCTTCAAGGCAACCTACTCACCCGATCCCGGCAGCTCCTCAATATATGCCGGCACTTCGGGCACGGCTTCGTCCGCAGTCAACGTAACGGCGCCAAACTACACCATGTCGGCAACCCCCGCGACCGTCGCTCCGGGTGGCTCTATCACATCGAGCTGTGACAGCTAATTCAAACAACGGGTATGTTGGGACGATAACGCTGACATGCGCGGTTACTGCAGAACCTACCGGAGCCACTGACCTTCCAACCTGTACCGGCGGTCAGGTGGCGTTGAGCTCAACTACGACCAGCGCCATGGCTAGCGTCAGTGTAAGCACAACTGCAGCGAGCGCGGCGCTCGTGCGGCCCACATTGGGAAAGGGAAAAGGTTGGGCTGGCGGGAGCAGCGCTGTCTTGGCGGTCCTCATCATTCTGTGGGTGCCAAGGAGACAGCGGACCTGGCGTGCGCTCCTGATGGTTTTGGGCGCTTTCGTCCTGCTCGCGAATATTGCTGCCTGCGGTGGAGGCGGTTCAAGCAGTTCAAACCAGCCGTCTAATCCCGGCACTACCGCCGGAAGCTATACCATCACCATCACCGGCACTGGGAATGACGCCTCCAAAACAATCACCACCACCACATTTCCGTTGACAGTGAGTTAATCAGAGGAGCCGCATTCAGGTTGACCGCCAGGCAGCGGTCAACCTTCTATCGTCGGGTTGCATTGAGCTAAATGTCCCACAGGGGCCAGGTGTAAGGTGTAGCCCGGCCTTCCTTAAAAAGGCACACTTTGCTGGATTCAGAGAACGTCCGGGCCGCAGGGTCAAAGTCTGGCGAGCCGAATGTTTCAAAATCTCTTCGTCTGGCATTTCAAACGTAACTTATTCCGTCAAACCTCGCGATCACTCCCATTTTTCTTGCGTTATACTTAGGCGCTGCTTCCCGTAAGCCCCATTTCCTGCGTTCATTTTTTCGAGGAGGTCGAATCCATGAATGCAAGATCTCTATCTTTAAGCCGCACGGTGTTTCACGTCCCTACTTTGAAAGCCGCAATTGCCCTTTTTCTCGGAGCCTTATCCGCGCGCGCCGCCGCCGCCCCAAACAACGTCGAGATCAATCCGTGGAACTCGACGCATACGGAGTTTTGGATTGCCGGACCGTTGCGGCTCAACCTGGGGTTCACCGATCAGACGGGCCAGGCCAGTGTCGCGATCATCTCGTCGTTGCATCCAGAGCAGCTTGCTGGCATGCCCGACGGTTTGGTGAAAGCAAGGGACTCTGACCTGTTACAGAGTGGTCATTTTGATGGGCTGTGGACCGCGATGAAGGCCGGGGTGTGCAACGACGTACACCAGGCAATCCTGAACCTGGTGAATCACAGCCCCAACACGGCCTACGATGTAACACCCTGCGCGATGGCGTCCAAGGGCTATTTGACCGCGACATTCCAGGATAGCTGGACAAACCCAAACAATACATTGCAGACCGTGAACGGTCGGCGGATTCACTTCAATTATCTTGTGCCGCTCAACGCGATTGCCTTCTGGGTGACGTCTCCTCACACCTGCCATCACGGCTCTACCTGCGTGACTGAGCCGCAGGATCCCGCCTACACGGTCGTTTTCACCGCTGACATCGCGGTCAATTGCGCTTCGACCGTTCCCAATGCCACAAGCTTCGATCTGCCGGTCTCCTGCACATCGGCAACCAGCGTCGACATTGAAGCCGTGGCGGGCGGCAACGTGACAGGCCAGGTTGTCGGCGCCGCCGAACAGTGGACGAAGCAAATGGCGGCCGAAGGGGCGAGCATCGTGGCGAGCGGCGGCGCGTCATTGCCCGAAGCCGCTGCGGGCTTCATCGCGCAGGGCATCAACGTCGCTATCAAAGGCCTGGGCGCCGCGATTGCTGCCGCCACGGATCAGCATCTGCGCGACCAGGTGTCGGCGTGGATCTTAGGATTCGTCAGTTCACAGACGCTCAACGCCAATGCCCAGAACATCATCACCGATTTCAATTCGCTGTTCCAGAATCTATATACTGCCTCGTTGGGCGGATTGAAGCCGTTCGTAGTGCGTGTCAGCTACCCGCAACTCGATCTTGACTTCGGACTCGTGTATCCGATTCCCGCCCGGCCGCAACTCCAGAACACCACCGCGAACGCCAACAAGGGCAGCATCTTTTCCCCAACGATTGCCGTGTCGCAGCCTGAGGTCGTCGCGGGACAAACGCTTCCCGTGACAGCCACTTTTTTCCGCGGCACCTATGTGAACACGCTGAACATCGCCTGGAACAAGACAGTAATCGGCGCGACCACATCGAAGCTCCTTTGGGGACCGCCGCAGGTGACGATTACGACGCCTGCACTAACCTTCGACGCGACGAATCTAAAACCTGCCACGAAGTATGGTTTCACCGTGCACGAGTGCGATGGGCTAACCTGCGCGCCGGAGAGCGAATTGCTGGTGGCCGAAACCGAAGCAGCGGGCGCCAACGACGTCACATTCTGGCTCGATAACAATG